>CAZDOT010000024.1:0-38646 GCA_964507125.1 uncultured Chitinophagales bacterium | reverse complement strand
TCGTAACGTGCTTTAGTTGCAGGTGCGAAATTATCTTTCACATATAATTTTCCTAAAATTTCGCCCATGGCACCTTCTTCCCAAGTTAACGCACGCTTCCATCGAGGCAATTGCTCTTTTCTACCGCGTATCACTTTGCCGTAGAATCTAAAATCTTCATTGTTTACTTTTTTATTTAAGTAAGATGCATAATTAGAAAGTAAATTAAAACGCAAATATTGTTTCCATATTGATAGTGGTGTTGTGGTGATTAATTTATTAAGTTGAGTAAAAAATTCCGGCTGACCAACAATAACAGAATCCGTATGAATTTTCAATGTTTCAAAGATTGTATTCCATTTTATTTTTGGTGTGAGTTTGTTTAATTCAGCAATGGACATTTTATTGTAGTTGGCATACGGATCGCGTAACTCTTCTAATTTTCTAGATTTACTTGCTAATGATTTTTCTAATGTATAAATAGCATTGGCAGCACCGGAATAATTAGGATTAATGTATGCCAACATCTTCACCAAATGGTTGGTTTTATAATCTTTCACTATTTTTTTGGTGCGTGTGTCTGTATTGAAATAATAATCTCTGTTTGGCAAGCCCAAACCACCTTGTGATAAATACAATGCATTAACCTCGCTGTTTTTCATATCTTGATAAACGCCTAAATCAAAAGCTGTTGGCACACCAATAGAATGAAAATAAGCTATTGCTTGCAGTAAATCTGTGGTAGTTTTAATTGCATTTATTTTGGCAAATTCCTGTTGCAATGGTTTTAACTTTACTTTTTCGATAGTAACGGTATCCATTGCCGTTTTATAGAAATCGTGAATTTTTCGCGTATTCTCATCAATGGAAGGATTGGCTAATGCTTGTTCATTAATAGTTTTTAATTTATGCCAAACATCTTCTTGCACTAAATTACCGATGCCCCATTGAGAGTAGGCTGCCTGAATGGGATTTTGTTTAATCCAGTTTCCATTGGCATATTTAAAGAAATCGTTGCCGGGCTGTATGGACTTGTCTATATTTTTTCCAACTACATCTTGATATGGTTGTGCTTGTAGTGTAAATACTAATAAGAAAGCCACTACTGAAAGAAAATATTTATTCATAGAAATACGATTTAAAGCATCAAAAATAAATGCGACATAAAATTAGTCTATTGCAAGGTATAATTATTACAAAATAAAAGCTACACATTTTTAGAATGCAAACTACCCGCAATGGATGTTTTCATCAAAGTGCCTTCTTCACCCGATTTAATTTCGGCAGCATTACCTTCATCTGTATCAATATGCATTTCTAATTTAAACTTATCCGAAACACGAATCAATACATTTTTGAACGTTAATGGACGTTCTTTATCATCTACATCTACACTTACAACATCTTGATCTTGCACACCAAAAATAGCGGCATCTGTTGGGTGCATGTGAATATGTCGCCAAGCAACAATAACACCTTCTTTAATGGTTGCTGTTCCATTTTTCCCTTCAATAATAATGCCCGGCGAGCCGGCAGTATTGCCACTTTCACGCACCGGTGCATCCACCCCTAAAAAAAACTCATCCGTTTTAGATATCTCCACTTGATCTTTGCTACGCAATGGGCCAAGTATGCGAACTTTCTCAATTTTATTTCTTGGACCAATGATAGTTACCGTTTCATTAGCTGCGTATTGTCCGGGTTGCGATAAAGGTTTGTATGATGTTAACTCATAATCTTTTCCATATAAAATATCCAAGGTTTCTCTACATAAATGCACATGTCTGGCAGAGATGGCAATTGGAATTTTTGGAACACAGTTTACTTTATTTTTTTCTAATACAATTTTTTGTGCTTCTAAAGCAATGGCAAATTGCTCATCCGTTTTGATGGCTAATATTTTAACGCGTGCATTTTCATCTGATATATTTGACACATCGTTTTCGTTAGTTAATTTGGTCGATTTATTTTTATCATCATCCAATGTAATACCTAAAAAATCTAATCGTTGGCAAACTCTATTTCTAATTTCTACACTATTTTCACCAATTCCACCTGTAAACACTAACACATCAATACCGCCCATTAATGCAGCATACGCACCAATGTATTTTGTAAGTCGATGTGTGAATACTTGTATTGCTGTGCGTGCATCTTCATTGCCTTCACTGGCTTTTTGCAAAATATCACGCATATCATTACTTAAACCACTTAAACCGGCTAATCCTGATTTTTTATTTAAGAAATCTTCTGTTTGTTGTGTACTCCAATTTTCTTTGCTTTGTAAAAAGGAAACGATACCGGCATCAATGTCACCACTTCGAGTGCCCATCACCAAGCCTTCCATGGGTGTCATTCCCATAGATGTTTCGATGCTTCGTCCAAACTCAATAGCACAAGCACTTGCACCATTTCCGAGATGGCAAGACACAATACGTAAGTGCTTTACATCTTGTTTTAAATATGTTCCTACTCGTTCTGCAATGTATTTATGGCTGGTGCCATGAAAGCCATAACGTTTTATGTTATACTTCTTAATAAGTTCTTTATCTATCGCATATTGTTTTGCTCTATTAGGCAACGTTTGATGAAATGCCGTATCAAAAACAGCAATATTATGTACACCTTCAAATACTTCTTGTGCCTTTCTAATTCCTAATAAATTCGCCGGATTATGTAATGGTGCTAACGCACATAATTCTTCTATCGCTTGTTCCACAGCAGTATCAATTAAAATAGGCTGACTATAATAATCGCCACCATGTACCACGCGGTGCCCGACACCTTCAATTATTTTACCGTCTAATCGTTGTTTAATTTGTTCTAAACAAAAAACTAAAATAGTATCTAAATCCAATTTATCATTATAAACAATAGTTTCATTATTTATTTGGATTGTTGGTGTAAGTGGCAATCGCTCGGCATCTAACTCTATAATTGTTTTTTTATTTAATGTATCAATGACATCAGCTTTAAGCGATGAACTTCCACAATTAATAACTAAAATATACATGAATAATTTTTTAAGGAGTGAAGATAAGAAAATATAAAAACTTAACTATTCGCTATTTTTCAGTAATTATTTCTACCTTAATAGTACAATATTTTTTATGTATAGATTTCTTTCTCTTTTCTTATTCTCTATTGTTGCTAATGTTGTTTGTGCTATTGAAATCAATCCAAAAAACATCAAAATTATACGTGATAAATATGGTGTGCCGCATATTTATGGTAATACAGATGAAGAAGTAGCTTACGGATTAGCGTGGGCAACGGCAGAAGACGATTTTAAAAGTATGCAAGAAAATTTTCTTACCTCACGCGGTCGATTAGCCGAAGTAAAAGGAAAAGATGGTGCCATTATGGATTTTCTTTGTGCAGTTCTTGGAGCAAGAGAATCAGTAGAAAAATTATACGACACCAGTTATTCTCCAAAATTTAAAAATATGCTATCTGCTTATGTGCAAGCAGTTAATAAATACGCAAAAATGCATCCAGAAAAAGTATGGATTAAAGAGGAATTTCCGGTTACAGAAAAAGATGTAATCGTTGGTTATTCTGTTGGTTTAGCACTCATGACAAATGTGCCATTCGCTATCATGAAAATATCGAACGGAACGATAGAAAATAAATTATTGCGAATACCAAAAGGTAGCAATGCTTTTGCCGTAAATGGCAATAAAACAATAGATGGAAATACGTATTTAGGTATTAATTCACATCAACCATTAGAAGGCCCTTATTCGTGGTATGAAGCACACTTGCACTCCAATGAAGGATGGAATATTTTAGGTGGCACTTTTCCGGGTGGTGTTACAATTTTCCATGGAGCTAATGAACATTTAGGATGGGCACACACCGTAAGTTTTGCAGACCACGATGATGTATATAAATTAGAAATGCATCCTACTAAAAAACTCACCTATAAGTTTGATGAAAAATGGCTCACACTAAAAGAAAAAAAAGTAAAGATGTGGGTGAAAATATTTTGGATCATCAAAATTCCGATTACAAAAAAATACTATGAGAGCGTTTATGGACCAACTTTAGAAAATGATGGAAATTATTATGCACTTCGTTTCCCATCTGCCTTTGACATTAGAGGTGCAGAGCAATGGTATCTCATGAATAAAGCCAGCAACTTCAACGAGTTTCAAACAGCTTTAAAAGAAATGGCATTGCCCGGCATGAATATCGTATATGCAGACAAAGACAACAATATAATGTATTTGGATAATGGCCAATTTCCTAAGCGAAACAGAAGCTATGATTGGTGGCATGTATTGCCCGGAAATACGGCCGCTACGCTTTGGAAAGCAAATGATAATTATCCGTATGATAGCTTATTAAAAGTTATCAATCCAACATGTGGTTATGTATTTAACAACAACAATACACCTTTTAATTGCACAGCAAAAGAAGATAATGTAAATCCAAACACTCAACCTTTAAAGGATTTTTATTTTGCCTATAACGACAATAGAGCATTACGAACAAGCTATTTGTTTGCATCCAAAGGAAAAATATCGTACGATGAGTTTAAAGCAATAAAATATGACCAAACATTTATGCAGCCTGTATACAACTATGCGATGATAAACATTGAAGATATTTTAAAATTAGATGCTCAAAAATATCCGAACATACAAGAAGGTATTGCTGTATTAAAAAAATGGAATCGCAAAGCTGATGTAAACAATCAACAAGCAGCGATGGTGGCACTTATTGTAAAAAGTATCATTGATAAAATAATTGAAGAAGGACATTTTCCCGCAGTACATACACGTATCAAAGAATGGTTTTTAGTGCAGTGTGTAGAAGAGGCACAATCGCATTTGAAAAAACATTTTGGTAAATTAGAAATTCCATTGGGTGATTTACAGAAATTAGTACGTGGCAAAAAAGAATTACCAATTGGAGGTATTCCGGATGTAAATGCAACGATGTGGATTAGCAAACACAAGAATGGAACGTACAAAGCAGAAGCCGGTGAAACGTATATAGAATTAGTACAGTTTACCAAAAATGGGCCTATCATAGAAACCATTTCACCGTATGGTACTAGCAATGAAGAAGGCAATAAACATTACGATGACCAGATGGAATTATTTGTGCAACAAAAATGTAAAAAGATGAGCATGAACTATGCTGAAATTATGAAAGAAAAAGAAAGGGAATATCATCCACAATAATTAAACGAAAAAACATGGCAGAGAAAATAAAAATAAAATTAGGTAGAGTACAAGAAACATTATTGTTACCACTCGTCTCACGTGCAAAAGAAACACGCTATAAACATCCGTTTTTAAACGATGTAAAATCATTCGAGTTATATCAACAATTAGATATCGACAAACGGAGAATTGTCCGCAACCTATCAGATATCGGTATTCAAGGTTTGTGTTATCGCGCATACAAAATGGATGAAGCGATAAAAGCTTTTTTGAAGAAACATCCAAATGGAAAAATATTGGATATTGGTGCCGGATTGGATACCACTTATTATAGATGTGACAATGGTACTGCTTTATGGTATGATTTAGATATGCCCGATTCAATGGCATTGCGCAAACAACTATTACCTATTCCAAACCAACGCGTAACGTATATTTCCAAGTCAATGTTTGATTATTCTTGGATAGATGATATTGGTGATATCTCCAATGGCTTATTTATTACAATTCCGGGTGTGTTGCCTTATTTTAAAGAAGAAGAAGTAAAAGAATTTCTAGTTACCATAGCACCAAAATTAAAAGGTGCGGAAATTATGTTTGATGTTATTTCTCATTTTGGTCGGTTCTTTGTAGATATTCGTATAAAAGCGGCCGGCATGAAAGATGCACATCTTGAATGGGGTATTTTAAATCCAACTACTGTTACAAATTGGAGTGAACATATTGAATTAGTAAGAGCTATCCAATTTTTTCAAGGCATAAAAAAATCGAATCAAAGAGTTAGTACACGTATTGCCATGCGTATCAATCGTTTTTTTAATATGACACAGCTATTCCATTTAAAGTTCGTATAAAGCGATACTTAAAAACATAAAAAAAGTGCACCGAAACGATGCACTTTTTTAATCTATAAATCAAAATTACTATTTAGATTTCTTTTTAATTTGGTCGAAATTCATTCTCAATCCTAAATTAAAATATAAAGTAGATGCGTTGAATTTTTGTCCCGGTTCATCCCTTGGTTTATCAAAATCTACTTGCGGTTTATTTGGATCTAAATCTAACAATTCTTTATATCCATAACGTGCCGTGTTTGACTCTTCTGTAATCTCATTTCTAAACACATAGTGCGTCAAATAAGTTGGTGCCTCTGACGCACTTGCAATATTTAATGGTAAACCACCCGCCGGCACTAATAAATCTAATAAGAAGTTAGCAGGAACACCTAATACTTTTAATGTAGTAGTTTGTTTGTATTCCTCAAACACCGTTTCTTTCAATCGAATAGTATATGCTTGCACACGCATTTCTGCAAACATCGTCAACATTTTATTTAATTTCACATCAAACCCGATAGAAGCACTCGCCCCGATTGTTGGATGAAATTCAGTTTTTGCCTTTCCTTCAATTTCAATTTGAAGTTCTAATAAATCTTTTATGTGGACTGGGATAATGGGAAACCCGCTTAATGTTTCTAACACACGACCTTGCTTGTCATTAATGTAAGCGCGTGAAATAGAATTACCGAAGATAGGAGCAACTACACCTGCTCTACCCGTAACTCCAAAACGTTTACCATTGTCCCAATGCATTACTAAATGTGGAGATACATAAATACCAAAAGTTCCTGTTTTTTGAGTTGCATAATACGTTTCCAAATCAATTTTCGCATCTAAGCGTTCCGGATGCCAACCAAATGTATGCAACATGTCGATACCAATGTATTTATTGAACATGTGTCCCCAGCCAAAGTTGAATGCAAAACCACCACCATTGGTTCCGAATAACGGACGCACTTCTAACTCGCTTCCATGTTGATACCAATATTTATCGCCTACTTCTTTTAATGGAGAACGTCTGTTAGTAGATAAAAATGGAATACCATATCCACCGCTTACATTAATATACCAACCTTTGCCTTCTGGTCTTGGTTTGTCACTTTTTTTTGATTTTTTTGATTTTGCCATCGGGTTGAAAGTAATTCCGGATGTCGAAAGACTTTCGTTAGCAAATAATCCAATTGACGACAGAGCTAGTAACCCTGATAGTATCAATTTCTTCATAATGTTTCGTTTACGTGTTATTTGGTTATTAAAATGAACTTAAAAAAATACAGCATTTAACATTGCTGTATTCATTTCACAATATTACGAATAAAAACCTTAAATAAAAAATAATAGACACATTTTTTTCACCTATTAGGCACCTATCATACTTCCACCGCAAGCACGAATGCATTGTCCATTAATTCCATCTGAAAGTGGCGAAGCTAGGAATCCGATTAACTCAGCAATATCTTCCGGCACACCACCTTGTTTTAAGGTAGATAAACGTCTTCCACCTTCTTTAATAAAGAACGGTAAATTCTCTGTCATTTTTGTTTCGATAAATCCCGGAGCAACAGCGTTAGCATATAGGTTTTTATTGGTTGCTGCAACTGCTTGCGTAAATCCGATAACACCTGATTTAGTTAATGAATAGTTTGTTTGGCCCACATTACCTGCAATACCGGAAATAGAAGACAAACTCACCACTTTTGCATTTTTAGAGAAACCTTTTTGTGCAAATGTTTCTGTCAAGTTAATCACTGCTTTTAAGTTTACATTCAAAACAGCACGCCATTGGTCAATGCTCATTTTTGCAATGGTTTTATCGCGCGTTATACCGGCATTATTTACTAAAATATCTAATTTACCATACGTGCTGATTACATGATTTTGTAATTCTTGAGCAGCACCATCTTTTGTAATATCTAATAACTTAGCTTCGCCTTCAATTTCTTTTGCTAATGCTTGTGCATCTTCACTTGCTTGAGGTACATCTACTATAATAACTTTTGCACCTTCGCGATATAATACCTTTGCAGCTGCAGCACCAATACCACGCGCACCACCTGTAACAATGGCCACTTTTCCTTTTAATAATTGTTGTTGTGATGTCAACGCTTGACTATCTGCTGTATTTAATTCTACTACTTGACCTGTAATAAATGGTGATTTATCACTTAAAAAGAAAGTAGCAGCATTCACAACTTCTGTAGCTTTCACATCGTCATTTGTAATTTTTAATAAATTTACGGTTACGCCTTTTTTGCCACCAATTTCTTTTGATAATGCACGAGAAAATCCGTCAATAGAACGTTGAACAGCAAAGCTGGTGATACTTTCTTTATCAATCTTGGAAACTAAAACGATACGTCCATTTGTTGCAATTTTATTAACGGTATTTTTTACTGAAGTAAATAAATCTTCTAAATCTTCGATTGATTGCATTCCAACGCAACTCACCACTAATCCATCAATAACTGAATCATAAATGGTAGCAGCATCCGATTTTGCTTGCAATAGATGTTGGATTTCTTGTGAAAAATCAGACTCTTTACCTGTAACGGCAATTTTTTTATTTTGAAGTTCTGCATCAGAGAAAGCCTGTCCGTTTCTTTTCAAAATTGGTGGAACAGGTACCGGAATATTCAAGGTTTTTAATACTTGTCTTAATGAGCTATTTTGTAAGTAATCGTTCATTTTTATTGTTTTTTAAATTGGATAAATTAATATGTAAACATACGAAAATACCGATTGAAAAACGCTGAAAATATGACACTGCACACATTTCTTAACGATTGAATAAAATTTAACAAAAATTCAATGCATGCATTTATTTTTTATCTCGGATTATGTACTTTTTGAAACATTATTTTATATTTTTAATGCATGGATTTATTTCAGCAGACAGCCGACAAAATGGTGTTGTATCATTTGCGTACATCATGGTTAAATTTATCAAAAGCATTTAACGATAAAGCATCTCAATACAACGGCACTATTTCGATGGCATTTATTTTAATGGCTATATATGAAGAAGACGGTGTGCCTGTAACTAAAATTGCACCCAGAATTGGAATGGAACCCAATAGTTTGTCGCGCACATTAAATACATTAGAAGAAAACGGATTTTTACTTCGAAAACCAGACGAAAACGACCAACGAAAAGTATTAGTATATCTTACGGAAGCCGGAAAAAAACACAGAAAAATTGCCTTAAAAACTGTATTTGATTTAGAGAAAAAAATTACCGAAAAACTTACTCCAAAACAGCTGAAAGCATTTACAGATGTTATTGAGCAAGTCAGCGATGCCTTAGATGAATTTGGAAAGCAAATGGAGAAATAACTCACATCAAAGAAATATCAAACAACCATAGTTAATTCTATTCCTATTGAATTTCTTATTCTATTTTTAATTGTTCTATTAAATCTAAAAAATAAGATTTACTCCAAATTTTAATGGATGCATCGTTGCGTACAAACCGAACCACATCCTCTTTTACTTTATCCAAAGAAACAGTATGGATTTTATCTTGCAACAATTGCATAATTTCTTGTTTAGTAATGGTATTTCTTTGCCAGTCACCGGAATCTTTTGCACGTTGTAAAAAATGTTTTTTATCTAATGGAATTCCATTTTTTATATACCATTCCAAATCGTACCAATCGCGGCCTTTTACCCTATTTTTCCATTTTCTAAATAATAATGCATGTAGTTTTCCGGCAAACAAATTGGAGCGTGTAAAGCATTTCACATAAAACGAAAATGGCCGAAGTAATAATTTCTCTTCGGTAACAAATCCAAGCGGTGTTTTACAATCAACTTCAATTTTTATTTTTATAGATTTTGTTGATGTGATACCGGCTTGTTTCACAATATCTTCTAAAACTAATTCTTTCCAAATGGTTTCGTGTTTTAAAAATGCTGACTCAATGGATGTTTTTATCTTTTTTTCTTTTTCTCGAATTTCTACATTCATTCCATTTGCCTCAAACTCAGATATGATAGCACTAAAATAAGGTTCTAACGAAAAATTCGGATTTACATTTAACAATGAAAAATCCAAATCTTCCGAGAACCTATCTAATCCATAAAATATTCGCAATGCCGTATCGCCATAAAAGGCAGCTTGCTCATAAAAATCTGTTCGCGACAAACCAGCCAACGCAACTTCTTGCATTACTTCGCGCAATGCCGACAATGCTTCATCTTCATTACTTGGTTGATACGATGCTATCCAATCTTTAATCATAAGTTGTGTAATGTTTTTAAAAACATTTGAAGGCTGCTACGTTTTGGAGCATCCGGAATCCATGAATGTATCATCTCTACATTTAAGGTACGTAATCTTTCTTCATCCATTCGCATATCTTCTAATAGAAAATCTTGCGTTTGCGATATACTTCTGAGCAACACGCCAGATGTCAGCACAATTTTATCACAGATGGCTTTTTCCGGTGATGCTATTAAGGCGGTTTGCTGTGCCGTTAGTGCAACACTTCTAATTCCAAAGGAATAATATGGTGCCGCAACATGCAAGAAAGAAAACCGACCTAACGCATTGGTATAACTTTTGGATGTTTTTAGTGTAGCAGAACTTATTTCGTACACGCGTTCCGGAATAATTTGCCAATACGCAAGTGCCGACTCTAAGGTAACATAACTTGGCCCTCTTAAATGATTGGCAACTAAAAAAACATTCGGCACGGGCAAATCAGTTTCCGGGCCGGGAACATAAAGCCCACGACGAACGGAAATCAACTCTCCTTTTCTTACCAACTCACTAATTTTATCATTCGGCCGATTGTATTCCGGTAGCATATCAGATACAATTTGATGAGAAATAGGTACTTCTGCGTATGATTTTACTCTTCTATAAAATGCCATTATGTTATTTTACAATACAATAATCGGAAAAATTCCGATTATTATCAAATAAATTAACCATATTTTGTAAGTTTTTAACGTGATAATCGGATTAAATCCGATTATCACGTTAGTATTTTACATTAAAAATAAAAATATCAAAAAAAAGAGGCTGAAAAAATCAGCCTCTTTGTATAAAAGAAGATTCTAATAATATTAGAAAGGATATTGATTTGCTGCAATTACAGCATCAGCAATAGCACGACGTGTATCTTTTGGATTGATATCGTAATTTTTCAATAAAGAACCGATTACGCGTTTCATTGTAAATTTCTCAACACCGGATGAATAGCTATCGATAGCGTTATCTGCAGCTTTACGAGCGATATCTAATGCTTCATACACGTACAATTGTGTCATCTTAGTTTTGATTTTCAACTCTTCTTTGTCCGTATCTTTATTAGCTTTCAATTTTTTAGTACGCAAAATAGCAGATTCTGCCATGAACGCAACAGCCATAATATCTGCTAAATTCATTACAATTTCTTGCTCGTCCACTAATTTCGTTTTTAATTTTCTTCCTGCTGCACCTGTAATAATCATAAATACAGATTTCAAGTTGGAAACGATTTCACTTTCTTCTGCTAAGAAACCATTATTGAATGGATTAAAGTTTTGAGCGATACCCAATGGAATAGTTTTCATCGCATCATTAATTTTCAATTCTTTTGTTTGGAAAGCACGTTTATAGAACTCTGCCAAAGCCAACATTCTATTAATTTCATTTGTACCTTCGTAGATTTTTGTAATACGAGCATCTCTATAAGCCATTTCCACACCGGTTTCCATAGAGTAACCCATACCACCGTGTACTTGGATAGCTTCATCAGCAGCCCAGCAAACTGCATCAGAACCTTGCACTTTTAAGATAGCACACTCAATTGCGTACTCACGCATAGAGTTGATTTTTGCATCATTCTCAGATGCACCTGCTGCTAAGAATTCTTTGTATTTTTTATCCACTTCGGCACCTACTCTATATACGGCAGATTCATTAACGTAAGCCAACATTGCCATTTGACCTAATTTATATTTAATAGCACCAAACTCTGCAATTGGTTTTTCAAATTGGATACGTTGGTTTGCATACTCTACCGATTTCGTAACACCAAATTTGATTCCACCAACACCGCCGGCACCAATTTTAATACGTCCGTTATTCAAGATGTTTAATGCCATATTGAATCCTTTGCCACGCTCACCTAACAAGTTCTCTTTTGGAATCGGCACATTATTGAAAAATAATTGAACGGTAGAAGAAGCTTTGATACCCATTTTCTTTTCTTCTTTTCCGATTTCAATACCACCGAATTCTTTTTCTACGATGAAAGCAGATAAACGCTCGTCGTTATCAATTTTTGCGAAGATGATGAAGATATCAGCAAAACCACCATTGGTGATCCACATTTTTTGACCATTCAAAATATAATGTGTACCTTCTGCATTTAATACGGCTTGAGATTTTGCAGAATTCGCATCAGAGCCAGAACTTGGTTCTGTTAATGCATACGAACAAGCATATTCACCTGTTGCGATTTTGGGTAAATATTTTTCTTTTTGTTCTTGTGTACCATAAAATACAATTGGCAAAGAACCGATAGATACTTGAGCACCTACAGTTGTTGCAAAAGACAAACCAACAGATAATGCTTCTGTATATAATAAACCTGTATTAAAATCAGCTCCCATTCCACCAAATTCTTCCGGAATAGAAATACCGTACAAGCCTAACTCGCCAGCTTTTTTAAACAATTCTAATACTAATTCTTTGTCTTTTTCAGCATCTAAAAGCGCTGCACGCTCAATGCCTAAACCATGGATTTCTTGCATACAGAAATCGCGCACGGTTTGCCACACCATTCTCTGCTCTTCGGTAAATTCTTCCGGAATAAAAACATCTTTTATATCTGTTTCTGTAAACAAGAAATTACCACCAATTAATTTACTTTTTGTCGTTGCCATTATATTGATTTTAAAAATTTATAATTTGGATGAATAAAATTAGTATAAAAAATCCAATGCATGCATTGGATTAATGTAAATTTAACGCGATGGCGTAAATAATTAATCTTTGTAAAGTTAGCTCCTAATCTGCAAAGTGGCACGATCGTATTTTTAATTAACAACTTTATCTAAAAACAAGACAGAAACAGATGCGAAATAACATAGATTCAAGTACATTTGTAGAGATAAATAATACAATTAAATATGATTTCGAAAAAAATATCCATCTTGTTTATTTTCGTATTTCTGATACAAATCTCCAAAGCGAATGACACCTTAGAAATCAATTCTGTTGTATCGAATACTATTTATCCAAATAAATTTACAGGAATAAGTAGTATGACAATGTACGAACACATTGACACCATCTACAATTCGAACACACATACATATACGTCCAAGATATTTGATACAATTTATAATCTAATAAAACCACTTAACTTAAAAGTGTTTCGATTTCCGGGCGGAACAATTGGAAACTATTATCATTTTTATGGAAAAGGACATGGCATCGACACATCCGAAACCACTTGTGCTACAGGAAGAGTAGGCGAAGTTGCCTTTGCCAACCAGCATCTTGGATTTGACCAAAAAGTAGATAGAAATATCATTGAATTTTTCAAAGAAGAATTAGATACGCTAAAAAAATATGGCGATAATATTGGTGTTTGTTATCGAATAAATTCGCACACGCATTTTTACAAAGGTGATTTGAAAAAGCATTCTGATTCTATACAATATCTCATCAATAAATATTTCAATACCGATACTGCATTTTTAAGCACCAATGGCAATAGTTTAGACAGTACTAAAATAAACACAATGGTGAGCAAATTACTCACACTACAAAACGATCCAATCTATATCCGAATTAAGAAAAAGCTCATTGCTGATAGTGCATTTTATTATCGATTTAAAGAAAACATGGACGCTGTTTCTTATTTAAGAAATAATGGAATTAATATTTTGGGTGCAGAGATTGGCAATGAAACATACGCTGAATACGTAGTATTTGATGATGATTTGAACTATGTAGGATATGACTGCACTAATGTGCCACCTAATTTCCATTACGATTTATGGCAATTACCGGTTCGATATTATGCAGAAGGTATGCTAAAAAATAACCTGCTAATTTCATTATATGCAGACAGTCTAAAAACGCGATTTAATATCTACTCGGCGGTGCCTGCAAATAATGGACTAAATTACCTCTCCTTAGATAATCAATATAATCCGGTGCATGTGAAACCGTACGATTTGACGGTGAAAAAAAGCGATTTGTGGAATAAATATTTTGCATCACAAAACAATGTATCTGCATTGATTCCGCATATTTATAGCCAGGAATTTATGAGTTGTTCTACTTATATGAATGCCGATTCTATCTACAATTTGCCGTATTCGGAAATCAATAACATTGCAACTCGTTTTTACAAATATTACATTGACACGTTACTAGTTTATAATTTAAAACGATTTAATTATTATGCTAACAACAAACCACTTTGGATAACGGAATGGAACTTTTCGGAAGGCAGTTTTGCCAATAACACTTTTCTGCATGCCTTTTACGATTATTACTTTATTCGTAAGATGTTAGATATTCATGATTTTTCCTCTAATTACATACAGATACTTTTGTACCATCACCTCAGTGGTGGAAGCCATACTTGGCCACTCATTAGAACCAGAGTAACCGGACATCAATTTAACACACAAAAACAAATTACCTATTCTCCATTTTATATTTGGAGCAACACTATTAACAAACAAGTAAAACGTTTGAAAACACCTTTTTGGAATGCTATTCCGAATACTATTGTTGACGCATTTATTGATTCTTCTAAACAAAATATTATTATCCAATACGTCAACACCGATACCAACAAGCATTTCATTGATTTAAAAAATATCACCATTAAAAACAATCTTCTGTCTAAAGAATTTATTATTGATAAGATAGATTATTACCAATTAGATGCAGCATCCATTTTATCTACAAATTATACAACTTGTACTTTTTTTACCGAGCCAAACACTGCAACGAGTTATCAAATTTTGGAAGATACTCTTACAACAACAGATACTTTATTTCTTCCGGGAATTTCGATGGGAAAATTCACTTTACATTTAAAAAACAAAGTAAACACTGCCATTCCTAAATCTTCCAAAAAAAGCGGATTTTCACTTTTTCCCAATCCAACTCAAAATACGCTTGTCGTGCAGCTACTAAATCAAAATTTGGCTTTCCCACTTACCTACGCAATCTATGACAATTTAGGAAAGCTCATTTTAAGTGATACGATTACGGAAATACAATCCAATATAGATATTGCCTCCATTGCAAAAGGCTGGTATCAACTACAACTCACCAAGAATGGACAACACCTTGACACTAAGAGTTTTATAAAGATATAAATTCTTTTTAACAAGTTTTTAACTGCAACTTAGTTGCATTTCTTTGGCTCACTGAAATGTGGTAAGTATTTTTATGTTCATGAGAAGAACAGCCCTACTTTTATTTTTATGTTTTAATATGTTTTCCATGCAAAATATGCATGCATCTAACGGATTCTGTACCTCTTTAGAGAAAATGTGCAGTCAGAAAAATATTGATATAGATGCATTTTCTAATTTCTTTCAGAAAGTAAACATCAACATAAGAAAAGCAACCGACTTAGGTATGTACACTAAAATTTTCAATTGGTTGAACACACCTTATAGATATGGCGGAAAAACAAAAAAAGGAATCGATTGTTCCAATTATGTATTCAAGTTGATGAACGATTGCTATGATAACTATGCCACATCTAATCAACTTTCCGACCTTACAGAATATATAGACAGAGAAGAATTAAAAGAAGGTGATTTAGTATTTTTTAATACGAATGGATATGGTATTTCTCATGTAGGTGTGTATTTACAGGATGGCAAATTCACGCATTCATCTTCATCACAAGGTGTAACGATTAGTTCATTAAATGAACCGTATTGGGACAAACGTTATTGCAGAGCCGGACGAATTGTTGAAAATAAATAAATGATGTTATTTAATAGTAAGGCTGCTTAGAAATAAGCAGCTTTTTTTATGCACCGTAAATAGTGGCTATCAATTTTCTGTTGCCACCGTTATTGCGAAATTCACACAAATAAATGCCTTGCCAAGTGCCTAAGTTCAGTTGGTGTTGAGTAATTGGAATTGAAATAGAACTACCTACTAAAGTAGATTTTATATGAGCCGGCATATCATCGCTGCCTTCTATAGTATGTAGATAATATGATTCATTTTCATTTACAGCTCTATTAAACCAGCTTTCAAAATCCAATAATACTTCCGGTGAAGCATTTTCATTTATTGTTAATCCTGCGGATGTATGTTGGATAAATAAATGAAAAATACCAACTGAAGGTAGCATATTTATTTTTGACATAATCAACTCGGTTATCAAATGAAAACCACGAGGAAAAGCGGGCAAAACTATTTCAATTTGCTGTACCATATCACATTAATTCCATTAAAATTACTGCTATTTCTAACAAATCTGTAAAAAAATCCATTTTTCACAGATTTACGAGAATACCTAAACATAACATAATATCTGATTTGAATGAAAAAAATAGCATTCTAAGTAAATTTGTTTCATAAATAAAAAATATGTTACCTACTTCCAACACATTAAACAGAGTATCTGAGTCTGCCACCATAAAAATGGCACAGTTGAGCAGAGAATTAGCCGCAAAAGGCGTGAACGTAATCAGCTTATCATTAGGCGAGCCTGATTTTAATACACCTAAACATATAAAGGAAGCAGCAAAGCAAGCAATTGACAGTGGAAAATACGATTCATACTCTCCTATTTCCGGATATTTAGATTTAAAACAAGCTATTTGCGAGAAATTAAAACGCGATAATAATTTAGAATATAAACCGGAAAACATCGTAGTTTCTACCGGAGCAAAACAAAGTTTAGCCAACGTATTTATTTCATTTTTAAACGAAGGTGATGAAGTAATTATTCCGGCACCATTTTGGGTATCTTATCCGGAGCAAGTGAAATTATGCAATGCTACTTGTGTAATTGTTCCAACTACAGTAGAGGCTGATTTTAAAATGACAGCAACACAATTAGAAAATGCTATTACACCAAAAACAAAATTTTTAGTGTATTCTTCTCCAAGTAACCCAACAGGTTCTGTATATACCAGAGAAGAAATAGAAGCATTTGTAAAGGTATTAGAAAAACATCCGCATGTGCATGTTATTTCAGATGAAATTTACGAACATATCAATTATGCCGGAAAACACGTTTCCATTGCTGAGTTTCCATCCATGAAAGACAGAACAATAGTAGTAAACGGACAAGCAAAAGGATATGCAATGACCGGTTGGAGAATTGGCTACATTGCTGCTCCAGCTTACATTGCAAAAGCATGTGATAAATTACAAGGCCAAGTAACATCCGGTACTAATTCGGTGGCACAACACGCTACAATTGCTGCTTTATTAGGCGACCAAGCACCAACAGAAGCATTCAGACAAGCATTCCAAAAAAGAAGAGATTTAGTATTAGGTATGTTGAAAGAAATACCGAATGTAAAATGCAATATACCAACCGGTGCATTCTATGTTTTCCCAGATATGAGTGCTTATTTTGGCAAATCATACGAAGGTGAAGTAATAAAAGATGCAGATGACTTGTGTTTATTTTTATTAAACGTAGGACATATTGCAGCCGTTAGTGGTTCGGGCTTCGGCACGCCGGAATGTGTTCGTTTCTCGTATGCAGCTTCTGAAGAAAACTTAAAAGAAGCATTTACACGCTTAAAAAATGCATTAGCTAAATTAGCTTAATACGATTAATTATTTATAGTGATTTTATAGGAAAAGCACCGTATTTCATGGCGAAATACGGTGCTTCTTTTTAATTTTAAATATGGAAAACAAACACTTCCATATTGACAAAAATAAAGAGAAACTGAACGATTACTTCGTCATTTTTATGAACGTAATTTTTCTGATTGCAATCATGATTTGTGCCGTTTTATTCTTTTGGTGGTTGGGAGATTTACTAAAACAAATGTCGTTTAATTAAGAAAATTACACATCAGTTCCTTTAAAATATAGTATCGCTTTCACTATATATTTACTATTTTCGTTTAGTGCAAAAAATAGATATTTCAAAGTTTTCTAATAAACGTGTTTTAGTCGTTGGTGATATTATTTTAGATGAATTTATACAAACAACAACTGAACGCATTTCACCTGAATACAAAGACACACCAATTTTAAAAACCAGAGAAAAAAAATCTTATTTAGGTGGTGCCGCAAATGTAGCACTCAACTTAAAGCAACTGCGTGCCATTCCATATTTAGTTGGTAGTTTGGGAAATGATGCAGCCGGAACAACCATTGAAAATTTACTTCAACAAGCAGCCATTTCTATTGATTTTATTTATCGAAATCACGTACAAAAAACCACTGTAAAAACAAGAATTTTCAAAGACAACGAACCTATCTTTAGG
Organism: uncultured Chitinophagales bacterium; assembly: GCA_964507125.1. Classification (GTDB taxonomy): domain Bacteria; phylum Bacteroidota; class Bacteroidia; order Chitinophagales; family JADIYW01; genus JADJSS01. The sequence goes on along the minus strand of CAZDOT010000024.1, from coordinate 20,210 downwards.
TTAGATGATGAAAGCGAATTAAATGCAGATGCATTACACAATGCATTCATCTTGCGAAATATTACAAATGCGATTCAACAACACAAACCACACATTCTCATTTTACAAGATTACAATAAAGGTGTTTTAAACAAAGAAAATATTTCGGAAATTATACAATTAGCAAAACAACATCAATTGCTAATTTGTGTTGATCCCAAGTTTGAAAATTGGGATTTATATCAAGAAGTAGATTTATTTAAACCGAATGAAAAAGAGCTAAACATAATGCGTGATGCTTTAGGTTTAAAAGATGATTCCATAGAAAAAACTTCAAAAGCAATCGCAGAAAAAATAAACTGTAAAAATCTGTTAGTTACGTTGGGTGCGAAGGGAAATTTCATTTATAATGCTACTTTATCAAAATATACACCTCTTGATACAACGCTAGGAAATGCAGATGTTTGCGGTGCCGGCGACACAGTTATTGCGGTAGCTTCACTTGCTTTAGAAGCCGGCTTAAGCTTAGAGCAGATTGCTACTCTTTCCAACCAATCCGGTTTTATTGTTTGCCAAAAAGAACACACACAACCGATTTGTTTTAATGAAATAATGTAGTAATGTAGTAATGATGCTTCATCTCATGTCTCATGTCTTACATCTCTTACATGTCTTACATCTCTTATCTATCATTATTTGCTGCGTATCGCTTCTACCGGATCCATATTAGCAGCTAAATATGCAGGAATAATACCGGCTAAAATTCCCAAAATAAATGAAATCGTAAAGGCAATTATAATATTTCCTGCACTCAAGGCAAACACCATTCCGCTGGCTTGTGTAGCAAAATAACATAACACATACACCAACAATAAACCCACCACAGCACCCATCATGCATAAGAAAATGGCCTCCAATAAAAACTCTAATAAAATATCTGAGCGCTTAGCTCCTAACGCTTTTTTAATGCCAATTAATGCTTTGCGTTCCGATACGGAAACAAACATAATATTGGCAATCCCAAATCCACCTACGATCAACGAAAATGCACCTATTACCCATTTCACCATACTCATCGAATCAAAAACACTTTCAAAACCTTTGGCAATTACACTAAGTTGATTAATTGAAAAATTATCTATTTGTGTAGGTCTTAGTTTTCTGGCAGCTCGTAAAATCCCAACTAATTCTTGATTGAGCTCTGCTAAGGTAACATTCGGTCGTGTGCGTATCTCAATTGTTTTATCAACTGAATTATCATCAACCGTAAAATATCGTTCGTAATAATTCAATGGAACGATAACGGCTTTATCAAAATTAAAACCTAATAAATCTTCTCCTTTTTTTGCAATTACGCCAATCACCTTGACGGGTTTTCCATCTATCCGCATTTCTAAGCCCACCGGATTAGGAACTTGCTTAAAGAGTTTATCTGCCACATCACCGCCAATTACACATACATTCAATCCATTAGCAATTTCCATCGAAGATAAAAAACGTCCGTGTGCTAAATCTAATTGAAAAACTTTCCCATAATTATCCGTTACAGCAGACAAATAGGCTTTATGCGTTTTCTTATTTTTATACGACATTTCGGGCGATTGCCTTGGATTAACCTCGTACGTTACTGCTTCCGCTAATTTTGATTTAGATTGGACGTACTTGTAATTCTCATATTTAATATTTGGACGTTGTGCGTATTTCCACCAAGGATAATCGCTTGGCCCATCAAATGTCCACGCCCATTTATTTACGAAAAGCACATTATCACCCAAACTATTAATTGATTGGTTGATGTTGTTTTTTAAAGCATCAACGGCTGTTAAAATGGCAATAATGCTAAAAATACCAACAGTAATACCAAAGAGCGACAAAAATGTACGCAACTTATTCAGCCATAATTGCTGAAAAGTCAACTTTAAAGTTTCTATTAATACATTAAACAGTTGTCGCATTCCGATTCTGTACAAATTTAATCAAATAAAAATATCTGTCGTTTGTAAAATGACAATCTTACACGTAACTTTGCAACTTCATTAATCGTTTAACTTTCTTTTATTGAAATAGATTAATGGTATTATTCCGTAAAATAATAAACACACATAATGAAACTTTCACAATTCGACTTCGAACTTCCTAAGGAAAAAATTGCGCTTTATCCATCTAAAGAACGCGACCAATGTAAATTAATGGTAGTGCATCGCAAAAGTGGCAAAATTGAGCACAAAGTATTCAAAAACGTTTTGGATTATTTTGATGATGGCGATGTCATGATTGTCAACAACACCAAAGTATTTCCGGCACGTATGTATGGTACAAAAGAAAAAACAGGTGCAAAAATCGAGGTATTTTTATTGCGTGAATTAAATCATGAATTACGATTGTGGGATGTTTTAGTTGATCCGGCTCGTAAAATTCGTGTAGGCAATAAATTATATTTTGGAGATGACGATTTAGTAGCCGAAGTAGTGGACAACACCACATCACGCGGTAGAACTATCCGTTTCTTGTTTGATGGTACAGATGCAGAATTCAGAGGTATTTTAGATAAATTGGGCAATACACCACTACCAAAATATATTAAAAGAGAGCCGGAAGATTCTGACAAAGAAAACTACCAAACAGTTTTCGCCAGCCAAGAAGGTGCTGTGGCTGCACCAACTGCTGGTTTGCATTTTAGTAGAGAGTTAATGAAACGCTTAGAAATTAAAGGTGTTGATTTTGCTGAGCTTACTTTGCATATTGGTTTAGGTACTTTCCGCTCTATTGATGTAGAAGATTTATCTAAACATAAAATGGATGCAGAATATTTTAAAGTAGATGAAAGATGTGCAAAAATTGTAAATCGTGCATTGCAAAAGAAAAAAAATATTTGTGCTGTAGGAACAACTTCAATGCGTTCTATTGAAACAGCAGTTTCGGCAGAAGGCTTATTAAAACCAATGGAAGGTTGGACAAATTTATTTATTCATCCACCATATGATTTCAGTATTGCCAATAGTATGATTACCAATTTCCATGTTCCAAAATCTAGTTTAATTATTATGATTTCTGCTTTTGCAGGTTACGACTTAACAATGGAAGCTTATCAAAAAGCAATGGAAAAAAAATATAATTTCTTCTCTTACGGCGATGCCATGTTGATTATTGACTAAGCTCACCTTTCAATTTATAAAAAGCCTCCAAAATTTCTTGGAGGCTTTTTTTATAAAGTCGTATCTTACATAAAACGATACGACTGTGAAAATCAAAAAATTTAACTGCATACAATGTGGTGCTCCCAAAATAAATCCGTATGCCTCACCTTATATAGTTTGCGATTTCTGTGGTGCATTTACTGACATCGATTTTGAACAAGGATTAGATGCTTGGAACAAAAATCCTAAACGCACTCAAAAATACTCTGAAGAAAAAGTAAAATACGAAACAGAACTTGCACAATACTTTGGCAATGGTGACAAAGGTAATTACTTAAAAACACAGTATGCTTTTTGGGATTTTTACTATAAAATGTATCCTGAATATTTGCCACCAACTATCCAATCAGAAGCACAATATAAATTGTATTTAGACATTTGTGCAGACAGCTCTACTAATGCGGCCTTTGATGAAAAATGGGCTGAAAAAGCTCGGAAACAAACTGAATTACAACAAAAAATAAGTTATCATTTTGAAGATGGAAAAACGTATGCAGATACAGATGCATTTTTTGAGATGAATGCATATTTTATTCAAAACATAAAAGATTCTTTTCAAGAATTTTATGCGCATCCAAAATATCAAATCATGTATGAACTATTGCCACCGGATGTGCATCTTAAAATGAAATTATCCATGTATGTACAAGCTTGGATTCCGTATTTACGTGCCAATGATGCACAACAATTATTACAGCAAACAGGATTTACCACTGAATACGTGGAACTCCAAACAATGAATGGCAAACAGCAATCATGTACTTTTTGCCATAAAGAAATATTTGTTCCGGAAGGTTCATATAAGATATTGTGTGAGCACTGTTTGAAAATAAATAAAGTACAGTCCATCTTTAATTGCATTTCGTGTGGAATGAAAAATGAAGTACCTGAAAATCCTGCGAAACCTATGAATTGTATCTCGTGTGGCACAGAAAACAGATTGATAAGAGGATGGTTTTAGTAGAGCAAAAAAAACATAGTTCCACTTCTACTTTAGTGGCATTGACAGAAAAAAAATTCAGCATTATAAATAAGGAAAGTGCAATGAAAATAGTATACTTTAGATAAGTATATATTACAAATCGAATCCTATATCTCTTCTGTAATATTTCCCTTCAAATGCAATTTGAGCTGCGTTTTTATTAGAAATTTGTGTTGCTTCTTTCCAATCTTTGTGTAATGATGTTACCGCTAAAACACGACCGCCATTGGTTACTAATTGTGTTCCTTGGTTAGAATCACCATCCACTAATTTCGTTCCACAATGAAATACAATCGAATCTTCGATAGCATTGATTCCGGTAATTACTTTTCCTTTTTCAAAATCTTCAGGATAACCACCACTTGCTAAAATAATAGTAGTAGCAGCACGTTCATCAATTTCTAAATTGATGGAATTTAATTGCTGATTAAACGTAGCCTGAAAAATTTCTATAATATCATTTTTCCATCTTGGGAAAACCGCTTCTGTTTCCGGATCGCCCATTCTGCAATTGTATTCTACCACTTTCAGCTCTCCTGTTTTCAAATACATCAAACCAACATACACAAAACCTATATATTCAATGCTATCTTTTTGAAAGCCTGCAATTGTTGGTTGCACGATGGTTGACTCTACAATTTGCATCATTTCATTAGTTACAAATGCCGGTGGAGAAACAGCACCCATTCCGCCGGTATTTAATCCGGTATCACCTTCGCCAATACGTTTGTAATCTTTGGCGGTTGGCAATATTTTGTATTCAGTTCCATTGGTTAGAACAAACACCGAAAACTCGATGCCATCCATAAATTCTTCAATCACCACTTTTGCACTGGCATCGCCAAATTTTCCATCTAACATTTGGCTAAATTCAGCTTTTGCTTCTTCGATAGTAGCACAAATCAACACACCTTTTCCGGCAGCTAAGCCATCTGCTTTTAATACAATTGGTGTTTGTTGTTGTTCAATATATCGTAAACCTTCCTCTTTATTTTGCAGTGTAAATTCTGCATACGCAGCAGTTGGTATTTGATGACGAAGCATAAATGCTTTGGAGAATGCTTTACTTCCTTCTAACTGTGCACCATTTTGAGATGGACCAAAAACAGGAATATCTTTTAATGCTTCATCTGATTTAAAGTAATCATAAATACCAGCAACTAATGGAGCTTCCGGGCCAACAATTACAAATTGAATGGCATTTTCTACTACAAACTTTTTGATAGCCGGAAAGTCGGTTGCTGCTATATCAACATTGGTTCCTAAGGCTGCTGTTCCTGGATTTCCGGGTGCAATAAACAAACGTGTACATTGCTTACTTTGAGCAATTTTCAATGCGAATGCATGCTCTCTTCCGCCCGAACCCAATAATAATATTTGCATAAATATGTTACTTTAAATGGCTTTTAACCTAATAATGTTGCTTTTACTGTATCCAATAAATCAATAACGGAATGTCTGTCTTTTGCTTGACCATACACGCGTAAAACAGGCTCTGTGCCACTGGCACGTATCATTGTCCATGCACCATCCGGCAAGAAATATTTCCAACCATCAATATCTTCTCTACGTTCAATCGTATATTTTCCGAATTGTTGGTATGCATTGTTTTTGCAGTTGGCAATTACTTTTTGTTTTACTTCTTCCGTGATATGCAAATCATATCGGTCATAATCAAACGTGCCTACCACATCGTACACTTCTTGTATCAATTCTTTAATGGATTTTCCTGTTTTTGCCATAAATTCCATCAACACCAATGCCATCCATACACCGTCGCGTTCCGGAATATGTCCTTTAATGGCAATTCCTCCACTTTCTTCACCGCCGACTAACACATCTTCATTTATCATTATTTCACACACATATTTAAAGCCAACCGGTGTTACTTCACAAGGTAAGCCATACGCATCGCATAAGATTTTTACTTTATCTGAAACAGTAAACGAGATTACTACTTTACCCGATAATCCTTTGTATTTATGCAAATAGTGAATCAATAATAAAATGACATGATGTGAATCGATAAAATTTCCTTCGTTATCATAACAGCCAATTCTATCGGCATCGCCATCATTAGCAAAACCAAATTCGATATCTGTAGAGTGTTTAATTAACTCGGAGAATTCTAATAAATTTTTATGTAACGGCTCCGGTGCTTGTCCATTAAATCCCGGATTTTCTTCGCAATGTAAATACACTAAATTATCCGGCAATAAACGACGTGTAATTTTTTGTCCGGCACCATACATTGCATCATACCCAAAAACCATCCCAGATTGACGAATTGCGTTCATATCAAAAGATGCTTCCACATGATTAAAATACATGGTTTCTAAATCTGCGTATTCTAATTGTCCGTTTTTTTGCAATTCATCTAACGTTACAGATGGAATATCCGTTTTTTCTGGAATTAATGCTTCCACTTTTGCTATATCTGCCGGTGTAGTTGGACCTCCGTAATTAGATTTTAATTTAAAACCATTGTAGGTGGGTGGATTGTGCGATGCTGTAATTACAACGCCGGCAGTTGCATCTAATTTTACACATGCTAATGATATCATTGGTGTGGAGCAAATGCCTTTGTGTACTATTACTTTTACGCCTTCGTTGCACAATACTTTAATGGCGGTTTCCACAAAAAGTGGTCCGGCAAAACGGCAGTCATGGCCGATAACAATTGATGGATTATCAGAAATAGATTTCACCCAAAGTGCCGTTGCTTTCGCAACACGAGCTACATTATCTGTTGTAAATTCTTGTGCAATGATGGCTCTCCAACCATCTGTACCAAACTTAATTTGCATAGTAAAATATTGAGTTCCAAAAGTACAAAAAGTATAGTATAAAATGACGAAACGGCTTTTAAATTCCAAATTCTAAGTAAAAAATGCTATGCATGTAAGATACGAAGCAGGATTAACCAATAGCATTGGCGAGCATATTAGTTGCCGCCAATTCTATTTTTTTCTTCTTCATTACTTTTTTGCAAGCGTGTGTTTTGGAATTTTTTTCCTTTTTGAAAATTATAGGCAACACTCAATACAAAAAATCGCGAGCTCCACTTATTCCTAGATATTGACTTAACATTGAAAAAGTCGGTATCATACGAGACATTTTTAGTACCAAAAATGTCATTTCCGGCAATTCGTAGGCGTAATTTCTTATCAAAAAATGTTTTAGAAACAGATACATTTACCATACCATCACTCTTCATAATATCTGTTGCATCGAGGTGTGGCGACGTATAAAAAGCAAAAATATTAATAGTAAAATCCTTGGGTAAGATAAATGTATTATCCATTGAAATATGAAACTTATGCGACGTTACTTTAAACGGTGAATTATTGACAATTGAATTGTACTTAAAGAAAGTATATTGTGCTGAATAGGAAATCACCCACCATTTAAACAATTCTTTATTGACGTTTACACCAATATTTAAGTTGTTACGTACTTTAAAATTAGATGCTCTATATGTAGAAATCTTGGTGCTGTCATCTTGAAAAATCAAGTGCGTGTAATTATTATTCAAATTTTCATGCCCAATGAAAAAGCTATATGCGTTTTTAAACGTGTAGGTAAACTCTGTAATGTTGGCATATTGTGGTTTCAAATTCTCATTGCCTGTCCAAATAGAATATGGGCTCAAATAAAATTGAAATGGATTCAAATCGTTGTAATCGGGACGTTTTATTTTTCTACTAAAGTTGATATTCACACTGTGTTTTTCGCGTATATTTTTTTGTATAAATAAGCTTGGGAAAAAATCGATATAATGGCGTTTCACCAATGTTTGCAAGGTGTACGAGCGTTGATTAGTATTCGTTTGCTCAATGCGTAATCCTAAATTTGTGCTCCATCCTTTATTCCAATTTTTATTCCAAGTTCCATACAAAGCATTGATATTTTCTATGTATTGAAATTTATTTGACTTAGTAGAATCCAACACGTAAGTATTGCCTATTAAATTTTTATATTGAATATCGTTTGTGGTTTTTGTCCATGTAAATTTTGCACCCACTTCAATCGAGTGTCCTTTTTTAAGTGGTTTACTATAATTCAATTGTGTGGTATGCAAATGCACGATGTATGGATTATCTTGTACAAAATCAAAATGTGGAATAGGTTTTTCGTTCGATAAAGAATCCAGATAAGCCATATTTAAATGACTATTTGTATAGAGATATGAATACGTGTAATCGTATATTAATTCAATTACACTTCCAATGCTATCCAATTTACCTCTGTAATTAAAATTTACAGATGGATTAATGCCTTTTCCGAAAGATTGATTATTGGTTTCTTGAATAGAATTGATTTGTTCTGCTATGCGAATATTATCGAATACATTAAGCGTAGAAGTGGCTAAATGCGGATTTCTAAATTGAAAAACTTCAGCACCAATTCCAATGGAATGATTATCATTCATGGAATATTTTAATGCCAAATTTCCATAATGATTGATGAATTTATTTTTATCAAAACTGCGTTCATCATACCGCATAATGGTGCTATCTGTTGTAAAATCACGTTGAAAGCGATTGCGTTGATAATTATTATTATACCCAAAATTATAATTAGTGCTAAGTGTAATTTTCTTATGATGCATATTGATATTAAAACCCATGTCTGTGCTGGCATATTCGTTTTGTCTGTAATTCACAAACACGGAACCATTCACGCCTGTTTTCAAATTTGATTTTAGATGTATTTCCAATACACCGCCTTTTGATTCGGCATCGTATTTTGCGGATGGATTACTCACCACATCAATCTTTTTCACATTAGAGCTTTGAATGGACTTTAATAAATTCGCCAGCTGTTCGGCATTTAATTGTTCCAATTTTCCATTAATCATCACTTGCACATCGCTTTTCCCATTGATGCGAATTTGGTCGTTACCAGTCACCGTTACACCCGGAACAGAACGCAATAAATCCATCACATTTTCGCCACTTGCTTTCGCACTGTTTTCTACATTATATACTATTCTATCTGCCTTGCGTTCGATGGTTGGTTTTAATCCGGAAATCTCAACACCTGAAAGTAGGTTAACCATCAATTGCAATACTACCGAACCAATATCGACATCCGTTGTTCCATCTACTTGTATAGCATGAATTGTATCTGTTTTGTAGCCGACAAATAATATCTCTAAGAAATAAGTACCTTGATCCACGTTTGGAATCAAGAATTTGCCCAAACTATCCGTTGTAGTTCCGTTTAAATAGCTTGGATTGTCTGATTTATGCAAGATAATATTGGCAAACTCCACGGGCTTTTTTTGTTCATCTACTATAATACCGAAAATAGAATTGTTACATAACGCGACAAAACTAAATAGCAGGAATACACATGTTAGAACAAGATGCATAGTTTTATTTTAGACAAAATCAGTATCTAAGTTGTGTTACTTATTACACTTTAGTGTGTTAATTTTTTTTATGGAGGAATGAGCGATGCTGTTTTCAAGAAAAATCAATCAGAAATTTCACTTGAATTTATTAACATATTAGTATAGTTTTTTGGTGGGTAAATGTAAAATCAAGCGTATTTTTACAGCATGTTAGATACGTACAGACATCAAGGATTGCGAAAAAGATTGGTACAAGAATTGAAAGAATTGGGCATTAAAGATTTGAATGTATTGAATGCAATAGAAAGAATTCCACGACATTTCTTTTTAGAATCAGCCTTTGAAGACGATGCTTATGAAAATAAACCTTTCCCGATAGAGAGAGGTCAAACTATTTCCAATCCATATACAGTTGCTTATCAAACAGAATTATTAGGCGTAAAAGCCGGCGAGAAAATATTAGAGATTGGCACCGGTTCCGGCTACCAAGCTGCTGTTTTGGCTACATTACAAGCACAAGTGTACACCATCGAACGACATCAACCTTTATCAAATAAAGCAAAAATATTATTTACGCAATTAGGTTATACCAATATTCAAACTTTTTATGGTGATGGGTTTAAAGGATTACCACAATTTGCACCTTTTGATAAAATTTTAATTACCGCCGCAGCACCCGAAATTCCAAAACAATTATTAGTACAACTTAAAATTGGTGGATGCATGGTATTACCATTTGGGAAAGGCGACATACAAGAGATGTTAAAGATAGTTCGATTGGATAAAAATGAATTTGAAAAAGAAACTTTCTCAACATTTACATTTGTACCGATGTTAAAAGGAATCGAAGATTAATTATTTTAAAAAGATATAGCATGAAAAGAATTCAACACATTACACTTTTAGTTGCATTGATTAGTTTGCACAATTTTGGATTGGCACAAAAAACCATATCCAAAAGCAAGTTTGATGAATTATGGAATAAAGCTGACAGTAGTATTAAAACAGGCAACACTCATTCCATTACAAAAAGTTTAGATGCTGCGGAGCAAGATAAAATTAATGCCATTGATGTTAAAGAGAAAAAAGTAGTCAATCCGAACTACAAACCAATTGACACTTCTAATTTGGAGCTATTTTCAACTAAACCCATTATTAATGGTGTTCCGGCAAAAGAAAATATCCAACCAAAACAAGCTAAAATAATTCTACCGGAAAAACAAAAAAAGACAACAGAAACAACCAAGAAAATAGTTACAGAAACGAAACCTATCGTAAAAGAAACAAAACCTATTACGCCGGAAAAAAATATTGAAACTAATAAAAATACAAAACCAACATCAGTAACACCAACAACCACTTCTACAACGAAAAAGACGGAAGATTTCTCGACAAAACCAATTGTAAAAGGCAAAACGGTTGAGGCAACACCTACACCAAAATCTGCTTCAAAATATAAAATTGATACCACTAAAGATTATAGAAATTTCACCTTTGACACGAAGCCAATTGTCAACAACAATGCGTCGTACACGAGAAAAGATGAGCCATTACCAAAATCTAAAATGCAAATAGAGGAAGAAATTCCGGTGAACAGAATGCCGAACAACACGAACGTTGGAAAAGATAATGCTTTCCTAAAAGAAGCGTATGCATCATACGATCGCGAAGCAGATTCTTTGCATTCTGCCAATAAAAAACGCTTGGACAGCATCATGCAAGCATTAAATATTAAAGTGCCTGTTGTAATTAATCCGACGGAATATATTGATATTTTTGTGAGTGGCGGCGGCACATTAAAAGACAATAATGCCAAACAATACGACCGAATTTTTATTCAAAATTCCGGCGTGATACAACGTGAATACAAAACAAAAAATGCCGGTGTGCAACGCTCGGAAAAGAAAATATCTAAAGATGAATTGAGTAAATTGGCTCAATATATTGTAGATATGGGTTTCTTAGATTATGCAACGGAATACGATTGTGCCGATGATAACACAACTTGCAACCAACGTTTTAGCAAAATGCCATCGCTTGTTCCTTTAGAAATGACCTTGAGCGTAGGTCAACGCAAAAACAGCATTAAGGTAAGTATTTACGCACCGGAAACAGAAGGCAACTTAGTTGGCTATCCAAGTAATTTAGAAAAAATAATGAAAGCGATTTATACGATAGTAGAAAAATAAATCGACATTAATTCAACAAACGTTTAGCATTTTCAATCGCTTCTTTCGGTGGATTGTTTCCGCTCAACATTACTGCTAATTCGTGCAAGCGTTCGTTGCCTGTCAGTGTTTTTATTTCTGTAAATGTTTTTTCTTTTTCGTGATTTTTGAACACAAAAAAATGTTTGCTGGCTTTGGCTGCCACTTGCGGTAAATGTGTAATGGAAATAACTTGATGTTTCTTTCCTAATTCTTTTAAAATATTTCCCACTTTTTGAGCTACTTCGCCGGAAATTCCGGTATCAATTTCATCAAAAATCAACGTAGGCAAAGTAGCTGTTTCAGCAACTAAACTTTTTATTGCCAACATCAAACGCGATTTTTCGCCACCGCTTCCAACTTCATCTAAAGGCTGAGCAGCCGTGCCTTTATTGGCAGAAAACAACAAGCGAATTTCATCTATGCCGTATGCATTTAAGTGTGTTTGGTTGCTCACTTTTTGTTCCAATTGTATAAAACCAAATGGCATTCCTAAATCTGCGAGCATGCCGGTAACTTTGCTTTCAGCCGTTTTAATTTTCTCATTTCTATTTTTTGAGATGCGTTGCGCTGTTGCCAATAATTCAGCATGTTCTTTTGTAAGCTCATTTTCCAATCGCGTTATTTCATCCGTCGAGTTGGTAAATGCTTCCACTTTTTGTTGCAAGTCGGTTTGTATTTCCAATAAATCTTGCACCGATGACACGTGATGTTTTTGCAAAAGTTTGTTGATGGTGGTCTGCTTTTCCGTTAGTTCTTGCACGCGTTCTTCATTGTATTCTGTAGCATCAGCCATATTATTTATTTGGCGTGTAATGCTTTTCAGTTCATCATTTATCGATACTAATTTTTCGTGCATTTCTAATATCGTTGGATGAAAATCCGTGAGCTGTCCGATTTGTTTATTGGCTTGCAATAATTGACTCAACGCAGCAAACTCATTTCCATCTATCAATTGATACGATTCCGATAAATTACGTTTAATAACTTCTGCATTTTGCAATAAACCTAATTCGTGTTCTATGCTTTCGTATTCGTCTGCATCTAATTTTGCTTCTTCTAATTCATTTAATTGAAATGAAATAAAATCGAATTCTTTTTGCAAACGAATTTGTGTTTCTTGCAGTTGTTGTAAGCGTGTTTGTTTTTGTTTATATAGATGATATTGTGTTTGATAGGATTTCACCACACTACTTTGTTTACTCAACTCATCCAATATCTCGCAAAAGAAATATTTATCTAATAAATTTTGTGTTTCACCTTGTGCGTATATATCTACTAATTGTTCGGTCAAAGCACGAAGCACTTCTAAAGTAACAGGCGAATCATTAATAAACGCACGCGATTTTCCGGAGGTATTTATTTCTCTTCGGATGATGGTTTCATCTTCATATTCCAAATCATTTTCCTCAAAGAAACTTTTCAAGGAATATTGTTGGATATTAAAAACAGCTTCTATCAAACATTTGTCGGTCGTATCACGCAACACATGACTATCTGCACGTTTTCCTAAAATCAAATTTAAAGCTCCTAACAAAATAGATTTTCCGGCTCCGGTTTCTCCGGTAATAATATTGAGTTGTGCATCGAATTGAATTTCGACAGTTTCAATGATTGCATAATTCTTTATGGAAAGCGATTGTAACACGCACAAAATTAAGGAAAGTATTACAATTCTTGAGTATTATAGCAAATATTATCTACTCCTAACGAAAGTTGGTGGTGAATTTTATCAACTATTTTACATAATGGGTAGGTTATAATCGGTGCAGCAATTATATCAATTGTATAGTGTATATGCTGCCATAAAAGCAAAATTGCTAAAACAGGCGTTATTCCAATTAAATAAATTCTCCAATATTTATTCTGTGTAAAATAAATAAACATACACATTGTAGAAATATGTCCTGAAAAGAATAAATCTTTAGTAACAACATTAATTTTATTTAGAAATATAGCTGTTAAAGGGTCGTTTAAATATATCTAAAAAAGGGTCAGTAAGAATGATTCCATTTCTACTTTCTAAAAAACTAATCCATTTTGTACATGAGTGTACCACACTTATAAAAAAGATAAGTGTAGCAATTAAATGAAATCTAAATACATTTGATTGTAAATGTAATTTCCATTCTTTTTTTATCTTAACATACATACCAACCAACAGTAAAAATTGAATTATTTTATGTTAATGGTTTTACTGATGAAATTAGGTGTAGATTAGTATCGCTATTTTTTACATTTGTTAAATATATAAATATCGACACCATAGCAATCAACAGATAAATAAACTGTGCAAATGTCATTTTTAATATAACCACTTCTTCGGTGCTAATAAATTCCATGAAAAAATTATATACAGATGTAATTATCATAAATGCAATGAAAGTAGTACCATATTTAACTTTCTTATTTCTGTAAAAGTATAATAAGCAGAAAAATAGAAATGTATGAAAGACAGCATCATATAATTGTATTGGATGCACTTTTACTATGGTACTATATGAGCCAGGTATAAATACTTTTCCCCACGGCAAATTAGTGGGAATACCATAGCATCCAAAATGACCGTCAAAAAAAACAGCCTAACTTTCCTATAGGAATTCCAATGCAAACAGATAGAACAACAGCATCTAATACAGTTAATAATTCATTTTTAGGTTCTTTAAAATATAAGTATAATAAACCACAAAATAATGCAGAAAACCATCGTCTTGTAGAAGTAAATGGAACTAAAGACCATGTTTGTGTATGTGCATGGTGCATCAATATCAATTCAACATAACTAAACAAAAATGCGCCAATAAATCCAATTATAATCATTTGCACAATTGTATTATATTGTGCAGAAAATGTAGAAACACTCATATTTTTATACAAGATGAGTATTGCAACTACAATTCCAAGTATAATAAAAAACCAGTAAATCATAATGTTGTATTACTCAATGTAGATGCCTATTGTGGATTTTGCGATACAAGTCATCTTATAATTTCTGTTATCTGCTCCTTTTTTAATAAGTATGGTACCTCTGTACATTTCTATATCTATAGAGCCTTTAATATCACCAACAATATCTTTAATTTCTTCTGCACCATCATCTGCTAAGAATACTAACTTGTTACCAATTGCACCATTATTCAAGTAAGATATTCCTAATACAAATCCCGCTTTATTTCTAGCATCTGCATTCCACGTAATGCTTGCATTTGAAAAATCACTTGGTGTAATGACAGATTCTATCGGATTAATATGTAACTTTTGTGGAGTTACAAAATTAAATGAAGTAATTTCATTTAGAGTTGAATCATAAATTCTAATAGGTACTGTTTTATTTGTAAATAAGTCGGCTATATAATTATCTTGGTCACTAGTAGTTGTTATTGGGTACATCATTTTATTTATAGCTGTATTAAAATGAGGAATTGGTATTAAATTTATATCTGCTATGGTAACTTTGCCCAACCTAATACTTTTCCAGCCAGTATTATTAATAGTGCTGTCAAATAAAGTTCCTCCAAAACCACATAAATATTTATACGTATTTTCACCTATTTGTGCATCGGTACAAATTAGGGTAAAATCACCCTCAGTATAAAAACCATAATTATTAACTATCTCATTAAGGCTTACTTCGTCTATTGTTTGAATTTGCTCCTTGCTATTTTCTTTACATGCACTTATGCATAAAAACACCGTGAATATTAAAAGTACATTTTTTATATTATATTATTTTATTATTAAAAAAATTATTCATCATAGTTTGCCTTATCACAATTAATTGTTGTTACGGCATAATTTAATTGCTCTTTGAATGGAGATACATTAAAAAGAACCCAGGCATCCGGTATGTAAGGTAAATTATTTAATGTCAATTTCCATTTTCTACGCGTAGTAAAAGATGGTGCGGCATCGCATCCAAAACAACGTCGAGATACCCAAAACTTCATATTAAATGGCTGTGAAGTTGGAAGTTCAATTATTGCCTGTCCAAAACTAAAATTAACAGGTAATATAGGATTCCATGGTATCGTTGTAGTACCAGCAGGATAATTTGCTCTTTCATAAAATCTTGTAAAGCATGGTTGCGGTGTATTTGATTCTATATTGGTTATTAATATGGAAATATCTAATGGTTGTGCCGAATTATAATTAAACAAAGCATGATTTTGACCTGTAAGTTGCTCCGTGTAGGACGTAAATCTACATGAGACTGCAGAAGGCTGCTCGCTATTATAATCTGCTGTTGGATAAGGCATACAAAACCACGTAGTTTGGCTAGGCGCAGGTAAACTACCATTACAACAAGCTGCAGATTGAAAGACGCCTGCCATCATTAATAAAAAACTACTGAGAATCAGAGAAGAAACTAAATTGCTTTTCTTGCAAAGGCTTGCGAAGGCTTGCGAAGGTATTTAATGATTTCCATATATTACTGTTTTATTTTTATTTATTCAAATATAAACATTAATAATTAAAAAAGTAAAAAAACGATAGATTTAAAAAGCAAAAAAATAGAAACTATTTCTTTCCTATTTGTTTATACTTTTCAGCATTTACAGGGTCTAAGGCGGACAATAGCTGAACGGCAATTGCGCGTTCGCTCATATCACTTTTAGAATAGATATTGATTAATTCTGCACTTTTTGCATTAAAGAAAATACGCATCGGCAATAAATTCGGATTATCGGAATTTACATTTTGCAATAAAGTAAGTGCTGAAGTAATGGTCATTCTTCCTTGTGCAGCATCGCCATACATTCTATCCAAACCATTCAAATGATATGTAAAAAACGCACTTCTAAAATCTTTATATCTCGGGTTTAACCAAGAATCTACCAATACATATCTATTGATGGTTCCGGTGGTAAAGCTAATGCCACCATCAAACGGATTCCAACCTTTATATCTTGATTTTTCGTTGGCAGGCACATTGTTTACTACGGTCAAAGCCTTTTGGAAATACGGCGTTCCACCATCTTTGCTAAAACTTTCGTAATCACATCCAATAATCATATAAGCATAATAAGCTAATAATGAAGTAAGGTGCGTTACATAGCCGTTATCAGTATAATCTAAATTTTGCAAGTCGGCATAATTGAAGTCGAATGTTTTATCTTGTACATTCAAAATCATAGAATTCAAATTGGTATTAAAAATCGGACGTTGCGATTGTATGATAGCACTTGCTTTGTAATCGCCTTCCGTAGGTATTTCTGTTATATTGATAATGATATTGCATTTAATACGCTCAATTTCTTTATAATTATCATTGGTCCATTTTCGTCCGTTCATAAATTCGCGAATAAAATTTTCCATATTCACAAATACTTGCGGATCTACATTTTGATTTTTGGGTGCATTAATAGAAACAGAACATTCTAATTCTTGTGCAATTCCGGAATGGAAAAGCAAACAAAAGAAAGTAGTAAGGAATAATGCTAATTTTTTCATACTAATTTTTCAATCTCATTTAAAATATCCGACGCTACTGCTTCTTTATTCTTTAACTCGAATTTAGTGATTTTATTATTCTTATTTACTATTGTAATTTTATTGGTATTGAATTGAAATCCGGCACCTTTATCGTTCAGCGAATTTAAAACTACTAAATCAAAATTTTTCTTTGCTAATTTTCCTTTAGCGTGTTTCAATTCATCATTCGTTTCCAATGCAAAGCCAACAGATAGCTGGTTTTTCTTTTTTATTTTTCCAAATTCGTAGGCAATATCTACATTCTTCTTTAATAAAATAGAAAATTCAGCATCGTCTTTTTTTATTTTTTGGTTCGATACGGTTTTCGGTGTATAATCGGCAACGGCTGCTGCAAAAATGCAAATATCAGCTTTGGCAAAATGCTTTTTACAAGCGGCGTACATTTCATTGGCAGAAAAAACACGTGTTACGGAAATACCGTCCGATACGTTTAATTTAGAAGGTCCTAAAATCAACTGCACTTCAGCACCTAATGAATGTGCCATTTCAGCAAGTGCAATGCCCATTTTTCCGGACGAATGATTACCTACAAATCGTACCGGATCGATGGCTTCATACGTTGGGCCGGCTGTTATTATTATTTTCTTTCCTTTTAATTTTGAGCTTGTTTTTGCAAGATGTTTGCCTTCGGTTTCTTGAAAAACATCTTTTATCCATTGTACCAATTGTTCCGGCTCTGCCATTCTGCCTTCGCCTACTAAACCACTCGCCAACTCACCATTATTCACTGCTATTACTTTATTTCCGTACGATTGTAGTTGGTGTATATTTTGTTGTGTTGCCGGATGTTTCCACATATCTTCATCCATGGCCGGTGCTACCAAAATTGGGCAACGTGCCGAAAGATAAACCGCCAACAAAAGGTTGTCGCAAATGCCATTTGCCATTTTTGCAAGCGTGTTTACACTTGCCGGAGCAACGAGCATTATATCTGCCCAAAGTGCCAATTCTACATGATTGTTCCAATTGGTTTTGGTGCTGTTGATATAATCTAAATTGCATTCATTTTTGGAGAGCGTGGCTAAGGTGAGTGGTGTTATAAACTCTGTGGCAGCAGTCGTCATTATCACTTTTACCTCTGCACCTTCTTTCACCAAAAGACGTACTAAAAAAGCTGCCTTGTAGGCAGCTATACTTCCACAAACTGCCACTAAAATTTTTTTATTTTTCAGCATGGTTTGTTGGTTATTCAATGGAAAAATTATCTACAATATACAATAAAAAATAAGCTTAATAACTTATTCTTTATCTCTAAAGTACGTTTCATCGCTAATAAATTCTTGCAATGCCGTGATAGTGGTTTTAGGTAATTTTTCGTAGTAACGAGAAATCTCAATTTGCTCTCTATTTTCGAATACTTCTTCTAAGTTATCGGTGGCAGAAGCAAACTCTTCTAATTTGCGGTGCAACTCTTCTTTCATTTTAGCATTCATTTGATTAGAGCGTGCAGAAATAACATTGATAGATTTGTATAAATTACCTGTTTTTTGTGCTAACTCATCTAAGTTTCTGGTTTCGATATAAGCAGAAACTGATTTACCTTCTTCTTTTTTTACGTTTGACATATTCTACTTTTTTTTACTTTTTGTTTTTTAATTTCTGGATGCTTTGTTGCATTTTATCCAATTCTGCTAAATACGTACTATTCGGATATTTGGATTTGAATTTTTCATACGCAGCAATTTCCTCTTTTATTCGCTCTTCTTGTTTTTCTTTATAACTTCCTTCAGCAAATTTCTTTAACGATTTTACGATGAGATAGTTTACTTTTTCCGGATTTTCATATTCCGGAAATTCTTTCAAGAAGTTCTCAAATGCAACTGCTGCAGCACGATATTGACCTATTTTATAATAAAGATACGCACTTTCGTACGCTTTTTTAAGTAATTTACCTCTTAATTCATCAATTTTTTCGTTGGCTTGTGGCATTAGGGTGCTTTGCGGATAACGCGTAACAAACTCACCAAAAGCATCAATAGCACGTTGTGTGCTGGTTTGCTCTAAGGAATAGCGCGGCGATTGGTATAAATTACACATTCCCTCATCAAATGCTGCCTGTTCTGCATGCTCACTTGCCGGATAGGTATTGTAAAAACTTCTAAAATAATACGCTGCTAACTCATAACTTTTATTTAGATAATGCGAATTAGCGTATTTATAGTAGATTTCATCTACACTTTTTTGTCCTTTTAATACGGTTAAAAGCTGCTCATATAATGGAATAGCCTTATCGTACTTCTTTTTAGCATACATTTCGTCTGCCATTTTCAACTTGTTTTCAACGTCATTACTCTTAAAAACCTTATCGTATTGGCGAGAGCAAGAAGCTAAAAAACTGACAAAAACTACTAAAATAAGTGATTTCTTAAAAAACATAAGGACGCAAAAATACAACTTAATTGCCGAATTAACTAATCTGAGAATGAGTGAATTAAGGATTTGATGTTAATTTAGTTTAAAAAAAATGCTATTGCGTTAGCAACATTTGGTTTTCTCAAACTGGACAAGCTGATGTTTGTATAGTACTTTGGTATGAATATTATCGACAGAAACCATAAGAAATGTACAACATCTATCATCCACGCAAAAACATGTCATGTAATCCGTTCGACTGACGTAGCCAATTAATCCTTCCATACTCTAAAATTAGTAACTTATTCAACATAGTGCATTAAAAAATCTCACTCATTTGAATTTAACTCATAAAAACTAAGCCAGCATAGGGTTTGGTATTAGAACGAGATGAAAGACCCATTTAGGGCGAAAATTTCACCTATAGTTTTATTTTATCTTATGTCAATTTTCACATATTATTTATCATAAGGAATTAGAATAATTATCATTATCAATTAACCTATAGAAAAAAAAATAAAAAAGAATGCACTTATGCATTGATATTCTATTATATAATAATTATATTTGTTCAATTAAAAATTTCTTATGAAAAATAAAATACCTACTAATATATATATATATATATATATATATATTAA
>CAZDOT010000023.1:39597-40773 GCA_964507125.1 uncultured Chitinophagales bacterium | reverse complement strand
AAAAAAGCACCTGCGAAAAAAAAGTAGTTCATATAACTACAAAAAAATAAACCCGATGTTACATTACATCGGGTTTACTTTTTATAGCCTTTTTATTTTATAAAAACTGAAATCCACTTTTGCGCTCACTTTCTTTCCATAATAAATCTTGCACATTTTTATCGTATGATATAGCAGAAGATTTTTTGGATTTGCATCGATGAAAATAGTTTCCGCTAATGCCATCAACTTCTGCACTGCTTGCTAAATAAATATGCGAGCTTGCCCCTTTTTCTACTTTCAAACCGAAAAGTTTGGAAGCCGTATTCCAAACTAAACCAAAAAATTTATTTCCATTTTTTTCACCAATGGGCGTATATACAAAACCCGGATGCAATGCATTTACTGTAATGTTATATGGTTTTGCTTTCTCGGCTAATGCATACGTGAACAATACATTGGCTAATTTACTTTGTTCATAAGCACTCAATACAAAATAGCTTCCTTTCTTTTGATAGAATGTATCGATGTCTATTTTTTTGGCACTATAATGTGAATCGCTGGCAACATTGATAATGCGAGCACCATGGGCATTTTTTAATAAATCAAACAAATAGTAAGTAACCCAAAAATAATTAAAATGATTGTTTGCCATCGTCATTTCAATGCCATCTTCCGACAGTTGAAAATTATTAAAAACAGCACCGGCATTGTTTAATAATACATCTATTTTAGGTACCTCTTTTTTTATTTGTTGCGCCGCTTGCTCTACTGATTTTTGTACAGATAAATTAGCTGTGTATAGATGTAATTTATTATTTCCGGAAAATGATTTTATAGCTGCTATAGCAGCTTCGCCTTTTTCTTTATTTCGACATAGCAAAATTATTTCATGACCTTGTTTGGCTAATTGTTTGGCAGCTTCCAATCCTAAGCCGGAAGTAGCACCTGTGATGAGTATTGTTTTATTGTTCATAAGGATTTTTGCTTTTCTATTATCATAAATAGAAAGAATGATTAAAGTGTTGTTTTCTACTTTATAGTATAACGTGTTGTGTTTTGTAATTAATAATTTTCTTATGGAAACATCTTTTTTTGAAGCCTTACCACAAAACGGAAATTTTTCGATTAAATCCAATCTTGCTAAAACAATATAAAGATATTTTTCAGCAACTTGTTTAGACCATTTGCTATTTA
>CAZDOT010000023.1:0-39497 GCA_964507125.1 uncultured Chitinophagales bacterium | reverse complement strand
GCTAAAACAATATAAAGATATTTTTCAGCAACTTGTTTAGACCATTTGCTATTTACACTAATAAATATTTAGGTGTACTTCTTTATCTTAGAAAGCATTATCTTCTTACTAGCAATAGTATTAAAAGATTCGTTCAAAACAATTAATGTTTCTTCATCTTCAATTGTATCAATGAATTGGTGTAATTGTGATTTGAGTGCTTGTTTTGTCATACTTAAAGTTAGTAATAATGGACGATAACAACAATAAAATAGTACATAAAAGTATGCTTACAATCGCTCTTGCCATTTAAACATTTCATCTCTCAATCGTGCGGCTTCCATAAAATCCATTTGCTGTGATGCCTTTTGCATGGCTTTTTTCAATTGGGCAATTTTCTTTTCTATTTGTGCTACAGTTAAATATGCTGTTTGCTCTTCGGCAGCAACCGTCATACTTTCATCGTGCTCTCGATATTTTTTTTCGGATTTTGTTTCTGTGTTTTGTCGAATATCTAAGATAGATGCTCGTTGCAAAATTTCTTCTTTACTTCTAAAAACTGTTTTAGGTGTGATATGATGTGTGATGTTATAAGCAATTTGTTTTTCTCTTCGTCGGTTGGTTTCGTCAATGGTTTTTTGCATCGATTTTGTAATCACATCACCATAAAAAATAACCAAGCCATTGACATTACGTGCAGCACGACCTGCCGTTTGTGTCAACGAGCGTTCGTTGCGTAAAAATCCTTCTTTATCGGCATCTAAAATTGCAACCAATGATACTTCGGGAATATCCAACCCTTCGCGTAATAAATTCACGCCTATCAACACATCAAAATCACCTAAACGCAATCCTTGAATAATTTCTACTCGTTCCATTGTATCAACATCACTGTGTAAGTATTTACATTTGATGTTTATTTTAGTTAGATATTTTGCCAATTCTTCCGCCATTCTTTTGGTTAATGTGGTAACCAATACGCGTTCTTGCTTTTGTATGCGCAATTGAATTTCGTGTAACAAATCATCAATTTGGTTGATGCTTGGACGCACGTCTATCGGCGGGTCGAGCAAGCCAGTTGGTCGCACTACTTGCTCTACAAATTCTCCTTGTGTTTTTATTAATTCATAATCTGCCGGAGTTGCAGAAACAAAAATAGTTTGATTTAACAAGGATTCAAATTCACTAAAATTCAATGGCCGATTGTCCATTGCGCTCGGCAATCGAAACCCATATTCCACTAAATTTTGTTTTCTACTTCTATCGCCACCATACATTCCACCAATTTGAGGTATAGTAACGTGGCTCTCATCTACCACCAATAAAAAATCATCCGGAAAATAATCCAATAAACAGAAAGGTCGGTCGCCCGGATTTCGTCTATCAAAAAAACGAGAATAATTTTCGATGCCACTGCAATAGCCTAATTCGCGCATCATTTCCAAATCAAAATTCACGCGTTCTTCTAATCTTTTAGCTTCTAGTTGTCTTCCTATTTTAATAAAATAATCAACATGTGCTTTCAGTTCATCTTGAATTTCATGTATAATCGTTGGCATTTGGTCGCGAGGTGCAATGTAAATGTTAGCAGGAAAAATAGCGATATCCTGCATTTTTTCTATTCGCTTTCCTGAACCCGGATCAAAGGATTCTAATGCTTCAATTTCATCACCCCAAAAAGTAATGCGATAAGCATAATCTGCATATGCTAAAAATACTTCTACGTTGTCGCCGATTACTCTAAAATTTCCTCGTTGAAAGTCGGCAGTGGTACGTGCATATAAAATGCTCACCATATTAAACAACAAGGTATTTCGGCTATAAGTTTGCCCTTTGCTGATGCGAATAATTTGGTTTTTATATTCTGCCGGATTGCCCAAGCCGTAAATACAAGAAACCGATGCCACCACAATCACATCACGACGACCACTCATTAAAGAAGTCGTTGTGCTAAGGCGCAGTTTTTCTATTTCAGCATTGATAGATAAATCTTTTTCAATGTAGGTATCGGTGGTGGCAACATAAGCTTCCGGTTGGTAATAATCGTAATACGAAGTAAAAAACTCCACTTTATTTTCCGGAAAAAATTCTTTGAATTCCGTATATAATTGTGCTACGAGTGTTTTGTTGTGCGATAAAACCAAAGTAGGTCGTTGCACTTTTTCGATGACATTGGCAATGGTAAACGTTTTTCCGGAGCCTGTAACGCCTAATAATGTTTGATACTTTTCACCTTGCTCTATTCCATCACTCAACTGCTGAATAGCAGAAGGCTGATCGCCGGACGGCTGATAAGAAGACTGAATACGGAAAGGCATACATCAAAGATATACAAAAGAT
The DNA here is from genome assembly GCA_964507125.1 of uncultured Chitinophagales bacterium. Classification (GTDB taxonomy): domain Bacteria; phylum Bacteroidota; class Bacteroidia; order Chitinophagales; family JADIYW01; genus JADJSS01. The sequence continues at coordinate 37,178 of CAZDOT010000023.1, read as the reverse complement.
AAGTACAATAAAGTTGTTATGATAAATCGATTTTTATTTTTAATTTAGTAAGGATAAATTAACAAATGAGCAAAAATTTCTACATTTTATTTTTCTTCTTACTTTTCTTTTCTTCCCCAACGCAAGCAACGAATTGTTCTAATAATCGGTATAAGAAAATTGTATTTAATGAATTCAATGTAGTAAATGATATTTTTTATTCTAGAAAACAACGCAGTGATGGTGCTTGGTTGAATTATAAATATGATGTTTATCTTCCTAAAAATGATACTGCACAATCTAGACCATTGATTATTTTGGCACACGGAAGTGCATTTTTAGAAATTCCATTATTAGATAAAAAAAGTCCGGACATTGTTGAGTTGGCAATTGACTTAGTAAAGAAAGGCTATGTTGTAGTTTCTGTAGAGTATCGTTCAGAGCCGAATCCGTTAGCATTCTTTTCTGAAGAAAGCATGATAAAAGCTGTTGGAAGAGCGGTAATTGATATTAGAAATGCTATGTGCCATATTATGGATACGACGAATAATTTTGGCAATCCTTTTAAAATAGATCCGAATACGGTAATTGTAGGCGGCGTTTCTGCCGGTGCTATTAGTTTAATGCATGGTGCATTTATTGATAATTTGAATATGTTGCCATCGCAGTACAAACAATGGATTTTGGAAGTAGAACCCAATGCCGACTCGTTGTTGAATAATAAATACTGTGGTGCTAATATTTTGGGCATCATTAATATTTCCGGTGCGGTTTTGGATACCGCTTGGATACAACCTAACCATACGTATCCTCCATTACTTTCACAGCATGGCACGGCCGATCCGATTGTGCCGTATAATTTTGCTAAACCCTTTAATATACCGATGTTACCGAATTTAATGGGCAGTTATTTGATAGATAAACGATATAAAAATTTAGGATTAAGAACCGAGTTAGAAACATGGGTAGGTTATTCGCATGTCCCATTTGTGGGCGGTTTTAATATAGAAGCATTGTTGAGCCCGAATCCATTAGCCATTGTTTTTAATCCGCCGGTATTGGATAGCACCAAACGACATATCACCAACTTTTGTTATAGCTTAATTGGTTGTGATGCCATGACAACTGCTATAAAACAACACGTGGTAAATAATGCGATTGCCATCTATCCAAATCCAAGTAGTGGCAGTTTTTCTATTCAAATTCCAACGGAAGGAAAATGGGATAATTGGAATATAGATATCTATGATATTTCGGGAAAACAAGTGTACACAAAACAAGCTATACAAGCCACCGAATTATTACATATCAACGAAACTTTTAGTAAAGGACTTTATTTCATTAAATTATATTTTGATAGAAATGAAGAACGATATATATACTTGGGTAAAGTGAGTATTTTATAATCTATTCAACATCTAAATAAAAAAAGAAACATGCGAAATTTTCATCTTTTCACCATTGCATTATGCTTGATGTTTGCTATACAAGCAACGGCCTCAGATTGTTCGAATGATAGATATATAAAGCCTGTTTTTTCAAGTGTAGATATTACGAAAGATGTAAAATATGCTCGTAAAAAACAAAGTGATGGTCAATACATCGACTTAAAATATGATGTGTACCAACCACATGGTGATACCGCATCGCAACGCCCAATCATGTTGCTCATTCACGGTGGTGCGTATTTAAAATTACTCGACCACAACAGTCCGGATATTGTATTGATGTGTGATTATTTTGCAAAAAGAGGATACGTTGCTGTTTCATTAGATTATAGACAAGAGCCTAATTTATTGGGTTTATTATCTGAGGAAACCATGGTGAAAGCCGTTGCTCGTGCATTGATAGATACGAAAGACGCTGTTAATCACATGATTTTGTCTTACCAAAATGGTAATCCATATAGAATTGATACATCAAAAACATTTATTGGTGGTGTATCTGCCGGAGCTGTTTCCAGTTTGTTTATCAGTTATACAGATAGTCTTGGAATATTGCCACCACAATATCAACAATGGGTAAAAGATGTTATTGGCGATAGTGCCGATTATATTTTACAACATCGATTTGATATGGTGAAACCGAAAGCATGTATTAGTATTTCCGGTGCCTTGTTAGATACGAATTGGGTGTACAATAATGGCATTGATATGCTAGTAATTCACGGTTCTGCTGATGAAATTGTTCCTTACCGTTATGGAAAACCGTTTAATATTCCAACGCTTCCGGTGTTATACGGTGGAAAGTCGCTGTATCCGGTGATGCAACGAAAAGGTATTCGGGTGGAGTTCGAAGATTGGTTAGGACGCGGGCATGTGCCGTTTATGAATTTAACTTTTCCGGATATGATTTTTAATCTTATCAACCAACCTATTTTAGATAGTACGGAAAGGCATATTGCACAGTTTTGTTATCCATATTTAGGTTGCGAACGAACTACCGGAATAAAACAACATTTGATGCAGGATAATTTGGCAATTTTCCCTAATCCGAGTACTGGTTTATTTTCCATCACTGTTCCTAAAGAGGCCATTTTCCAACAATGGAAAGTGGAGGTGTATGATATAAGTGGCCGACAAGTATTTCAACAAGCGTATAAAGCCGCTACCGATTATATACAGATACAAGAAAATTTTGTACCCGGAATGTATTTTATAAAAATGCAGTACGAAAAAGGAAACGATTGGTATGTATATACCGGAAAAGTAAGTGTGTATTAATGGTTGTTTTTAAATTTAATTTTCATTGCTTCAATGGTTTCATTACTAACTATTGACCAATGTTTAATTTTATTTTTTTCAATTTCAAAAACATAATGTGTAGCATTACCCAATCCATAAGTATTTAATAATTCTGCTGTGTCTTCCATTATTTTATAATTTTCCAAGTGTTGATTAATTGCATTTATAATGCTAGTATCATTTTGTTGCATGATAATTAATTTGGGTTGTTTGCTATGAGCAAAAACTTCATGAACGATATCAGCCCAATTACCGGAACAATTGCAGGCTTTGTTGTTTATTAAAAAAATAAGTTGGTTATCATTATTAATTGGTGCTTTGACTACTTCATTTAGATAACGAAATAAATAATCTTCTCTTTCAAATTTATCTTGTGTATTACAAGCCACGAGAAAAATAAATAAGGACGAAAAAAACAGTTTAATGACTTTCATGTTTATTTATTTTTAACAACACAAAACCATCTTTTGCATAAACATATAAACCATCTTTACCAACATAAGCAAATCCAGGAACTAAATTATATGACTTTGAAAAAACAAATTCTTTTATTACTTCCATATTTTCATTAAACACCATTAATATGGTTTCTTTGTCTTTATATGTATTAAATAATCCTTTTTCATTTTTTTCTGGAAGTGAATTTAAAAAGAAACGATAATACATTTTTCTTTTTTCATCAATCAGAAGTGTAGAATATGAATAAGCAACCGTAAGGTGTTGTATTTTTTTGTCAGAATAAATGTTGTCTCTATACTTGGTATCCAAAGGATTTTCATCTATTTTTTGATACTTACTTTTTCCTCCAATTATTTTTTGAGTTAAATTTTTTCTATCAACAATATAGATATTCGGATCAATAGCATAGGATAAATAAGTTTTGTTTTCATCCGATGATATGTATACTTTATTTAGGAATCCATAATAATTAGTAAAGTATTTATTAGAGTATGTAATAGGAGGTGTTCTTAATTCTTGAGTACTAATATTAAATAGGGTTATTGGGCTATTCATAAAAAATGAATCACTGTCAAAATCTACGGTGCAAGAAAATTGTTGTAAAACTAACTCTTGTTTTTTTGAATCAAAATAGGCTCTATTATTATCTAAGAAATCAATACATGTAACACTATTGGTATCCAAATTTATGCCCCAACGCTTTATGCCTAAATCTGTTAATAAATAAACTGCATCAAATTCAAATAAAAAAACACTATCTGTATTATAAATATGTGAATTGGATATATTGATATTCTTTATTGGATATTTCTTTTTAATTTTTTTTGTAGAAATATTATACACGTAAAAACAAGTATCCAATCTATTCATAAATGCTACAAATTCTGTATCATTTTTTGTGTAGAAATTACTTAAAGCATATTTTTCCATTAAAGACGTTACACTATCAAACAGTTTTATTTTTCCGATTGTGTAATTAACCTTTTCATTATGATGTATAGTTGATAATTCTTTATACTCTTTTTTATTTGAATTACAAGCACAAAAAATCATCAACAACAATACAATACCTAATTTCTTTTGTTTATTATTCATTTACTAATGTCATTTGATTCCAATAAGCAAATGCTTCTTCTATTGTTAATTCTGGTTTTAGTGTTAAAATAGATTCACATCCTGTTGGACCAGAGCATGTACCTCCACCACCTCTAATACATATTCTTCCAGGTTCATTATTCGTAGTTATACAAGCAAATGCATCGTATTTCGGTTTCCATGAAGTTGTGTTTGGATTTCCATCACAGAAATTAATACTACTTTGCTCTATATACTTATTATTAAGTTCTTTCTGGGACAATATTAAATCAGCATCTTTTGAGCAACCAGTGCATAGTATTATCAATATAAAACAGGCGTTTAATGAATAAAATAGTTTGTTCATAGTAGAATATTTAATTAAAAATAAAATTAAAAATAAACCATTTAACTTATAGACCGATTAAAGATATAATTTTGATATCTATACAAATATTTCATTTCACAATCCACAACATTTTCCTACTTTTGTACTATAAATACAAAATATGGAATTCAAGGAAATTATTGCCGTAACCGGTGTATCAGGATTAAAAAAATTAATTGCCAACAGAAACGATGGATTGATTTTATGTGAATTAGATGGAACCAATAAAAAATTCTATTCCAATCGCCAACACATGTTCTCTCCTTTAGATAATATTTCTATTTACACAGAAGATGATACCATTCCGTTGTTAGATGTTTTTATTGAAATGAAAAACCAAGTAAGCACCACACCGGTGGTAAGCAGCAATGCATCCAACGATGAACTTAGAGCATATCTTGGAAAAATTGTGCCTACGTTTGATAGAGAGCGTGTGAACGTTTCCGATATTAAAAAATTAGTGAAGTGGTATGCTTTGTTGGAAAACTTAGACGTATTTAAAAAACCGGCTGAAGGTGAAGAATCTAAAACGACAAACAAATCAGCTCAAACGCAACAACACCATGCACCGGCAAAAGATATGAATGTGCAGCAGCAATCTGTTTCTAAACCGCGCATGACAAAAAATAAAGTGTAATTATTATCTTCTTTAAAAAAACAAAATGTCATTACAAAATATCACCTTCACCGATAAAAAAGATACACGTTCCGGTTTTGGCGTTGGTATTCACGAAGCAGGAAAAAACAATCCAAATGTAGTCGCACTTTGTGCCGATTTAATTGGTTCATTAAAACTGGAAAAATTTATTGAAGATTTTCCGGAACGTTTTGTGCAAACCGGCATCGCAGAAGCCAATATGATAGGCATTGCCGCCGGATTAACCATAGGCGGAAAAATTCCGGTTGCCACGACGTTTGCAAATTTTGGTACCGGTCGTGTGTATGATCAAATTCGTCAAAGTGTTGCCTACTCTAATAAAAATGTAAAAATTTGCTGTTCGCATGCCGGCTTAACTTTAGGTGAAGATGGTGCCACGCATCAAATTTTAGAAGATATTGGTTTGATGAAAATGTTGCCACACATGACCGTTGTGGTGCCTTGTGATTATAATCAAACCCGCTTAGCAACCAAAGCAATTATAGAACGCAATGGACCAACGTATTTGCGTTTTGGTCGTCCGGTATGGCCTATTTTCACTCCGGCAGAAGATGAGACTTTCCAAATTGGAAAAGCTCAATTTTTATCACAAGGAACAGATGTTACCATCATTGCTTGTGGCCACATGGTTTGGCAAGCAGTGGAAGCCGGTAAGCAATTAGAAGCAAAAGGTATCTCGGTAGAGTTGATAAATATGCACACCATCAAACCGTTAGATGAAGCTGCCATCTTGCAATCGGTGAAAAAAACGGGCTGTGTTGTTACTGCCGAAGAACACCAACAAGCCGGTGGTTTGGGCGAAAGCGTGGCAAGCGTATTAGCACGTCATCATTTAGCACCTATTGAAATGGTAGCTGTTCAAGATACGTTTGGTGAAAGCGGAACACCTGATCAATTATTAGAGAAATACGGCTTAGCACCAAAAGATATCATCGAAAAAGTAGAAAAAGTAATGCAGCGTAAATAAGCTACTGCTTTTGCTTGTCTATCTTTTTAAATGGAAATAATTGGCTCGGCGTGTGTGCTGTTTTCATTAATTGTTTTATTTGTTGCACTACATCCGGAAATTGTTTTGAAACATCATTTTTTTCCGAAGGATCTTCGTCTAAATTAAACAATTGAAATCTTGTTTGCTTTGGATGTTTTACCTTTAATAGCACGCCTTTCCATTTTCCCATTCGAATGGCTTGTTTGCCACCTTGCTCGTGAAATTCCCAATACAAATAAGGATGTTGTGTAGTGGTTTGATTAGACGATGTTGGCAATAATGAAATGCCATCTATATTGGATGGAGTTTTAGCATTAATAAAGGAGGCAAGTGTCGGCATTAAATCCCAATTGGCAGAAATTAAATCCGATGTTTGTGGTGCAAGTTGATTGGGCCAATGTATAATGAGTGGCACTCGAATACCACCTTCGTATAAATCTCTTTTACTACCACGCAAACCACCATTACTATTAAAATACGTAGGATTTGCACCACCTTCGTGGTGCGGTCCATTATCTGAGGTAAATAAAATAATGGTGTTTTCAAATAAGCCATCTGCTTTTAATTTGGCAACGATTTCACCCACTTGCTTATCTAATAATTCCATCATAGCTGCGAAGGCTGCCTTTGGATTTTTTTGTACACCATACGCACCAAAACGTCTTGCAAATTTTATGGTTTTAATTCCTTTGTGTGGCTTTTCTGTTCCATATTTTCCAATATGTTTTGTCAACAATGAATCTGGTGGCACAAGCTCAGCATGAGGAATAATTGTTGGTATAAATAAAAAAAATGGATTCGATTTATTTCTATCCAAAAATTGTAACACACTATCTTGCATCATCATAGGTGCATACACTTTGTTTTTATATCTTTTGTTTTCCGGAATAGGAACTTGTTGGTTATTGCTCCAAAGAAACTCCGGATAGTAATCGTGTGCAGCAAGTTGGCCATAATATCCAAAGAAAGTATCAAATCCCTTTTTTTGAATATCACCTGATGAATGAGGAACACCTAAACCCCATTTTCCAAACATTCCGGTGGTGTAACCTTCTTTTTTAAAAAGTTGAGCCAATGTAGTATCGGATGCAGCTATCGGAAAATCGCCGTATTTATTGGCTTTTTTATTGCCTCTAATGGTGGCATGTCCCATATTTTTTCCGGTAAGTAAAGCACAGCGCGAAGGAGCACACACCGGCGCACCGGCATAGTGTTGTGTAAATTGAACACCGGACGCAGCTAAGGCATCAATATTAGGTGTTTGATAATTTTTTTGACCATAACAGCTTAAATCACCATAACCTAAATCATCTGCTAAAATTAAAATGACATTGGGTTTGTTTTTTGAAGGAATAGTTTCTGAAGCAAAACCCAATTGCCCCAATAGAATTAGTGTAAAAAATACAAGATTATTTCGCGTAAAAAAGGTCATTTATTTTTTTTCGCTTCTTTAGAATATTTTAATTGATAAAATTGTTGCATCAACCAAGCTTCTATTCTATTAATGGATTTAGCGCCTCCTAAATATTTTGCCTCCACAAATGCTTTCGAAGTTTTTTCTAATAATTGGGCTGCTACATAGGCATCATCTAAATGAATACCTAAGCAGATGCTATCACTATTCGGCAAAATGGCGGCATATCTGGAACATAAACTGCTAAGGATTTTCTTTTCATTTTTGGCCACTCTAACAGAGACACCTAACAACTGTGCTTGATCATCTAAAATAGGCGGAATTTCTTCTTTTATTTGAGATGCATATTCTTGTTTGGTAATTAAAATAGCTTGTATTTTTTTCTTTTTGGAAAATAATTCAGCTATATAAGAATCTGATTGTAATACCGTAATATCTTTTTCTGTAAGCGATGTAATAGATTTAGTTGGAGAAGAAATTAAAATCTCGTTTTCGTCTGTTCGCAATGCAATTTGTAATACGGTTACTTTGCCCCAGCTTTTATAGCCGGCACTTTGTTTCTCAAAATAGCTTCCGGCATTTAGTATAGTTTGTATTGCTGTTTGTTTGTTCATGTTTCGTGCTATTTTATGCCGATTTTTTTTGAGATTTTATAAAAAGCTCGCATGCATTTTCCAAGGTTTGTGCCACTAAAAATGTCTTATCTAAATCAGTGCCGATGCACACTACACCGTGGTTTGCCATTAATGCAGCATTTGATGCTTCGATGGCTTTTGCCGTTTCTACCGTAATTTTTTTGGTATTTGGCAAAGCATAAGGAGCCGCTTTTATAATTTTTGCTCCCAATATTTTTTGATGCGTTTCATCTAAAACAAGCACATCTTTTTGAGCCGCTGCAACAATAGATGCATACATTTGATGTGTGTGAATAACGGCATTAATGTGTGGTCTTGTTTTATACACTTCGCAATGTAATTTTAATTCGGAAGATGGTTTGATAGAACCTTCGTATTTTAATGTATAAATATCCACCAATACCATATCATTCGGTGTAAGTTCGTCGTATGGTCGTCCGCTCGGTGTAATCACCATTTGTCGGTCGTTTACTTTTATGCTTACATTGCCCCAAGTACGCGCTACTAATCCTTCTTTTAGTAAGCGTTTTCCGGCATCACATACTTGTTGTTTTATTGTATCTATATTCATAAGACAGGTTGCTCAAATCGTTCTTTATTAATGGTGTGATAGGTTTTTTCTAATTGATAATAGAGTTGTTGATAGGTATGAAATAATTGATTATATACTATCTCATTTTCTTTAGAAGGAATATATGTATCCGCAATTTGTACTAATTTTTGGATATCTCCAAATGTTTGGAATGTTTTACTGCCGACCATCGCACACATGGCAGCACCTAAGGCTCCAGCATGTTTAGGTTGCGATGTGCAAATAATTTTTCGCTTTGTAATATCGGCAATAGTTTGCATCCATGTTTTACTAAAAGTACCACCGCCGGTTATTTTTAATGCTTGTATGTTGAACCCGAAATCTTTTTCTAGATTTTGAATCGTCCAACGCAAATTGTAGGCAATCCCTTCAAAGTGTGCACGAGCAATATGTGCGCGCGTATGTTGGTGCGAAAGATTAAACATGGTAGAACGTGTCGTTGTTGTACTTACCGGACAACGCTCGCCCAAAAACCATGGCGTAACAATTAAGTAGTCGGCGCCGGCCGGTGTTTGTTTTACTTCATCTTCAACCAATTTATACAACTCATTTTCCGATAATTGTTTCTTTTCGGATTCGTATATTTTGGATATTAGCCATTCTGTGTTTACGCCCGCAGATTCTGTGATGCCTACTACTAAGTTCATAGTCGGGTCGGCACTTTGCAAACAAAATAGTCCATTTTTAAATCCTCTTGGTTGTTGTGTTGTAACGCCTACCCAAGCCGAAGTTCCCACGTAAATATGAGCTTCGCCTTCGCCTATTGGGGTTGTTCCTAAGGCTGCACTTTGCGTATCATCACAACCACCAAAAACGGCAATGCCTTGTGGCAATCCCATTTCCGAAGCGGCTTGTGCAGTTAGTTTGCCCACCTCATCTGTAGATTTTACTAAGTCGGGTAATTTATCTGTGCCTACACCGGCAATTTTAAAGAAAATACTTTCCCAATCTTTCTTTTTTAAATTAAAAGCATAAGAGCAAGCACCTGACCATTCTGCTACCATTTTTCCGGTGCATTTGAATTTCAGATAGCCGTTTACATCTAAAAATTTATGTGTTTTATGAAAAATATCCGGCTTGTTTTCTTTCAACCATTTTAGTTTTGGAACTACATCTTTTCCGGTAATTTCAACACCTACAATTGTTTTAAATAGCCGTTTTCCGCCCAATTTTCTCATGATTTGTCTTGCTTGTTTTTCCGCACGACCATCAACCCAAGAAATATTATTATAGAGAATATTTCCATCCTTATCGGTAGGAATAATTCCCATGGCTTGTGTTGTAAACGCAATACCTTTTATCAGTGTAGTATCAACATTGGATTGTTGAATTAGTTGTTTTGTTGCTTTGCAAATTGCTTGCCAGTAATCATCCGGAACTTGTTCTACCCAACCCGGATTTGGCATCAGCAATGGATACTCAGCAATAGCATCTGCGGCAATATTTCCTGCTTCATCTACTAAAATAGATTTTACACTGCTGGTGCCAACGTCATATGCTAAAAAGTAGTTCATTGCTTTGTTTTTCTATAGCAAACAAAATGCAATCTATTTTTATGGATAGATTGCATTTTAATGAGTGAATAGCTATTTATTTTTTTACATTTTTAAATACTCTCTCAAATCTGTTAAGTGCATCATCAATTACGTCATCTGTATCTGCCATACTGCAATACAATCTGCTACCTGCTAAGGTAACAATTCCTTCTGCCATGTAAGCGGCTCCGTATTCTTCCATCAATTTTTTTCGTCGATTGATTTCTTCTAAAACAGATTTTATTTTAGATAATTTTATTTTGACAAACAACGTTCCGGCAGCCTCTAAATGGCAAATAGAACCTTGGTTATATGCTACGAACGGCAATCCATATTTATCGATTAATTCGTTCAATCCTTTGTTCATTCTATCACCGGCTTTTCCGGCTTTTACACAGGCGTTGGTGCGTTCTATCTCTGCTAATGTGTGGTATCCTGCGCAGCAACTCAATGGATTTGCCGCCATGGTTCCACCCACTTTTACTTTTTTACCACCTTGTAATCCGGCAGCTAATCCGTCCATATATTCTGCTTTTCCACCGATACCGCCCGCAGATGGGTAACCTCCGGCTACTACTTTTCCAAAGATAGTTAAATCCGGTTTTACGTTGAAATAGCCTTGTGCACCACTCATTCCGATGCGGAATGCCGTTACTACTTCGTCAAAAATTAACAATGCACCGTATTGGTCGCATAATTGACGTGCTTGTTGTGCAAATTCTTTATAAACCGGATAAGTACCGCTTTCCGGACCAACCGGTTCTAAAATTACGGCGGCTGTGCCACCTCTTAATCGGTTCCATTTTAATTTACTTTCCAATGCATCGATATCGTTAGGTGGCACGGCTTGTGTATGCCAATGCATCATAAATGGAATTCCTTTTGCATCAAAGAAACGTGTTCCCGGAATACGTAAATCGTACACCATTTGGTCACTCCATCCGTGATACGCTCCACCAATTTTAATTACTTTAGTTTTTCCCGTTTTGATACGTGCTAAACGCAAAGCACCCATTACGGCTTCTGTACCACTGCCTAACATTCTAAATTGTTCTACAGATGGAATATTTCTACAAATAATTTCTGCTAATTTGTATTCATACTCGTGTAATAATCCGGTTGATGGTCCACATTCATTAATCAATTCAATTGCTTTCTCACGCACTAAAGGATAGTTGCTACCTAAAACGGTTGGTCCACCGGCTTGTAAAAAGTCGATGTATTTATTGCCATCTACATCGTATAAATACGCACCTTCCGCTTTGTTGAAAGTTAAAGGGAACGGATAATTAAATGCTAGATTATGTTGAACACCACCCGGAATATATTGTTGTGCTTTTTCATATACAGCTCGTGACTTAGTGCATTTGGTTTTGTAAAAATCCAAATAATTTTCCATTGCTTTAGGTTCGATATGTTGCAATGGCAATGAAACCAAATGTTCTAATTTTTTATAAATTGGTTTGATGTCATGATATTCGCTAATAGAAAAAGTATTATGGTTCATATTCATAAAGTTTATTAAATTTATAACGCATTACAAAGTTGCAGACTTAATGTACATATTTTTTTGATTATAATCAAATAACAATTTAAACGTGATAAAAGCAGCTCCATTTCTGTCTTTTTTAAGGCAATTCGGTGAATTACCGGATGATTTATCGCTTGCGGTACAAGAGAAAGCCTTGTATTTTGAATTACCTAAGAGACATATTTTATTAAAAAAAGGTAAGGTCTGCGGACACTTGTATTATATAGAATCCGGCTTGGCAAGAAATTTTTACGAAGTGGAAGGAAAAGAATTGACAACAGATATTAGTATCGATAATCAGTTGTTAGTTTCTTTCTCTAGTTTTATTTCTCAAACACCATCTATTGAATCTATTGAATTATTAGAAGATTGTAAGATATATGCTTTGCGTTATGAAGATTTACAAGATTTATATCGCAATTTTAAACAAATGGAACGCTTAGGCCGATTGATGGCAGAACATCATTATAATTCCTTGTACAAGAAAAATTACAGCTTTAAATTTCACAATACTTCAGAGCGATACGAAGCATTATTTAACTCTAAAATAGAAATTATAAAAAGAGTGCCAATTGGTATTATTGCTTCCTATTTAGGTATGAGTATTGAAACTTTAAGCAGAATAAGAAGCAAACAAGATTAAACCTTTTCCGTTTTTCATAGTCTAATGCATACATGAACATGACGGACGACGAAATTTTAGCTCAAATTAAAATTGCTTCTACTAAAGAAATGGCATTTCGCCATTTGCTCCATCGGTATCAAGAGCGATTGTATTATCATGTTCGCCGTTATGTACATAACCATGAAGATGCCAATGATATCTTGCAAAATACGTGCATCAAAATTTGGAATGCAATTGATAATTTTAGAGGCGATGCCTCTTTGTATACTTGGTTGTACCGAATTGCCGGAAACGAAGCTATCACCTTTATCAATAAAAATAAAAAACGAAACGAAATAGATATAGAACAAACTGCTGTAAAATATAGAGGTGTTTCCAACCACGTAGAAGCGGATGAAATGTTGGCTAAACTGCAACATGCTATTGATAGCTTGCCAGAGAAACAACGTCAAGTTTTTATTTTGAGATATTACGATGAATTGCCGTATGAACAAATTTCCACTATATCGGAAACGTCTGTAGGTGCATTGAAAGCCTCTTATCATCATGCCGTAAAAAAAATAGAAGAATTTTTAACTACTTGATTAAACCTTTTATAAAAATATTCGTCTAACAGAAAATGGATAATAAAAATGACATATTAAACGAATTGAAAGCACTTTCTCCATTGCTTGCCAACTTGAAAGAACAGATACCGACAATACAAGTTCCGGCATCGTATTTTGAGCAATTTCAAGAAAGTGTACTCGTAACAATTTCCGAAGAAAAGGGCATTTTATCTTCATTAAAAAAATCAAAACCGGACGTGCCGGAAAATTATTTTCCAATATTTTCTGAGCAAATTATGGCTAAAATAAAACGAGAAAATGAAACCATATCCGAAGGTAAATTGGTTGCGTTTCCAAGAAAATCCAATCGGATTTTTTCCATTTTTAAAGTTGCAGCACTAGCGGCAAGTATTATTGGTGTAATGGTATTAATAAAACAACTGCAAGCACCGATTTTATTGCCAAACAATATAAATATTGAAGAAAGCATGGCAAGTTTAACGCGCGATGAAATTTACCAATACATGAATGCGAATAGCAATGAATTTGGTATGGAACAAATAAAAAAAGCCGTGTTGCCTGCCATTGAAACACAAACAGAAATTACAACAGAAACACAGGAAGCAGCTGTTTCTATTTCAGAAACTGACATAGACTCTTACTTAGAAGAGCATTCAAATATTATTGAAATGGATGACAGCTCTACCGATATTTTTTAAATAGTACAACAAACAGACATGAAAAAGATTAGCTTATTTTTAATTGTAGTATGTAGCACAATTTTCCAGATTTTTGCTCAAGAAGATAATGCCAAAATTGAGGCTTTAAAAATTGCTTTTATCACGAAACGATTGCAATTAAATGCCGATGAAGCAAAGAAATTTTGGCCGGTTTATAACCAATACGAAGCAGAAAAAAAACAAGTACGCCAAAGCACTATTGGCGATATAAAAGAGATGAAAGGCGATGGAGATTTCACAAATACAGAAGCCGAACAAGCGATTTCAAAATACATTGAGTTTAAAGCAAAAGATTTAGACTTAACGAAAAAATATGTAGCTGAATTTAGAAAGATTTTGCCGGCAACTAAAATTGCCAAATTGGTAACAGCAGAAGAACATTTTAAAAAAATGCTGACTAAACAAGCACAGCAAGGTGGACCAAAACAAGGACAAGGCAATGGACAAAAACCGTGGAAATCACAAGGACAATAACTTATAATTGTTGATACTCAGAAAGGTAGTTTTTAAAGAGAGCGAGCTTCGGCTCGCCCTCATTTTTATAAGATTCACTTTAATCAAGGAGCTACGAAATTGGATGCAGGCAATTTCTTTTGGGCATACTTAAATCCATTGTTAATAGCAAAGGTTGGATTAAATAAGCACACAAACATTTTCTCGTACCATTTATATCCATTGCGGCTCATGCGTACCGTACTAAAATGAAACAACTCTCCTAACAAGATGCCGGCACCAGGTGTTACGATTAAATCTTGCACGCTGGGCTGCTCAAAACCGGCTTCAATTGTGTATTCCCAAAGCCAAACACTTCCTAAACAAAACAAACCGGATTGCCATACTTTAGCACCTTGTGAACGCATACTATTGTAATAAATCGTTCCTTGATACGGATGCCCTAAATAATTGATATACCATTTATCGTGATCCACAGCTGGAGGATTGGTATAAGCTTTTTTAAACTGATTGCCGTAGTTTTTTTTATTCCATTTGCTAATATCTTCGGGCAATGTCAATAGAATGCTTGTAATCATTGTATTATAACCGAAAACAATGCCTAATCCACGTCCAAAACTTCGACCAAATTTCGCTTCTTGATTTCTGAGTTTATAACCTTGTTTACTCGTGTCTAAGTGTGGAGGAAATGTGACAAATTTACGCTTCGGAAGTGTTGTGTCAGAATGGTGGAATGCTGTTGTTAAAGTATCTGCAAGTATGGTTGAGTCAGCTTCTTGTGCTCTTATATTGATTGAAATAACACTACAGAAAAAAATAAACAGTCCTACTTTTTTTATTTGCATGATGTTCCATTTGTAGCAAAAAACATTCCTTATTTTCCAATCTATCTTTTTTATATCAACTTATTTTTTTGGAATAATGATAGATTTTAAAAGGGCAAAATTAATTGGCTACATCGCTTAAAAATTTCAAACGCACCAATTGAATTTCTCGTAGTTCGATGTCTTCTGCTTTTAATTTTTTATAGGCAACATCTACATCATCGCTGTCTGCCTGCATAAAATAATCGAAAATTTCTTCTTGAATATCTTCATCTACAGCATCTTCCAAATAGTAATTGATGTTTACTTTTGTTCCGGAATGCACGATGCTATCTAATTCCAAAATTAAATCGTCCATATTTAAACCATACGAACTGGCAATGTGTTCCAATGGCATTTTTTTATCAATGGATTTAATGATGTTTACTTTTACGTTCGAGTTTTTATCCGCTGTTTTAATCACAGAAAAATCGGCATTTCGTTCAATGTCATTTTCTTCTACATATTTTTTGATAGCATCTAAAAATGCTTTACCAAACTTAGTTGCTTTTGCAATATTAACGCCGTGTATTTTTGTTAATTCATCATTGGTAAAAGGGAAAAACGTTGCCATTTCTTCCAAAGATTGTTCGGAGAAAATAGTGTAAGGCGGTAATTTCATTTTTTCACCTACGGTTTTTCGTACACCTTTTAGTAAATTAAGCAATTGTGGCTCCAATACATTACCGCCCGATTTATTGCCGGTTGTAATTTCATCGTCATCTTCGCCATCTTCAAATTTATGGTTCAATACAATTTTTGCAGATGCCGGTTTTTTTATAAATTTCTTTCCTTCTTCCGTTAGCTTCAAAATGCCATATTGTTCTATATCTTTTTCCAATAAATTTAATAAGATGGCTTTTCGCACCACAGAGTTCCAAAACACCATATCGTGCTGCGCACCTTTGCCAAAAATTTTAAGCTTGTCTAAATTATTGGATGTAATATCTGCCGAATTACGACCAATTAAGATATTGATAGTATTCGGGATGTTCACATGTTCGTTGGTTTCTGCAACTACTTGCAACGCTAATTTTATTTCATCTTTTGCTTCTTGTTGTTCTTTTGGATGTTTGCAATTGTCGCAGTTGCCACAATTTTTCATTTCTTCTCCAAAATAATGCAAAACAAATTTCTTGCGGCATTCCGCACTTTCGCAATAGGCTTCTACTTCGCTTAATTGCATCACGGCAATTTCTTTTTCTGAAACCGATTTTTCTTTATTAGATAAAATAAATTTCTCGAATTTGTGAATTTCTTTTGGTGAAAAATAGGCAATGCAGTTTCCTTCCATCCCGTCGCGTCCGGCACGTCCGGTTTCTTGGTAATAATTTTCCAATGATTTTGGAATATCAAAATGAATAACGAAACGCACATCCGGCTTATCGATTCCCATTCCAAAGGCGATAGTTGCCACAATTACCTGCACTTCTTCCATTAAAAATTGATCTTGGCGTTCGCTGCGTATATTGGCATCTAAGCCGGCATGATATGCAGCGGCATTAATTCCGTTTACTTGTAATATTTCGGCTAATTCTTCTGTTGAGTTTCGGCTTAAGCAATAAATAATGCCCGATTTATTTCCTTCTTTTTTAATGTATTTTACGATGTCTTTAATTGCATCTTGCTTGCTTGGTTTGGGGCGTACTTCGTAATATAAATTATCGCGTAAAAAAGAGGAAATATAAATTTGTGGATTTTTCATGCCCAATGTCCGCACGATATCAGATTGTACTTTGGGTGTAGCAGTGGCTGTTAATGCAACGATAGGAATGTTATCTTCAATATCGTTGAGCATGCCTTTAATTTTTCGGTATTCGGGTCTAAAATCGTGTCCCCATTCCGAAATACAATGTGCTTCATCTACCGCAACAAAAGAAATTTTAATGGTTTTTAAAAAGTCGATATTTTCTTGTTTTACCAAAGATTCCGGAGCAACATATAATAGTTTGCACTTGCCATTAATAATATCTTTTTTTACTTGTGTAATTTGCGTTTTATTCATCTGCGAATTGATGAAATGGGCAATATTATCGGAGCTGCTATAACCACGAATTAAATCAACCTGGTTTTTCATTAATGCAATTAAAGGAGAAACTACTATAGCAGTTCCTTCCGAGATAATGGCTGGCAATTGGTAGCAAAGTGATTTCCCGCCACCGGTTGGCATGATTACAAAAGTGTCTTTTTTAGATAAAATGTTTTCTATGATATTCTGTTGGTTTCCTTTAAATTTTTCAAAACCAAAATATTCTTTGAGTGCTTCTGTTACTGAAGGTATGCTTACAGTCATATAAAATGAAAATTTTGCTGTTCACGAAAAACGTTCTCTGGGTGAGAACGTCTTTCAACTTTAATATACTCAAAATTACAGAAATAAGGGGCGTTTTAAGTGTTAAAATTGTTTATCTAATTTTTATTTAATTGTCATATTCCATGTTATTTTGATGTAAATCAACATATTCAAATCAACATCATTTTCACTATCTTTGCACACCATGAATAATAATAGTTACGTATGCATAATGGCAGGTGGCATTGGTAGCCGATTTTGGCCTGCAAGCAGAACCGCAAAACCCAAACAATTTTTAGATATAGTAGGAACTGGGAAGACGTTAATTCAATCTACCTATGAGCGTTTTCTTAAAATTTGTCCACCGGAAAATATCTTTATACTTACACATACCGATTATATAGATTTAGTAAAAGAGCAATTGCCAACGATTACGGATGTGCAATTACTTACGGAGCCGGCTCGTAAAAACACCGCACCGTGTATTGCGTATGCCGCTTTTAAAATTCACAAAATAAATCCTGAAGCCAATATAATTGTTGCTCCATCGGATCATATTATTTTGCAAGAAGATGAGTTTGTACGTATTGCTAATAATGCCCTCGATTTTGTGTCTAAAAATGATGCCTTGTGTACTTTAGGTATTCGCCCTACGCGACCGGACACCGGATATGGTTATATTCAATATTTTGAAAACGAAACCGATGAAGGCATTCATCAAGTAAAAACATTTACAGAAAAACCGGAAAAAGAAGTAGCACAGCAGTTTATTAAAAGCGGTGATTTTTTATGGAATGCCGGCATTTTTATTTGGAATGTGAAAAGTATATTGTCTGCTTTGGAAAAAAATTTAACGCAGGTATATGATGCATTTGCAGAAATTGAAGAAAGCATTTTAACATCCAATGAAAACAAAGCAGTTGAGAAAGCTTTTATTACCAGTCCAAGCATTTCCATTGATTATGGCATAATGGAAAAAGCTAAAAACGTATATACTTTACCATCTAGTTTTGGTTGGAGTGATTTGGGAACTTGGGCATCGTTGTATGTAGAAAAAGACAAAGATTATTTCAACAATGCGGTGAATGGAAAAAATGTAGTGGTATATGATTCAACGAACAACATCATTAATGTGCCGGATAAAAAATTAGTGGTAATTCAAGGATTAGAAAATTATATTATTGTAGATACAGATGATGTGCTATTGATTTGTAATAAAGAAGAAGAACAACGCATCAAAGAATTTACACACGATATAAAAATGAAAAAAGGCGATAAGTTTTTATAAGCCTTCAAATTTTTTCAGACACTATTTCTGTTTTTTTTGCTTATAAGTCGTTGTACATTGCATTATTTTTAAAAATAATCTCTTATCTTTCAACGATAACAACAATATATGTCCAATTTATTTGCAAAAAAATCTGTAACACAATTACTAAAAGAAGCCGATGATTCCGAAAAGGGATTAAAAAGAACACTCTCTTCCGGAGCCTTAATCGCATTAGGTATTGGTGCCATCATTGGTGCCGGTTTGTTTGTGCGAACAGCAGCGGCAGCGGCACAAAATGCAGGTCCATCGGTAACATTTGGTTTCATAGTAGCCGCTATCGGTTGTGCTTTAGCCGGTTTGTGCTATGCTGAATTATCTTCCTCTATTCCCATATCAGGTAGTGCTTATACATACACGTATGCAACTATGGGCGAATTATTAGCATGGGTTATTGGTTGGGATTTAGTATTGGAATATGCCGTAGGTGCTGCCACAGTGGGCATTGCTTGGAGCGAATATTTGAATAATTTTTTAACGCAAATTCTGCACGTTGCACCTATTCCGTATCAGTGGTGTCATTCGCCGTTCCAAACTTCGCCCGATGGTGTGAGTGGAATAATAAATTTACCGGCATTATTTATTGTAACCGCTATCAGTTTACTATTAATAAAAGGCATACAAGAATCGGCATTTGTAAATAATATAATCGTTATTTTAAAAGTATCCATTGTTGTTTTAATTATTGTATTGGGTTGGGGATTCATCAATCCGGAAAATCATACACCTTATATTCCACCGGCAACTAAGTATGTAGATGGCGATGGTATGAGTTATCATTTTGGTGGTATAATGGGCATTTTAGGTGCTGCAGGAACCGTGTTTTTTGCATTCATCGGATTTGATGCCGTGAGTACGGCAGCACAAGAAACAAAAAATCCAAAGAAATCCATGCCTATTGGTATATTAGGTTCTTTAGCTATTTGTACCGTGTTGTATATTTTGTTTGCACACGTATTAACCGGATTGGAAGATGTTGAATTTTTTAGAGACCCGGCTCGTGGAGGCGAAGCATCCGTATCAGCTGCTATTCAATCAGCAATGCCGGGTTACGAGTGGCTTAGCAAATCTGTAACGGTGGCTATTTTAGCCGGTTTTTCTTCTGTTATTTTAGTACTGTTGTTGGGTCAAAGTCGAGTGTTTTATTCTATGAGTAAAGATGGTTTGTTGCCGAAAGTATTTTCAGACATACATCCAACATATAAAACACCGTATAAAGGAAATTTAGCCATTTTAGTTTTAGTGGCATCGTTTGCCGGTTTTGTACCAGGCAATGTTGTTGGACACATGACTAGTGTTGGAACTTTATTTGCTTTTATTTTAGTGTGTGTTGCCGTGATTGTATTACGCAAAACAGAACCCAACATGCCACGACAATTTAAAACTCCATTTGTGCCGTTGGTTCCTATTTTAGGAATTATTGCTTGTAGTGCAATGATATTTGGTTTGGGTGCAGAAAATTGGATTCGTTTAATTGCTTGGTTGGCAATTGGTTTTGTTATTTATTTCGGTTACAGCCGAAAACATAGCAAAGTGAACAATCCGGAATAAGTTGAATTTTCATCTGCTTCTTAATAAAAAAACCACAAAATTAATTTTGTGGGTTTTTATGTTTTAGAAACCATTTTCTATATTATTCACTAAATGGCAATGCTTCTTTTAGTTTGGTGTGTAGTTTCTCGTTATAGCTTTCCAGTAAATAATTAAAATAATTTTTAGATGCTTTACTTAAACAAGAGATATACACATTTAATCGGTATTTAATTTCATCTTGCAAGGCATCTATTAAAGATAAACTATCTAAATAGTTGGTTGAATTTGCTTTAATGCGTTCAAAATGATTTTCGATGGAAACATCTATTGCTTCTAATGTTTTTTTGCCTTTATTATACAAAGTATAATAATGTTTTTCCATATCGAAATTAAAATCTTGTGAGTTGGGGAAAAGTGCTTTCACGGTATCCGGTAAATCGTATAGTAAACCTCTTTCCATTTGCAATTCGCGTTCGTACAAATGCTCGAGGAATTTTTCCGGATTAACGAATACATCTCTCCAATCAATATAATCTTGCCACAATCCTAAACGACGGGCGTTATTACCTAAATCAATGATGGTGAATTTACTTTTTGTATCTAATTTTCTGCTGCCACGGCCAATCATTTGATGGTATAATGTCAATGAACGAGTAGCTCTGTTTAAGATAATACATTCAACAGTTGGCTCGTCAAATCCGGTTGTTAAAATACCAACTGAAGTTACGATGGCATCCGGTGTTTCTTTCAGCCATTGTAATACTTCTTTTCTATCTTGTTTGTTGTTGGTGCTATCTAAATGTCGGATGGGAACACCTTGGTCGGCAAAGAATTTTTCTACCGATTTAGAAGTAGCAACAGATGAATTAAAAATCAAGGTTTTTTTGCCTTTAGCTTTTTCGTTGTATGCACTCAATAATTTTTCATGCATATCAAAATGCATATAAATTCTATCTAAAGAGCTAACGGTATAATCGCCATCGATACCTACTTTTAAACCACCTAAATGCACATCATACGTGTAGGTGGTTGCATCGCTCAAATATCCTTTAGAAATAAGTTCTTTGATGGAATCGCCAATAATTAATCTTTTATAATTGTGTGCTAAAGGCAAATTTTGATTAGAGCTTAATGGTGTTGCCGTAACGCCCAAAATAATGGCATTTCTAAAGTAATGGAATATTTTTCGGAAGGAATTGTAATGCGCTTCATCTACAATAACAAAGTCGATATCTTGCAAATATTCCTCATCATCTTTTAATCGGTTATTGAGTGTTTCCACCATCGCCAAAAAACATAAATATTCTTCTTGATTCGGAATGTCATCTACTTCGCTGGTAATTAATTTACAGTGTATGCCGGCATCTTCAATGGCATTGGCAGTTTGTTTTAACAACTCAATTCTATGTGTTAGAATCAGAATTTTTTTCTGATATTTTTCGATATACTTTCTGGAAATTTCAGAGAAAATAACGGTTTTACCCCCGCCTGTAGGCAATTGGAAAATGATATTCTCTCTCTTCTCATTTTCTTCTAAATGACGAAAGATGTTCTTTATATATTCTTCCTGATATGGATAGAGTTTTTTAGCTGTTTCAGGGCGATCTTTAATTCCGGTTATTCTCATGTAAGTTCTTCGTAGTTTTTATGCAAAATTTATACCAAGTTAGATGTTGTCTTTCAAAAAAATGTGCTCATATTAGTTGAATTTTTTAGTCCGATTAGGCTATAAAATCAACTTTAACGCTCAAAAATTTTGCAACTTCGCAATATACAAAATTAAATGCACGTAAAAAAATGAAAGAGGTTACAAAATCATTTCTTGATATGGAATAAGTGTGTGGTAGCCTTTGGCTTGGAAATAGTGCTGTATATTTTCGGGTTCATCATCATCGGCAACCAGCACAAAATCGCCGCCCCAAGCGCCTAATGATTTGATGGTGCCCGGAAAATCAGAAAAAAGATTGTCCTTTACTTTTTCTAGTTGCAATGCATTGGAAATAATGTTTTCATGCACTTCTAAATAATGACACAATTCATAAAAATTAATGGCATTTATAATCTTAAAGGTCAGCTCGTTGAGTTGTTCAATAATAACCGGTTTGTTTATTGGTAAACTTCGATAATGTTGAATGCCTTCACGTGAATTTTGTTTTTGATTGAGGTGAAGAAAATAAAGCTGGTTTGAAAATATTGGTTTGAAATCTATCGGATTAGAAATCGGTGATGGTTGATTGGGAACTTTTTGATACGTTATGGGTTGCTTCGCAGTAGCACAAGCAATATCATAGCCGCTGCCACCGAATGTTTTGGCCAACAAATCATACGGATTTGTATTTGTCCATTGAGCCAATAAACTCATTAAAGTAGAGGACGAACCCAAGCCCCAATTTTGTGGAAAATCGAGACGAGTTGTAAGTTGTGCATTGTAATTTGTAAGTGGGCAGTGCGATAAAATATTCTTTAATGTTGAAGCAATTTCTTGATTAGTGGTAGAAATAATTTCTAATTGCTCATTCAAGTTTGCTTCGAACCAAATCTTGTTTTCGTTGTCTATGCTTTTCCAAAAAATGCCATTTTCTTCCGATGGTTCAACCGTCAGTTTTTGTCCGAATTTTGTTGGCAAAGCCAAACCGATTGCTCCATCTAGAATAAAATATTCTGCTGTGAGTAAAAGTTTGCCATTGGCATGGTAAGTTGATGTCATTGCTTTTTAATTAATCCTTCTGTTAGTGCGATATCCATCAAATCTTTTTTAGTAATATTTGCATAATCAGATTTATCATAAATAACTATAAGTGTTACCGTATTTTTTTTCAACTTGAATGATAATTTCTGATTGTAAATGAGATATAATTCTTAATCCACCACTTTTGCCTTTTTGTTTGCTCTTAACGGATAATCTCATTTTAAAGAGGTTGTTTCCTAAGGCAATTCCTACGGTTGGGTTTTTATATATTTCATCTATGAGAACTTTAAAATCATCCGGTAATGATTTATATTTTATTGCTAATCGCTTGAATTCTTTAGCAAAATTATTTCCATATTGAATAACAACAGATTTGTTCACTTCAATAGATTTTCAATTGCGTGTACTTTGCCTCTTTCAACATCTTGAAGTCCCAATCTAAATTGACGCATTAATTTTTCTTTTTGCTCTAATTTAATGAGCCGATGGTATAATTTATGCCACTCAGTAATAGGCATTTGTGCCGTAGTTTTACTGAGTTTTAGATTTTTTATATTTGGTGATGAGAGTGTCATTCTTATAATCCTAATTAATAAAATTACAAAATATCAAGCAAAATAAATAGATAATAAATACATCGTATTATTTCACCGATTGTTTCGCACTTCTGTATTGTTCTAACATCACACGTGTGGTGGTAAAGGAAACTATTTTATCTTTAAAATATTCCAACGCATAGTTTTTTTCTTCTTCTGTTGCTTCCAAATAATTTAAGATGTTCAATAAGTGCATTTTCATGTGTCCTTGTTGAATACCAACAGTAGTTAAGGCACGCAATGCTGCAAAGTTTTGAGCTAATCCGGCAACGGCACAAAATATCATTAATTGTTTGGCATTTGGGTTGCCTAAAATTTGTAAACTGCGTTTTACCAATGGATGTATTTGTGTTAAACCACCCACAGTTCCTACGGCTAATGGCAAATCAATCCAGAATTTAAAAACGTCGTCGTTTACTGTACAATGTGTGAGTGAGCTGTATGAACCATTGCGTGCCGCATACGTATGTCCGCAAGCTTCTACTGCTCGAAAATCGTTTCCGGTGGCAATAATAACGGCATCTACTCCATTGTAAATTCCTTTATTGTGTGTCGTGGCACGATGCGGATCTACTTCTGCAATTTTAACTGCCATGCGCACCTTTTCTGCAAATTCTTCTGCCGGCAATCCGCCTACCATTCCTAAATCTTCTACTTTACATTCAACCCAAGCACGCACCAAACAATGTGGTGTGTAATTAGAAACAATGGATAGAATAATTTTTATTTCTCCATTAAACTGCGCATCGTTGTGGATGAATTCTTTTAATTGCGTTGCATATTCTTCCAGCAGGGTATTAATGAAATTAGCACCCATGGAATCGCATGTTTCAAAAGATACTTTTAATTGGAAATAATCGGCTTCGTGTGCTGTCATATCTACCAATTCAATATCTAAAACACCGCCACCACGTGCATCCATATTTACACTTAAATATTTTCCACCTTCGAGCAAGCTTGTTTTTATTTTTGGAAATTGCTCCTTCAAATAAGCTTTTTCACCGGAAAATTTAAAGTGTACCTGACCAATTTTTGTAGTGCTGATAACTTCTGCATGGTATCCGCCACGCTCACTCCAAAATTTTCCGGAATTAGACATAGCCGCCACTACAGAGCTTTCTTCAATTGCCATAGGTAAGCAATACCATTCACCATTGATTAAAAAATTAGGTGCTACCGAAAATGGAAAGAAATAATTGGTAATGGTATTTTCCGAAAACTCATCTAATGTTTTTTGTGTTTCTGCATTTTGATGCCAATAGGAAATCAATTCTGCTTTTGCTGCTTCATCCTTATTCAAATAATTTTCTACTAACCAATCTATCTTTTGTTGTTTGCTTAGTTTAGAGTATCCGGATATATTTTTCATCTGAATTATTTTGTGTTTGTATTGATATAAGTTGATGCAAAATTATATTACATCCTTTCGATTTATATAGTTTGTATTGCTAATTAATTTTAAAAAACGCTTTAGCTAATTTCAATCCTTCTATTTGATAGTGTATGTATTGTTCTAGCTCTTCGTACGATTTTTCGGCATATTTTAATAAAGAAGATGCTTGACCATATATCGAAGGAGCCTTTAATTTTTCTTGCAAATAATATCCGTCTAAGAAATTTTTGATTCCGCCGGAAATGATGAATTGTTTACATAAAACGGCATTTCCTAATTCTGCATTTAGCTCATTTATAAATCCGACCATCTCTTCGGCACTGTGTCCAATTTGTGCAATGATTTTGTATGTGTTGAGCTTATTTTCATTGCTACGCAACAATTCTAATTTCGAAAAATTAGTGCCGCCATGTGCTGCTAATTCAATAGCTTCGATAGGTAATTGCAGTAAAGCACGTAAGCTTTCTTTCCCAAATCCTTGCCCAACTTCTTTTACAATAATTTTTTGTTTTGTTTTGTCGATGAACCGTTGAATAGTTGTAATGGGTGCAACCGTTATTTTATCGCCTTCCGGTTGTAACCATTCTTGTAATGGATTGATATGTAAGATGATTCCATCTGCTTGTAATGCACTCACTAATGCATCTACTTTATGCACTTTATTTTCTTGCACTAATAGCTCTAATTGTGCTATTCCAATATTGGCATAAAATGGTAAATCATCGCCGATGGTTTTTCTGAAATCAAAATCTTTCAAACGCTCGTTGCTATCTAACAAAACCCGACAAGAACCTAAGCCCATTCCCATTCCAAATTGTTTGCATGCACGTGCGAGATTGGCATTTATTTGAAATGCTTTTTCTGTTCCACCTGTCATGCTGGAAACCCAAATTGGTGTTTGTATTAGTTTGCCTAAAAATGAAAATGGCTGCAACTTTTCAGAAGGATGTGCTGCCAAAAAGGGTTCGTAGGAGAATCGTTTATCTAACATTGCATTTCCAATTTGTGATTGGAAAGCCAATTGGATATGATCTTGTTTGCGTTCTGCAGCGGTCGGATCGTTTGATATGTTTTCAATGTTTTCCAAGTACTACAAATTTATGCATATTAATTGTGGAATGCTTCTTCTACTATATTGTTTTTATTTTCGTTTAATTACTTTATTCTTTAATTTTTAAAGAATAAGCAGCTTGCTGTAAATCTTTTAACCAAAGTGGACGTTTGTGTCGCAATAGCCAACCTGCTGTTTGATAAATATGACCATCAGGTGCTTCAAAAACATCAATTACAAATAGAAAACGATGATCTTGTTGCTCAGAAGAAAGCACACCGGAAATCTGAAATTCTCTAGCTTTTAAATTTCCAATGGTAAAACTACTGTCGTTGGCTTCCATATTAGGTTCACGCATGTTTTTTTTCAGTTGACTCATAATTGAATCGCACATCATTTCAAAACCTAAATTTCCCGGTTTTTGTCCATGATCTACCAAAATAAAAAAGACATCTCTATAATCGTTTTTGGCTTGTAGTAAGGTGTTTTTTGCCGGATATACATCGTTTGTTTCCGATAAATACGATGGATATTGTATGCTCACCTGCTTGTTGGAAAAAGTTTTCGGTTCTTTGCTATATTGACATGCTGAGAAAACAAGCACGATGAAGCAAAATATTGCAAATTGACTAATTGAAATGTTTCTTTTCATACTGTAAAAATAAGCATACCGAAGGGATAAAACGAAATCAAATTTAGATTATGAAAATGCGCTTAAAAATCAAATTTTGTTCCGTGTTGTTGCAGCCATTTTCGATGGTTTTTATAATCCGGCATCGCATTTTCTACATGTTTCCAAAATTTTGGCGAATGATTCATCTCTTTGAGATGTGCTAATTCGTGCACAATGACGTAATCGATGATTTCCTGTGGCAATAAAAGCAGTTTGGTGGAAAATGAAATTTTCCGTGAAGTGGAGCAACTTCCCCAACGTGAAATGGTGTGTTTGATGTCTATTTTTTCTATTTTTTCTTTAAAGTAATAATCATTCCAGTAAAGTGTTCTTTTTTGAATGGCTGATAGAAAATATTTTTCCGTGAAACGCAATAAAAAACGTTGAATTTCTTGTTTTTTATGTGCATCTGTGGTTTGTTGTAGTAAATATATTTTTAAAATATTCGTACCGCGATAGCTTAATTTATTTCGACCACTTTGGATATATTCTATATCAATAATGAACTCATTATTCCATATTTTAATGGTTTTGTGTTGATAATTGTCAACAGAATTTTGTTGTAACTGATAATAATTTTTTTCTTGTATTTGCTTTTTCGCCCAATCTAAAAATTGCTTTATCGTGCGTTCTTTTTCTGCTACAGAAATATGTTTAGGCAATCGCACAATAATCTCCGCTTTCCCTAAAGAAACTCTTGCTGTTTTTCGGGGTTCCACAATAATTTTTACTGGAACAGGAAGGTGATTAGTTTGATACAGATTTACACTCATACTTAGTGTTTGGAAAAGAAAAAGTTGTTGAATTAAATAAAAAATCAGATACTTTTTACAAATAAATTTTTGGCAGCATCTTTACTAATGGTCAGTTGTTTTTTGTCGTTGATGATAATTTGAATGGTTTCATCAAATTCTTCCTTATCTAAAATTTTAATTTTATCGTTTAGCTGTAATTGTATTTTATTAAGATATTTCAAAAATGCAGCCGAATCATCGTTTACATTTTGCAAGGTATATTGTTTTTTCATTTTCGCATCTGCCAAGCTTACCACATTTGGCAGACTGATATTGCCATGTTTATCCGGAATGGGATCGCCATGTGGATCAAATTTTGGAAAACCCAGAAATTCATCCATTTTATCTATCAACTCATCGGATTGAACGTGCTCTAATTGCTCGGCAATGACGTGTATTTTATCCCAAGTAAATTTCAGCTTCTTAGCTAAGAAAGTTTCCCAAAGTCGATGTTTTCGTAATATTTTAACGGCAATCTTTAATCCTGATTTAGTAAGCGAAACGCCATAATATTTCTTATATATAACCAAATTTTTATCAGCCAATCGCTTCAGCATATCTGTTACGGATGCGGCAGAATGTTCCAACTTATAAGCTAAATCGTTGGTTTTTACGGTGCCATTTTGCATTTCGCCTAATTGTAATATGTATTTCAGATAGTTTTCTTCAATTGCACTGAGTGTTGTCATATCGTGTAATTTTTAAGCGAACTTAAAAATTTTTTGAAATCAATTTCAATTTTTTTTTTAACATTGCACCAATTATGTGGAGGAATTCATCAAATTGGAAATACGAACGGACATCCAGCTCTTTACCGGAATCTTTTTCCACGATATCAGTACCAAAAACAGCTTCGGGATTTAGAAAGCTTATGGCTTTTGCCGGTCCGGGTTTAATGGTAGCCGTAGGCTACATGGATCCTGGAAATTGGGCTACAGATATAGCAGGTGGTTCCAGTTTTGGTTATACTTTATTGTCTGTTATTTTAATATCCAATTTGTTCGCCATTTTATTGCAACACCTTTGTGTAAAATTAGGAGTAGTAACAGGTAGAGATTTAGCACAAGCTTGTAAAGATTCTTATTCCAAACCGGTAAGTTTTGTGTTGTGGATATTGTGCGAAATTGCTATTGCTGCGTGCGATTTGGCAGAAGTTATTGGTTCGGCGATTGCCATTAATTTATTATTTGGTATTCCATTAACTATTGGTATCATCATCACTATTTTAGATGTGTTGGTATTGTTGTTATTGCAAAACAAAGGCTTCCGTTATTTAGAAGCATTTGTCGGAAGTTTGATTTTTATTATTTTCTGTTGCTTTGCCTACGAATTAGCGATTTCAAAACCGGAAATTGCTGCCATCATGCAAGGATTAATACCACAGCAAGAAATTTTAACTAATGGTGATATGCTTTATATTGCTATTGGAATTTTGGGTGCTACGGTAATGCCGCATAATTTGTATTTGCATTCCAGCATTGTGCAAACACGTAACTTTGAACGCAACGATGAAGGCAAGAAAATGGCTATTAAATATGCCACTATCGACTCAACTGTTTCGTTGTTGATGGCGTTTTTTATTAATGCGGCTATTTTAATTTTAGCAGCATCGGCATTTCATTATAATGGACACAAAGAAGTAGCAGACATCAACGATGCGTACCGCTTATTAGAGCCGGTTTTAGGTGTGAAGTTGGCTTCTACTTTTTTTGCCATTGCTTTATTGGCAAGCGGACAAAACTCTACGTTGACAGGTACGTTGGCAGGTCAAATTGTAATGGAAGGTTTTATCAATATTAGATTAAAACCTTGGTTACGAAGATTGATAACACGCTTAATTGCGATAGTTCCGGCATTAATTGTTTCCATATTATATGGTGAAAAAGGCACCGGAAAATTATTGGTACTTAGTCAGGTGGTGTTGTCGTTGCAACTGAGTTTTGCGGTAGTTCCCTTGTTACAATTTACCGGAAACAAAACGAAGATGGCCCAATTTGTAAACGGCACTTTATTAAATATTACTGCTTGGATTATTGCCCTAATTATCATCGTACTAAACGGTGTTATGTTATGGGACACTTTCTTTAAGTGAGGAAAATTACCTGAATTTTTTCTTCAAAAAACATCATAATCTTCTACTACATACGTACCTAAAATACTTTTGCGTATTTGTAATTGTATATTTTTTTGGGATGATGATAAGGTTTTAATTTTTGCCATCACCGTTGGGCGAACTTTCATTCGGATATTTTTATTTTGAAAAGTAAAAGTGACATGTTTTTTCTGTTGATTTTTTAAACCAATAGAATAAAACGTAATCGGACACGTTTGTGCTGTTCGTTCGTTTTTCTTGGATTGTTGTTTTA
The DNA here is from genome assembly GCA_964507125.1 of uncultured Chitinophagales bacterium. GTDB lineage: Bacteria > Bacteroidota > Bacteroidia > Chitinophagales > JADIYW01 > JADJSS01. The sequence goes on along the minus strand of CAZDOT010000023.1, from coordinate 7,237 downwards.
TAGTCCAATTGATTGGCAATCGAAAAAAACATAAAAAAACAAAGGCAACAATTAAGGCAAAAATTCCATTTACAATACGCACTATGTTTTTGTTTTCCGGTTTGTCGGATGTAAATAATTGCCATTTTTGTACCAATACAAATGCAATAGCAAAGCCGATAAAATATAAAATAGCATTGAACCAAAATGGAAATAACAAGATTTGATTGCTGGAACTGCGAGAAAGATATACAACAATTAATCCGATTAGGATATAAAAGGGAACTCGTTTTAAATTACTAGGATTCATTTTTTCTGAGCAATTTATACAATTTTATTCCTAACATCAAGAGGATGACCAAAATAAACAAACTAATAAATCCTGTAAGAAAACGGAGTTCATTTTTAATAACTACTAAAAATACAATGGCAAATAAGAAGATAGTGGCTACTTCATTCCAGATTCTTAATTGCATCGATGTATATTTAAAAATGCCTTGTTGTTGCTGTTGATAGATGCGATGTAAGGAAAAATGATAGGCAATTAAAAGCAATACAAATAAGAGTTTTACATGCATCCAAGCTTGCACTAAAAATCCGGATTGCATAAGCAACCAAGTACCAAAAATTACCGTGATGATGCAAGCAGGCCATGTGATAATGTACCACAATTTTTGTTGCATTATTTTAAATTGGTTAATTAGAATCGACTTATCTGGTTCGGGTTTTTCATTGGCTTCTGTTGCATAAATAAATAAACGCGGCATATAAAATAAACCGGCAAACCAATTTACTACAAAGATGATGTGTAAAGCTTTTAGATAATTGTAATCCACGCAGTAAAATTAGGAATTATGCTGTAAGATTTTCGATTTCATTGAATAAAAAATGCGTCTCGGAAATGAGACGCATTTATATAAAATTTTAAAAGAATGCTATTTTACTTTCACGGTGGTTTCTTCGTTTATCCAACATTTCACGGTGTACGTGCCACCTACTTTCAATCCTTTTGCTGTAATTTCTGATTTGGTAGGCAAATATTGTGTGTAATCTGCTATGTATTTTTTAGCTTCGGCAACCACTTCGGCATCGCTGCCGATTTGGATTACTTTATTGAAATAATCAAATGCTGGCCACAATACAATTTGTGATTGGAAACCTGTTCCCGGTCCGCAAAGTGGACCACTTGACAAGTATAATATCGCAATTAAATTATAGGCACGGATATTTGCAGAGTCCATTTTGATGGCTTCTTTTGCAAAATCTCTGGCTGCCGGAAAATTTTCTTTAGCGTAATTCATAAATGCCATATAGTAATACAAATCTCCTTTTTTTATACTGTCCGTTTCGGCAGGCAATGCATTTTGATACAATGCAATAGCAGAGTCGTATTGTTTATTTTTGATGTATAAGTTAGCTAAACGCGTAGCATACGTGTAGTTTGGTGCCATTTTATTGAGTTTTTGCAATAACTCTACATTAGTCGCACTGTCTGCACAGCCTCTTGTTTTTGTATATACATTTTTGATGGTCTCTAAATCGTTTGGATTGGCATTGTATTTTTTCAAATAAATCTCAACCAATTTAGCACAATCTTCCGGATTGGATTTGTCGGCAAAATTAGCTGTAAACAAATCATCAATCACCACTTTTACTTCTTTAAATTGTTGTAAGTATTTGTTGTTTGGATTGGCAATATTTTTATCAATCAGTGAAGATAATTCTTCGTATTTAGACATCACCAAATCTTCTGTAATGCCATCTTTTCCTAATTGGCTTACTAACAATTTAAAATATGTTTGTACATAGTACGGATAAACATTAGTGCCGGAAAGTGCCAAGTTTTTTTCCAAGGCAACGCGTGCTTCCGGAATGTCGGCATTTTTACCGTATTTCAATAAATCAATCCCTTTTTTACCTAGGATGTATGCATTATCGCCATGGCATTTTAACCCTTTGTTGTACACATCAAAAAGGGTATCTACATAATTTTGACGCAAGGAATTGTCTGTTGTTTTTTGGATTAAATCCGTATAGTAGGTAATACCGTCAAAAAATGTTTGTTGACGAAAAGCCGGTGCTTGGTCATACATTTGTCTCCAGAAAGGATACGCTTCGGAATATAATCCTTTCTTAAAAAATTCTCTGTAAATGGAATACGGAGCGGTTGTTTTTGTGCTATCGCCATTTATATAACGAGCACAATCTTGAGCCATTACAGAGATAGCCGATACTAAACTAACCCCAATAATTAATACAAATTTTTTCATGTTCAACTTTCTTAATAATATCTTCTTTTTACAAACCATTTATCGTTCAATGTAACGCCGAATTTAAGACGAAAGAAGTTTTCTCGGACAAGGTTTTTTTGTGTAGTTCCTCTGCTTCCGGCTTCCAATCCTACATTGAAAGCATAGACAAACATCTTCTGTAATAATCCTTCGTTGTTTGGAACGGTTACGATTAATGGTATACCTATTCCAAAGTTTATGCCAAACTCTTTAATAGCCACATCATTGATAGTAATATTGGTTTTAGTATAGTTGAATCCGGCTCTATATTTAAGTCGGGAAATGAACTTAGAAACTGTTTTATCATTAGGTAAAAACTCGGCACCGGCAGCAATTCTCCAAGCATTGTTAAGTTGAGAAGCGGCATTATTTTCGTATCCTTTATATTTGCTCCAAGGTTGGAATTTAAAATCTATTCCAGCCTTCCATTTTAAACCTCTATACGCCATAATACCAATATTTAATGTTGCCGGAATGCGAATAGTAGTTGATACATGATTGTTTTCTGCTAAAGTATCGATGAAATCAGAAGTTAACGAAGTTGGTTGGATGTAATCTGAAATGAAATCATTGATGCCCGCATCTGAATTTCTTAGTAATAATGTGCTGGATTGGAACGTGTATAAACCGTTATCTAAATACGTACCTTTTCCAAATTTCATAGGTGCAGTACCGGAAAGTCCAAATACGATGTTGTAAAATTTATTGCTATCTTTTTTACTTTTTATAGGCAAATTATATTGAGCACCAGCATTCCAAATAAAGCTACTTATTTTGGTGTTTGTAAATGTCCACGTCGTGTAAGAGCTGTTGTCAATTCTTCCGTCTTGATTTACATTGTAAGCAAATGTATTGTTGTTTAATTTTCCGAATAAATATCCGATATTAAAACCAACAGAAAATCCTTTGTATTTAAAACCATTGCCCCAAGATAAATTGTACAAAGAACCGGAGCCTTCATATTCTGCTTTTACAATGCTTGTTGAGTCGAAAGTGGTTGTTTGGGAAATTGAATAACTTTTAGATGAAAAAGGTAATAACGCAACACCCGAAGTCCAATATTTATTTATAGGGAAAAATAAAGAAAGATAATTTAAGCTGAAGTTGTTTTGCTTTGCTTTTAAAGCTTGCGTTTTTATCTTGCTGAAATTACCGGAAAATCCGGCATCAAAAGTTGTAAGTTGTAACGATGCATACGAAGCCGGATTGAGATAGTTAACCGTTTCACCGGATTGGAAAGCGGCTCCCAAACCACCCATTTGTGCAGATTGTGCATTGTTATTGTCAAAAAGGTTGCCTAATCCATAGCGAGAATAAGGAGTGCTTTCTTGGGCATTCACTTGCCACAAAGTAATGGTCAGAACAAGAAGTAGAAGAGATTTACGCATTGTATTCCAAAATATGATTGAGTCCCAAAAGTGTTAAATCGGGAATTGCAAATATCTGATTTTTAAGCCTATAAACCAACAATTCTACATCGCCACCGGTAATAATTATATTCATTTCAGGAAATTTAACTAAATAATCATCTATCATTCCGTCAATTTCTTTTGAAGCTGCATACAAAACACCACTTAAAATATTTGAATTGGTATCGTTTCCGAAGAGATTTGCTTCGTTTTGCAATGCAATGAGTGGCAATTTTCCGGTGAACGTATGCATGGCTTTTAATCTCATTTTCAAACCCGGATGAATGCTGCCGCCTAAAAATTCATTTTGTGCGTTGATGAAATTAAACGTAATGCAGGTTCCACATCCAATCACCAAATTATGTTGATTCGGATAGGCAGCGTGTGCCGCTGCAATCAGTGCTAATCTGTCTTTTCCTAATGTGTCTTTGGTGGCGTATTGATTGGTGAATGGCAATAAAGTTTGCTCGTTTAAGATAATATATTTTGATACTTGCTGTATGGCTTGTAATATAGATGCTTCTATTGGAATGGTAGATGAAATAATGGCATTTTGTATTTTATTTTCAACTACAATGGCTATCCAATCGATTGGATGATGGTTGTCAAAAGCCCACGTTTTAAGCTGTTTGCTTGCATCAAAAATGCCGATTTTTGTTCGTGTATTTCCAATATCAATAGCTAAATTCATTTCTTTGAGTTGCTATGTTTTAAATAATTTTTCTTGAAATACTATTGGCTTGCAAAAGGCCATTTTCCATGTGCTCAATCCAAACCAAACCTGGTTTTTTCCCAATTTCGATAGTGCCTAAATCGCTATCAAAACCTAATGCTTTTGCACCGTTGAGAGTTGCCCATTTCAATGCCGTTTCAAAATCTACATACGATTGATATTTTAAAATCGTTTTCATTTCTTCCAAGATATTTAATTGCCAATTAGATGTCAAACTATCTGTGCCAATGCATACTTGAGCTTGAGTATCTATAAAATATTGATAGTTGGGCAAGCTATTTTCAATATATAAATTTGCATTTGGACACGTACACCAAAAAGTATTTGTTTTATCTAATTGTTGGTGTGCCGATTCGATATCAGCTTTAGTCGTTAACGTATTGTGCACAAACAAATTTCGATTGTTTGAGTTTAAATACTTCAATGCATATTGAATGGATGATTTTCCCAATGCTGGAATGGCGTTAGTAGTAAATCCGATTCTATTATAAAAGTCGATAAATGCACCGCTTTTTGTTTTGAAAAGTTCATTTTCCGGTGGTGTTTCTTGGTTGTGTATCGAGATGGTTTTTTTAATAGATGATTGGTTGGATGCATCCATAATGGTATTAAACAATTTATCAGAAACAGAATATGGTGCGTGTGGCACTTTGGATTTTTTTAAAACATCGGTTTCTGTTAAAGCATCAAATACAGCATCGTATTGTTGCAAGGTATTTTCAGTATTATTTTCTTGAAATAAATCGAAATATTCTACAAAAGTATAGTAGTATAGTTGCTCTTGTTTTTTTTGTAAAAAAGTATCTGTTGTGTTAGAAATATCGCCAACGGCAACAATACCGGATGCTTTCATGTTGGCTTCTTCTTGTTTAATAGCAGCTTGAATGATTTCTGGTGCGTGGTTTCTATTTTTTATTACTTGCGAAATAAAATCTATTAAGCCGGTGCCGGTTTGTGCAATACCTTTTAAATGCGATAATTCTAAATGGCAATGTGCATTTACAAACCCCGGAACAATAACACCATTAAAAAATGCAATTTCTGTTACATCGTGATTTTCTAAAGCATCAATGGCAAGTATTTTTCCAGCATCATCTACAATAATAACCACATTTTCTAAGGGCGAAGTGCTGATTGGATATATCTTTGAAGCGGAAATTTTTCGAAACATATATCAAAGATATAAAAGTGCTAAGTTTTTATGAAAAAAGATTATTTTTACCAAAATTAAAATATAATGAAAAAGAATATTTCTATAATTGTTTTTTCTATCTTACTTTTTTGTGCGTGTAAAAAGGAACTAGAATGTTGTTGTGTAAATGTTCGAGCAGATTTTAATATTACCATTTTAGATTCATTAGCTGTTGTTGATACATCCTATTTAAAGAACCATAATCATTTATATTATTTCAATTCAACCGATTCATTTATTTATATTGGTTTCTATGCCAATTTAGATTCTACAAAAAACGATGAATTAGTAAAAACAACCAGACTGCTACATTTATCGACAACAGACACCGATACTATTGAAACAGAAATTAATGGACATTGCGGAAGATATGTGACTAAAATATGGTATAATGGCATTTTGCAGCCTGATTCTACTTCTATTTTTATAGTGAAATAAAGACAGAGAGTGGTTATCTTTGCAGTGCTTTGCTATCCAAAACAGACATACGAACACTCTCAAAAGATGCCTTAATTGCCCAATTGGAGCCATTAGGCGAGAAACCATTTCGTGCCAAACAAGTGTACGAATGGCTTTGGAAAAAATCTGCTACGAGCTTTGACGAAATGACCAACCTTTCCAAAGCGTTGAGAGAGAAATTGAAATCGCATTTTGAATTATTGCCAATTACAGCGTATAAAGTGCAAAAATCTAATGACGGCACAATAAAATCGGCGTTTCAATTACACGATAAACATTTGATTGAAGGCGTACTGATACCAACGGAAGATAGAGCAACGGCTTGTGTATCGTCGCAAGTAGGTTGTAGTTTGACGTGCTCATTTTGTGCTACCGGATTTTTAAAACGCGAACGCAATTTAACGGCAGCAGAAATCTACGATCAAGTAGTATTGATTAATCAACAAGCACAAGAAAGCGTAGGTAGAAATTTGTCGAATATTGTATTTATGGGCATGGGTGAGCCGATGCTGAATTATAGTAACGTATTAGATGCCATCGAAAAAATCACGTCGGAAGAAGGATTGAATATGTCGGCAAAACGCATTACGGTTTCTACAGCCGGTATTGCCAAGATGATAAAAAAATTAGGAGACGATAGTGTGAAATTTAATTTGGCGGTGTCGTTGCATGCAGCTGATGACGAAAAACGCAATACCATAATGCCCATCAATGAACACAATACTATTGAAGTGTTGATTGATGCATTGAAATATTTTCAATCGAAGTGCAAAGGCGAACTCACGTTTGAGTATATTTTATTAGATGGCGTAAATGATACGATTGAAGATGCTAAAAAACTGATTGCCATTTGCCGACAATTAGACAATGTGAAAGTAAATGTAATAGAATACAACAAGATAGAACAAGCCGATTTTCATAAATCCACTATTGATACTCGCGATAAATTTATTGACTATTTATCCAAGCATAAAGTGATTGCAAATGTGCGCAAAAGTAGAGGTAAAGATATTGATGCCGCATGCGGACAATTGGCAAATAAATCTTGATAACAGCTTTGTTTGTTGTTTTCATAATCTTCCTTTTTATTAATTATTAATTTTGTTTGTATTTACATGTTGATGTAAAACTCTAGCTATCTGTGCTGATTTACTTCAACAGAAACTGCCAACCT
>CAZDOT010000022.1:0-43337 GCA_964507125.1 uncultured Chitinophagales bacterium | reverse complement strand
ATTTTATAACTTGGCATAACAAAACCAATTAATACAGCAAATACCGGAATACGTGCCGAACAACTGATAAATGGTGTTACTAAAATGGTGATTAATCGCTCTTTTTGATTACTGATGGTTCGCGTACTCATAATTGCCGGAATAGCACACGCACCACCGGAAATTAGCGATACAATACTTCGGCCATTCAATCCGAATTTCTGCATCACATTATCAAACATATATACCGCACGAGCCATGTAGCCAACTTCTTCTAACAAAGAAATTAGTAAAAATAAGATGGCAATTTGTGGCACAAAAATAACAATGCCGCCGATGCCCGGAATAATGCCTTCTACTAATATTCTGGTAAAAATGGAATTGGGTAAATGTTGCTGAAAATACGTTGCCAATGCGGCAAATTGACCATCAATCCAATCCATTGGAATACTGGACCATGCAAATATTGCTTGAAAAATAAAGAACATTAATCCAAAGAAAATCAATGGACCAACGTAACTATTCGTCAATACAGCATCTATCTTATCCGTTGTATTTTTTGCATGAGCGTATGATTTGTTCAATACCTTTCGCACAATAGGCGAAAACACATCGTAACGCTGCATAATTTCATCTAACTGTGCATCTAAACTATCAAATGCCGTTGTTTTAATGGCATTTTCAATATGTTGTTTGGTGGCTTGTGGCAAAAAATTACTTCTTCGTGCATGATGTATCATCAATAATGTATGATATGCATTTCTTGTTTTTAAATGAGGTGCACATTGTTGAATGATATTCTTAGTAGTATCATTCATTTCAAAATATACATTTTTGGAAGCCGGTGTTGTGCTATCGTTTTGTAGTAATGTAATTAAAGTTTGTTTGATGTGCTCTACACCATCGCCATTTCTTCCGTTTATTTTAATACATGGAACACCTAACGTTTCACTTAATTTTTTTTCATCACAATAAATATGTTGTTGTGCTGCCACATCGTTCATATTTAATGCCACGACAATTGGGATTTGTAAATCGATAATTTGTGTTAATAGCAACAAATGTCGCTCTAACTGCATGACATCTAAGATATAGACTACCGCATCCGGAAAATCTTTGTTTGATGTATCAATTAATGCATTCAGTGCTATGCGTTCATCCAACGAAGTTGGATATAAGCTATACGTTCCAGGAAGGTCAATGATTTCAACATCTAAAGTTGAATGTAATTTGATGAATCCACTTTTGCGCTCTACGGTAACGCCCGGAAAGTTGCCCACTTTCTGTCGCAGTCCGGTAAGCTGGTTAAACAGCGATGATTTTCCGGCATTCGGGTTTCCGAGTAATGCTATTTTCTGCACGCTATTTGCCATTCGTAATCCATACATGTTTTGCTTCTTCCTTACGCAAGGCAACGTAATGGTTGTGTGCTTTTATATAAAATGCACCACCAAAGGGTGCTTTGCGAACCAACAAAACCATGGAACCGGGCAGCATGCCCATTGCCATTAATTTTCCGGCCACCGTTGTGTTGGTAAATTCACGGATTTCCGCTTTTTCACCAACGCCTAACAACGTAATATTTCGCAATGAATTCAATTGATAATTTATAATAAATCTAAATAACAAAGGTACGTGCTTATTCTGATAAACGTATTGTGTTTGTAATTTTTTAATAAAGGAATACCTAAGATTAGTGATTAAAAAAGGAGCTTATGCTGGAGCCATTTTATGTTCAAAATATCGGTTGGCTCGTGTGAATGTTCCTAAGTCGTTAAAACGAACGCCTTGCTCACGCATTACTTTATGTGCTTTTGATGCAGTTAACTGCCGAATGTAAAAAGTTTCGTTTACTACAAAATGATGAATGGCGTGTGTGCTTCCAAAATTGAAACAAAAAAGTTGGAAAGGAATAAAATACCATTTATTCAATACTTGGGTTTGTTGCATCACATTTCCACTTTCCACATCGCCGTAATAATGCATATTGGAAGTTATAAAATGCAAACAATACATTCGAAATAAATTAGGAAAAATTAAGATAGCCACTAATGGATTTATCCATTTAAATTGAGCTGTTATAAAATCCGGACTTTGATACGGAATATGCAACGCAGATGTAACAAATATAATGGCATAGTGTATTAAAAAGAAATACCAAATAAGATATAGAAATGTGGTAAATGGCATCATACCGTAAAGTTTAATGCGTTTAAATTCCAAGGCTTGTGTTTTGGATAATTCACCGGATTTTACCGCATCAATAATGTCTCTTCGAATAATTTTTGCTCTCAAGATACCGCCAAATAAAATATCGGCAACGGTAATTAATCGACGGAAATTCCATTTTTCACCATTCGTTAAGCCACGTTCTTCTACATCCGTTTTAGTTCCCGAAACGCGATGGTGATGAAAATGAATGGCTCTGCGAAACCAAGGATTGATGGTCATTGGTCTAAAAATCCACACACCTAACATCATGAAATTTTGAAGCAACTTATTTTTTTTGAAATACATAAAGTGAATCAAATCGTGCTCTAACTCATGTAAAAAGGATGTCCAAAATGCAACGGACAACACGACCAACAACACCGATATTTTTCCTTGCAAATATCCAATTGCCGATAAAATTATCATGCCAATTGAAAAAGAAAAAATAAAAAAACCTATCACATTTTGATGTTTTAAAATGGGATATTTTTCCCGAATTTCTTTGCTTGCCAATTGCACTTCTTTTCGGATAATGCGTGTTTTTTGCTCATCGGTATTCGATGTAAATGGAGTAGATTCAATTACAGTATTCATCTACTTTAAAATTAATGAAAATATCGATTTATAAAGAAAGAAAATCAATAGAAAACAATTGAAAAATCACAAATTATCCAAAGCTAAGCTTGTATATATTGCTGTGCAAGTGCAACAATTTGTTGTATTTGTATTTCCAACGTTAGATGCGTTGTATCTATTTCAATGGCATCTGCCACCTTCGTTAACGGTGAGTCAGCACGTGTAGAATCAATCTTATCGCGGTGCAATAAGTTGGCTTTTAATTCTTCAAACGGGAATAATTTTCCGGATTTTTTTAGCAATTCATCTTGGCGTCTTTTGGTGCGAACATCCACATCCGCAGTCATAAAAATTTTCAATTCGGCATCCGGCATCACCACACTTCCTATATCTCTTCCTTCCATTACTACGCCTTTTTGTGTTGCCATTTTTTGTTGTTGCTCTACTAATTTTTTGCGCACATTGCTCATAGCAGCTACTTCCGAAACAATGGCGGCTACACGAGGTTCACGTATGGCTAATTCCACATCTTCACCATTTAAAAATGTATGGTATTTATCGTTTACTTTTCTAAATTCTATGGATATTTTGGGCAATGCTTGCTCAATACCTTCCGTATTGTCTATATCTATTAAATGCTGTTGCAAATACAAGGTTACTGCACGATACATTGCTCCTGAATCAATATAGATATAGTCTAACGCATTAGCTACACGCTTTGCTGTGGATGATTTTCCGCATGCAGAATAGCCGTCAATGGCAATATTTATTTTATTATTTTGATATTTAATGATTAAACGATTTTAGTTGTATAAAATATAAATTCTGATTTTAATTATCAAATTCGCACATTAACAAATGACCTAATTATTTTGCTTTTTTTCCAAATTCATCTAACTTAATTCTAAACGTTAATTGGTGATCACTGCCGGCTTTATGATATTGTGCATAAGCATAATCGAATGCAAATTGTTTGATGTTAATGCCAAATCCGGCAGAAATTCCGGCAAATCCTTTCTTTTTGCCAACGCCTAATTCTTGTCGGCGAAGATGATTGTAACCTAAGCGTAAACGCACCGGCTTTCCTGCTTGCACTTCTGCTCCAAAAGCTAAATGTCGGAAAATGTTATCAATCACTTCTATGCGTTTATTGCGTTTTTGAGTCGTTCCAAAAATGGTATTTTGTTGTTCTTCTTCCGGAAAACGCAAATTCCATACTTGCAAATTATGAGCTGTAACCGATAAGGTGATGGGAATTTTCTTAAATCGTTTGGAAAAAGAAATATCTAATTGAATCGGTAAACGTTGTCTGCCGGAAGTTGCATCGTACGGTTTCATTTCTACACCGGCATTGCGAATAATGGTAGCAAATGTCCAATTAGATTTTGGATTGTGATAACCAATCGCCACATCGGATGCGAATCCCAACGATGTATAACTTTCAATATGAGAAATGATAAATTTTAAGTTGACACCATAATAAAACTTGCGAATACTTCTACCAATACCAACTTGAAAATTAAAATCGGAAGCTCTAAAAGTTCCGGTTGGATTTCCGGCTGCATCACGGCCATCAAATTTACCATACGATGCATATTGCATGGTATATGCTAAAGCCGATTTTATTTTAGGATGATAGTATGCAAATGTAATATTGCCAATATTGGATTTATCGGTATAAAATGCATTGGAAAAAGAGAGTTGTTTATGAAACGAAGAATCTATAAAACAAGGATTTGAAACAGCCAATGACACATCTGCATCTTTACTATATTTGATGCTTTGCACGCCGCCACCTAAGGCTTCCATCCGAGAGGAAGTAGGAAATTGAAGAAAATCGTACGCATTTTTACCGCCAATTTGTGCATGCACCCATTGAGCTAAAAAAAGAAAAAATGATATAGCAATCTGTTTCTTCAAAATATTGTTACAAGTTACATATTTTTTTTAATTTCAAATAGATGCTCCAAAGAACACAAACATCATTCGCATAATAAAAACAGCGTATCTGCATTAACTAAAATAATGGCAGAATGAGAACTAAAATGAATTTCTGATGAGAATTAAATACTACACAACAACTCAAGGTTTTGTCCTTTAAGTTGTTTCTTAGTAAGTTCATAGTTTTGGGTGAAACCTAAAATAAAGCCTCCACCACCGGCTCCGCAAAGTTTAAGGTAATATTCGCCACTGTCTAATCCGCGTTTCCACATTTTATTAAACAAAGTTGGAATCATTGGTTTAAAATGTTCGAATTGGAATTTAGAAAGCAACTTTAAATAGGCAAACAAAGTTTCTTTATCGCCTTCTAAAAAAGCTTGAATACAGTTGTTGGCAAATGGCTTAAGTTGCTTATCCACAAACTCACGGAAAGTAGGCTCTTCCATGCGTTGCATATAATATTTCACCAAAGGTTCTGTACTTCTGGAAATACCGGTATCGATTAAAAAAATAGCACCTTTACCTTCGTTATTTTGAGTAATTTTTACCGGCTCAACGCCTTCTTTTCCTTTTATTAAAAGTGGTAAATTCAAATAACAAATCAATGGATCTACACCGGAACTATTTCCGTGGAAATAGGATTCCATTTGAGCAAACACAGATTTCAATTGCAGAATAGCATTTTTATCCGGTGCAGTTTCGATATTAATTTTATGAACGGCATATTTTTCATAAACAGCAGCTACTAATGCACCACTGCTACCTACACCAAACCCTTGCGGTATGGAAGATTGAAAATAAATACCTTTTTCAATATCATTTTTAAATGATTCTATGTCGAAATCGATACAAAGTTGCTTGCTTGTTATTTTTTGCTGTAGATAATTAGCAAAATCAGCTAAATGGTCATTGGATTCCGAAACGAACTGCGCATTCATCTCATTTTGGTCAAACGTCAACTTACCTTTAAACTCTGTGTACGGCAATGTCAAACCCATAGAGTCTTGAATGATGCTGTACTCTCCGAAGAGTAAAATTTTCGAGTTGAAAGATTGTTCGGTTGGTTTCATACCCTATATTTAATTAGGGACTTATTTTAATTTTATAGGTCCCTTACCAACTTCATCAAAGATTACTTTGTTGTTTTCGCAATATGGCAACAAATTCTCATTAATAAAAGTTGTTACTTCTATTGCATTTTCCTCCGGATACAACAAGTGTACGTTAGGTCCTGCATCTAAAGTATAATACAAAGGTACATTTTTTTCTTGACGGTAGGTTTTTATTAAATCAATAATTTTCAATGTATTAGGCAACATCAACATATAAGATGGTGTGCTGCACATCATTAAAGCGTGCAATGTAAGTGCCTCATTTTCAACTATCTCACCAAATCTATCTAATTCTCCCGTTTTTAAGCAGTCTGCAAGTTGCGACAAATGTGTCGTTGCTTGCTGATACCTACTGGCCGCAAACGGATTGTTATCCATCAGTGCATGTCCGGCACGGCTGGATACCGATTTTTCATCGCTGGAAACAATTAGAATAGCATCTTTATATGTTTTAAAAACAGGATGCACCTTGTTTTCAAATGGGATAGCGTGTTCATTATCCGAAAAAGGAATTGCATCGTGTTTGCCCCAAACCGCCAAATACGGATAAACGGAGCGACATGCACTGCCAGAACCTAAACGAGCAATCATACTTGCTTTCTCAAAAAATAAAGCCGGATACATTCCGCCATCTAACTCATTTTCAATAGCTGTTAAACACAACGCCAATGCTGCCATTGAAGAAGCAGAACTCGCAATTCCAGTAGAGTGCGGAAATGAATTTGACGAATTAATTTCTAAAGAAAAATAGGGCAAATAAGGAAAATGCGGTACAATACTTTCTAGAAAACGTTGAATTTTGTCGGCAAATTTAGGATTCTCTTTGCCTTCAAATAAAAACCTTAATGTGATTTGCTTATCTACCGCTGATTTGGCAACATATTTTACGCTTGTTTGCGTATAAGCATTATTTAGAGTAAAACTAACAGAGGCATTTCGTGGCAATTGGTTGCCATATTTTCCCCAATATTTCACCAAGGCAATATTAGACGGTGCTTGCCAAGCTGTTTCGCCTTGTATATTTTTAAACGGATTTGCCATGTGTATCGTTCGCATTAGCGTGCCAGCATTCGATTACAAGCCATTGATAGAAAGACCAAATACAATTGGATTAAATTTTGGTCCTTTATTGGTTGCAAAGGCACTTCCGATAGAATAGTAACAGAATAAACTTAACGGACCGTAACCACCACGGATGGTTGGGCCAAATCTAAATTTACTCATGTTTGCTACTTTCATATCTTTAATGGTAATTTGCTCATTATCTTTCAAATAAGGATCTTCGCCTTTGTATTTCCATTTGCTTCCTACTAAAAATCCTAATTTAAAGCCAACCGCTAATTTCCAGCTCATACCGGTTTTCTTGTTTGGCGTAGAACGATATCTGAACTCAATTGGAATATCGATATACGTCATATTTAATTTTGACTTCTTAGAACTTACTGTTGAATCAAAAGCATAAAAGCGAGTAATGGTATCGCGGTGCCAGCTCATGCCATATTTTTTGAAATAATAATTCTCAGAGCCTACACCAATACCCGGAGCAATACTAAAATGGCGTGTTTTTGTTTTTTTGCCCAATAAGATATCGTACATAAAATACACATTGATACCTCTATTAAATGCTCCTAATTTAAAATCGTCTGGAACGGTAACACCACCATCTTTTTTCACAATCGCATTCATCATGGCAAGCTCAATAACTAAACGATCATTGGCACCTAAAATGCGTTTTTTCACTTGTGGTGATATTTTCTTTGGCGGAATGGAATCTTGTGCGTGTATCAACGATACAGAGCAGATTAAAAGAGATAAACTTAAAATAAGTTTTTGCATAAGTACGTATTCTTGTTAAAATGAAATGCAAAAGTAAGATTTTTAATTGATTATAGTCATCATTTAACTTTTATTAATGCAGTAAAATAGATACACAAATGTTTTATTAGAACTCTACTAAAATAAGTCTGCTTACCATTGAAAAAGCGATGAAAATGAGAAGGAAACTAAAAAATAATGTCAAAATGGTTATTTTTACAAGGATTCACATTGAATTAGATTACTCATCTACATAACAATTAACTGTGTTGCGACCATTTCAATTATTTCTATTTTTTATTTTGTTCCAACTAAATAGTATAGTTGCACAAAACTTACCACTCGGCACTTGGACGGCACATTTACCTTTTAGTAATGCATTGTCCATTTGTCAAAGCAAAGATTATATATATGCGGCTTGCGAATACGGTGTGATGGGCGTACACGTGGATAATCATTTTGTAGAAAAATATACCAAAGTAGATGGATTAGCAGATGTTATGACGGCACAAGTTGGCTATGACACCTCTCGTTCCACTTTAGTTATCGCCTATAAGAATTCGGATATTGACTTAATTACAAATGGCAAAATCAGCAATATACCTTATTTAAAAAATGCGGCCATTACCGGCGACAAGAGTATCCGATCTATATATTGCCACAATGGAATTGCCTATATCGCCACCGGTTTGGGCGTTTTAAAATTAGATATTGAAAAAAAGGAAATTTCTGAAACATACAACTTCAATGACGGCGTGCAAACGTATGGTGTTTATTCTATTTGGGCAGATGAAAATTCCATTTATTGCGCCACAGAATATGGCATTGTAAAAGGCAATATTGCTCCAAACATCAACTTAGTTAATTTTAATAATTGGGAGAAATTTACCGTTGGCATACCAACAACTAAAGCAAGTGCTATTACACAATATCAAGGAAAAATAATTGCTGCCATTGGAAATGTCTTATTCCAATACGATGGAACAACTTGGACGTACTTATTTGCCGAAGCAAATTGGGAAACAGTACATCTCAATAATTCCAATGGGCAACTTTTGATAGCACAACATAAAATAATCAGCAATAACATTACGGACAGTCGCATTGGATTTTGGGATGATGTAGACTTTTCATTCTATACGCATGTATCCAATATAGAAATGCCGATGCAGTTGCTGCAAGATAGAAACGGCAACTTATGGCATGCCGATTTGTATCGCGGATTAATACACCAATCAAACACGAATTTTAATGCAATTATTCCCAACGGACCTTTAGGAATTTCTAATAAAGAAATGGACTTTTTAGGAAAAACACTTTGGGTAACAAGTTCTACCATCAGCAATGGTTGGAACCCAACCGGATTGCCAACCGGAAATCATTTTTACAGTTGCGAAGATTATACTTGGAAAACCTATCGAAACTATGAGTTTCCGGTTTTAGATACGTTTGCACAAATTGCCGTAGTAAAAACATTACCAAACGAAAACAAGGTCATTTTTGGTGCTGCCGGCTATGCCGATGGTGGAATTATAGAGTTTTCTCCGGCAAGCAACACCTTCAATATAAAAAAGTATGCACCCAATGTGGCAGAATCGTTCCGAATTACCGGTGCTGATGTAGATGTCTTTGGAAATATGTGGTTTTCTAATGCTTACTCAACCGCTCCAATAATTTGCAGAAAAGCAGATGGTGAATATGTATTTTTTAATTCAGGATTTTTAAATGGGAAATTAGCCAAAAATGTATTGGTAGATGATTACAACCAAATATGGATTGCCAAAGAAGATGGTAGTGGTGGTATTGTTGTATTTAACTATGGTGCGACTATTGAAGATAAATCGGATGATCAATATTATAATTTAGCCGCAGGAAGTGGTTATGGAAATCTTCCGGCAAACAATGTAATCTGCATGGCAAAAGATGCGGATGGAATTATTTGGTTAGGCACATCGCAAGGTATCGCAGTTATTTCATGTGCAGCGTATGTGAGTGAATATGCTTGTGAAGCCGAGCAAATTTGTATAGACAGAAATGATGGCAGTGGCTTTTGTGATAATTTATTAGAAGATGAAGTTATCAATTGCATTGCGGTAGATGCTGCAAACAGAAAATGGATTGGCACCAACAATGGTGTATTTTTAATAAGTGCAGATGGAATGCAAACGATACATAATTTCAATGCGATGAACTCACCTTTATTATCAAACAATGTTCGTTCGTTAGCGATAAACGCAGAAAATGGCGATGTATTTATTGGCACCGATAAAGGTATTTGTTCTTATCGGGCAGATGCCACACAAACTACAGAAACTTCAGAAGATGCTTTTGTGTATCCCAATCCGGTTCGTGCAGACTACAACGGTCCGATTGCGTTTAAAGGCATTCCAAATAATTGCAATGTAAAAATTGTAGATGTGAGTGGCAACTTAGTTTATGAAACCACAGCAAATGGTGGACAAGCTACTTGGGATGGCAACCTCATTAATGGCGAACGTGCCGCAACCGGCGTGTATTATGCTCTTTGCAAAGGTAGTGGCAAAAAAGAAAAAGCCAAATTAAAATTTGTACTCATTCACTGATGTACAATATATCATAAAACATTGTAATATATTAAAATATTTTACAAAAGGGAACTGATTTTTATATAATTCTGTTTACATTTATAATTATTACCAAAAAAAATAGGATTATTATCATTCATTAAAGGTGTTGGTGAGAAAGTTTTCGGACACAAAGAAACACCAGAAGAAAGACAACAAAAAGTGGTAGACCACTTGAACAAATTTGGTTTATTACAACCAGGTGTAACGGTTACGGTAGATGACGAGCACAAAGTTACATTAAGTGGACAAATGGACAGCTTAGAAGCACGTAAAAAGTTAATAGCAACAGTAGCAAACATTGATGGTATAGAGTCTGTAGACGATCAAATTGTTGTAGTTGTGAGAGAACAAGTAGTGCCAGTTGCAGCAGAACCTGAAAAGCAATTTTATCAGGTAAAAGCTGGTGATAGCTTATCAAAAATTGCCAAAGAAGTGTATGGTGATGCCAATAAATATCCGGCAATTTTTGAGGCAAACAAACCTATGCTAACCGACCCAGATAAAATCTATGTTGGTCAAACATTAGTGATTCCGGATTTAGCATAATTTGTGTTATTACATTCCATAAAAAACGCACGTTCTGTGCGTTTTTTATATTTTAAAAAGGATCTTGGCTATCCTCAACATCGAGTTCGTCAGGCGTACTAAATCGTAACAAAGAAATGCGATAATAATTTTTCAAATTAATTTTCTTATTAAAGATTTTAAAATCAAAACATTCATCAATTTCCCACACTTTACCATTGTCTGTATTAAATAACAATGAAAAATATCTACTTTTCATTGGAGCAATAAAAAGATAGCCCGGATTGCAACTGTTATTGCAAAAATTAGAATCACAAAATCCAGGAAAAGCCTGCAATGCTGTCTCTACACTTAAGTACTCGAATAAGCCAGACATTTCCTTAATAAAACTATCCATATTAAAAGTTTCTGATCGAGTATCTGATTTTAATATAAGCTCTATCATATCCAAATCCATCTTTTGGATATAGTATATCAAAGCTTCTGCTTCTGTTTGCGGGTGCTCTATTGGTGGATCCATACTACATTACACGGTTTGAACAATGGATTTTAATTGTTCCACTACGTGATATAAAACGAACGTATCTGTGTAACAGTATTTTTGCAATTGGGCTAATTTTTGCTCAACCTCATCTTTGTTATTCCAATAAAATAATTCGTTATAAACAGCCATTGCTTCTTCCCCATCTTTCACTTCACTATTATTAAATTCATTTCGTTGTAATAAGGCATTTCCGATTGCTTTTAACGAAAAACTACCTTGCTGTGCCGGATGATAATAATACAATTCTTTAAACGGAATTTCAATATCTACAATGCGATTAATGCGCTCTAAGATTTCATTTTTATAGCTTGGAAAATCTTGCAACAAGCGGAATAAAATACCCTTTTCTAACAGCGTATTAAATACATAAATTTTACCGGGCAATTTTGTGGCTTCCAAAAAATGTTCTATAAAATGCACTCTATCATCTTTGCCAATAGGTGAAATATAACTGATATGTTGCAATGCACTTTCTTCCGTTTCTTTATAGTGTAACGAATATAAAAATGGAATTCGCTCATACGGTTTGGTATTATTAAAAACAGGAATTGCCGGCTGAAAGGCTTCTACATCAAAATAATAAGCCGGATAAGTGAGCACAGAAACAAATTGCTCTAACATCTCATTATCCAAATGCACTTGATTCGTTTGAAATGCTTTGATAATTACTTTTTGTCGTGCATTCAACTCTTCTGTATCATTTAAGTCATAGATCTTTTCGATGCCTTTTTCTAAAAATAAACTTTTTTCTTGCATAGAAATTCCGGGTAAATACCAAATAGAATCTTTGGAAATACCCGACCAACAATACCCTTGATAATCGCACGGATATGGTTTGGTACAATGTGCACCAATCGGAATTTCCGGTGCTGTTTTCTGACTTAATGTTTCGATAGCATCTTCTATTGTTTTCTCAACAAAAGGAATACGTTCTTGAATTTCGGTGAGTACAGAAGTTGACTTAAAATAACGTGTTACATCTAATTCCTCTTTTAAAACATATTCATTATCTATATTGATGATAGAAAAATCGGTCAGATCCAATCCACTTTTTTGAATAATATAATATTGAATGGCAGCATCCAACAAATAAGTATTCGATATTCTAAATGAGCTTTTTACCTCGTGTGCATACCATTTGCCGTCTTTATAGGTCAGCATATCTAAGGCTACCAAAATACCATTGTACTTAAATGCTGCTTCATATATTACGGGAAAATGTTGTTGTATTAAAAGTTTAGTTGCAGCTACCGACTCGTCATAACTAAATGGATTCGGTGGCGAACAATCTTTTCCATTGGGGAACAGTTGATGTGCCAGCTTCCCAACGCGATGGCCTCTATCAAAACGTTGTTGCTGTACCGTGTCCGGTTTATCTCGTAAGTTATAATTATTTTTATATAGATATAAAGACTTTGAACATTGAATACTGCGAATTAAAGTGGACTTACTCAGTGTATATTTTCTATTACTCATTCTAATTTTACTAAATTATACTTTTAATTGCGTATATTTGAACGATGCACTACAGCATAACCATTTGTGTTGTTTTGCGGTTTTAAATCGATTAATATATTAGGATATGAAACTAAGAATTTTTACTATTATTTTCTTTTCCATTTTTTTCACATCACAATTGATGGCGCAAAAAGGTGGAAGTTTGAGCGTAGGTGCTACACCGGGTTTGTCGTATATGTTGGCACAAAACACCTATTACTTAGCTGAAAACAGTAAAGAATTGGATTACAAACCAAAATTCAGCTATCACGTATTTATTCAAGGTGGTTATAACTTTAAAGAGCAACACGGCATTGTTGCCTATGCCAATTTTTGTCAAGAAGGACAAAGATATAAAGACGAATTTAAGTGGAAAAAATATCCGGCGTTAATTGGTACACACGAAAAAAATGTAGATTTTAAATATATGGGCTTCGGTGTATTGTATCGTTTTGCACCCTTATTGCCCGGACAAAAAGAGCATATCCGAGTAAAGTCGGACGATTTTCATTTTAGAATGAAATTATTAGTAGGTTTTGAAACTGATTTCTTGATAAATGCACAAATGAAATACACGATAACACCAACCAATGGAACAGCAACTGCAGTAGGGTATCCAATTGACCCGAGCATTGGTGGTTATGCAAGCTATACACCAAACCAAAGTGACAACTACAAAGAATATTTTAAAAAGATACAAGGTGTCGGTGTATTGAAATATGGATTTGATTACATCTTCAATAACAATATGTATATGGGTTTTGCATTAGAAACCAAATTTGGTTTTAACGACATTAATGCACCAGCTTACAAAGTACATCCTAACTACAAAAAATCTAAAAATTATTTCCTTGGCTTAAATGTAGAAATTGGATATAATTTCCAAAAAGCAAAAATGAAAGCCAATGCTGATAAGAAAAAAGCTGCTAAAGCTGCACAAATCAAGCCGGCAACCGTAAAACCTCCGGGCATTGATAAAAACAAGCGTGTTGACCAAGTTGACAAAGCAACTAAAAAACGTTTGGGTGTAAAAAATAAATACGAATAAAAATGCTAAGAAAAAATGCCGACTAAAAAAGCGGCATTTTTTTTATAACCATACATTTACTTCAGGTTCCAAGTGTATGCCAAAGGTTTCGTACACGGATAGTTGCACTTGCTGTGCGTGTTGCCAAATTTCTGTTCCGGTGGCATTGCCATAATTAACAATCACCAATGCTTGCTTTGCATGATTGCCGGTATTGCCCATTCTTTTTCCTTTCCAGCCACATTGCTCTATCAGCCAAGCAGCAGGAATTTTCTTATTTCCATTTGCTAAATCATATTTTGGTATTTGAGGAAATACTTGCTGTAGGCGATTAAATTCAGCAATGGTTATTTCCGGATTTTTAAAAAAGCTGCCGGCATTACCCATTACTTTTGGATTCGGCAACTTACTTTCACGTATAAAAATAACTGCGTCAGAAATATCTTTTGCCGATGGGTGTACTATATTTTTCTCGGTTAATACTTTTTGAATGTCACCGTATGCAATATTTATGATTGGCTTTTTATGCAGCTTTAGAGTTACTGCGTAAATAAAATAATTTCCTTTCTCCGCTTTTTTAAAGATGCTTTCTCGATAGCCAAATTCACAAGTAGCATTCGAGAAAATGTTGGATTGTGCGGTGCTTAAATCTATTGCTTCCAATTCCACAAAAACATCTTTCAGTTCGGCTCCATACGCACCAATATTTTGTATCGGTGCAGCGCCAACAGTTCCGGGAATTAATGATAAATTTTCGATACCGTACCAACCTTTTTCTACACAATACAAAACAACATCATGCCAAGTGGTTCCGGATAAACATTGTATCCAAACAAAATCTTCGTCTTCATTTATTTTTTCTATTCCAACTATTTCATTGATGATTGCTAAACCATCTACATTGGAACGAAAAAGCAGATTACTTCCGCCACCAATAATTATGTGTTGGCGGTAATATTGCCATTCCTCTTCTATTAAATATTGAATATCACTTTTGGATTGCACCCGACAGAAATAATGTGCGGTGGCATCCAATCCAAATGTATTATACGGTTTCAGCGAAACATATTCCAAAATAGACATGCACAAAAATACTATCTCTTTTGCGGATAGTATCTTTTTGATTTAAAAAAATAAGAATTACTAGGTGATTTTTTGCCTACTTTTTTAGCCTGTTTAATCCGGATTTTGCTTCGGCATCAATGCTGTCGGAGTATTCATCTTTATCTAATGCAATGGCCTTTTTATAATATTGTGTGGCATTGCTAATTTTATGTTGTTTCTCGAAAATTGCTGCCACTTTTATACAGGCATTTGCTGCAAAATAATAATCGTACGAAGTACCTTTTTGAATGGTATATAGATAATTTTTAATGGCATCTTGTTCCATCTCTAATGCATCATAAATGCGGGCTTTGCGATAATAATATTCTATTTTATCTCTGGATGATATTAATTTTTCAGGATGCATAGCATTTATAACAGATAGTGCTTGCTCATAATTATTGCCATCACACAACACACGTGCTTTAAGCAATTCTTTATTCGGTATTATCTTCTTTTCTGCTTCTTTTTGTGCTGCTTTATCTTCATCTGTTGGTGCTTCTTTTATAGTTAAAATATGTGCCATATATTTTTTATAGGTAGCCACATCGCCCTGAATTAAATAATACCAAGCTAATTTTCTGTACGCTTCTTTTTGGTAAGAGCGACCTTTGTTTTGAGCAATAAACTTTTGAATATACACTACAGCATCCGCATCTAAATTACTCAACTTGGCATTGCCCAACATAAAATCTAAAAAGGGAAATGGATAATAGTTACTGCCATTTGGTTTAGCAGACAAAATAGAAATGACTTTATCATTTTTTTCTGTATGTGCAGCAACTGTTGCAGCAATAAAATAATTCAACAAATTATCACCTAATGGAATTTCTGTTTTTTCAATGATGCTCCAAGCACTTTTTGTATCTTTTTGCAAATGCAATAACAAGAGTGTATATAAGATGATAGCTTCTTCTTTAAATTGAAATTGCTCATCTTTTAAAACAGTATTTAATTCTTTTAAGCCATCCTCAATAGAGCCTTTAAAACCGAGTAGTTTCGCACCAAACTTATACTTATCCGGAATTGCACCAAAGATGGTATGCAACAAGCCTAAGCTTTTCATATTCGGTTTAAAATCAGGAAATTTTTTTTGATTTTCCAACAACAACGAATGTGCTTTTTTTACTTCAAAAATGGCACTCAAATTATCGCCGAATTTTATTTTGCAAAATGCCCATTGTAAATGTATATCTGCCTGTGTGTATAAGTAATACGGTGATTTAGGTGAAGCACTTTTAAGTTTATTCAATCTTGTTTCTACTTTAGGTGCTATGGATTCGTATAATTTGCGGTTGTCATTGATAAATAATTTCAGAAAATCGGCATAATTTTCAATAAAATAAGGCATGTAATTCGATGCATTATCTTTCTTTTCTTTTTCTAATAATGCAACACCGTCATTCATTTTTAATTTAAAAATAGACTGATATGCTTGTTTACAATTCGAATTAAAATCGAATTGTTGCGCCGATAAAACCGCACATTTTATCAGCAACAAACAGCATATACTTAGAGATAATCGCATTTTTATTAGCTTAAAAATACTATTTTAAGAACGAATTAGAAATTATAATTTAATTTTAAAAAAAATAAAAGATGAAAAGATTG
This sequence comes from uncultured Chitinophagales bacterium, assembly GCA_964507125.1. GTDB lineage: Bacteria > Bacteroidota > Bacteroidia > Chitinophagales > JADIYW01 > JADJSS01. Next base: position 26,789 of record CAZDOT010000022.1, on the reverse strand, counting down.
CTCGGTTGTTTTTTATGCTTATTTATTTTTGTCTTGGCAAATGCACAAGATGAAATTGTCATAAATCTGGATTCAATTAAAAATATTAAGTCGACCAGATATTCCAGTATCAACGAAGTAGGCGTTGGAATTAATGTTGGTGGTAAACTCATTCAGAAATTTCCTAACAATACGCAAAAACGAACGCTCGGTATAGACAAACCCGATTTTATTTTTAGAACAGTACACGGTGCTTTAATTAATCCCAAATTATTTATCGGTGCAGGTTTTGGTATTGATTTTAGACCGAACGGTAATTATGGGTCCAAATATTTTTATTTCACGTTTCCCATTTTTGCAGAATTCAGAGAATACTTTTTAAATGGCAATTTTAATCTGTTTGTTTCGCAACGCATTGGTGGTGCATTTCACATCGATTCTTATTTCAACAACAGCATCAACAAAGGTAGATATTCCGGTGCTTTTGGCGAATTTATGTTGGGTGGAAGATATGTTACCAATGGTAAAAAATTAGCGGTGCATTTTGGTGTAGGTTATCGCTTACAACATTTGCAACGCAAAGTGGACATACAAGATTTGAATGGCAATGCCGGACAAACGTACAACAATGTACCTGAAATTACCATCAAGCATTACGTACCGATTACCATTGGTATTACTTACTAAATCAATTCGATATCAGTCGCTGGTATCCAACCTGTTTTGTCGTTGGGCAATTGAATTTTACACCAATTTTTATCGGTATCAATAATTTTAATCTTAGTTCCGGCTTTCACTGCACTTGTTGTATCTGTACTTGCCACCGGAGATTTTTGCAGATATGTATTTTCAGACATGACAATAGCAAAATCTTTTCGATGTTCACTTTGATACGTGATATAAGTAAAATAAGAAAACAACAATGCCATTACGAACAACACAACACCAGATTTAAACGCAAAAGGATTTGATTTTAAAAAATGGAAAGCCAGTAAAATAACTGCCAGCCAAAGTGTAACTAAAAAATAAATGCTCCAAGTATTCGATGATTTAGTATGTGCCAATCCTTTAATTTTTTTAGTAACAAAGAACTCTTTACTAAACTCCATTTTGGAGAAGAATTTATTATTGGTCAAATCAATATTGTGTTGTATTTGCTTGCTATCCGGATGTAATTTTTTTGCACGTTCATAAAATAAAACAGCGTTGGAATATTGTTGCAAATGAAAATACGTATTACCTAAATTGTAATAAACATTTGCATTGTTTTTATCCTTTTTTAAGATTAACAAATACAATTTTTTTGCTTCGTCATATTGTTTATTTTGATAGTAACTATTGGCAGTTTGGAACATTGCTTTCGTATCTTGTGCATACGCGGCTGCAAGTGAAATGCTCAACAAAAGCAGTAATAAGATACGAATGTTAGTTTTCATTTATGCTTTCGAATTTTCTTTTAATTGTTCTTCAAAATCCATTATCAACTCTATTGCTTTGTGATATGTTTGCTGCATAGCATTTTCTTTTCCAATAGGTGAAAACAAAGCTTGTTCGCAAGTATCCAATGTTTGGTGTAAGTCGTTTATCTTCTCTATTTGAACATTTCTTGCAAATAATTTTTCTGCTATATTTTCTTTCGATAACTCGCTTTGTGGAATATATAATTTATCCGATAAATAATGCCACAATGCACGAATAACTTCATTATAAAAACTTTGTTCGTTTTTTGTTTGCATTAATTTTTTAGCGGTAGCCAATCGTTTTAATGCCATTTTATTGGCTTTATTTCTACGCATCAACAATAAATCAGCATCTGAATAATCTCGTTTTCTACATAAGAAAGCTAACAATAACAGAAACAAAGGAATGGCTGTAAGCACTGCAAATGTTGTGCTTCCAACAAATTTAGTATCGTGTGCATATAACTTTCGGATGCCGTAAATACCGCGAGGTTTATCTTCTTTTTCTCGCTTGAAAAAGTTGACTACGTTCTCGCTCAACTTCGCTTTTCCGCTTACTTCAATGGTGGTTTCGGGCAAAGTAAATTTCACATAATCGTGCTTATCTACATCAAAATAAGCAAACTCATATTTTGGTAATTTATACGTTCCGCCATCTTGTGGAATGATAACATATTCAAATGTTTTAGAGCCAGAAACAACATTGCCATTATTAGTATAATTATCTTTTGCTTTTGGTTCATACGCTTCAAACTCTTCCGGAAAAGTAAGCTTAGGTGCTGTGATGAGTTTTAAATTTCCGGTGCCATTATACGTCAACGTTAATGAAATAGGCTCACCAACGGATGTTTTGGTTTTATCATAAGCTGCTTCAAATGCAAATTTTCCTACTGCACCGCTAAATGTTGAAGGTTTATTTTTTTCGGGTAATGGTTTCACATCCAACACTATCGGATTACTTTTAAATGCGTATTCGTAAGGCTGATAACCCAAGTAAACATTGGCAGTTAGCTCCATCGGTTCAATGGAAATCTTTCCGGTATTTTGTGGAAACAAAGTGATGCGTTTCACTTCCAGCGTTTGATATTCCACACCATTTAAGGTTTCAATTTTTGGCTGTTGTTGTTCGGGAAGTTTATATTCTTCGCTTAAAAAACCATTAAAGGATGGCATCTTTGTTGCCACGATTCCATCACACGTAACGCGTGCATAAATTTTATACGATAAGGTGGTTTGCTCCCCTTGATAGAGTGTTGTTTTTGCCGGAATTACACGCACTAATAAATTATTGGCTAAGTATTGTTTTATTTCTGCTTCTGTGTATGCCGGTTGTTGGAAATCTTGCATCATTTGGCGTTGCATCTCTTCCATTTCTTCCATCATAGATTGAAATGGATCATTGCTACGACGACGCTCTTGTGCGGCAACAACTTGAATAGTAACATTGTTTGATTTCATTTCGTTGCCGTTGATAACAGCAGTTGCCGGACCAATCACGAAGTTGCCTTGTTTCTTAGGTTTCAGCGTGTAAGAGATGGTAACAGTTTTAGAAACTTTTCCGTTTATCACCGAAATATTAGTGCCTTGTGCCGGCCCATACGCTTCGAAACCATCGAATTTGGGTGGATTGAAGGATTGGGCTTTGCCACCTTCAATTGTGTATGTAATATCTACCGTGTAATTAAGCGGCACTTGGTTGTACTCTACTGATGCCGTAAAACGCTGTGCAGATACTGTAAAAAAAGTGCAACACAAAATAAAAAACAAAACAAGATTTTTTATTCCAATTGTAGAATGGAATAAAGTATGGTTGTTATTTAGTTTAATAGTGTTCATATTTTGCATGTTGCAATTACCAATCTTTCTGCACTTTTCCTTTTTTTACTTCGCCTTTTTCTTTCGATAATTTTTGTTGCACTTTGCCTTCTTCTGCACCCAAGGCTTCCAATAATTTTTCAGCTTGTTCTTTGGTCATTTGTCCTTGCTGTGGTTGCTGTTGCTGTTGTTTATCGTTGCCTTGTTGGTTTTGATTTTGATTGGGTTGTTGCTGATTTTTATCTTGTTTATCGCCGGAAGATTTATCTTGTTGTTTATCTTTTTGATTGTTTTTATCTTGATTGTTTTGGTTGTTTTTGCCACCACCACCATTTTTATCTTTTTTTATTTTAGCCAAAGCCATCATTAAATTGTATTTGGCATCCATATCATTCGGATTTAATTTTAATGATTCTTTATATGCTTTGGCACTTTCTTCCCATTTCTCTTGCTTGTAAAAAATATTTCCTTTGTTATAAAACGCTCGTGCTTTTATATCAGCGTTAGTGCTTCCTTTTGTTACCGCTTCAAACATTTCATTGGATTTTTCCAATTCGTTTAAACGATAAAAGGCATCTCCTTGATTAAAATAAGCTCGCACATCGCGTGGTGCTTGTTGTAATGCTTTCGCATAACTTTCTGTTGCGTTGTTGTATTTCTGTTGTTTGTATAGCTTGTTCCCTTCACGCAAAAGTGTGTTGGCTGTTTGTGCGTTGGCACTATTGGCTTTGGATACCATAAAAAATACGATAGCAACTTTGACCAAAAACTTTATCACACCCAAAATAATAAACAAAGTTTTGTGTTTTTGAATAAATGCTTTGATATGTGCAATCTTATTTTTCATTTTTAATATCGAGCCATTTTTTGCGGTAAGTGATAAAAATATCGAACAAAAATACAAGGAATGCAAATGCTAAAAAATATTGAAACTGCTCTACATAATCAGTATATACTTTATCATTGATGGTTTTTGTTTCCATTTTTGCAATGTCTTTCGACAAGAAATCGGCAACTTGCTTGGTGTTATCCAAAACGTAATAATTACCGTTTCCGGCTTTTGCTAATGCTTGTAACATATTGGCATTTGCTTTGGTTATAATCGGATTTCCGTTCTCATCTTTTTTAACATCTGTTATTTTTCCCGATTGGTCATAGATTGGAATTGTACCGCCATTGGGTGTTCCAACACCGATAGTAAATACTTTTGTGCCGTCAGAGGCTAATTCTTCTGCTTTGTCAATCGCATCTTCTTCGTGGTCTTCACCATCGGTAATAACAACGATAGATTTGTATTTTTTGTCTGTTTGGTTAAATGCATTTTCTGCTTTATCCAATGCCTCTGTGATAATGGTACCTTGTGTTGGTACTGAGTTGGTGTTGATGGAACGCAAATACAAAATCAAAGAAGAATAATCTACCGTAAGTGGCATTTGTAAATACGCATTTCCGGCAAAGATGACCAAACCTACTCTGTCGCCATCCAATTTTTTTAATAACGTTTGGATGAGCAATTTTGATTTTTCTAAACGCGATGGTGCTACATCTTGCGACAACATACTATTTGATACGTCTAACGCAATCATTACATCTATTCCTTTGCGTTCTACTTTTTCCATTTTTGTTCCCATTTGTGGTTGTGCCAATGCAAGCACTGCAAAAAATAAAACCAAAGAAAAACCGACTAACTTAATACGCGATTTTTTCTCATCTCTTTCCGGCATTAATTGTTTTATCAAATCAATATTGCCGATTTGTTGTAATTGTTTTTTGGTTTGATAGTGAACATAAAAATACAAGCCTACTGCTATTGGTATCAATAACAAAAGGAATAAATAATTGGTATGTTCGAAACGTATCATTGTTTATTAAACTAAAAAAAGATGCTTTTATATTTTTTCTTGCATTTTATTTATCAAGATAAAATTGTTTTTAAATAGGTTTTAGATAAAATAAAATCCAATAACAAACAGCTCAATGCTAAAAATAAAAACAGGTGGTAACGTTCGCTTTTACGATGATAGTTGCTGATTTTTATTTTTGATTTTTCTAATTTATCAATTTGTTTATATACTTCTTTCAACGAAGCATTTCCGGTTGCTCTAAAATAATTTCCACCGGTTTCTTGTGCAATTTTTCTAAGCAATGGTTCATCTATTTGTACCGGATAATTTTGATAAAATGTTTTACCATTTTGATCTTTCACCGGATATGGTGCCATTCCATTTTTACCAACACCAATAGTGTAAACACGAATGCCATAGCTTTTAGCAATTTTGATGGCGGTGTATGGATCTACAAATCCCATATTATTTACGCCATCTGTCATTAAAATAATCACTTTGGTTTTTGATTTACTTTCTTTCAAACGAGCTACAGAAGTTGCCAAACCCATGCCTATTGCCGTGCCGTCTTCCACCATGCCGCTGTGAATGTCTTTAAACAAATTCAACAACACTTGATGGTCGATAGTGATTGGACATTGCGTAAAACTTTCACCGGAAAAAACAACCAATCCTATTCTATCATTTTTTCTATCTTTGATAAATTGCATCGCTACTTTTTTAGCAGCTTCTAATCTATCCGGCTCAAAATCTCGTGCCAACATAGAGCCGGAAATATCCATCGACAATACGATGTCAATGCCTTGTGTTTCTATTTCACTTTCAGAAAGTGCACTTTGCGGACGTGCCAATGCTATAACAAATAAAATAAATGCAACTATTTTTAAGAGTGGTAACCATTGCAAAAACTTTACTTTGCGTGAAGTGGGTTGAGCAAACACACCGCCGTGTTGTGGCACGTTGAAAGATGGGAAATACGTATTTCGCTTATAATAAAACCAATACACTAACAACGGCAACAACAACAACAACCAAAAGAAGTGTGGATGTGCAAAAGCGTATGGAAATAGTTTTATCATGTATTGTTTAACGGAAATTTTTGTAGTATAATAATTTTATTTTTTGTCTTTTGTTTGTTTATCTTCTTCTATCAATTTTGTTTTATCAATAAAATCTTTGATGATTTGCATTGCATTTTCGTTTTCCATAAAATCAGGTTGTGCTTTAGCAAATTTTACAAAATCACTCAACGTTAACACTTCACTTAAGGCTGTTTTTAACGATTGTTTCAACACACCTTTATGCATAGATGCCATTAACTCATCTGTTGTTTTTTCCATTGCCGGAATTTTATACCGCAACTCGATGTAAGTACGTGCAATGTCTGTCAAGGATGAATAATAATTTTTTACATCACCATTTTGCCACAGTTTCTGTTGCTGTAATTTATCCAATTCTTTCAGTGCCCAAACATGTGGTGGCAACGTGTATTTTTCGTCTATGGGTTGTTGCTTTTTCTTTCTATAATAAAACCAATACCAAACAAAAATACCTACTAACAATGCTGCTGCTAAAAAGCCAAGTATATAAGGTAAAATTTCTTTAAATGTATATGGTATTTTCAGTGGCTCTTTGATGTCTTTAATATCTTTGGTCGTATCAATTTTTACACCGGCAACACGAACTTGTATAGCATCAGAAGTGATGGTATCTATTTGTCCATTGTTCTCTACTAAAAATTGAAATTGTGGCAATAAAATTTTTCCTGTATCAAATACAATTAAATTGACTAATTGATGAAACTCATATTGATTACCTTTTTTGATGGTATCAACCGGAGTGAAGTTGACTATCTCTATTGTTTCAGAAATAGAGTCTTTCAAATTTGGAAATGCAACTTTGTTGTTGGCAGTTGTGGTTACAAATAAATCTACCGGAATCCAATCACCAATTAAATATTCTTTTTCTTTTGTGGTAGCTGATGCTGTTTGTGCTAAGGTGTGATTGGCAAATAACAGACAGTATGCAGTTAAAAATGAAAGTATAGAATAACGAAGCAATGAAACAACTTGGTTGTTTTTCATTGACATACTTTTATTTATTCTATCTATATTCATTATTGATTTATTTCGATACTTTGTTACTTTATTAATTCCTTACGCTCGTTTTTTGAAGAAATTCATCAAGATATGCACGTAAGATTGTGCGGTATTTATTTTTAATTTATCGGCACCTGCTTTCAAAAAGCTTTGTTCGAAATTCCTGTCGTACATATTGGCTCTTTCTTCATATATTCTTCTGGTGTTAGCATCATTGGTATCAATCCATTTTGTTTCACCTGTTTCTACATCACATACTTGCAGCAAGCCAATTTTGGGTAATTGCATATCTAAATTGTCATACACTTTTACGCCAATAACATCGTGCTTTTTAGAAATATGACGCAGTTCATCGTCATAATTTTCATCAACAAAATCTGACAAAACAAACGCAATACTTTTGCGTTTCACCATATTATTGAAATTCTCTAAAGCAACAGAAATGTTAGTATTTTTGCTCGTTGGTTCAAAATTCAATATCTCTCGGATAATGCGTAAAATATGTGATTTTCCTTTCTTCGGTGGAATAAATAATTCTATCTTATCACTAAAAAAAAGCACCCCTACTTTATCATTATTTTGAATGGCTGAAAAGGCAAGTACACCGGCAATTTCAGCAATAATTTCATTTTTCAATTGGCTTTGAGTTCCAATAAATGCCGACTTACTGACATCTATCAACAACATAATGGTCAACTCTCTTTCTTCTTCAAATATCTTTACATACGGATGTTGAAAGCGTGCCGTAACGTTCCAATCAATGTTGCGTACATCATCACCGTATTGGTATTCGCGTACTTCACTAAACGACATACCACGACCTTTAAACGCGGAATGATACTCACCGGAAAATATGTGATTCGTCAAGCCCTTTGTCTTGATTTCAATTTTTCGTACTTTCTTTATGAGTTCGCTTACTTCCATTTACTTGAGATTTGAGATTATAGATTTGAGAAATGAGAAAAATCTCATATCTCACGTCTCTATTCAAAGATTCTACTAAGGAACTTCTACCCGATTTAGGATGGTATCGATAATGTGTTCTTGTGTGATGTTTTCTGCTTCCGCTTCGTACGTAATTCCGATGCGATGACGAAGTACATCGTGTGCTACCGCACGAACATCTTCCGGAATAACATATCCTCTGCGTTTTATAAAAGCGTATGCTTTGGATGCCATTGCCAAGCTAATGCTGGCACGTGGTGAACCACCGTAACTAATGAGATGTTTTAAATTATCTATTTTATATTTTGATGCATCGCGAGTGGCAAAGATGATATCTAGAATATACTTTTCAATTTTTTCATCCATATACACTTTACGAACGGTATCTCTTGCTTGCAAGATAGTTTGTGCGGTGATGATAGGTCTAATATTAGCATTTGTTCCGGCTACATTTTGACGCATAATTTGGCGTTCTTCTTCAAATTCAGGATAGCCGATTTTTACCTTCAACATAAAACGGTCAACTTGTGCTTCAGGCAAGTTGTATGTTCCTTCTTGCTCAATTGGGTTTTGTGTAGCCATTACTAAAAATGGTTCTTCTAATTTATACGTTGTATCTCCTAACGTAACCACTCTTTCTTGCATGGATTGCAACAAAGCACTTTGTACTTTTGCCGGTGCACGGTTTATCTCATCTGCTAATAAGAAATTTGAAAATACCGGTCCTTTTTTTACTTCAAAATTTCCTTTTGCTTGATTGTAAATCATTGTTCCCAAAATATCGGCCGGTAACAAATCCGGTGTAAATTGTATGCGCGAAAATTTGGTATCAATGGCATCTGAGAGTGATTTAATGGCTAGAGTTTTTGCCAATCCGGGAACACCTTCTAACAAGATATGACCTTGCGATAACAAGGCAATCATCAAACGTTCCAGCATGTATTTTTGACCAACAATCGACTTTCCAATTTCGATATTCAACAACTCTAAGAAAGCACTATCTTGTTGTATTTTTTCATTTAATGCTTTAATGTCGAAAGATTCCATAAGGTATTATTTTAGATAGCCACAAATTTAAAATCCTAAAGGCTTTTGTCTTTTGATATATTGTTAAATTATGTTACCTATTAAGTATTATTTACAATAATAAATGCCACGATACATCACCGTGGCATTTATATAGAATTGATATAAATAATTAGAGTTTCTTAGCCTTTTCACCTTTGGCTTTGCTGTAATTCATTTGATACGCTAAGCCAACACCAATGATATCTCTAAATTGTACTTTAGAGGTTTTGATATTCGGATTGCTGGTTTCAAACGTGATATCATTATCCCAAATTAAATGCATAAAAACACTGGCTGACAAAAATTTATTCACCTTTAATCCTAATGTTGTTTGCCAATCTACGTCAATGTTTTTTCTATAGTGTGAATTACTTTCTTTTGGTAACGTAGCATCAAAAGGGTCTATTGCAGAACGCAAGTAATTTTTATACACTTTCATCACCGATAAGATGCTGATATTTTGTTTCCAAAAATCTTGTTTATACGTTGCAATTAACACTGCACCAAATTCTTTTTTCACTTTAGATGGATAGAAATTACCAAAGGTATTTAATGCGGCAATATCATTTGCGGCAACATAGGTAACTTTGGCAGCCAACGGCGAGAAGAATAAAGAAAAGTAAGGAACAGGAACATAATCCAAACCAATTGCACCTTCAAATACCAAAGGTGCAGCAGCACGTGAAATAACATGTTTTGCCGTGTCTGTATAATTGTATGAATTGGAAAACTGCGATTTTAAATCGGTATATGCTGCAAAATAAAGTGGCTTATGAATTCTGTAACCGTATTTTGCAAATATTTCCCAACGGTCTGCATTTTTTCTTAATTTATATTTATCACCTTTGGTAAATTGCAAACCATATTCTGCGGCAGCCCACATTTGTAATAAATGGTTGTTCTTTTTATAATCTGCGAAGAAACGCATATTGAACAATAAAGAGAAAGAGTTGGTTCCGCCGGCAGCCCAGTTCTTAAAACCTGCTTGATTAAACGTAACACCGCCAATGCCGCCAAATTTCCAGCCGTTCGTCGTGTCTTCTAACTTTTTCTTTTCATCAGCAGAGAGTGCTTCTCCTTTAATTTGTTTTTCTACTTGTGCCGATGCTGTTGTGTAAACAGTAAGTAGGCACACAAGAATGAAGAGTAATTTTTTCATGATTTATTTTTTATTTCTAAAATGGATGGATGAATAAACTAAGTAACACGTTGCATAGTAACAGTTTATTCATTTAACGGTGCAAAATTAGTTGACCAAAGTTAAAGATAAGGTTAATTATTTCTATATTAAAAATCTAATTTTATCTACAGGAATATTATAATTTTTCTTGCAGAAAGTGGTGCATTTTTAAATACAAATCATACCGAACCTTATTATTTCCGATACCATGTGTACCGTCTAAATATGGAAAAAACAGATAGGATTTATTCGCATCGTTGAGTGCTTTTACAAGCTCTAATGCATGTTGAAAGTGTACGTTATCATCGGCTGTGCCATGCACAAGCATAAAATTCCCTTTTAACTTTTTGGCAGTTGCAATCGGATTGTTAGCAGCGTATCCACTTGGGTTTTCTTCCGGTGTTCGCATATAGCGTTCTGTATAAATATTATCGTAAAAACGCCAATCTGTAACTGGTGCCACAGCTATGCCGGCTTTAAATATTTCATTTGATTCGAATAGGCAATTGGCTGCCATAAATCCGCCGTAACTCCATCCAAAAATACCGATTCTATTGCTATCAATAAAGGATAATTTCCCGAAATATTCAGCTGCAGCAGTTTGGTCTTCTGTTTCTAATTTTCCCAATTGCAAATAGGTCGCTTTCTTAAATTCTCTGCCTTTTCCATTGGTTCCTCTGTTATCTACACAGGCTACTATAATGCCATTTTCTGCCAAAAAATTAAAAAAGAAATCGTTATTGCTTTGCCATTCGTTTACCACTTTTTGACTATGTGGTCCGCCATAAACATACATCAACAATGGATATTTTTTAGTACTATCCATGTTCGATGGTTTTATCATCCAAGCATTGAGTGTAGTTGTCGCTAATTGGATTTTTAAGAATTGTTTTTGAGGAATATTCTGTACGGTATCTTGCAAATTTTTATTATGCAACCAATCTATTTTTTTTCCAGTTGCTGTATGAATTATTTGTGTTTTGGGAGTTTGTATGGCAGATGAGAAAGTATGTATAAAAAAAGAGGCATCAGTTGAAAATTGAGCATTATTAGTTCCGGAAAAAACAGCTACGTTTTTTTTCTCTAAAGTTTTATAGTTGATTTGACAAATGTATGCATCTATGTCATTTCCATCATTACTTTGATAATAGATTTTGTGAGTGTTCTCATCTATTGCATATATTTTATTGACTTCAAAATTTCCTCTTGTAATTTGCTTTATTAATGCACCGTCCGGTGAAAAATGATAAATATGATTATAGCCATCTTTTTCAGAAAGTATCATAAAAGATTTGTCGGATAAAAAGCGGATGTCATTTGGAATATCAAGATAAGTATCGGATGTTTCAAGATAAATTTGTTTTGTTTTTTTCGATTTTATATTATAAGAAATCAACCTTAGCGTATCTTGATGTCGGTTGAGTAATAGGGCAATCATATCATCTCCGTTCCAATAAATTCTTGGAATATATTCATACGTAAATGGAATTGGAATTTGTTTATTTTTCTTTGTTTTTACATCGTAATACCACCAAGCAACCTTCGCATTGGCTTCGCCTACTTTCGGATATTTATAAGTGAATTCCGAAGGATATGTTTGTTGATTATATTGTGTGATAGTAGCCATTTTCACGGCACTTTCATCCCATTTTAAATAAGCAATTTTATCGCTGTTGGCATTCCACTCAAATGCTCTTTTTAATTCAAATTCTTCTTCATATACCCAATCACTTTTACCATTAATTATATTATTCCATTCGCCATCTTTGGTAATAGGAAATTCTAATAATGTTTCTATTGATTTACAGTACAAGTTATTATTTTTTACAAAAGCAATCCATTTATCATTGGGTGAAAATGTAGGATAAAACTGATATGAATCGCTGAGCGAAATGAGTTGCTTATTCGGTGTAGCAATGAAATATTTGCACATGGTAGAATAACGATACAATTGTGAGCAAGATGAGCTAAATAAAAAATAACTATCCGTATTAGAAATTATTAAATCATTCAAACTATTTGACAACATGGGTATTTCCGATGCGTAATTAGAGAGAGCGATAGTTTGTTCCAATTTATTCTCTGCATTAAAAATTTGTATTTCTGAACTTGTGCTTGTTTTTTTCAACTGAGCAAAAGCCGGCTTTGTGTGTAAGAAATGTACTGTTCCAATTTGTTTTGCCACAAACTTATTTTGTAAGAAAATTTGTTCTAAACTTAATTGACTATAACCATATTGAAATATGAATAAAAAAACAAATAATGCTATTATTTTTACATTTGCTAATCGCATCTAAACTATTTTTAGTAAAGTTACGTTTTAGCAATATAATAATGCATTTTTACAACATGAATAAAGTTTACTTTCTTGTTTTCGCACTCATTTTTGGTCGTTATTGGAATGCCTTTGCACAAGATGAAATATACGATGAACCCATCCGAATAATGGATACTTTACAGGAAAGTCAACCTCAAAAAAAATCCATTTCCAACATCGATGAAAAAAAATCAAAACGACAAATGGAAAAAGAGCGGTATGATGCATTAACCGCCATGGAAAAAAAGAAAGAGAAACTCAATCGTCTTCGTTTGGGTGGCAATGTTGGTTTTCAGTTTGGAAGTTATACCTATATCAATTTCTCGCCTACAGCTGGTTACATGGTCTTAAAAAATCGTTTGGAATTAGGTGCCGGTCCTATTCTAATTTATCAGCGATATCGGTATTCTCAATCGTATGTTTATCGTTCCTTTGTGTATGGTGCAGATGCCTACGCACGTGGCTTTTTGTACAAAGGTTTGTATTTAGAAGCTCGATACGATCCGGTTAATAAGCCTTCGTATTTTAATTTAGATAAACGACTTTGGGTGCACCATTTATTATTAGGTGCCGGCTACGCTGCATCTATCTCTAAAATTGGTGTTTTCAATATTTCTTTATTGTACAATGTGTTGGATAACAACGAATCTATCTATCAAGGAACATTTAGCGACAAAGTACCATTAATTGTTACCATGGGTATTGGGTTTGGCATTGGTGGAAAATAAGCTTTCACACTTTATCTTTCTTCTCGTATCGGTTGCACGCTGGACAAATATTGGATACATCCTTTTGCTAAATACAACAAGCAAAATATCATAGCATATACAATAATTTTTTGTGCAGTTTGTTGCACGTAAGCCACTTCTTTGGGATTGGGTCCAAATTTCATAATTAAAATATAAATGGCGATAGACACAACAATTATCATCAACGCATTTCCATATTTATTGGGCAATGTATGATGTTTCCGAATTAGCATGGTGTACGAGAAACTCAACGGAATTAACGTACCAAATGCGGCATAAACAAATTTCATGTGTAATGGCAAAAATAAATCACAAGGTGTAAGTGCGATGCCTGCTAATAAAAACGGAAACAACGAGCCGCTTATTAATGCAACATAATAAATTTTTGCATTTAACTCTCTGCTGTTGGTTCTATTTAAAATATCTAAATTAAAAATAAACATGGAAGCGGAATGAAAAAGCAAGGCTATTTCAAAACAGAAAAATGAAATCCACTTGGTGCCGCCTAAATGCGTACGCCATCTCCCTAATTCCGAAAAAAAATTATTAAAAAAACTGTATCCTTTTGTGTAATGATTTAAGATCGTTCCACCCGGAAAATAAATCATACCAATGGCTGTGAACGTAATAAATACAATACAACTGACGTACAACAATCGAAAAGAAAATGGGATTTTTTGCATAGAAACAAGATAGAAATTTTTATTGAATACACATAAAAAAGTCCATTCAAAAATGAATGGACTTAAGATATAAAATACTGATTTTATTATACGTCTATGCGAGCATATTTAGCATGTGTTTCGATAAACTCTCTGCGTGGTGGCACTTCATCGCCCATCAACATAGAGAAGATTTGGTCGGCATCTGCTGCATTTTCAATGGTAACTTGTTTCAATGTTCGTGTTTCCGGATTTAAGGTAGTTTCCCATAATTGCTCTGCGTTCATCTCACCCAAACCTTTGTAGCGTTGCACGTGTACGCTGTCTTCTTTTCCTTCGCCTGCTATTTCTTTGATAGCTGCAATTCGAGATGCGTCATCCCAAGCATATTTTTCTTTATTTCCTTTTTTTACTAAATACAATGGTGGTGATGCGATGTAGATATAACCTCTCTCAATCAACTCTTTCATATGTCTAAAGAAGAAGGTTAATATCAACGTGGTAATATGGCTTCCATCCACATCAGCATCACACATGATGATTATTTTGTGATAACGAAGTTTCACGATATTTAAAGCTTTTTCATCGCCTTCAACACCTTTGGTGACGCCTAATGCAGTGAAAATATTTTTTATCTCTTCATTTTCATAAATCTTGTATTCCATCGCTTTTTCTACGTTCAAGATTTTTCCTCTCAAAGGTAGAATTGCCTGAAATGCACGGTTTCTGCCTTGTTTTGCTGTTCCACCTGCTGAATCACCCTCTACTAAGAACAACTCACAAGCAGCAGGATTTTTATCGGAACAATCCGATAATTTTCCCGGCAATCCGGCACCACCTAATACACTTTTGCGTTGTACTAACTCACGAGCTTTACGCGCAGCAGCACGTGCGGTTGCTGCTAAAATAACTTTATTTACAATGGTTTTGGCTTCTTTCGGATGTTCTTCCAAATAGTATTCTAAATGTTCCCCCACTACGCCGGCTACCAATGCATCTACTTCAGAGTTTCCTAATTTTGTTTTTGTTTGTCCTTCAAACAATGGCTCCGGCACTTTTACCGATACAAGGCAAGTAATACCTTCACGAAAATCTTCCCCATTTATTTCTGTTTTTAAATTTTTGAACAAATCATTTTTTGTTGCCCATGATTTAAAAACACGCGTCAAAGCTCTACGGAAACCTACTACGTGTGTACCACCTTCAATGGTATTGATGTTGTTTACATAAGAGTGAATGTTTTCGTTGTACGAATCATTGTATTGAAATGCTACTTCTACCGTTACATTATCTTTTACACCTTCCATGTAAATAACTTCCGGAATAATTGCTTGACGTGTTTTATCTAAGTATGAAACAAACTCGCGCAAACCACCTTCAGAATAGAAATTTTCGGAGAATACAACACCATTTTCATCTTTGTTACGTTCATCCGTAATTGTGATGTTAATGCCACGATTTAAATAGGCTAGCTCCCGCATACGAGCTGCCAATGTTTCATAGTTATATACAGTAACTGTAAAAATGGAATCATCCGGTTTGAAATGAATTTTAGTACCTCGTTTATCGGTAGTACCAACTTCTTTTACGGAGTATTTCGGAATACCGATGCTAAACTCTTGTTGATATTCTTTTCCATCACGGTACACCGTTGCTTTTAAAAGTGTAGATAAAGCATTCACACAAGAAACCCCAACACCGTGTAAACCACCGGAAACTTTATAGGAATCTTTATCAAACTTACCACCTGCGTGCAAAACAGTCAAAACTACTTCCAATGCAGAGCGACCTTCTTTCGGGTGCATATCTACAGGAATACCACGACCATCATCTAAAACAGAGATAGAATTATCTTCGTGTATGGTAACAAAAATATTTTTACAATGTCCGGCTAATGCCTCATCAATAGAGTTATCTACAACCTCATACACCAAATGATGTAAACCACGCACATTGATGTCGCCAATATACATTGCAGGTCTTTTTCTTACCGCTTCTAAGCCTTCTAATACTGTTATATTATCGGCACCATAGGTGGCGTTTTTCTTATCATTTTCTATTGCTTCTTCGCTCATTTTTATATTACATTTTTTTGATAAGAAGTGTGTTTTCAGATTCTATTTTTTAATAAAAAAACACCTTCCTTTAATTGTCTAAAATCAGACTAACAAAGATACAAAAAGCCAGCCTGAAAAACTGAAAAACAACACCTTGTTTATCCACATTTTACGTTAACAAAATATAATATTTTGGAAAGATTTTTAAGGTAAGATTTTGTTCAAATCCATTATTTTTTCAGCCTTTTTCAATAACTCATCCATTCCTAACGAATCCAGCTGACCGGATAGTGAATCCAAGTTGATATTTTTAAGATTTATCTTGTTTTTTAACGAATCTAAATCACTTGTTTTTATCAGCTCATCAAAAACAGAAAGCGGGTTGGATGCAATCGAATAAATAGTATCACCATTAGCTAATAATTCTGTATTATCTGTTGGTATTAAATTCAAATTGGCATGACCTAAAAATGGAATAGAATTCACTTGTGCCACTGTTTCTTTCGTTGCTTGAAAATCTCGATTCAAATCCAACTCTGCAATTACTCTATTTCCCACAATTTTCAAGCTCAAAATCTCACCAACATCTAAACCTTTGCATTTTACTTTATCGCCTTCGCTTAATCCATTGGCATCATCTAAAACAGCATATATTTTATTAGAATCAGTGTTACATCCTTTGAAAGAAAAGATGCCTATTACAAACAGAAAAAGTAGTTTCATAGATAATTATTTTATGGTAAATTATATCAGAAGCTCACTGGTTTTTCAGCAATACTTTATACATAAAAATACAAAAAATCACAATCGTTTGATATCTGCACCTAATGCTTGTAAACGTGTATCAATATGTTGATATCCACGATCAATTTGATGAATATTAGAAATAGTGCTTTTACCATCTGCAGAAAGTGCCGCAATCAACAAGGCAACACCGGCTCTAATATCCGGTGAACTCATAGCAATACCGCGTAAATTATATTCTCTATTGATACCAATTACGGTGGCTCGATGTGGATCACACAAGATTATTTTAGCACCCATATCAATTAACTTATCAACGAAAAACAAGCGTGACTCAAACATTTTTTGGTGTATTAAAACACTTCCGTCTGCTTGCGTTGCGGTGATTAAGACGATACTCAACAAATCCGGTGTAAAAAGTGGCCAAGGACCATCAGAAATAGTTAGAATAGAGCCATCAATGAAAGTTTGGATTTCATAAGGTTCTTGTCCGTGTACAATAATATCATCCCCCTTTAGCTCCAATTTTATGCCTAATTTTTGAAAATATTTTGGTATGACACCTAACATATCAATTCGGCAATCTTTAATAGTGATATTCGATTTTGTCATGGCTGCTAAGCCAATAAAACTACCTATTTCAATCATATCCGGCAACAAGCGATGTGTCGTGCCGTTCAACTTTTGAACACCTTTTATTTGCAATAAATTAGACCCTATTCCGGATATTTTTGCCCCCATATTATTGAGCATGGAACACAATTGCTGCAAATACGGTTCGCAGGCTGCATTAAAAATGGTAGTTTCTCCTTCAGCCAAAACTGCAGCCATCACAATATTTGCGGTTCCGGTTACAGATGGTTCTTCCAACAAAATATACTTTCCGATTAATTTATCTGCAGTTAAAGAATAAAAAGATTTTTCTTTATCAAAATGGAAATTTGCACCCAATTCTGTGAAGCCTAAGAAATGTGTATCTAAACGTCTTCTACCGATTTTATCGCCGCCAGGTGTAGGTAAGTAGGCACGTTTAAAACGAGCTAAAAGCGGGCCTAATATCATGACAGAACCGCGCAAATGGCCGGCTCTTTTCTTAAATTTTTCGGTTAGTAAGATATCCGGATCCACTGCTTTTGCGTTAAAAGTGTACGTATCTTCGTTTACTTTTTGCACTCGCACGCCCATTTCAGACAACAACTCTATCAACACATTTACATCCAAAATATTTGGGATATTGGAAATGGTAATATCATCATCCGTCAGCAATACGGCGGAAAGAATTTGCAATGCTTCATTTTTGGCACCTTGTGGTGTAATGGCTCCACTTAATGGCTTTCCACCTCTTACTTCAAAAGTAT
This sequence comes from uncultured Chitinophagales bacterium, assembly GCA_964507125.1. Lineage (GTDB taxonomy): Bacteria > Bacteroidota > Bacteroidia > Chitinophagales > JADIYW01 > JADJSS01. The sequence goes on along the minus strand of CAZDOT010000022.1, from coordinate 8,512 downwards.
CTGCACTCATACATTTATTAATAACGTTTTCGATTGTTGTTGTTGCGGTTCTTGTTATTGTTGTTGTTTCGATTCTTGTTATTGTTGTTTCGGTTCTTGTTGTTGTTGTTTTTGTTATTGCTAAAGTTGCGTTTTGGTTGGTTGCGCGACATCGATTCGATATTCATCTCCGCACTGATTTCTAATTCACCGCCGGAAATGGTACGCATATCTTCTTTAATTAAGTCGTTACTCACTTCTTCATTGCTCCAATTTTTGTACGCCATCTTCATGAAATTACCAATAATTTCCGTAAATACTTCGCGCTTACCTTCATCTTCCATCTTAATAGCTTTATCTACTAAAGCTTCCACATTTTTACCATAATGTTTTAATCGGATGCGTGATTGTGGATAGGATAATTTTGTCGGTTGAATTCGATAAGTTTCTTCGCTTGGTTTTGGATAAGGTGAATCTACATCTAACTTAAAATCAGAAATAATAAATAAATGATCCCAAAGTTTGTGTCTATAATCTGCAATATTTCGCAACATAGGATTTAAGACACCCATTAATTGGATAATATTTTCGGCCGCCTTTTGGCGTTCTGCTCTGTTCTCAATATTGACTACATAATCGACCATTTGTTGCATGTGACGACCATATTCTCGCATGGTTATGTCAATCCTTCCTGTATTATATTTCATTGTTTGTAATAATTTGTTGTTGTTAAAAAAAGATATTTAGAAAACCTATTTTCTAAAATTGGAAAAAAGTTAATTGGAAATAAAGTGCAAATGCATACTAAACACTAGAACAGCTTGAATATGATTGCGTAGGCAATGCAAATATATCAAATTCTTTGAAAATCATTTCCTATTCATTTAAAAATATAGGATTATATCACCAAATAGCAAAAAACATGGATGAAATATAATATGTGAAAATCTAAAATTAGCTATAGATTACCTAATTTTGCAAGGCAGTGTTGAAGACTGTACCTTATGAAAAAGAAAATTGAACTTATGGCTCCAGCCGGAAGCCATGAAGCATTAATTGCTGCTATCAATGCCGGTTGCGATTCCGTTTATTTCGGTGTGGAACAATTTAACATGAGAGCACGTGCTACCATGAATTTCACTATCGACGATTTAGATTACATCGCCAATTTATGTAATGAACATGCTGTAAGAAGTTATCTTACTTTAAACACCATCATTTACGATCACGATTTGTCTGCCATTAAAACGGTGTTAGACAGAGCTAAAAAAGCCGGCATTACAGCTGTTATTGCCAGCGACCAAGCTGTTATTGCTTATGCTCGCTCTATTCAATTGGAAGTGCATATTTCTACGCAAGTAAATATTACAAATATAGAAACTGTAAAGTTTTATGCCTTGTTTGCAGATACCGTTGTTCTATCGAGAGAATTGAGCCTTATCCAAATAAAAACAATATGCGATTTAATTGAAAAAGAAAATATTTGCGGACCGAGTGGCAAAGCTATAGAAGTAGAGATATTTGTACATGGAGCGTTGTGTATGGCGGTTTCGGGCAAATGTTACTTAAGCCTCCACACTGCCAATGCGTCTGCAAACCGTGGTGCTTGTGTGCAAAATTGCAGACGCAGTTACACCGTAATAGACAATGAAGACGGGCATGAATTAGCCATCGAAAATGAATATATCATGTCTGCACAAGATTTATGCACGATAGATATTTTAGATAGAGTTATTGAATCGGGCGTAACAGTAATGAAAATTGAAGGTAGAGGAAAAGGGGCTGATTATGTAAAAACGGTAGTGGAATGTTATCGTGCTGCTATCGATGCATATTATAGTGGAAACTATAACCCAGAAAAAGTAAAGGAATGGATGGAACAACTTCAGCGCGTGTACAATCGTGGGTTTTGGAATGGTTATTATTTAGGACAAGAGCTTGGAAAATGGACGGATTCACCCGGCTCAAAAGCTACTACTAAGAAAATATATTTAGGAAAAGGCACCAACTATTTTGATAAAATAAAAGTAGCCGAATTTAAAATTGAAGCCTTTGATTTGAAAGTTGGCGACCAAGTATTAATTACAGGACCAACTACCGGTGCTGTTGAAACACAAGTAACCGAATTACACAACAGTTCCGGAAAAGTAGACAGTGTAAAAAAAGGAGAAAATTGTGCTTTTAAATTAGAGGTTCCAATTCGCAGCAGCGACAAGCTATATAAAATTGTAAATACGTAAAAGCGATGGTTACTATTATACAACAACGCAACAAATGTATCGGCTGCAATTATTGTGTAGAGTTGGCTCCGCAACGCTGGCGTATGAGCAAAAAAGATGGCAAAAGCGTGCTGTTAGGAGCAAAAGATAAAAAAGGATTTTGGAATGTTACCGTTCGTGAAGACGAACTAGAATCCAATGAAGCAGCGGCAAAAGCGTGTCCGGTAAACATCATCCAAGTGATACAGAAATAACATTCTTCTTATTCACATAAAGCAGTTAACGCAACTTGCACCATGGCATCAAAAGTATTTTGACGTTCTTGTGCAGAAGTACTTTCTCCGGTAACCAAACTATCGCTTATGGTTAAAAGTGAAAGTGCTTGCACTTTATGTTTTGCTGCTAAACTATACAATGCATTGGCTTCCATTTCCACGCACAAAACGCCATATTCCATCCATTTTTTATGATAGTCCGCATCGGCATAAAACTCATCTGCCGACAATACGTTTCCGGCTTTAAATGGAATATTTAATTGAATCGCTGCTTGATGTGCTTTTAGCAATAAATCAAAATTAGCACATGGAGCAAAATCCGATTGATTGAATTTATTTTTATTGATGGAAGAAGTCGTACTTGCAGATAAGGCCGCTACTAAATCACGAATCTGTATTTCTTTTTGTAATGAGCCTGCCGTTCCAATGCGTATTAGCTTTTTTACGTCGTATTCCGTAATTAATTCATTTACATAGATGGAAATAGATGGCAATCCCATGCCGGTTCCTTGCACAGAAATCCGTTTTCCATTATAATATCCAGTATATCCAAGCATACCACGAACTTCGTTATAACAAGTAACGTCTTTCAAAAAAGTTTCTGCCACATGTTTTGCTCTTAATGGGTCGCCGGGCAGTAAAATATGTTCGGCAATAGCTCCTTTTTTTGCACCAATATGTAAACTCATAGTAGTATCTAATTTAGTAAGATGAATTTATTGAAATTTGGCCATTCACTATTTGAATACCATTGCTAGTGCCAATTCGTGTAACGCCCAGTTCGATATATTTTAAAGCAGTTTCCGCATCGCGGATACCACCGCTTGCTTTAATTTGTATAGTATTATTCGTGATTGATTTTATCAATGCCACATCTTCTAAAGTAGCACCATTTGTTCCAAATCCGGTAGATGTTTTCACAAAATCAGCATTGGCTTCCATAATAAGTTCTGTTGCTCTTTTTTTCTCATCATCTGTTAAATAACACGTTTCAATAATCACTTTCAAAATCTTGTTTCCAATGGCATTTTTCACAGCAGCAATTTCATCTTTAACAAGTGCATATTTTTTATCTTTTAACCAAGCTATATTCAGCACCATGTCAATTTCATCAGCGCCGTCTTTTGTTGCATAAATGGCTTCTTGTACTTTAGATAATGTAGATGATGCACCTAAGGGAAAACCAATAACAGAAGCAATATGAATATTGGTAGAAGCCAACAATATTTTACATAAGCTGACATAACAACCATTTACACATACGGCAAAAAAATTATTTTGTATTGCCTCATCACATAAAATTTGTATGTCAGATGCTGATGCAGTGGGTTTTAATAACGTATGGTCAATGTATTTAGAGAGTGATAACATATCCTACAAAATAACAAAAAAATAGAACTAAAAAATAGGAAGAAAATCATGCTTATTGTTAATTTTATGCCATGTCAGATATACTTATTATTGGTTCAGGAATTGCCGGATTAAGTTTAGCGCTCAAAACAGCGGAGAAATTTCCAGACCAGAAAATATTAGTGCTTACCAAAGCAAATGAAGATGATAGCAACACACAATATGCACAAGGTGGCATTGCAGTAGTAACAGATTTCCAAAAAGACACTTTTGAAAAACACATAGAAGACACACTTATTGCAGGCGATGGATTATGCAATGAAAAAATAGTGGACATTGTTATCCGAGAAGGCAGACAACGCGTAGATGAATTAATTACCTGGGGAACTAACTTTGACAAAGGAGGGGAAGGAAATTATAAACTAGGAAAAGAAGGTGGCCATTCCGAATTTAGAGTTTTACATCACAAGGATATCACCGGTTGGGAAATTGAGCGTGCTTTGTTAGCAAAAGTACATCAAACTAAAAACATTGAAATATCACAACACCATTTTGTCATCGATTTACTGACACAACATCATCTCGGTCGTATTATTACTCGTGTTACTGAAGATATTCAATGTTATGGTGTGTATGTATTGAATTTAAAAACCAACCAAATCGAAAAAATTGAAAGCAAGATAGTCGTATTGGCTACCGGCGGATTTGGACAAATTTACCGAGCAACTACCAACCCTAACATTGCCACCGGAGACGGAATTGCCATGGTTTACCGAGCAAAAGGCAGAGTAGCCAACTTAGAATTTGTTCAGTTCCATCCAACGGCATTATATGAACCGGGCGTAAGTCCTAATTTTTTAATTACAGAAGCCGTTCGTGGTGATGGTGCTATTTTACGCACTAAAAATGGAAACGACTTAATGGCAAGTTATGACGCTCGTGGCTCATTAGCACCAAGAGATATTGTTGCCAGAGCTATTGACAATGAAATGAAAAAAAGTGGAGAAGATCACATGTATCTAGATTGCCGCCACATGGACAAAGATAATTTCTTACATCATTTCCCGAACATCTATGAAAAATGTAAATCCGTAGGAATAGATGTTTTTAAAGATATGATTCCGGTAGTGCCGGCTGCACATTATGCATGTGGCGGAATTAATGTAGATGCGTATGGAAGAACATCTATAAAAAATCTTTATGCGTGTGGCGAATGTAGCAATACCGGCTTACACGGAGCCAACCGTTTAGCAAGTAATTCACTCTTAGAAGCCATCGTATTTTCACATCGAATTTTTGAAGATATCTGCAAGGCGTTGCCATCAATAAAATTTCCAAACGAACAATTTCCTGAATGGAATGCCGATGGCACCAGCGATCCAAAAGAAATGGTTATCATTACTCAAAGTATCAAAGAATTAAAAGATATTATGAGCAGTTATGTTGGCATCGTGCGAAACAATGCTCGTTTAAAGCGTGCTCAAGAACGCTTATATCTTTTATTTAAAGATACGGAAGAGTTATACGAAACAACAACAATTTCACCTCAACTACTTGAATTGAGAAATATGATAACCATCGGATATCTCATTACACGCAGTGCAAAACTTCGCAAAGAAAGCCGTGGATTGCATTACACAACCGACTATCCGGAACATGCTAAAGTAGCAGAAGGTACCATGTTGTAAAAGAATCGTATTGATGTAGATTGTTTTTGGATTCCAATTTTTGGATATCCTAAAATGTAGGTTATTATATCATTACTTGCTTTAATCACATCCTATTTTTTTGCTATCTTTGTAAAACTTTCCCAAAAAATGCCAAAGGATACATCCATCAAATCCGTACTGATTATAGGCAGCGGACCTATTATTATCGGGCAAGCTTGCGAATTCGACTATTCAGGTTCTCAAGCAGCACGCTCTCTAAGAGAAGAAGGAATCGAAGTTTCTCTGATTAACTCCAATCCGGCAACCATCATGACGGATGAGGTTACGGCAGACCATATTTATCTCAAACCGTTAACCATAGATTCCATTCGCGAAATTTTAGAAGAAAGACAAATTGATGCAGTATTGCCAACGATGGGTGGACAAACAGCCTTAAATCTTTGCAAAGAAGCTTCTGAAATTGGCATTTGGGAAAAATATAATGTACGTATTATTGGTGTTGATTTGAATGTTATTGAAACAACAGAAAATCGAGAAGCATTTCGTAAATATTGTGTAGACATGGGTTTAGGCGTTGCTCCATCTTATATCGCTAACTCAATGTTAGAAGGAAAAGAAGCCGCACAAAAAATTGGATTTCCATTAGTAATCCGTCCATCCTATACTCTAGGTGGTACCGGCGGTGGCTTTGTACACAAGGCAGAAGAATTTGAGGCAGCATTATCTTACGGCTTAAAAGCATCACCGGTACATGAAGTTTTGGTAGAAAAAGCCGTTTTAGGATGGAAAGAATATGAATTAGAATTACTCCGAGATATTAATGATAGCGTTGTTATTATTTGTACAGTAGAAAACTTAGACCCAATGGGTGTGCATACCGGTGATTCTATCACAGTTGCTCCGGCAATGACCTTACCTGATCCGGTTTTCCAAGAGATGAGAAACCAAGCACAAATGCTCATGCGCGGGTTGGGAAGTTTCGCCGGAGGTTGTAATGTACAGTTTGCCGTTAATCCGGAAACGGAAGAAATCATCGTGATTGAAATTAATCCACGTGTATCGCGTTCATCTGCATTAGCATCTAAAGCAACCGGATATCCTATTGCGAAAATTGCATCAAAGTTGGCTATCGGATATAATTTAGATGAACTCAATAATCAAATTACTAAAACAACCTCTGCTTGTTTTGAGCCGGCATTAGACTATGTTATCGTAAAAATACCACGTTGGAATTTTGATAAATTCTATGGTTGCGATGCTACTTTAGGTTTACAAATGAAAGCGGTTGGCGAAGTAATGGGCATTGGTAGAAATTTTGCAGAAGCTTTACAAAAAGCGTGTCAATCTCTTGAAAATAATAAAATAGGATTAGGTGCAGATGGAAAAGGATTGGCAAAAACAGAAGAAATTATCGACAGTTTACAACATCCAAGTTGGGATCGAATTTTTAAAATTAAAGATGCCATTTCTTTAGGCGTTCCATTGCATACTATCCAAAAACTTACCGGAATAGACAATTGGTTTTTAATGCAAATCCAAGATTTGGTAAAATTGGAAAAAGAAATCCAAAAATATACTTTAGATACACTTCCAAAAGAAATCTTAGTAAAAGCTAAAAAGAAAGGCTATTCCGATGAACAATTAGGCTTTTTATTAGGACGAATTTCGGAAGATGCTGTTTATGAAAAAAGAAAAGCATTAGGTGTAAAACGTGTATATAAAATGGTAGATACGTGTGCCGCAGAATTTGAAGCAAAAACACCGTACTATTATTCTGCTTTTGATGAAGAAAACGAAAGCAAACGTTCCGACAAAAAGAAAATTATTGTATTAGGTGCAGGACCAAATAGAATTGGGCAAGGCATCGAGTTTGATTATTGCTGTGTACACGGACTTTTAGCCATCAAAGAAGTGGGCTATGAAGCCATCATGATTAACTGCAATCCGGAAACCGTATCTACGGATTTTGATATCGCCGACAAATTATATTTTGAGCCGGTATACTGGGAACATCTTTGGGAATTAATTGAACATGAGCAACCGGAAGGTGTGATTGTACAATTAGGAGGACAAACTGCCTTAAAACTTTCTAAAAAATTAAATGAAAGAGGTATCAAAATTATTGGTTCTTCGTTTGATAGCATGGATTTGGCAGAAGACAGAGGTCGATTCTCCGATTTATTAAAAGAATTAGAAATTCCATATCCGGATTATGGAACAGCTACCGATGCCGATGAAGCATTGGCTGTTGCTAATAAAGTAGGTTATCCAGTATTGGTTCGTCCAAGCTATGTATTAGGTGGACAAAGAATGCGTATTGTAATTAATGATCAAGAATGTGAAACATCGGTCATTAATTTATTAAAAGATATTCCGGATAATATTATTCTCATCGACCATTTCTTAGATAGAGCCAAAGAAGCAGAAATAGATGCCATTTATGATGGCGAAACCGTTCAAATTATGGGTGTGATGGAACATATTGAGCCGGCCGGTATTCACAGTGGCGACAGCAACAGCGTATTGCCTCCGTACAGCTTAGGTGCCATTGTTATTGAAACAATGAAACATTACACAGAAAAATTATGCCGAGCTTTAGAGATTCGTGGATTAATCAATATACAATTTGCAATAAAAGGAGAGAAAGTATATGTGATAGAAGCCAATCCGAGAGCTTCTAGAACTACACCATTTATTTGCAAAGCCTACCAAATACCTTATTTGAATGTAGCTACGAAAGTAATGTTGGGAACACACAAATTGAAAGATTTTTCTTTCCAAGAAAAATTAACCGGATATGCAATTAAAGAGCCTGTTTTCTCTTTTGATAAATTCCCGAATGTAAACAAAGAATTAGGACCGGAAATGAAATCTACCGGAGAAGCGATTTACTTTATCAAAGATTTGTTTGATCCTTATTTCCGACAATTATACAAAGATAAAAGCATGTTCTTAAGCCGATAATTATTGGTAAAGATATATTAGAAGAGGTTGGCGAATGCCAACCTTTATTTTTTTC
>CAZDOT010000021.1:7922-43467 GCA_964507125.1 uncultured Chitinophagales bacterium | reverse complement strand
ATCATACCAAAGCTAAAATTTCTATACACATCACCTATTCTATATTGGCTCGGACGCTCACTATATTCTGTATGCGTTAAGCCACTCGAAGTAAAATCATAAATGGGATATTGACCGGCAATAGTACGTTTGTTATATTCCGAGAAATGAACATCACCACTAACTACAAATACACCATTCGCATTGGCATCTTTTATAGCTTGATAAAATTTTTGCATTTCGTGCGGATAATTTGCCCAAGTTTCCCAACCGTTTTGCTCTACACCAAATTGCGTACTGGAAACCACAATGCGAATAGTAGCCGGAACCGTTAGTTGTTGTCTAAACCAATTCCATTGTGTTGCACCTAAAATAGATTTAGTTGTATCGTTTGTAGGTGCTAATGGTTCCATACTTAGTACATCTAAGAAATTACGACAATCTAATAAAATAATTTGCACTCTATGATTGGCATCGCCATATAAATACGAAGTATATATTCCATCGTGTGTTCGGATATCATGTGTAGATGGTATTTGCCAAAATTTCATAAATTTCTCTTTGGATTGTACTTTGTAAGGAAATTCTTTTCCGGCATTATTCAAACCATAATCATGGTCGTCCCAAGTAGCAATGCTCGGCACTGCTGCACGAAAATTTTTATAATCAAAATTATTTTTCAGCATATCGTATTGTGCCTGAATCCAATTCGGATAATCAGGATTTCCAATAATATTATCGGCATACACATTGTCGCCCATGGCAATATACAAATCCGGATTTTTGGCTTGCATTGCCCTAAAAATAGATAGATTTCCACTTTGATAACAACACGAAGAAATGGCAATCTTAGAAAGATTTAAACTTAAATCATTTTGTTTAATGGTTGGTTCGCTTCCACCTGTAGGAATACATGCAGAGATAGCAAAAGAGGCTATTAATAAATAGAATAATTTTTTCATAAAAAGGATTTATCTGTGTTCAAGAAAGATACATCCAATTTACAAAATAAAAAATTACAAAGGTATATTTCCGTGTTTCTTTTTTGGTGTATGCACTACTTTGTTTTCCAACATCTGAAATGCTCTGATAAGTTTTATTCTTGTTTCTTGTGGGTCAATCACTTCATCAATAAAACCGCGTGCTGCTGCTTTATACGGATTGGCAAAAGTATCAGTATATTCATCTACTTTTTCTTGAAGCTTTTGCTCCGAATTAGCTGCATTTTTTATTTCATTCTTAAAAATAATTTCGGCAGCTCCTTTCGGTCCCATTACTGCAATTTCGGCACTCGGCCAAGCAAAATTCATGTCGGCACCTATGTGTTTAGAGTTCATTACATCATACGCACCACCATACGCTTTACGTGTAATTACGGTTACTTTAGGCACGGTTGCTTCGCTCAATGCATATAATAATTTTGCCCCATTGGTAATAATTCCATGCCATTCCTGATCGGTTCCGGGTAAAAATCCGGGTACATCTACCAATACCAATAATGGAATATTAAAGGCATCGCAGAAACGAGTAAAACGAGCTCCTTTCCTACTGCTATTGATATCTAAAACTCCGGCTAAATAAGCAGGTTGATTGGCAACTATACCAATACTTCTTCCGGCAATTCTGGCAAATCCAACTACTAAATTTTCCGCAAAATCTTTGTGCACTTCCATAAAGGAGTTTTCATCGCACGTATGTGCAATTACTTCACGAATATCATACGGTTGATTGGGATTTTGTGGAAGTATATCTTTCAACGCATCTCTCCTTTCGGATTGGGTGGATTGATATGGATAATTGGGTGCTGCTGTTTCACAATTTTGTGGAAGATAACTCAATAAATTTTTTATTTGTGTAATACATTCTACTTCATTTTTTGCAGTAAAATGCGTAACACCACTTTTGGTAGCATGTGTAATAGCACCGCCTAATTCTTCAGAGGTTACTTCTTCGTGCGTTACCGTTTTTACAACATTCGGGCCTGTAACAAACATGTATGAAGTATTCTCTACCATCATCGTAAAGTCGGTCATTGCCGGTGAATACACAGCACCACCCGCACAAGGTCCCATAATAGCAGAAATTTGTGGCACTACACCTGAAAATTGTACATTGCGATGAAAGATATCAGCATAACCACCTAATGATACTACACCTTCTTGAATTCGTGCTCCACCCGAATCATTTAAGCCAATAACCGGTGCACCGGTTTTAGCTGCTAAGTCCATTATTTTACATATTTTTTCAGCATGTGTTTCAGATAGTGAACCACCAAATACGGTAAAATCTTGAGAGAAAATATAAACCAATCGTCCGTTTACTTTTCCATAGCCGGTTACAACACCATCACCTAAATATTGTTCTTTATCGATTCCAAAATCTGTAGCACGATGCGTAACCAACATACCTAATTCCTCAAACGTTCCGGCATCTACTAACAATTCAATGCGTTCACGTGCTGTTAATTTTCCTTTTTTATGTTGGTCGTCAATTCTTTTTTGTCCGCCTCCGAGTAATGCATCTTGTTTTTTCTGTTGAAGAGATGCTAACTTTTGTTCATGTGTCATATTTACAAAAATAAGGTTTAATCATGAATGATGAATGAGCTAAGGAAAATTAATTGTTCCTTAAAAGTCGATTTTAAATTTATTCTCTAATTGATAGATTAATTTAACGTCCGAACCTTGTGGCGGTCTGGTATCATACGTCAATTTATAATTTAAGCCAAAAGATAAAATCTTATGAAATCTAAAAAATAGCGCATTATCTGTTGAAATCCTATAATCTTTTATATCATCAAATCTAGGTTGATAATAAGTAGTACTTACTAACTCAATTGTTTTTATTGGTCTGAAACTAAAACTCAAATAACCACTAAATCTTCCTTGCACTAATTTTTCTGTTTTATCATTATTGATTTCATATTCTAACATATACAATGTGCCCAAATAGCTTTTAAATTTATCCAATTCAACCAACTTAAATCGTGGCCCGGTGCCTAACAAAAAACGCATACGTAAGCCGGTTAATCTATTGTATTGCACTTGCGAAAAAGCTTCCCATCGCAACCATTTTCTAATTTTATAATTATATCTAAAATGAAAAAAACCGGAATTGGCAATTTTATTATTTCCGGATTTTAAAATATCCAAACTTCCTATAATTAAATACAAACTCTTTTTGGATTTATACTGCACATGTGCTGAATTAGAAAAAGCAAAATACTTCTCTTTTTGTTTACCAAATGTAAAACCCAAATTGTAGTTACCTTCCCATCCAACGGTGTCTGTTTTGTAGCGTTGACTTTCAATATTCACTATTTGAGAAAATATAGGAAAAGTAAAAAAACAGAAGAAGAGTAAAGAGAGAGTTTTCGTCATTATGGTTATCTAAATATATAGTGTACAAAACTAAAATATCCATATTAATAACACACCATTTCATCAAAAATAAAAAGTAAGATTCTTAACATAAAAACAATGCTTTTATTTAGATTTATTCTAAATAGCAATTGTTTTATTGTACTAAATAGCGTAATTTTGCACTTACTAAATTTTAGGTACAAACTAACTTGTTTTAAGTATGACAGAGCAAGATGCGATAATTGATGAAGTTGTAAACTCCGAATATAAATACGGTTTTGTAACCAATATTGAACAAGAATCCGCTCCCAAAGGATTAAACGAAGACATTATCCGATTTATTTCTGCTAAAAAAGAAGAACCGGAATGGATGTTGGAATGGCGATTGAAAGCCTATAAAGAATGGCAAAAAATGACGGAACCGATTTGGGCTAATGTGCATTATCCAAAAGTTGATTTCCAAGACGTCATTTATTACTCTGCACCAATACCTAAAAAAAATCTGAATTCTTTAGATGAAGTTGATCCGGAATTATTAAAAACATTTGAAAAATTAGGTATCTCCTTAGATGAACAAAAACGTTTATCCGGTGTGGCGGTGGATATCGTGTTTGATAGTGTATCTGTGAAAACAACTTTTCAAGAAACATTAAAAGAAAAAGGAATTATATTTTGCTCCATGAGTGAAGCAATTCGAGAGCACGGCGATTTAGTAAAAAAATACATCGGCTCGGTAGTGCCTCAAAAAGATAATTTCTATGCAGCATTAAACAGTGCCGTATTCAGTGATGGCTCATTTTGTTACATACCAAAAGGTGTTCGCTGCCCAATGGAACTTAGCACCTATTTCAGAATAAACTCTGCAGGCTCCGGACAGTTCGAACGTACTTTATTAATTGCAGATGAGGGTGCCTATGTTTCTTATTTAGAAGGTTGTACTGCACCACAACGCGATGAAAACCAATTACACGCTGCGGTGGTAGAGCTTATTGCACTCGACAATGCCGAGATAAAATATTCTACCGTGCAAAATTGGTATCCTGGCGACAAAGATGGAAAAGGTGGTATTTTCAACTTCGTTACCAAACGTGGAATGTGCAAAGGTAACAACTCTAAAATATCTTGGACTCAAGTAGAAACCGGATCGGCAGTAACATGGAAATATCCAAGTTGTATTTTAGCCGGTGATAATTCAATCGGTGAATTTTATTCTGTTGCGTTAACCAACCATTTCCAACAAGCAGATACCGGAACCAAAATGATTCATATCGGAAAAAATACTAAAAGTAGAATTGTTTCGAAAGGTATCAGTGCCGGAAAATCTCAAAACTCTTATCGTGGATTGGTGAAAGTACATAAGAAAGCCGAAAACGCTCGAAACTTCTCTCAATGTGATTCCTTATTGATGGGTAATCTTTGCGGTGCACACACTTTTCCATATATAGAAGTAAGCAACAACACTTCTAAAGTAGAGCACGAAGCAACCACATCAAAAATTGGGGAAGATATGTTGTTTTATTTCCAACAACGCGGTATTGATGAAGAAACAGCGGTTGCCATGATTGTTAACGGATTTTGTAAGGAAGTAATGGATCATTTGCCGATGGAATTTGCCGTAGAAGCAAGAAAATTATTAGAAATAAGTTTAGAAGGAAGTGTTGGATAGAGTAGAAAGTAGTAAGTATAAGTATAAGTATAAGTATAAGTAATAATCAATAAATAAAAAGTATGCTGTCAATTAATAATTTACATGTATCTATAGAAAATAAAGAAATCCTAAAAGGTTTATCTCTTCAAGTAAATGCGGGCGAAGTACACGCTATCATGGGCCCGAACGGAACAGGAAAATCTACCTTAGGAAATGTATTAGCCGGAAAAGAAGGTTATGAAATTACAGATGGTTCTATATTGTTCGATGGAATCGATTTAATGGAATTAGAAGCTCACGAACGTGCACAAAAAGGCGTGTTTTTAGCGTTCCAATATCCGGTAGAAATTCCGGGTGTAAGCAATGCCAATTTCCTAAAAGCAGCCGTAAACGAACAACGCAAAGCGAATGGTGAAGAACCAATGCCGCCAAATGAATTTTTGAAAATGATGCGCGAAAAAATGGAATTGGTAGAGATGAAAAAAGATTTTATTTCGCGTTCTGTAAACCAAGGATTTTCTGGTGGTGAAAAGAAACGAAATGAAATATTTCAAATGGCAATGTTGCAACCTAAATTGGCAATTTTAGATGAAACAGATTCCGGTTTAGATATCGATGCATTAAGAATTGTAGCAAATGGTGTAAATAAATTACGCAGCAAAGACAATGCATTTATCGTTATCACACATTACCAACGTTTATTAGATTATATAGTGCCGGATTTTGTACATGTTATGTATAATGGAAAAATTGTAAAATCCGGCGACAAAAATTTAGCATTGGAATTAGAAGAAAAAGGATACGAAGAATTTGAACATGCCGCTTTATAAACAACAGAATAAAGTACACTATCAATTCTTATAATTATTGAATTTTTCTTTCGTTCGAAAAATAATTTTTAATGACACAGCAATTAGAAAATATACTTCCGATTTTGCAAGATGAACATCAAAAACAAGCTTTGCAAAATGCAATGAATATAGGTGTTCCATCTATGAAAAATGAAGAATGGAAATACACTTATTTTCAAAAAATTTGGCAACAAGATTTCAATCCTGTTTTATCATCTACAACATTTGATTTCAATGACATTAAAACATTCATTGATAACAATGCCACTTCATCCAATCGATTGGTTTTTGTCAATGGACTATTCCAACACGAATTATCCAATTTACAAAATCATCCGTCAATAAATTTTTGGAATGCTAAAAACACCGCATCCACCAATAGCAACGACTTCTTATTAGAATTAAACAATGCACTTTCTACAGATGGAATATTTATAGAAATAGGCAACAATGTTGTGGTAGATGATTTAATTGAAATATTTTATATACATAGCATTGCAGCACCTTTTATCAATATAAAAAATAAAATAAAAATTGGTAAAAATGCTATCGTAAAATTTGCCGAACAATTCATCAATTACGACGAACAAACTGCTTATTACAACACAGTAACAGCATTAGAAGTAGCAGAAAGTGCCAACATAGAATGGAATAAAATCCAAGATGGCGGAAACAACTTTTACATAACCGATAATATGCACATCGAACAAGCTGCTAAATCAATTTGTGCAGTAAATACATTTTCATTTTCTGGCGGCATTACACGAAATGTATTAACGTATGATGTAAATGGCGAGCGTTCCGAATCACACATGAACGGACTTTCCTTGCTTTTAAACAATGAACATGTAGACAATCGTACATTAGTAAATCATAATGTTGCTAACTGCGAAAGCTATGAACTTTATAAAAACATTTTAGGCGGCACTTCAACCGGTGTGTTTAATGGAAAAATTATTGTAGCACAAGCAGCACAAAAAACCAACGCCTTTCAAAGCAATCGCACTATTTTATTAAGTAATGATGCGACTATCAATACCAAACCACAATTAGAAATTTTTGCCGATGATGTAAAATGTTCACACGGTGCAACATCTTCTCAAATAGAAGACAGCGAATTATTTTATTTGCAAGCACGTGGTATTGGTAAAGAAACAGCACGCGGTTTATTAGTATTTGCTTTTGGAGAAGAAGTGGTAGAGAAAATAAATCACCAACCACTCAAAGAAAAAGTAGAAAAACGAGTAGCTGAATTATTAAAGATTGAATTATAATAGGATAATGTAGTAATGCCGTATAATGCATTACCAAAATTTAGAAATAAAATGTTAGACATACAAAAAATACGAGCTGACTTTCCCATTTTAAACGAAAAAATTCGTGGAAAACAATTAGTGTATTTAGATAATGGTGCATCTACACAAAAACCAAAATCGGTTATTGATGCTGAAACATTTTATTACGAACACCAATATGCTAATATTCATCGTGGAGTTCATTATTTATCGCAAATAGGCACTGATTTATACGAGCAAGTGCGACGTCAAATCCAAGCATTTATTAATGCAAAACACGAACATGAAATAATTTATACCAAAGGAACTACCAATTCTATCAATTTAGTTGCTTACACTTTTGGAAGAAAATTTATTCAAGAAGGCGATGAAATAGTGGTAACTGAAATGGAACATCATTCCAACATCGTTCCATGGCAAATTTTATGCGAAGAAAAAAAATGCATTTTAAAAGTAATTCCATTACAACAAGATGGCACGATTCGTATCGAAGATGCAGAAAATATTATCACACCGAAAACCAAATTAGTTTCCTTTACGTATGTATCCAATGCATTAGGAACTGTAAATCCGATAAAAGAGCTTATTTCAATTGCACATAAAAATGGAGCAAAAGTATTGGTAGATGCAGCTCAAGCCATTCAACATTTCGCCATAGATGTTCAAGCTTTAGATGTCGATTTTTTAGTTTTCTCTGGACATAAATTATACGGCCCAACCGGCACCGGCATCTTATATGGTAAAGAAGATATATTAAATGAAATGCCACCATTTGAAGGCGGTGGTGATATGATAAAAACAGTTTCGTTTAAAGGAACAGAATTCAATGATTTACCTTTTAAGTTTGAGGCAGGAACACCTCATATTGCTGGTTGTATTGCGTTAGGTACTGCCATTGAATATATACAAAATATCGGATTAGAAAATATCTATCAATACGAATCTGAATTATTAGCGTATGCAACACAAAAATTAGCCGCTATTGATGGATTAACAATTTATGGAAATGCTCAACAAAAATCATCTGTTATTTCATTTTTGTTAGATGACATACATCCGTATGATGTGGGTGTGTTATTAGATAATCAAGGTATTGCTATTCGCACCGGACATCACTGTGCACAACCTGTAATGGATTTTTATGGTATTGTTGGAACTTGCCGAGCTACTTTGGCTTTCTATAATACCAAAGAAGAAATTGATATGTTGGCAGATGGAATTGTAAGAGCAAAAAAAATGTTACAATAATAGATACGTACATGAAAGCGGAAAGTATAAACGAGCTACAAGAAAACATTATAGTGGATTTTTCCATGTATGAAGATTGGAATGAGAAATACGAATATTTAATCGAATTCGGAAAATCATTAGCTCCTTTAGATGAAAAATATAAAACAGAAGAAAACAGAATACATGGCTGCCAATCCAGAGTATGGTTACATGCAGAAATGCAAAACGAAAATTTACTTTTTTTTGCCGATAGCGATGCCATTATTACCAAAGGAATTGTAGGCTTATTAGTGAAAGTATTAAGCAACCATACACCAAAAGAAATAGCAGAAACTGATTTATTTTTTATTGAAAAAATAGGATTAAAAGAACACTTATCACCCACGAGAGCCAATGGCTTGGTAAGCATGATAAAGAAGATGAAATCATACGCTACCGTTTATAGCAACCTGTAATAAAAACACACAATACATAAAATGGAAACGATAATGCAAAAAACTTTTATAGAAATTAAAGACGAAGTTGTATCTCAAATTCATACCATCTATGATCCGGAAATTCCTGTAAACATTTACGACTTAGGTTTGATTTACGAAGTAAATGTGGATGTAGATTGCAATGTACATGTATTGATGACGTTAACAGCACCTAATTGTCCGGCTGCGGAAAGTTTACCGCAAGAAGTAGATGAAAAAATTAAAGCTATTGAAGGTGTAAAAAGTTGTAAAGTAGAACTCACCTTTGAACCAACTTGGGATCAAGAAATGATGAGTGAATCCGCCAAATTAGAATTGGGTTTTTTATAAAACAATATTTCAAAATAACATTAACTAAAAGAATTAAATTATTATCATGTATCCAGAACAAATGACAAGACCGATGGCTGCAGAATTAGAAAATGCAGGATTTACATCGCTTAAAACTCCAGATGAAGTGAGTGCCATCTTAGACCAAAAAGAAGGTACTGTATTTTTGGTAATTAACTCGGTTTGTGGTTGTGCCGCAGCAAATGCAAGACCCGCAGCTATTACGGCTGTAAACCAAGGAAAAAAACCGGGCAAATTAATTACCGTTTTTGCAGGTGTAGACACAGCGGCAGTTGCTAAAGCAAGAGAATACACTTTTCCATTTCCGCCAAGCTCTCCAAGCATGGCAGTTTTCAAAGATGGAAAATTAGTACACATGGTGGAAAGACACATGATTGAAGGAAGACCAACACAAATGGTATCTAACAATCTTATCGCAGCTTTTGAAGAATACTGCTAAAAACTAAAAACAAATGAGCAACTTACGCATTGTATTTATGGGAACACCGGATTTTGCGGTACCTTCATTGGATATACTTATCCAACATAAATACAATGTGGTTGCCGTTGTTACCGCTCCCGACAAACCATCCGGTCGAGGACAGCAACTCAACCAATCGGCAGTAAAAAAATATGCTGTCGAAAAAAACTTAACGTTGCTTCAACCGGAAAAGCTCAGAAACCCTGATTTTATAGCGACTTTACAGCAATTACAAGCCGACTTATTTATTGTTGTGGCGTTTAGAATGTTGCCCGAAGTAATTTGGAAAATGCCAACATTAGGAACGTTTAATTTGCATGCATCATTATTGCCACAATATCGCGGAGCAGCACCTATTAATTGGGCGGTCATCAATGGAGAAAAAGAAACCGGTGTAACAACTTTTTTTCTGCAACATGAAATTGATACCGGAAACATTCTTCTTCAAGAAAAAATAAAAATTGAAGAGGATGATAATGTCGGAATTGTTCACGATAAACTGATGCAACTCGGTGCTACATTGGTGCTGAAAACAGTTGAAAAAATTGAACAAAATTCAATACAAGCAATTCCACAACTTACATTCGAAAACGATGCTTCCAAATTAAAACACGCTCCCAAAATTTTTAAAGAAACTTGTTTGATAGATTGGAATAAATCTGCAATCGAAACACATCATCTTATCCGAGGTTTATCGCCATACCCAACCGCATTTACTTATTTAAATGGAAAGGTATTAAAAATTTTCACTTCAAAAATCGATACTAATTCATATACATCAACCCAAAAAGTGGATAGCATCAACAAGAACATACTTGAAATCAGTACCGATCAAAAATCCTATTTTTCTATAAAATGCAATGATGGATTTTTAGCTATTTTAGAAGTGCAATTAGAAGGTAAAAAACGCATGAAAATAGATGAATTTCTGCGTGGTTATAGATTCTAACGATTACTGTAATTAGCATTAAAAATTTCTAATCTTTTGTATAAAAATGCACCATACGCATTAGAATACTGCTACTCAACCCCTTATACACATTCACGAATAACTGTATTTTCTAAATTATCTATTGTTTAGTTGCTTGTTTGATATTGTTATTAATTTCGAATAGAATTAATTCAATGACAAATACGACGAATAAACCGCAAGCTAAGATTCGGAAAGTAAATTTCAAATTTGAAAAACCTTTTCCGAAACATTGGTTCAACGCGAATCCAATTGCTACGCATTTTATGAATGCACAACATTTGGTATTTCCGGATGGCGAGAAATTTTTTATTCGAAGTGTAAAGGCATTTGCAGAAGTATATAAAAACGATCCGGAATTAAAAAAACGTGTTGAAAATTTCATTGGTCAAGAAGGAACACATTTTGCAGAGCATCAAAAATTTTGGGATATAATGGAGTCCCAAGATTTGAAACCAATGGGCTTTGTTGATTTTTATAGAAACTCTGCATGGAATGGTTTAGAAAGTTGGTTTAGAAATAAATTAGCTAAAAATAGATTAGGTGATAAACTGGCATTAAGTATTACTGTTGCCTTAGAGCATTATACGGCAATGTTAGCAGAATCAGGCATTTTAAACAAAGAGATGACTGATAAAATGCCCAAAGAAATGCAAGATTTATTTATGTGGCATGCTGCAGAAGAAATAGAACATAAATCTATTCCGTTTGATGTGTTGAGAAAAGTAGATGACAACTATGCATTGAGAATTAGTGGAATGCTTTTAGCATCTTTCGGTTTGTGGTATTACCTAACAAAAGGCACTATTTATTTGACAAAACAAGATGAAGATGTAAACCAAAAAGATATTCCAAAATATGCATTTGATTTTCTAAATAATTTTAGAAAAAATTTTGGAGGAACGTTATCGCAACAATATTTTCAATATTTCAAGCGAGATTTTCATCCGGATCAAATCGACAATTATCATTTGGCAGTAGATTTACTAAAAAACAAAAATTACGCTTAAATAAAAATACAAATCAAACTTACTTCTAATTAATCAAACATTAAACAACATTCATATGGCAACAACAACTAAGAAAAAGGAAGCAACTCCAGAAAAAAAGGCGTACGATCCTTCAGAAATTAAAGTTCGTCGTGTAAATTTCCAATTTAAAACGAACAACAATCGTTTCTACTATAAAAATAATCCGTTCAGCACACATTTTATCAACGTGTTACACGTGTTATTTCCAACAGGTGAGCGTTTTTTCGTAAACTCAGTATTGAAACATCAAAAATCCATATCGGATGATAAATTAAAAAAACAAATCAGAAATTTCTGCGGACAAGAAGGTATTCATAGTAGCATGCATGAGCGTTTTTGGAATATCTTAAAAGCACACGATTACAAATTTGAAGGCTATGAAGGTCATATCGATTCTTTATTGCACAAATTGGTAGCAAAGATTGAAGTAGAAGGCACTAAAATCAACAATATAGATTTAGTAGCAACGGCCTGTTTAGAGCACTTTACAGCATTGTTCGGACATGCCATGTTTGTGCGTGTGGATACTGATCCAAAAAATGTTCCGGCTGATATGGCGGAATTATTCAAATGGCATGCGTGCGAAGAAATTGAACATAAAAATGTTGCTTTCGATGTAATGAAAGTAGTAGATAAAGATGAATTTGCAAAACGTGTAGCACTTATGCCTATTGCAACTGCTGTATTATATTTCTACTTAACCGTTGGTACGCTTATGTTTTTATATCAAGATAGAAAATATCTAAAAGTAACTCAATTGCCAAAACAATTCTATGAGTTTGCAACCGGCTTATTTGTTGAGTTACACGGCGATTTAGTAAAAGAATATTTCAGCTTCTTTAAAAAAGATTTCCATCCTTCCGATTTAAATGATTATCATTTAGCAGAAGAATTTTTAAAAGATAAAGAGTATGCATAATATTCATTCTATTGGATAAACAAAAACAGCACACGATTGGGTGTGCTGTTTTTATTTTATATTGCAAGATAGACTACGCTCCTTTTTGAAAATAATGCACTACGCGTTTTTCCAGCCAATTGTGTTCTTCTTTTAAGTTTTCGCAAAAGCCAACATGGCCACCACCAATCGGAATTTCTAAACTAAAATAATTGGATTTTTTTGCCAACTGAATAGGATAACATTCTTTAGTAAGCAAAGGATCGTTATCAGCATTTATGAGTAATGTTGGCGTTTTTATTTGTTTTAGATAAGCCGATGCTTGTACTTTTAAGATGTAATCTTCTAAATTGTTAAATTGATGCAAAGGCACTGTACATCGCTCTGTAAATTCCAATAAATTCTTTGCTTCCATAATATGCTGATAGTTCATCACATTGGGAAAACGAGCTTGTTTTTTCATCACCTTTTCTTTCACTTGCTTAGTGAAACGGCGTTCATAAATTTTATTCCAACCTTTAATTAAATGCGGAAAGGAAGTTTCATAATGTATAGGAACAGAAACAGTAAGTGCCGCAATAATTGATTTTGCAGAATGCCATTTTTCCTCGCCTAAATATTTTAATGTCATGTTTCCACCCATTGAAACACCAATTAAATAATGTGCTTCATAAGATTGTGTTTTTAAAATATGGCTGACTACATAATCCAAATCATCTGTCTTACCGGAATGATATCCAAAATATTGTCGGTTATCTTCACCACTGCAACCTCTAAAATTCCAAACACAAACATCGAATCCATTGGAATTTAAAATTTTTGTCAAACCACGTGCATACACTCTATCCGAGCTGCCTTCAAAACCATGAGAAATGATAATCAATTTTTTGCTTCCTACTTTACTCCAATCTAAATCTAGAAAATCGTCGTCCCAAGTTTCTATACGCTCTCGCACGTAATGTACACCTTCTACTTTTCTGTACAAGTTTGGCACTATCGTTTGCAAATGCTTCGTGTAAAGCCACTTTGGTGTTTGTATAATCGGAGAATTATAGAGCATTTATGTTGATGCAATTTTATATCATTTAATCCAAAAAGTCAAGTAGGTACTGGTTTACCGCCTCCGGACAATCGTTCTGCGTCCAGTGTGAACAATTTGATATGTATTTAACATCAAAGGTTGCATCAATATATTTTTCTGTTCCGTAGGTTAATTCTTTTCCGAGAGCTTTATCATCTTCACCCCAAATTAAAAGCGTAGGTGCTTGTATATTTTGTTTTAGAATTTGAGTATTCGGTTTAGTTTGTAACATCGCACGATAATAATTGATAGATGCCGTTAACGCACCTTCTTGTTTGTATGCTTCAACAAATGCATTCAAATCATCATCTGTGAAATTTTGTTTGTTGAACATCCAACCTTTTACAAATGTTTTATAAAATAAAGGCAAGGTATATTTATATAGCAACTCCGGAACAACAGGCACTTGATGCACAAAAATATACCAGCTTCTCAAAATCTGCATTGGGTTCGTTTTTACATTATCCAACATAATTTTTGGATGCGGACAATTACAAACAGCCAATTTATCGGTCAGCTCCGGATACATGGTTGCAAATACCCAAGCGATAGCTCCGCCCCAATCATGCCCGACAATATGTGCTTTTTTAAATCCTGATTTATGTATTAATGCTGCTATATCACTTGCAACTACATCGGCTTTGTAATTAGCAATTCCTTTGGGTTTATCGCTTAAATTAAAGCCACGCATATCCGGTGCCCATACCGTGTATTCTTCTGCTAAAACAGGAATTTGCAAACGCCATGTGTACCAAAATTCCGGCCATCCGTGTAATAAAATTACTAACTTTTTACCTTTACCTTGTTTTGCAATGTGTAATTTAATTCCATTTACTTCTACAAAATCATGTTGAATAGTTGACATAAGAATGTTATTTTTAATTACTATAAAAATACGAAAAGTATTTATTTTATTGACATTTTGGAGTAATCCTACGTAAACAAATCACAGTTTCTGTTTAATTTTTAACGCTTGTTTAGCTGCACGAATTTTATCTCCTAAAGAAATAGATTGATTTTTTTTGGCAGTATATTTCTGCGGAATAAAACCATCTTGCACTTCGTATTGGCAAATAATATTACCATATTTATCAATACAAGAAAGTTTTACAGATGCATTTCCATTGACTTCCACTTTACCAAAAGCATCGTTATAATTGGTATTTCCGATACCTTGTCCGCCTTTATTCCAAAGATTTAGTTGCAATTTATTTTTGATGATAGAAGCTAATTTTGAATTCTTCTGTGCCAATCCACCTGCCATCAACTCCGGAAATCCGGCATTTTGACCATCATCAATAGCGGCCGTATGTGCATCACCACTTAATACAATTACATTTTTTATTTTATTATCATGACAAAAATTAAGCAACTTAGCTTGTGTTTCCGGAAAAGCAAACCACATAGATGACAAAGAAGCAGCGATATATGCACCCGTCATGTTATCATATAATTTTCTATGTTGCACTCGCTTTAACAACATTAAATCCAAGATTTTTTTGTAGGATTTATTAAAGGTAACGCCGCTAACAATAAACTTCCATTGTGCTGTAGATTGTTGCAATCCACGTAATAACCAATTGAGTTGTGCCGTATCTAAAATGGTATGATGTTGTGGAACGTGATATGTAAAATAATCACGTTTTGCAACTAACGATGATGAATTGAGTGAACGTGTGGACCGCGTATCTAAAAAGAAAAATTCAGCATTACCACACACAAAAGAATGATATGCTTGTTGTTTTATTTCTTGATAAGATGGAAAGAAAGTATGCAATCCTTTTATGGCCATTTGGCGTAAACTATCCGGATAGGGAATTTCTTGAATAGTGGTTTTATTTCCATTTAATTCCAACTTAGTATAGCTCGTTTTAGAAAAATCATCGAACACACCATCTTCATCATCAAAAACAAAATCAATAGGTGTCGTTTGTAAGAATGATTTTAAATTGGGCATTTCATACCGTTTTTGATATAATTCTTTCTGATGTTCGAGACTTTGTGTATAGTAAAATTTTTCTTCATTAAAATTATTTGTGTATAACCAATCTCCTAAATGCAAAAAGAAATTGGGTTTATGTATTTCCATTTCTATAAAAATAGAATCATTATAATGTTGCTCTGTACAAGAACCCAAAACGAAAGAAAATGGAATTGTAGTATCATTTTTTGATGGATACGTTTTAAACGAGCCGCTATACGCATCTTCTAAATCATCATAATTGGTTTGTGTTTGTATCGTATAATGATAGATTGTATTGGGTGATAAATTTTCTAATTTTATTTTTCCAACACCATTTTCTACATTAAAAGTAAAAAATTTGGAATCGGATGAATCATTTTTGAGTAGTATATAAAAATTGATTGAGGTAGAATCTGTCAAAAATAAAATGGTAGAAGAAGTAGGTGTTACCGCTCCAACAACCGGAACACCTTTAAAATATTGTTGTGCAAAAGATATAGTAGAAAAACAAAATAGAAAAAACAACAAACTTGAAATAGTCAGATAACGCCTGAATGAAAAAGGAAAAACAACAACATCAAATTTCGATTTATTCGACATAAAAAATGTATCTATAAAAAGTGAACAACATATAACTATTAACTTATACTTTCCTACTTTTGTATAAAGCTATAAAAAATTGGCATTTCAAGATAGAATAATTTTCATCGTTGGCAATTCGCGCAGTGGCACCACTATGATGCTACGCATTTTCAATAAACATCCGGAATTGATGGTATTAAATGAATTGCATTTTTTTGAACAACTTTGGTCGCCACAAGATAAAGGTAAACCAATTTCAAAAGATGAAGCTATTACCTTAGCATCCAAATTGTTGCTCACACAACGTGTTGGCTACATGACGCACGATCAAGATTATTTGCAATTTACAGATGAAGCAACCAAGTTGGTGCAGGAACTTACTGAAAGAGAAATCATAGCGGAAGCTATCTTTAATCATTTTACAAAAAGAGAAGTTGCCCTAAACCACAAAACAATTGTGTGCGAAAAAACGCCCCAAAATGTTTTTTATTTAAAAGAGATTTTTGAACTCTATCCGAATGCAAAAATCATCCACATGGTACGCGACCCAAGAGCGATTCTGCTTTCACAAAAAAACAAATGGAACCGACGGAATTTAGGCGGCAATTACATGACCGCAAGAGAAGCATTGCGATTACGCATCAATTATCATCCAATTACATTAAGTAAATTATGGAATGCCGCAATTAATGCTGCACAATTATTTAGTAATGATAAACGTATTTTAATGGTTCGTTTTGAAGATTTATTAGAACAACCAGAAAACACGATTCAAATTATCTGCCATCATATTGATGTTGATTACAACAATAATATGCTCAACATTACGCAGGAAAGTTCATCTATAGAAAAAGATAGTAAAGAAATTGGATTTAAAAAAGAACGGGCAAGCAATTGGAAAAAAGGCGGATTAAACACCACCGAACGTTGGATTTGTCAACAACAATGTGCGCACAACTTGGCTATGCATCAATATCCAATAGAAAACATACAACCTAATTTTGTGTATTTACTTTATTATTACATCAGCTTTCCAATTAAACTTGGCATGGCATTTTTGATGAACTTAAATAGAATGAAAAATATTGTGGAAACACTGAAGCGAAGATTGATGTGAGATTTTAGATATAAGAAATGAGATTTTTTTTTACAGATAGCTTTTATTCTTATTGATTTTAGAAGTGAAGTAGAAAAATAAAAAAGAAAGATTGGAACTTAAATATGCACCAAAAACAACACCTTTTTAATTTAGATTTTGTAGCAGCCGATAACTTTGGTGCTATTATTCAATCGCTGTTAAACGAAAAAGATGACACACATTTTCCGGCGGTGATAACACCGAATGTTGACCTAACTGTCCATCTAAATAAAAATAAAAACCTATTATCTATTTTTCAAAAAGCAAGATTTATTTTACCGGATGGCGCACCTATTATCTGGTTTTCTAAACTTTTAGGCAGACCATTAAAAAAGCGATTAGCCGGCAGCGATTTATTTCCATTAATTTGGAAAGCCAGCATACAACATCAAAAAAAAATCGTACTCATTTTGCCCAACGAAGCTGTAAAAAATAAATTACTATCGGAATATTCTAATGCAATCTGTTACATTCCACCCTTTTTTAATGCAACAGAAAATGCCGTTGAAAATGAAGCACGAGCCATTTTTCCAATTATAGAAAAACATCAACCGGATTTTGTTTTTTTAGGCCTGCGTTATCCCAAACAAGAAATGCTGATTTATAATTTATACCAAAAAATAAATACGACCAATTCAAAAAGTCAATCGGAAATTTCAGCAATAAAAATGCCTGTATTTTTTAATCTCGGTGCGTCGTATGAATTTTATACCGGCTTAAAAAACAGAGCGCCCAAATGGATGCAAAAAATTGGACTGGAGTGGTTACATCGTTTTTTATCTGAGCCGAAACGCACTTTTAAAAGATATTTTTATGATGATTTGTATATTTTTGTATTATTCATCCGAGAAATATTCAAGAAATAAAACAGCTTAAAATTCCATACTATGCAACATTCATTAGATGATATTGATTTTAAGATTTTATCTATCTTGATGGGAGATGCTAAAACACCTTATACAGATATTGCAAAAGAATTGTTTGTATCGAGTGGCACCGTACATGTGCGCATGAAAAAGATGGAAGAAATGGGCATCATCAAAAGTTTTAATCTGCAATTAAACTATCATAAATTAGGCTACGATATCACCGCATTCTTGGGCATTTATCTCAGCAAAAGTTCAAAATACGATGAAGTCGCAAAAGCATTGGAAGATATTCCTGAAATTGTGGATTTGCATTATACCACCGGAAATTATTCGATGTTCTTGAAATTGGTTTGCAAAGACACCGAACATTTACGAAAAATATTGATGGAAAAAATTCAAAGTATTCCTGAAATTACACGTACCGAAACGATGATTTCTTTACAAGAAAACTTAAATCGTCCATTGAAATTTGAAGAATAATTCTGTTGTATTCATATCTACTTTACGCATTTATTAAGCATATACGCATTCAATTGCACTTACACTATTTTTATTATCTTTGTTTCAATGCAAATTTTTGATAACATATTACAAACGATTGGAAACACACCTATTGTTCGCTTAAATAAAATTACGGCTCATATACCCGCAACAATAGCTGTTAAGATTGAATCCTTCAATCCGGGCAACTCTATTAAAGATAGAATGGCAGTGAAAATGATTGAAGATGCGGAAAGAGATGGCCGTTTAAAACCGGGCGGCACTATTATAGAATGTACTTCCGGAAATACCGGAATGGGCTTGGCTATGGCGGCTTGTATCAAAGGTTATAAATGTATTTTCACTTCAACAGACAAACAATCGAAAGAAAAATTTGATATGCTACGTGCATTAGGTGCCGAAGTAATTGTTTGCCCTACAAGTGTAGATGCTGATGATGAACGCTCCTATTATTCCGTGGCAAAAAAATTAGCACAAGAAATTCCAAACTCTGTCTGGATGAACCAATACGATAATTTATCCAACAGACAAGCACATTACGAAAGTACCGGACCTGAAATTTGGAAACAGACAGATGGAAAAGTCACACACTTTGTAGTGGGCATTGGAACAGGTGGCACTGTAACCGGAACATCTAAATATTTGAAAGAACAAAATCCATCTATAAAAACGTATGGAATAGACACGTATGGTTCTATCTTAAAGCAATTTCATGAAACGGGAACTTTTGATCCAAAAGAAATTCATAGTTATATTACCGAAGGAATTGGCGAAGATATTATTCCTCAAAATTATGATTTTAGCTTAATTGATTATATTGAAAAAGTAACCGACAAAGATGCCGCTTTAATGCAACGAAGATTAGCAAAAGAAGAAGGCATTTTTGCCGGAAATTCTGCCGGTTCTGCAGTACAAGGTGTATTACAAATTCACGAAAAATTCCCATTTACCAAAGATGATTTAGTGGTCATTATTTTACACGATCATGGTTCACGCTATGTCGCCAAATTCTTCAACGACGATTGGATGCGTGAAAAAGGTTTTCTATAAAATAAAGAGTGTTGCTTGTTAAGCAACACTCTAAAATTAACAAACATAGGAATACAACTGGAACTATTTTGGAATTCCATATTTTTCGCATATTTCATCGTACGTCATTTGAGATAAAGGTTTGCTTAAACGTACGTGTCTTACAGATGGAATAATTACGTATCTAAATTTATGTTTACTACTTATGGCTGGAATACCTGCCGGATTTCCGGATGTTTGAATGAATTGAATTTTGCCTTTCATGATTGAATAATCCCAAATACTTAAAAATCCATTCACAACTGTAGTGGTTGCCAAGTTTCGAGTTAGACCATTGTCATTGTCTAATCTACAATACGCCATCACTACGCCTTTGTCTAAAATTTCTTGTGTAATTTTGGGTGCATTTACCGTAAAGTATCGAACGTTTGTGGGTGTAGCCGGCGTTCCTGTACCATTTACGCCGCCGCTGTTTCCACCACCTCCACCGTTATTGCCGGTTGTTTCTGCTTGTGGTGATAACCAATCAGAATAAATGACATCTGTACCTTGTAAAACAACAGAATCAATTTTTATAATTGTGTCTCTTACGTACTCTTTTTGAGGGATAAAAATAGTACTCTCTTTTTTGCATGCAACTGTAGCTAATAGTAGTGCAGCTGCAAATAGGTTGATTAAGTTTTTCATAGTTTTATGATTTAAAATGTGATTTAATGATGTAAAACTGCATCAACTAAATTAAATCCAACCGATTGACTGCGTAAATGGAAAGATAAATGCGTAAACGGTAAAAAAATAAAAAACGCCATTCAATAGAACGGCGTTTACATTTACTATGCTGACAACAAGCAATTACTCTTTGATATCGTAAGCATGACAGAATTCTTCGTAAGACATAGTTCTGGGATCTTTCGTTCTTCCATTAATAACAGTAGATGCCGGAATGACAAATATCTTAACACTTGTAAAATGTTTATCTGATCCAGAATAAGCAGTTCCATCGACATCACGGATTAGATACACAAATGAATTCGGCAAAACAACATAGCTTCTAGATTGATAGCTACCAGAGCATCCTAAACCTGTCATGTTGTACCAAATATTATCACACAATGCATCGCTTAGTAGATAAAAACCAACAATAAGGCTGTTGTTGACATCTGTAGAGGTTAACCCGGTTAGTGTAAATGTTTTAGAAGATAAAGAGGTTGACAATGTGAAATCTGTTTCATATTTATACATTTTCACATTGGCATTTCCTTCTGGGCCAGCTGGACCTGTTGGGCCTGCTGGACCTGCTGGACCTGCCGGACCTGTTGCACCTTCTTTCGTACATGCGATTGCGAATATTACCGCAAAAACGCAAAAAATTTTAATCATACTTTTCATAATTTTTGTTTTTATTAATCCAAATTTGGCTCGTGTTTCAAAACCTGTCAATAGATAATTAGTATTCGGGAAGTTTGAGTGAGAATTTGGATATGAAACGCTATAAATAAGCTATTTTTACTACAAAAAAGAAAAGTATATTCAATCAATATTTCTTTTATTTGATTATCAGAATTGAAAAATGGATTTAAAAATAGTTTCATTAGTTCCGTCCATTACTTTTTTGCTTTGTGAATTAGGATTGGAAAATAAAATTGTAGGTAGAACAAAATTTTGTACCGAACCGAAGGAGAATGTATCCGGAATATCAATTATTGGCGGTACTAAAAATATTGATTTTCAAAAAATAAAATCCGTACAACCAACACTCGTATTGGCAACCAAAGAAGAAAATATAAAAGAACAAGTACAAGCATTAAAAAAACACTACAAAACCATCGTGTTTGATGTAAATAATTTGGAAGATAATTACAAAATGATTGAAAAAATTGGGAAATTAACTCAAACAGCTGAAAAGGCGACACAAATTATACAACAAACCGTTCAAAATTTCCGAGCATTAGAAGCTATCAAAATAAATCCACCAATTCCGACACTCTATCTTATTTGGAAAAAACCATATATGACAATTGGAAAAGATACTTTTATTCATGCCATGATGGAAAGCATGGGTTTGCAAAATTTATTTGGTCATCAAACCAGATATCCAATAATAAACAATATGCAAACTTCATTTTTTGATAAATGTAAATTGGTTATTTTATCCAGTGAACCGTATCCATTTACCGAAGCCCATTTTCGAGAAATACGAGAACAATTACCCAATGCGCAAATTTTGCTGGTTGATGGTGCGTATTTTTCTTGGTATGGCAGTAAAATAAAGGAAGCACCCTCCTATTTTCAACAATTAATTGAAAAAATCAACAAATCATAAAAAAACAAGCCAATTCGGGTGGCTACTTATGAGTATTGATTATCTTTGCACTCGAAAAAAATTGAAATATGAGCAAATACATAGAGCTTTTAGGCGAAGAAAGAGCCAAATATTTATTGGAACATCAATCTAAAACCATTGATAAATCGCTTTTGCATTTACCAAGCGGTGATTTTATCGATAAAATTTGGATTCAAAGCAACCGCAGTCCGCAAGTATTGCGCAGTTTACAACAAATTTATGGCAATGGTCGTTTAGCCAATACCGGTTATGTTTCTATTTTACCGGTTGACCAAGGTATTGAGCACAGTGCCGGTGCCAGCTTTGCTCCTAATCCTATTTATTTTGACTCAGAAAACATCGTAAAATTAGCTGTAGAAGGTGGTTGCAATGCCGTTGCTTCTACGTATGGTGTGTTAGGTTCTGTAGCACGCAAGTATGCACACAAAATTCCATTTATTGTAAAAATAAACCACAACGAGTTTTTATCGTATCCGAATTCATTCGACCAAATTATGTTCGGTACAATTAAGGATGCTTGGAACATGGGTGCTGTTGCTGTTGGTGCAACAATTTATTTTGGTTCTGCTGAATCGAAAAGACAAATTGTAGAAGTAGCCAAAGCATTCGAGTATGCACACGAATTGGGTATGGCTACTATTTTATGGTGCTATACACGTAACAACGATTTTAAAAAAGATGGTGTTGATTACCATACATCAACCGACTTATCTTCACAAGCTAATCATATCGGCGTTACAATTCAAGCGGATATCATTAAACAAAAATTACCGACTTTAAATGGTGGTTACAACGCCTTGAAATTTGGTAAAACACATCCAAAAGTATATTCTGATTTAACGACAGATCATCCGATTGATTTAACGCGTTATCAAGTAGCTAATTGCTACATGGGACGTGCGGGTTTAATTAATTCCGGTGGTGAAAGCAAAGGACAAACCGACTTAGCAGAAGCGGTAGAAACTGCAATCATTAATAAAAGAGCCGGAGGAATGGGATTAATCTCCGGACGCAAAGCATTCCAAAAAGATGTAAAAACCGGTGTTGCTTTATTAAATGCGATTCAAGATGTTTATTTAGATGATACCGTAAGTATTGCCTAAAATAAAACTACCATAAAATGAAAAATGCCTCCAAAATTTGGAGGCATTTTAAGTATATAAAAGTTGATTCTTAAAAAGAAGGCAAGTTACTTACAGCGCACCGCTCAACCAACTACCTTTGCTGCCTTCCGACCCTGGAGGATTCGCCAGGAGCTGGTCGTATAAGACTTGCCCGACACAAATATACAACATTATTCTTGCTTCTAAATTAAAAATAAGGTTAATTATACGGCACAATATTTTTTTTCAATGTTTCCAAAATAATTACGATGATACACATTGGAAATATTAGTAAATCATTACCATTTTTAAATAATTTTTATGCTTACGATATAGCATATTTTACATGAAATTGTGTTGTATTTTTGATATATGGAAACGAGCACAAAAACTACATTTAGCAAAGATCAATTATTGGAAGATTTAAAAAATTGGAATTCGATGATAAAAAAATATCAAGTTCCAAGCACAAAAGAAGCGATGATACAAATTGCCAATAGTTTTTCCTTTTATGTTCTTCTGTTAGGATTACAATTTTACTTGTACGACAAATCTTTTTTTTGGTCGGCATTGGTAGCCTTGTTAAATGGTTTTATGTTATCACGTATTTTTATTATCCAACACGATTGTGGTCATAGCTCTTTTACAAAGTATAAAACATTGAATGAAGTAATTGGTACAGTTTGCAGTGTT
The DNA here is from genome assembly GCA_964507125.1 of uncultured Chitinophagales bacterium. Taxonomy (GTDB): domain Bacteria; phylum Bacteroidota; class Bacteroidia; order Chitinophagales; family JADIYW01; genus JADJSS01. The sequence continues at coordinate 19,613 of CAZDOT010000021.1, read as the reverse complement.
TGTACTTTAATTCCATATAAATATTGGGCAAAAAACCATAGCTTTCATCATGCACACAACGGACAATTAGAAGTAAGTGATGTAGGCGACATTGAAGTATTTACGACTGAGCAATATGCGAATGCAAATTGGAAACAAAAATTATATTATCGCATTTACAGAAATCCATTTTATTTATTCACCATTGGTGGTTTTATATATGTGGTTATTTACAATCGTTTTGCATTTGTAAATTCTGATTATTTTAAAAAAGTAAAAAAGAGTGTCAACATCAGTAATGCCTTATTTATTGCTGTTTATGCATTATGTGCTTATTTATTTGGTGTAGAACGTTTCTTAGTGGTACAATTTACCAACTTATTTTTCTTTGGTGTGTATGCACTTTGGTTCTTCTATATTCAACATCAATACGAACATATTTTCAAAGCGAAAAAAGCAGAATGGAATTATGTAGTAGCAGCTATAAAAGGCAGCACCTACTATAAGTTACCACGTATTTTTCATTGGTTATCCGGCAATATTGGCTACCATCATATTCACCATTTAAGTCCGGCTATTCCGAATTATAATTTGAGAAAATGCCACATGGAAAATCCGGTTTTCGTAAAGCACACAAATACGATTACTTTTTGGCAAAGTTTAAAAACGTTACGTTCTAATCTTTGGGATGAGAAAAACCAAAAAATGATTTCATTTGGTGAATTTAAGAGAATGCGTAAAGCATTAAAAAATACAACTCAAAAATAAGTTGAGTTATCAATTACTTCTTACATTTTATCTTGTAAATAAAAAGTAGTAAGTAGTAAGATTTAAGTAGTAAGATTTTTAGTTCGTTGTCATTTGATGCTTCGCAGAGTCCTTTGCAAGAGACTCTGCTACTAAGAAGAAAAAATCCTATTCTTCTTTATCGTCTTTTTTAGCCTCTGATTTTTTCAGTGCATTTTTATCTACTTTTTTAATAGATACACCGTCTTTTAAATCTTTGCTAATGGTATTATATGGACCAACAACTACATCCTCTTTGGCATTTAAACCTTCCGTAATTTCAATATAGGCATCATCTTGAATGCCTAATTTCACGTGTTTTAATTGTGCTTTTCCATTTTTGTTTGTAAATACAATTTCATCTGTGTGGTTGGTTCCATTGTATATAGAATCTTTGGTAGTAACTGCTTGGATAGGAATAGCTAAAACACCTACTTTTGTTTTCGTTCTAATCTCTACTGTTGCAGACATGCCGGGCAAAAATGGCTTAGGTGTTTCTGCTAATAAATCTGCATATGAACTTTCTAACAAGCGAACTTTTACTACAAAATTCGTTGATTGATCGGCTGTAGTTAACGCACCGGCAGCACCTTTAGATGTATTGGCAACTTCGGTAACTATGCCCACAAATTTTCTATCTAAATAGGCATCTACTTCTACCATTGCTGTATCATTAACTTTCACTTTGGTAATTTCACTTTCACTTACATCCACACGCACTTCCATATTATCAAAGTTGGCAATACGCATCATTTCGGTTCCGGTCATTTGCAATGTTCCTACCACCTTCTCTCCTTTTTTTACATTAAGTAAAGAAATAATGCCATCCATTGGTGCATAAATAGTGGTTTTATTCAAATTTAATTTGGCTTCTTTAATCGTTGCTTCCATAGATTTAATGGTGTAGCTTGCCGCATCGGCGTTGTGTTTAGCGGTTTCTATATCCGCTTTTGCTGCATCAACATTTGCTTTTGTAGTTTTAAACGCTGTTTCAGCCGTTTCTACATCCGCTTTTGAAATCAACTTTTTGGCAAACAATTCTTTTGCTCTAGTGTACGCTGTTTCGTTGGCATTATACTGTGCATTTGCTTGTGCCAACATCGCATTAGATTGTGAAATTCGGGCTTTTGCCGTTGCTAATTGTGCTTTGGTATTATCGAGTTGTGCATTGTATTGTTCCACTACCGCTTGATAACTTTCCGGTTTAATGCGTGCCAATAGTTGGCCTCGCTGTACCTTATCACCTTCTTTCACCGTTAATTCAATAATTTCACCACTCACATCCGAACTGATTTTTACTTCATCTTCCGGATATATTTTACCGCTTGCCGTTACGGATTGTATAATAGTACGATGTGCAGCAAGTTGTGTTTCTACTTCAAAAGATTTATTAGCATTTCTTGTTTTGGAAACATACACAGCAATGCCGATTGCTACCACTGTGATGACACCTAATATATACAGTAATTTGTTGTTTTTCATGTTGGAGATTTTGCTTGGTATTTTCAGATAATCGTGTGAAATTATGTATTAAAATGAAATGGTTTTTCCTTGATAAAAATCCAATAATTTGGAATAGAAAAGATATTCATATTTGGATTGAGTCAACTTGGAAATGGCGACATCGAAATTAGATTTTGCCATATTTAATTGTAATTGATTAATGCTTCCTAAATTAAATCGTTCATTGGCATAATCAAACGATTTTGTTGCTGTTGAGAAATTGGTATATGCTGCTGTATAATTATCCATTGCCGCTTTAGCATTCAGATAGGCTTTTTGAATTTTATTAAATAAATCTACCGATGCTTGGTTTTCTGAAAGCAAGGCAAGTTGATGTTGCAACTTAGATTGCTTTACAGCCGTTTGAGTTTGGTATTTATTAAAAATAGGCACTGTTAATGATAAACCGAATGCATAACTTAAATTTTGATTCAACTGATTTTTATATGGATTTTTCTTCAATTCAGTTCTCGTTTCCGGCATTAATACTTGCTGAAAAGTGCCTTCTACAAAGGCACCTGACGGAACAAAATTTCCTGTAGAAATGATATTGTTTAGTTTACTTTGTGTAGTGAAAAAGGTATTGATGTTCCCAACAAAATTCAAAGTTGGAATATAGCCTGTTTTTGCCACTTTAATTTGTCGCTGAGCACTCAACGTTTTGTAGTTGGCACTTTTAATTTCCGGTCGCAATGCTAATGCAGCCGCATAAACAGTTTGCACATCGATTAAATCGGTAACTGAAAAATCAGCTGGTAATTGTGGAATTTCTACTTTAAAATCTGTTTTGACATCTAATTGCAAAATAGTTTTCAACTCTAAATAAGCAAGTTCCAATTGATTTTTAATTTGTGCTATTGTCAGATTCTCTGAACTCAACTGAGCCTCCACATCTACGATAGATGATTCTGCTGCTGCACCGGCTTTTATTAATTCAGTAGTACGCTCAAATTGTTCTGTTGTTATCGTGTGTTGTTTTTGAGCTTGTTCGTATTGCTCATTGGCGTTCATAATATTTAAGAAAGCAGTTAGTATTTGTAGTTGAATACTATTTGAAACCACTTCTTTATCGAAACGTAGTGCTTGTAAATCGAATTGAGATTTTTTGACATTGCGTATAGTTTGCAAACCATCAAAAATCGGTTGCGATATATTTAAACTATAATCTTGATAATGGACAGATTGTTTTTCATACGTATTCGAAAAATAGTTGTAATTATTTCCAATTCCTAAATTATAATTAGAGCCGGCATTGATGTTGGGTGTGTAATTGGTTTTGGCTGCTTTTACATTTGATTCACCTAATTGCACGTTCAAATCTGCTTGTTGAATTTGTATATTATTTTTCAATGCATAGTCTATACATTTTTGCCAATCCCAAACTTCTTGTGAGAATAATTGCACATAAGAAATTAGAAATAAAAAAAGTATTACGGTACACTTTAAGCTATGCTTCATAATTAAAATCTGTTTTTATTATTAGTATAAAAGTAACGATAAATATTACAGATATAAATCTGACATAAAAGTACATTTAAAAGTTTTATCTTCATTCAGAAAAAAGGAATAATGTTAGATTTTGATACAATTTGTATGAAAGAAGCTTTAAAGCTGGCGAAACAAGCGTTTGATGAAGATGAAGTTCCGGTAGGTGCGGTTGTTGCGTACGGCGATAGAATTATTGGAAAAGCATACAATCAAGTGGAAAAGTTAAACGACCCAACAGCACATGCGGAAATATTAGCCATCACGGCAGCATGTAATTTTTTAGGAAGTAAATATTTAGATAAATGCACTTTATACATTACGTTAGAACCTTGTATGATGTGTACCGGTGCCATCCGTGAAGCACAAATTGCAACCGTAGTATATGCCGCTCCGGATACAACCAATAAAAAACTACAAGCTAATTTATTTGAAACCAAAAGTGGAATTTTAGAAGCAGAAGCTGCTGCTCTGATAAAGTCTTTCTTTAAAAGAAAGCGTTTATAAATATCAATTAAGTATACTATCTACAATAAGATAAAAACAAAAAAAGGTTGCATTACTGCAACCTCCAATCATAATTGTATGGTTTAGTTTTTCTTATCCAATAAAAGAAAATCTGATGCTACGATTTCTGTAATATTTCGTTTCACACCGTCTTTGTCTTCGTATTGACGATAGGTAATTTTTCCGGATACGGCGACTTGCATACCTTTATCTAAAAATTTCTCGACTAAATCTGCTTGTTTACCCCAAACCAACACATTGTGCCATTGCGTATTTTCTACGCGTTCGCCTTTGTTGTCGTAGTAATAGTCGGATGTGGCTACGCTGAATTTAGCGTACTTTTTGTCGTCTCCAAATGTTTTGATTTCCGGTTTTTGTCCTAAGTTTCCGATTAGCTGTACTTGATTTCTGATTGCTGACATGTTTTTACTTTTTAATACGTTAAAAAATCAATTTCGTAGAATGCTCTTTCATTTTCGCGATTAAGTACATGAAGTTGCTTTCTTCCTCCATAAAGAGTCAAATAGCATAAAAATTCCATAAAAAAATAAGAAAAAATTTAGAAAAAAATCACAATCTATTGATTTATAATAAATTAAAATGAAATAAAAAATTAAAAAAACTGCTAAAGAGATACTTTAAGAAAGCAACTATTGATAATCAAAATGCAATATTCTTCTTAATTCCGATTGGTACATTTCATGTTCGTGTACATCAAAATGGTTAGCATTTTCCACCTCAAAAAAATGATGTGTAGATTTTAAATAAGGAATTAATTTTTTAGATAGATGAATAGGAATTAATTTATCAGCATTGCCGTGAAAAATAAATGTATTGCATTGTATTTGAGGTAAATAAACATGATTTTCTAATTTAAACTTCAACTTTTTAAATGGAAATAATTTTATTTTTTGATGAAACAAGTCCGGCATATCATAATAAGGCGACACCAACACAAGTGCACTTGCTTGAATTTTAGTAGCTAAATTGCTTGCCAATGCCGAACCTAAAGAACGTCCATATAGAATAACTTGATTGGTATGCTGTATTATTTCAATTGCTTTGTGATAAACCGTTTCTACCACTTTGTGCAATAAATCTTCCGTGAGTTTGCCTTTGCTTTTTCCATACGTTGGATAATCCATCAACACTACATCGTAATTATTTTCAATAAAAAATTCTGTTTTAGGCAAATGATATTGAATGTGTTTTAACGTACCATGCAAGAAAAAAACCAACCCTTTGCTGTTAGGTGCTTTTAAATGAAGTAAGTTGATTAAATATGGTTCACCATCAATCGTAAAATCAAAATTATATTCCGAATATGGATATTTACTTTCGAAAATATGCGATTTTCTCAAACGTCTTGAACGAAATATGATAGCACGTTGCAACAACATACTTTAAATATAAATATTAAAACTTTCGTTTCAATAATTAGATACATTTTTAGGATATATATAACAATTAAGGCTCGGAAGAATCCGAGCCCCAAGGTTTAAAATGCTAGACGTGTCAACTATTTGATCAAGTCATCTATATATTGCATAAATTCTATATCGTTAACAGAAGTTCGTGGATTTACGGATGCCACTACTTTGCCGTTTTTATCTATAATAAATTTTTGATAGTTCCATTTCACCGGAGCATCTACAACACCATTTTCATCTTTTGATGTCAAATATTTATACAATGGATCGATATCATTTCCTTTTACAGAAATCTTAGAAAACATTGGAAAACTTACGCCATAATTTTTAGTGCAGAAAGTTTTTATTTCGGCATTACTCAATGGTTCTTGTCCTAAAAAATTATTTGCTGGAAATCCTAAAACGACCACACCTTTGTCTTTGTATTTTTTATAAAAGGCTTCAATTTCTTCTAATTGGCCAACCAATCCGCATTGGCTTGCCGTATTTATAATAACGATTGTTTTGCCTTTATATGCAGCTAAAGAAACCGATTTACCATCGATGTCTTTCATCGTAAAATCATAGATAGATTGTGTTGGCAGAGCATTACCAATACTTGCCGAAGTTTTAGCGTTGGAATTTGTATTACATCCGGCTGCAATAAATACAATGGATAACAACGCTAAAAAAAGTTTATTGTACATACGTTTCATATTTCATTAACAATATTACCGAATATTCGGTTCAAAGTCAATATTTGAACTTATTATTCGATAACACTACAATCAATTACAAAAATCATTCCAAATGCAAATAAATGTTATTTCCAATACCGGTTCACCAAATTTGTACATATTCTACGATTATTTTTCACACAAAGTACAAGAAATATAGACATAAGAATAATCGGACAAATCCCACAACTAACTAATAATGTAGTATTTTTGTGGCAACATAATTATATATATATGGATTTAATTAGCAATGACAAGCAACTGCAAGAGGCCACTTTACCGGAAACAAAACGATATCATATTTTGATTGCAGATAAAGACAAAGCTTGTATTGAAGAAACTATAAAAACTTTTAAATCGGATAATTACAAATTTACCGAAATAACGAAAAACAAAGATTTATTAGCGGTTATTAAAAAAGAAAAACCGGAACTCATTATACTTGAAGTAGATTTAGACGGAACAGATGGAATTGAAACCTGTTGGGACATACGTGCTGATGAACAACTTTCCAAATTACCGATTGCATTTTATTCGACTCGTTCCGATGATTTTACGCAAATAGCAGCCTTTGAAGCCGGTGCCGATGAATTTGTATGCAAAAGCACACGTTCTCGTTTATTCAGAAATAGAATTAAAGCTTTGCTACGCAGAAGTTATGAAAAACAAGAAGCAACAAAAGCGGTTAAAAAATTTGGCAACTTAGAAATAGATATAGAACAAGTGGTTATTTTCAAAAAAGGTGAACCACTTAAATTATCCAAAAAGGAATTTCAATTAGTAGATTTATTAAGTTCCAGACCTGGAAAAGTTTTCAAACGGAATTATATCTTATTAAAAGTTTGGGGTGATGATATTATTGTCGGTGACAGAAACATCGATACACACATCAAAAAAATAAGAAAAAAAATTGGCAAGCAACGCATCGAAACAGTACGCGGAATTGGTTATAAATTTATTCCTTAGTTTACTGTTTTATTTCTTCTTTTTCATTTTATCGTTGATAAAACAAATTGCTATTTATAAAAGAAAAGTTTAATTTGAATTCATAAAATTAAAATTATGAATGCAAGAATCTTTATTGCAGCTTTAGTAGGTGCAATTTTATCTTTTCTTTTAGGATGGCTTATTTATGGTTTTCTGGTTACAGATTTCTACACGACACATTCACTAATGAAATATTACATAGGTTTGGAAAAATCGTATCCAAACTTGCTTGGCATCTTCCTTTCTTGCTTTGCCTATACATTACTTTTAGCCATTATATTTGGCAATCTTGCAAATATTACCACGTTAAAAGATGGTGCATTGGCTGGTATGGCTATTTCGTTGCTTATGTATTTAAGTTTTAATTTAGGCATGTGGTCAATGATGAATTTGATAGGTAAAAGTATAGTAATTGTAGATACACTTATTAATGCAGCAACCGGTGGAATTATTGGTGCCGTTATAGCGTGGATACTTGGTTATAAGAAAAACGAGTAAAAATTTGAATGGTTATTTAATACGTAAATTATTAAATAAATACATTAGCTTAGCATTATAACTGCACTTATGAAATTCAAATACTTTGTACCTTTGCTTGCTTGGTTAATTCCAACTATTATCATCTCTTTGATAATGTTTAAATACGATGCACCGCTTACCAATGCACAATATATTGGTTTTACAGCTCTGTTGGTTTCTGCATGTATAACATACATTACAGGCATCCGTTTGGTAGAAAAGGATAAGTAAATTTTCTTGGTTCATACAAATAAATTAAGTATACGCTTTATCAATGATAGCGGTAATTTTTGCCTTGTCAAGCTTCTTTGTCTTGTGCTTGTTTCAACTTTTTTTCTTTTTTATTTTAGTTACATCGAAATTTAAACCACACAATAGGTTAGTCTAACTATCTTGAAATTTCCAATTAACGATTAATTGAAAACAACAGATTTCAATTTTCAAGTTGTAAATCGTATTTTTGCACAAATTATGAGTATTAAAATCACCTTTCCGGATGGTGCAGTAAAAGAATTCAACAAAGGAATTACTGCCTTAGAAATTGCAGGACAATTAAGTAACAGCCTTCCTAAAAAAGTATTGGCTGCTGAAATTAATGGCGAAGTACAAGATGCCACACGACCAATTGAAACAGACGTTACCTTGAAATTACTAACCTGGACGGACGAAGGTGGAAAATCTACTTTTTGGCACTCTTCTGCACATTTATTTGCAGAAGCAATGGAGGCTCTATACACAGGCGTAAAGTTCGGTATAGGACCACCAATTGACAATGGTTTTTATTACGACATTGATACCGGTGGAACACCCATTACCTTAGCAGATTTACCGAAGATAGAAAAGAAAATGGCAGAATTGGCTGCTAAAAAAAGTGAATACAAACGCCAAGAAATTTCTAAAGCTGATGCCATCAACTATTTTGAAGAAAAAGGCGACGAATATAAATTGGAATTATTGGAAGGTTTGGAAGATGGTCAAATCACTTTTTACACACAAGGTAATTTCACCGATTTATGTCGTGGGCCACATATTCCTAATACCGGACACATCAAAGCTATAAAACTGATGAAAGTTGCCGGTGCGTATTGGCGTGGCGATGAAAAACGCAAACAGCTAACGCGTGTCTATGGCGTTACGTTCCCAAATCAACAAGAATTAGATGAACATCTGCGTCTTTTAGAAGAAGCTGAAAAACGCGACCATAGAAAATTAGGACAACAGTTAGAGATTTATACTTTTGATGATGAAGTAGGCCCGGGCTTACCTTTATGGTTACCGAATGGCGGATTTTTAATTGAAAAGATTGAAGAGTTAGCTAAAAAAACAGAAGAAGAAGCCGGCTACTCAAGAGTAAGAACGCCACATATCGCAAAAGAATCTTTGTATTTGCGCAGTGGACATCTTCCCTATTATTCCGAAAGCATGTTTCCTCCAATGGAATTAGATAATGTAAAATACTATCTAAAAGCGATGAACTGCCCGCATCATCATAAAATATTTGGTGCTATTCCAAAATCATATAAAGATTTACCCATACGATTGGCAGAATACGGAACATGCTACCGATACGAAGATTCCGGAAGTTTATTTGGGTTGATGCGCGTTCGTTCATTACAAATGAATGATGCACATATTTATTGCACTAAAGAGCAATTTGAAGAAGAGTTCAGAGCCGTAAATGCGATGTATTTAAAATATTTCAAAATTTTTGGAATCGAAAAATACAAAATGCGTTTGAGCAAACACGAGCCTTCTAAGCTTGGACAGAAATACATCAATGAACCGGAACTTTGGATAGAAACAGAAAACATGGTCCGCGATGTATTAATCAGTTCCGGAATTCCGTTTGATGAAGTGCCGGACGAAGCAGCATTTTATGGACCAAAAATCGACATTCAAATTTATTCTGTAATTGGTAGAGAATTTACATTAGCTACCAATCAAGTAGATTTTGCACAAGGCAAACGGTTTAATTTAAAATACACTAATAAAGATAATCAGGAAGAATATCCAATTATCATTCATCGTGCACCATTAAGTACACACGAACGTTTTATCGGTTTCTTGTTGGAGCATTATGCCGGTAATTTCCCATTGTGGTTATCGCCAAAACAAATTGCAATTTTACCAATTAGCGATAAGTTTATAGAATATGCAGAAAAAGTAGCGGGCGAATTAAGAGCCAAAGGTTTTAGAGTAAAAGTTGATGAGCGTGCCGAAAAAATTGGTAAAAAAATCCGAGATGCTGAAATGATGAAAATACCGTACATGACGGTAATTGGCGAGAAAGAAGTCGAAAATCAACAAATTTCTGTCAGAAAACACGGAAAAGGTGATATTGGAACTTTTACAATTGAAGACTTTACTGTACTTTTGCAGGAAGAATTAAATAATTAAACAATGAAGTAATTAAATAATAGAGTTACAAAAGACATTGCTACATTATTTCATTACTATATTATTACATTAAACAAAATAATTTGATACCTAGAAGAAAAGTATTTGTTCCGAAGAAAAAAGAAACGGAACACCGATTAAACAGAGACATCCGAGTGCCTGAAGTACGTTTAGTAGGCGAAGAAGTAGAGCCGGGTGTTTATACTATCGAAGAAGCACTTCGATTAGCAAAAGAACAAGAAGTAGATTTAGTAGAAATTTCACCGAAAGCGGTACCTCCGGTTTGCCGTTTGGTAGATTATAATAAATTCTTGTACGACAAGAAAAAGAAAGAAAAGGAAATTAAAGCGAAACAGAAGAAAACAGAGGTAAAAGAAATTCGCTTTACACCCAATACAGACGATCACGATTTAGATTTCAAACAAAAACATGCTCAAAAGTTTTTACAAGAAGGTTCAAAAGTGAAAATTTACGTTCAGTTTAAAGGTCGTGCTATCCAATTTAAAGATAGAGGTGAGTTAGTTTTATTACAATTTGCCGATTCTTTAAAAGAATTTGGTGCTCTGGAAGCAATGCCCAACTTAGAAGGCAAAAAGATGATTGCTTATATTGCTCCGAAGAAAAAAGGATAAGGACAATGAAAGTTTTTCGTATTTCTTTTACATTCATTCTATTTTTATTGATTTCATACGGTGCTAAAGCACAGTTTGTTCCTGGTATTCCTACTATTATTTCTACACCTTATGGTAATATTCCTATTGCAACTTACTACCACATGCCTATTGCATACTGGAATCTTGGCAACAAGTCTTCCTCTAGCAGCATCAATACAAAAGACTACTATATGATTAAGCTAAAGAACGATAGCACCATAAAGGTATATGGTGAGATTGATTTAGCAGATAGCATTCATTCTCTTTTGATAAAAGAAAAAAAGAAAATAGTAAGAAGAATTTATCCGAATGAAACAAAATACATTGTTGCTTTAGGAGAAAATAATTTACGTGTTGCAGGAAATCCAAATGATTCTTGCTGGATTTTTAAGCAATTGGATGGCAGTATTTCTCTATATAGTGTAGTGCCAAACAATGGTACTGAATATTCTATTTTCTTTACTAAAAAGGGTAGTGACCTATTGTATCCATTAACTGAAAAAAATCTATTGGAAGCTACAGGAAAAGATGATGAAAAAATTGTCAAGCTTATTACAGACAAAAATGGAAAAGACTACGTAAAAGCAGTTAAACTATACAATAAAAAACATCCTATTGATTAATTCTTATATTTTACTATGATTTTACATTACAAAAGGTAAAATCTATGGAAAAATTCGTATCTTTGCACCCTAATTTCAAGTTTTATAACCTATAAATTGCATTTTT
>CAZDOT010000021.1:0-7822 GCA_964507125.1 uncultured Chitinophagales bacterium | reverse complement strand
AATTCGTATCTTTGCACCCTAATTTCAAGTTTTATAACCTATAAATTGCATTTTTATGCCTAAAATGAAAACCAACTCAAGCGCAAAAAAGCGTTTCAAAGTAACTGGAAGCGGTAAAATAAAAAGCGGACAAGCTTACAAACGTCATATTTTAACAAAAAAAACAACCAAACAAAAACGTAATTTGACAGGTACTGCTATAGTTCGTAAATGTGATGAAGGAAACATCAAAAGTTTATTATGTATGAACTAATCTTACTTAATCTGTAAGATTTCAAAATAAAAGACATAAGGCAAGGCATCGCCGATGGTCATATTATTAATCCTTAAAATAACAAAGATATGCCACGTTCAGTCAATTCAGTAGCAGCAAAAGACCGCAAAAAAAAGGTCTACAAACTCGCCAAAGGTTATTACGGTCGTCGTAAAAACGTTTGGACAGTTACCAAAAATGCCGTAGAGAAAGGTTTAACATACGCTTTCGTCGGTAGAAAATTAAAGAAAAGAGATTTCAGAAGTTTATGGATCGTGCGTATCAACGCAGCCGTTCGTCCTTATGGCTTATCGTATTCTGTTTTCATGAATAAATTAGCAAATGCCGGTATCGAACTTAACCGTAAAGCATTAGCTGATTTAGCATTAAACGACCCAAAAGCGTTTGAAGCTATCGTGAATCAAGTGAAATAAATAAATATTCACAAGTATATCCATCCCGACTCAACAGTCGGGATTTTTTTTGTATTTACTATAATTTAATGAAACAAATGAACAAAATTGCTTCCATTTTGTACATTCAATTTTTATATTAAAAAACAAATTTATACCTTAGTTTGCAGAAAACGATATGCTAAAATCCGTCATACCTCGCATAAAAGATTGGCCTATCAATTTGATAGACAAAAAAAAAGATAAAATTCTTCAAGAAACGATATCCGAATCTATTTTAGAATTCAACAAATCGTATCCAACTCTATCACAATTAAGAGAACAATTACAAAAAACATTATATCTTGAAAATATCCGAATTCGCAACGAATCGTGGGAAGTGGATCCGGAAGATGAAAGTGATTTTTGGAAAAAAATAAAAAAACGCTTACTCGAAGCCGATCCCAATAAAATAGACGAAGACAAATCTAAAAGCCTACATCAGGAATTATTACAAGATATCATGTCGCGTTATGCCAATGAAATTATTGGACATTTTAATCCAAATATGTTTTGGTTCGCACGTCAACTTTTGGTTCGCTTTTTTGCTCGTTTGTTCAATTCGTATTTTGGCGGTTTTACCGGGATTTTCAAACCACACGATGAATTAAAAGATAAATTAGTAGTGGCTGGTCCGGTAGAGAAATTGAGAAATCTTTCACTAAAAGGAACTGTTATTTTAGTGCCCACGCATTTTAGTAATTTAGATTCTGCCATTATCGGTTTTGGAATGGATTATATCGGTATGCCAGCATTTCAATATGGTGCAGGTTTGAACTTATTTAATTCAAAAATTTTCAGTTTTTTTGCCGGAAAATTAGGTGCTTATAAATTAGATAGACGAAAGAAAAATCCTATTTATTTAGAGACACTTAAAACCTATTCAAAAACAAATGTATTAGCCGGTGCACATACCATTTTTTATCCGGGTGGAACACGCTCCAGAGCAGGAAATATAGAAACAGATTTAAAACTAGGTTTATTAGGTACAGTAATGGAAGCACAGCGCATCCATTTTGAAAAAAACCCAACTAACTTAGCTCCTAAAATATTTGTTGTTCCACTTACCATTAGTTATAACTTCGTATTAGAGGCATCTTCCTTAATTGTAGATCAACTAAAACGAACCGGAAAAGAACAATACTTAGTGCATGAAACACCGCAAGTAGCCGGCAAAGGAATTTGGAAGTTCTTTTGGGAAACCTTTTCTAAATCAACTGATTTAACGCTCTCTCTCAGCGAACCAATGGACGTTTTTGGAAATGCATTAGACGATGATGGAAACAGCTTAGATAAATTTGGTAATAAAATAAATATCCGTAGTTATTTTGTAAATAAAGGCCAATTAAAAGAAGATGATCAACGAGAGATGATTTATACGCAGATGCTTGGCGATAAAATTATTGAAGGATTTTTTAAAAACAATGTTGTTTATCCATCACATGTAGTCACTTTTGTTGCGTTTGAATTATTAAAAAGAAAGCTCAACAATCCGGATTTATTTACACTTTTGAGAACATCAGAAGAAGACAGAGAAATAAATTGGGAAGACTTTAAAGCATCTATAAAAAAAGTGATAGATGAATTATATATGATGAACAACAGAGGTCAAATTAAGCTATCACCTCACATTACAACTAAAGAATTACACGAAATTATTGAATTAGGTATTTATAATGTATGTATCTATCATACCAACTTACCTATTATGCGCAATAAAGAAGGAAATATCACCAGCGAAGATTTAAAATTATTGTATTACTACCACAATAGATTATTAGGATATGGCTTACACAAATTCATCTGATAAATTTCCTGTTGCCGTTATAGGTGCAGGCAGTTTTGGTACTGCCGTTGCCAATCTATTGGCAGAAAATGGTGAAGTATTATTCTATTCCAGAAGAGCAGATGCTGTAGAGATTATAAACACTGAACGCAAAAACAACGGACAAGACATTCATCCCAATATACGTGCAACGAATAACATGCAAGAAATTGCAGATAATTGTTATTTACTATTTCCATCTGTCTCTTCCGATGCATTTCGAGATACAATGAAATTTATGGCACCGTTTCTTCGTCCTGATCACATGATGATACATTGCACTAAAGGTTTTGACATCAAATTAGAACCGGGAAAAACCATCTTAGATAAAGATGTTACGTTGCAAGTAGCCGACATCTACACGATGAGTAAAGTAATATTAGAAGAAACCTGCGTAAAACGTGTAGGTTGCATGAGCGGTCCTAACTTAGCACGTGAAATTGCAGACAAACAACCGGCAGCCACTGTTATTGCCAGTAAATTTGATGAAGTGATACGCGAAGGTGATACAGCATTAAGAAGTAAACGCCTACAAGTATACAGCAACCACGACATATTTGCGGTAGAATTAGCAGGTGTGCTTAAAAACTCAATGGCATTAGCTGCAGGTGCTTTGGGTGGTTTAGGTTATGGGCAAAATGCTATGGCATTTTTAATAACACGCGGCATGGGAGAAATCATCCGATTGGCAACAGCAATGGGTGCCAGTCGCCAAGCCTTTTTAGGATTAGCCGGCATCGGTGATTTAGTGGCCACTTGTACTTCGCCTTTAAGTAGAAACTACACCGTAGGAACACGCTTAGCAAAAGGCGAAACATTGGAACAAATTATTGCCACCTCTACGGAAGTAGCAGAAGGCATAAAAACGGTCAGCATCTCAAAAAAATTAGCAGATACGACCGGCGTAAAAACACCTATAATTCAAACTATCTACAAAGTATTATTTGAAGGAATGGCTGTACGAGAAGCGGTAGGTTTCTTAATGGAATACCGTTGGGGGCACGATGCAGACTATTTGTTGTGATAGGGTGATTGGATGTTAAATAAGAATACAATCAGATTATATCTCACCAAACCTTTATCCTTCTTCGTAAAACTCTTGCAAGGCACCAAAGTATTCATTGTTCCAGCCTTCTACAATATCATCGTATGCTTCATCCGGAATATTAGTATGTCTTAACTCTACCGATGTGCCTTTGGTATGCTCATGCAATAAAATAGTAACGATAGATGGCATTTCTTGATCGCCAAAATACCATTCTTGTACTATTTTTTTGTTTTCAACAAACTCTAAGTTTCTACCGCAAATTCCACCAGACCACAGTGAAAATTCACTATTGACTTCTGTTGACATTTCAGCATCATCACCCGACCAAAGTTTGATAATAGTTGGATTGGTTAATGCCAAGAACAATAAATCCGGCGTTGCGTCGATGATGTAATATTTTTTATAATCTTTCAATGGGCAATTTTACGAACAAAATAAATAGGATTTCAGTATTATTCAAATTTTATATTCTAAATTATCTAAGAATAAGAAAAGAAATCGAATCCCAAAATTACAGATAGTACAATAGCTAACAATGAATTCTTTTGTAACTTGCATTTAATTACCCAATGAACACGCGAGCACATTCAATACAAACACAAAAAACAGCCAGAGTATTTACCTACGGAACGCTTTCTGAAAAAACAGAAATTATATGGCTTGTTACACATGGATATGGTTTTTTAGCCGAATACTTTATCAAAAAATTTGAGGTGTTGTCGCCGGACAAACATTTTGTCATTGTTCCGGAAGCACTTAATCGGTTTTATTTAAAAGATATGACAGGCCGAGTGGGTGCTTGTTGGATGACTTCTGAAGATAGAGAAAATGAAATCAAAGACTATATTCAATATTTAGATAACGTTTACAAAACATTTATTTTACAAACAGACGCAAAAATAGTAGGTTTGGGCTTTTCGCAAGGTGTAGCCACCATGGCACGGTGGTCAATGCACGCACCAAACAAACTGAATCGTATTGTATTTTGGGGCGGAAGCATACCTAATGAATGTTTGACCGATGTCAAATGGCTCAACGCACTTTCTCCCTATTTATTGGTAGGCGACGAAGATGAGTTCATCAGTGCGGAAATGTTCGAAACAGTAAAGAAAAACTTGGATAACATTGGCTTAATATTTTCACATTTTTTTTACAAAGGTGGACATGCTATTTTAACTGAACCTTTAATGCAACTCTGTGACGAGTTAACAAATCCGTAAAAAAGCGGCAGTATCTTTGCAACATCTTTTTAGGCAAACTAATTTCTAATCAAAACCAAATTTGCCATGAAAAATGTACTAACAAGTTTTTTATTTATTATTTCATTTACATTTGCATTTGCAGCTCAAACTGAATTCGGTGTGGCCTCTTATTATGGAGATTATTTTCACGGAAGAAAAACAGCAAGTGGTGAAAAATACAATCAATACGCTTTAACAGCAGCACACAAAACATTGCCATTAGGTACTATTGTGAAAGTAACCAATGAGCAAAATAAAAAATCTGTATTTGTAAAAATCAACGATAGAGGACCGTATGTAAAAGGTAGAATTATCGACCTATCTACAAAAGCAGCAGATTTATTGGGCTACAAAAACAAAGGTACTACTAAAGTAAAAGTAGAAATTGTAGAAAAAGAAAAAGCTCCGGAAAATTTATTAGATGCCAGCTTAGACATCACAGATCAAAATGGAATAAAGGAAACGGATACTACTACCACTGCTTCTGTAATGAAAACAGGAAAGGAGACGGCAAACTCCGAAAATGTGGACGAACACAAAGAAGACATCACAAACAACAGTAATGCACCCATTCCGATGCCAATTACAGAAGTGAAAGATGCCAACTCCAATGCCACCACGAATCGTTCTTCTTACTATATCATCAGCAAATTAGACACCACCAAAAAAGGTTTCTACGGCTTACAATTAGGGGTGTTTTCTGACATGAATGTATTATTGGCTATCATTGCTGATTTAGAAGCACAATACAAACAAAATATGTTGGTGCATCAAGAAGATTTGAATGGGAAAACCGTATATAAATTATATATGGGAAAATTCCAAAACAGAGCTTATGCCGATGCATTAAAATCTGTATTATCTAATAAATACAGCGATTCATTTGTAGTTAAATACGAATAATTTCACTTTAAGGAACTTCTCAAACTATTTTATTGTTTAGTTTAGGTATAAAAAATTAAACCAAACCAACCAACCACTATTCGGATACATTACAAGGGTTCGCTGTTGTACTGTATCCGAATTTATTTTTTAGGTAGATATTAATATGGTGATATTTTTATTTTTCTTGCATGCAGTTTTTATGTAGTGGACGCTGCAAATAATCAACCACACAGAATCCTTTGCCATGGTTTGTGTCTTCACAAACCAAAATTGAAATGTTTCGTGCGGACACGATCCACGGCTTGAGAAAATTAATTAAACTCCGGATTGTCTTTCTTCATCGGAATTTTGCTCATTGCTCGTTCTGTGATGGCTGTTATACTCAAGCTTGGATTTACGCCCGGATTTGCAGAAATAGCACTTCCATCACATACCATCATATTTTTGTAATTAAACACAAAATTATCTTTATCTATAACGCCACTTTGTGCATCTTTTCCCATACAAGCACCTCCTAAAATATGTGCCGTTGTTGGAATACCAAATAATGTTTCGCTATTTATCACCATTGCTTTGCCATCAACAATTTTTTCTACTTCGTGTGCAATTTCTTGTGCCTTTGGATTAAAGGCTGTCGGTGCAGGCCCAGAATCTAAAGTAGTTTTCATGCCACCAATACTATTTCGTTTAAAACTCAAACTAGAATCAATACTTTCCATGTATAATAAAATTTGCGTGCGTTTACTCCAATCATCTACAAAAAATATTTTTAAGTTGGCAATTGGATGCACTACAAAATCTTTTATCATTCTATACAATCGTGAAAAGAACGTTTTACCATGTACCATCGGTGCCATGAAAATGCGCCAAAATCCTGCACCTTCGGAATATTTAACCGGTTCAATATGCCTGCTTTCATCAATATTAATTATAGATCCGATGGCAATGCCTTCAGAAAATGAAATATCTTTTCGAAAGGTGGTTACACCAATCAAACTTTCAGAATTGGTACGCACACCGGAACCTAAAGTATTAGATAAATTTGGCAATGATGTTTCTTTTAATTTCAATAATAAATCGACCGTGCCTAATACACCGCCTGAAAATATTACCGACTTTGCCTTTACACTTCCTTTCTTAGGAAAATAAGAAAGTGCCTCTTTATAT
The DNA here is from genome assembly GCA_964507125.1 of uncultured Chitinophagales bacterium. GTDB lineage: Bacteria > Bacteroidota > Bacteroidia > Chitinophagales > JADIYW01 > JADJSS01. The sequence continues at coordinate 951 of CAZDOT010000021.1, read as the reverse complement.
TTTATTTCATAACCATCACTACCATCCATTTTTCCATTTAGTGGCACCACGTCATACACCAATTTTTCAGCAATTATTTCAGTTCCTAATTGTTGTGCTAAATGCAGATAGTTTTTATCCAACGTATTTTTTGCATTATACCGACAACCCAACATACAACCACCGCATAAATTACATCCGGTTCTATCCGGTCCTTTGCCATCGAAATATGGGTCGGGAACCGTCTCTCCTATTTTACCAAAATAAACGGCAACATCTGTTTTTTCAAATGCTTCCGGTTTACCCATCTTCTCAGCCAACTCTTGCATCACTTTATCACTTTTGCTCATATACGGATGCTTAGCTGCACCCAACATTTTTAAAGCTGTTGCATAAAATGGTTTTAGTACTTCTTCCCAATTATCTAATCCTTTCCAATGTCCGGAATTATAAAACTCTGATTTTGGAACAGGCAATGTATTCGCATACACCAAGGAACCACCGCCTACGCCCACGCCACTCACAATGGCAACATGTCGATAGAAGGTTAATTTAAACAAGCCTTGCATACCTAATTTAGGCATCCACATCCACTTGCGTAAATTCCAATTGGTAGTAGGAAAATCTTCTTGTTTTTTAAACCATTTTCCTTTTTCAATCACCAATACTTTATAGCCTTTTTCTGAAAGACGCAATGCAGACACAGAGCCCCCAAAGCCACTGCCTATAATGACATAATCGTAGTCGAATTGTTGGTTTGCCATATATGAAATTATATGAACAATGTACGACTTAGGTTTGATATATGAAATAAAATAGAGATAAGAAATATCCCATTGCATTGGTTTGTGTCATCACAAACCAAAAAAGAAATGTTTCGTGTGGACACGAAACATGGATTGGTATTTATAGATATAAGTAGTAAGTATTGAGAAATATTGAATACATCGTATTTAATAAGATTCCCACTTT
>CAZDOT010000020.1:37325-46317 GCA_964507125.1 uncultured Chitinophagales bacterium | reverse complement strand
ACTTTTTAGTTTCACCAAAATCACAAAATATCCATTAAATTCTATTCTGTAGGTGACCTATTCGGTGACCTTTTTTTATTCCATTTTAGGTCACCAGGAACAAATTATTTTGTTTACTTTTCTATGCTAAATAAATAAATTTCTAATTATATCCATACAAATGGTTATAGTCAATATGAGCACACTAAAAAGTATGTTATATCGTACTTTTCATATCCTGCCTTCCTCTTTTCTATTATTATTATACTAAAAGTGCTATATATAGAACTTTTACTTGCGTAAATCCTAAGAATGAAGTAATTTTATATCTAAAGTTCGATATAATGAACCTTACAGAAATAGGCATGGTATTAAAAAAAAGAAGGAACGAATTGGGTATTACCCAAACGGACTTAGCTGAATTGGCCAATGTAACTAAAGGCACAGTAATAAGATATGAGAAAGGAGAGGGAAATCCATCATTTTCAGTATTAAATAATCTGTTAAATGTGTTAGGATTGGAATTAAAGGTAGATGTAATAAGAACAATTTAATAAATGCGAAAGGCAGATGTATATCGCAATGGGCTATTGGCTGGTACTTTAACTGAAGAAAGTAGAACTTCCTATCTATTTAAATATGATGATAAATATTTTTATGATCCAAATTGTCCTGCAATAAGTTTAACACTTCCTAAATCACAACAGGAATACAATTCTGAATATTTATTTCCATTCTTCTATAATATGTTGAGTGAAGGTGTAAATAAAAAGTTACAGAGCATACAATTGAAAATTGATGAAGAAGATAGTTTCGGATTTCTCATAGCTACTGCTCAATATGATACAATTGGAGCAATAACTGTAAACGCAAGTTCAATCGAATGAATATAGATGATTTAAAATATTGTCCTGGTACTTTGGCAGAGGGTTTTAAAACATATAGCCCAATATGCTTACGTGCGGTATTTAATGGCAAGAAGGTATATCACGTTTTACCTTATGCGTATATGAAAGATGATGCGGATTCTGAACAGTTTCTTGAAAATCGCAAACGTATTTCCATATCAGGTGTGCAGGAAAAACTAAGTTTACTCTTAGATAAAAATAATTTAAGACTAACTAATTCTGGAGAACAAGGTACTTATATATTAAAACCTATACCACGAGATTTAAAGAATGTTGGTCAGGTACCTGCAAATGAACACTTAACCATGCAAATTGCAAAGCAGGTATATAATATCAATACGGCTGAAAATGCTATTATTTTTTTTAATAATGGCATTCCGGCTTATATAACAAAACGATTTGATGTAAAGGATGATAAAACAAAGTGGGGAAAAGAAGATTTTGCATCTTTGGCGGGGAAAACAAAAGACAATGCTGGTCCAGATTTTAAGTATAAATATAGTTATCAAGAAATAGGTGAATTAATTCAGAAATTTGTTCCTGCGTGGAGAGTTGAAATTGAAAAATATTTTGCATTAGTGCTTTTTAATTATGTTTTTTCAAACGGTGATGCTCATTTGAAAAACTTTTCATTATTGGAAACAACTAAAGGTGATTATATTCTGAGTCCGGCTTATGATTTAGTTAATACATCTCTTCATGTAAATGATACAGGTTTTGCATTGGAGCAAGGATTATTTTCAGATGATTTCAGAAGCGGTTCATATAAAAAGAATGCGTATCCTGCTAAAGCAGATTTTGTAGAATTTGCAAAACGTATAGGTGTAAAGGATAATAGAGTTGAAAAGATAATGCATCCTTTTTTAGAAAAACAATCAAAGGTAGAAACATTGATACACCATTCGTTTTTAAATGATACTTCAAAAAAGACATACCTATTGTCTTATTATAGAAAGATAAATTTTCTTAATGCCTAAATAAGAGAACCTATTACCATTGTAAATCTGATAGGTATAGTCTATCAAATCCAACCTTTTGCTTTAAACTCTAAGTATTTATTGATGGTTTGGGTAGATAAATCTTCGGGTGCAGTAAGGATGGATTGTATGCCGTATTTGGCTAATTCTTTTACCATCATTTCTTTTTCAAATAAAAATTTTTTCCCGATGGTTTTATGATAGATGTCTAAGGTATCGTCTGCCTTCTCGTAACTGTATTTTTCTATTTCCGTGTTTTTAAAAACTACCACCAACAATAAATGTGACTGGTTTAGCTTTCGCAGTACCGGCAAATAACGTTCTAATGTGAAGTAACTTTCAAAATTGGTGTATAAAATTAATAAACTACGTTGTTTGATGAGCCTACTCACCGCGTGATACAATAATTCAAAATTCGCTTCAAAATTGCTTTCTGTTTCTTTGTGTAATGTTTCAGAAATTAATTTTAATTGACCGGATTTTTTATTGGCTTTTATAAAGTTGCCCATTTTTTCGTTAAATGTCAGCAAGCCCGCTTTGTCATCTTTGTGTAATGCCGTGTTGGAAATTACCAATGTCGTATTGATGGCATAATCCAATAAACTTAAGCCATTAAATGGCATATTCATGGCTCTGCTTTTATCTAAAATAGAATATATTTGTTGCGATTTTTCGTCGCCATATTGATTTATCATCAATTGGTTGCGTCTTCCGGTTGCCTTCCAATTTATACTGCGAATATCATCTCCGGAAGTGTAATTTTTTATCTGTTCAAACTCGTAACTATGTCCAATTTTCCGCATTTTTTTCACCCCTTGAAATGTGTGCAAGCGATTGAATAATAGTAATTCATGTTTTTTTACTTGAATAGAAGATGGATAAACCGGCGTTGTTTTTTCTGCTGGAACAGTTATCTTGTGTTGAATAAATCCTATTAAAGTAGAAACAAATAAATTGCAATTTCCAAATTGAAACGCACCGCGTGTAATGGCTCTCACATTGTATTGTATCTGTTTTTCTTCATTCGATGATAGATAAAATTTAAATGAAAAATCTCGTTTCTGAAATTCAATAGGTAATTCATCTATTACTTCTATAGTTGCCGGTGTGCTGTGTGTATTTTTAATTAAGATAGAAATTGTTTGTTCATCGCCTAAAGGCAATACTTGTGGTGTGGTTCGAGTGCAAGATATTTTATCGTGAAAAGATTGAACTAAAATAAAATCTATCAATGTGAAAATACTTAATAAGATAAGCGTAAATAAAGCGAATGGAAATACGAAAGTAAAACTAAAGCTCAATATAAATAGCAATATTGCCAACGACCATACATAAAAAAATCGACGTGATAAAAACGTGTTGGAAATAAATCGTTGATATGTTGCTTTAATACGAATCATGCAATTCTATCTTGTTTTATTATCGTGGTACTTCTATTTTTTGTATTATTTGTTGTGTAATGTCATGTGCCGTGATGCCTTCCATTTCTTTTTCCGGTGATGGTATAATTCGATGATTTAATACAGCTGATGAAACCGCACGTACATCATCCGGAATTACAAAATCTCTTCCGGAAATGGCGGCCATTGCTTTGCTCGCTTTTAATAAAGATAACGATGCGCGTGGTGATGCACCTAAAAATAAATCACCATGATTTCTTGTTTCGTGTACAATGTTTGCAATGTAATCTATAATCTCGTCTTTAATGAAAACTTTTTCTACCAACTCGCTACATTGCTTTATTTCATTGGCATTTACCACTGCATTCACTGTATTGTTTATTCTGGAATTGAAGTCGTTGTTAAAGCGATGAAGTATCATTTTTTCTTCTTCTAAATTGGGATAATCCATTTCTATACGAAAAATAAATCTGTCTAATTGTGCTTCGGGTAGGCGATAGGTTCCTTCTTGTTCAATCGGATTTTGTGTTGCTAAAACCATAAATGGATACGACATTGGATAGGTTGTTCCATCTACGGAAACTTGTTTTTCTTCCATTAATTCAAATAATGCTGCTTGTGTTTTTGCCGGAGAACGATTGATTTCATCAATCAAAATAATGTTGGAAAAAACAGGACCCGAACGAAACGAAAATTCCGATTCTTTCAAATTAAATACCGACGTTCCTATAATATCTGTCGGCATTAAATCCGGCGTAAATTGGATACGCGAAAATCCGACAGAAATGGTTTTTGATAGCATTTTTGCGGTAAGTGTTTTAGCAATTCCGGGCACACCTTCTAATAAAATGTGTCCACCAATAAATAAAGCAGACAACATCAAATCTATTGCATTTTCTTGTCCTACAATAACCTTTGCCATTTCTTGTTTTATTTTCTTGGCAGTTGTTGCTACCAATTGAAATTCAGCTGAAGTGTTTTCGTTTTGTATAGTTTCCATAGTATTTATTTACAATTTGAATAAAAGTATTCTAATTTTTGATTGAGTGTTTGTAAAAAAGATTGATTTATTGTTTGCACTTTTTGTATTCTTTTAAAATCATCAAAGATGGATTTTATTTTTTCTATTTCTATTGTTGATTTTTGTGCTAACGTATTGAAAAATGCATCGTCTATTTCACTGGTTTTTAGATAATATTTTTGTCGGATAAAATTTAAAAATAAATGTCGCATTTCTGTAGCAATCTCGATGTGTTCATTTTCGTGCAAATACAATTGTCCAATCGTTTCTACATATTTTAAAGAATTATTTTGTTTTGGTTCGATGATTGGAATAATGCGTTGTCTGCGTTTTGCATGAAATAAGGCATAAACAATAACACCTATTATTAGTAAGTACCAAGCCCAACGCAATGCTTTATTTTGTAAGATGAAATAAAGCGGTGTTTCGCCAAAACTGCTTTTTCCTTTAGGTGGTTTGTAGGTGTCTTTATAATCTAAAATATGCGATTTATTATCCCAAATTGTAGCAGAATTGGGTAAGTACGATAGCAGTTTTTCAATATATTCCAAGCCATTTTTATTTCGCATAAAATAATTGGTAAATGGAATTGTCGATAACATGATAACAAACTTTCCTTTTCCATGTTGAAGTTCTACGATGTTTAAACCAATGCCATACGAGTTTTCAAATCCAATAAAATGAAGTGCGTTTTCATCTGCAATAGGTTGTTTTATGAGTGAATCTACCACAGGAACAAATTGATTGTAATACGTGTGAAGAGTATCTGCTTTGTATTTTCTATAATAGGTATAGCCCGTTTTATGTTTTAATGATGGATGAATAAAATTAAAGGAAGAAGCGAAAACATCTTCCGGAATGGTATCTCTATTTCGTTCGTATAATTTATCAAATGAACTTTTTATATCTATGTGATACATTTGATTTAAAATGGAATCTCGTAAGGTTCCCCAAATGCTCTCAGCACTAATGAATACGGTGTTTCCGCTGTATGCAAACTTACAAAGTGTGTCTATCGTTGCGGAATCATAATATGGAGCGTAGTTGACAAAAACATAATTGTATTTTTTGTTTTTTGGCAATGCTCTTAAACTTTCAACTACTGATTTTTCTATTTCATAAAAATCATTGGGTTGATATTTTGCTTTTAATAATTCATAAAACAAAAAAGTACCATACGCGTTTTTCTTCGTTTTATTGAGGTTGTAATCCCATTCTGAAAAATCATCTTTGAATAAAAAATAAGCTGCCGTTAGCAAAAGAGCTAACAACGCAACTAATTTTATCCAATTCCGATTTTGTTTCATTATTTTATATTCTGCAAATAGTTTACAAACAATGGATTGATTTCATTGTATGTTGATTCATTTATTTCATTATCACCAAACCAATATTTTTCATAGAGTGTTGTAACTTGTGAAAAAGCTTGCTTATCTGTTTCCTGTTTTAATTCATACAAATAATGTCGATTGGTTTTGTATTTTTTCCAGTTGATTTTTTCTTTCAAAGCCAATTTTTGTACTATCATTAAATAATACAAGCGAATGGCTAATTTGTAATCTTTGGATTTAATGGCTTTGTATAGATGCGGATCGATGTCGGCAGTATCTAAGTTTTCTTCTAATTCATCTAATGTAATTTGAATTTTATATTGCTTGTTTTTTATAAATGGATTAATGCCTAACACGCGCAATACCAAATAGATTAATGTCAATAATAAAATGGCAAAGGCTGTCCACTGAATAATTTTTACAGTTTTAGGCGATAAACTTTTTGCCCAATCTTCCTTTTTTTCTTCGTTTGTTTCTTCTTCTTTTTTTTCTTCTTTTTGTATGGCTTCGTATTCTTTTATTTTAAGCTGTTTTTTTAGTGCTGTCCATGTTGCCTTATTAAAAGAATCTGTTTGTATAGGTTGCTTTAATTGCGCTTCTTGAAAGGCTTTTCCTTTTAAATAATCAGCAGTTGTATCTTGTGCAATGCCCATAAATACGAGCAGCATCAACCATATTGAAAAGATGATATGTTTGTTTTTATATAACATGTTTCTTCTTCTGTCCAATTTGGTTAAGTTGTTGTATCAAGCCTTCCGCAGTATGCCTTTCTCTTTGAGAAAAGAAAAATATACCTTGATAAATACAGCAAATAATACAACTAATAATTATTAAAATAGAGTTTGTTCCTAAAAATAAAATTAAGTAAACGGTGTCGCTATCTATTATTTTATCATCAAAATTCATCGTAATTGCTTCGCTGATAATGTATATGATTTGTGTGTCAAATAGGAAAAAATATACTGCAATAATAAATAACATGAATGCTAAATGTATTGCAAATAAGTTCATGAATCCCGACTTTAAAACGTAGTAAAACGATGTGATGAGATTCTTTTTTTCTTTGAATGGAAATAAGATAATGTATGTTCCAATAAATTGTATTGGAATAAGAAATAGCAATGTGTAAGTACTTAAAGCGGTGAATGCAATAAATGCATAAAAGAGTGTTTGCATGAAAATAATCAACATAATTTTTAACCAATTTTCTTTACACCAATCAGTGAAAGAAAGATGTTGTTTGTTTTGTGAAGCATTCCATTCTATGCTAAATAAATACGCAATTCGGATAGTGATGTAGGTAAATATCAATGGAAATAAATAGGCGAATTTATTATTTGCTTGCATTGTGAAAAGTCGTTCAATATTGGTAAACGAATGATAGGTGAGATCAATATTGTCTATTAGATATTGCTTGTCTAATCCTATTCCAAAGCCTATAAATACAAGGCCACCAATAAAAAATAGTTCAAAGAATATACCGGTATATTTTCTAAAAAACCGAAATGTTTCTATAATAATTTCGGATACTTTTTTAATTCTAAAAAACTCGAATGGTTCAAAATTTTCCGGTAATACTTTTTCCGCTTCTATTGCTTTTAGTGTGCCATTTTTATTTTTCAACCACGGTAAATACACATAGTAGCTCAAGATAAAAAATAAAGAACACAAGATTAATCCCAAGCGTAAAATGTCGGGTGCATTGGTATATCTTGTTAAAAATGATTCGATTATTCCGGCAACAAATGTGATTGGTAAAGCGGAAAAAAATATTTTTGTAGCTCGTTGTGCCGACGAAAAAAATGCTTGCGTTCGGCTGTAAGTGCCAGGAAATACTAAGCCTTTGCCCAATACTATTCCGGCGGCACCGCAAATTACCATAGCTGATATTTCTAATGTTCCGTGTAGCCAAACCGCCAAAAAGGATTCTCGAAATAAATCTCGTTCAATAAAATAATATTGAAATGCTGCTAACATTAATCCGTTTCGGATTAAAACAAACAAAGTGCCGATGCCTAAAATAATTCCGGAAAAGAACGTCAATACATCTACCATTAAATTGTTGCTTACAATCATGATAAACATTTCAATTGGCCCATTCTGTTTGTACACCGCCATCGGATCTTTCTTTGCAATGTTTTCGGCTGTCATTTCCAAATAATCTTCGCCCAATATTTTTTCAGCAAAGGACGGATCATGTAAATAGGTGAGTATTCCAATTGCAATGGCCAAAACAACTACTAAAAATGAAACCAATAATTCCTTTCGATGTTGGTACATGATAGATGGTAATTCTTCCATCCAAAAATTTCTAAAAATGGATTTTCGTTTCTTTTTATAATTAAATACTTTGTGAAAAATTGATTGAGCCAAATTATTCAAATATACTCTTACAGAGCGATTGGAATAAAAAGTACGCGCATAGGATAAATCATCTGTAATTTGAATAAACAACTTACTATACTGTTTGGAATCCTTTTGTTTATTCTGTGATAAACGCTCAAACTCATCCCATTTTTTTTGATTTTGTTCTATGAATTTGGTTTCCTTCATCAATAACTAAAATACTATATTTTTATGTATTCTAAATAGTTGGTATATTTTTTTTGAACAATAAGAGTTGAGTTGTAACATTTTTCTTACTTTTAATTATGGCAAAAATAGAAGTAAGCACCACACAAAATGTCATCATACAATATGATACAGCCGGATTTTTATGGCGTTTCATAGCTTGGTTGATTGATACATCGATTGTTTTTGTGCTTTATTTTTTCTTGCTTTATTTTTTACTCACGACACTTGCTGTTAATTTCTCAGATACTAATTTCTATATAGTTTTCACAATTTTATTTTTATTTAGAGTATTATATTCCTTATTTATAGAGATATTTACCAATGGACAAAGTATTGGCAAAAAGCTTGTAGGCATTTGTGTGATAAAACTGAATGGAAATGCCTTAGAAATCAGTGATTATCTTATTCGTTGGGCATACCGTGCCATTGATTTTGGGTTTTCTGCATATTCGGTAGGTACAATTTCTATTTATATGAGTAGCAAAAACCAGCGTTTTGGTGATATGATTGCCGGAACAACCGTGATTAAATTAAAACCGGAACGTATCGTTACACTGGATGATTTACGCAATTTACCGGATAAAGAAGAATACGTTCCTAAATTTCCAATGGTTACACGTTATAATGATGAAGAAATGTTGGCACTTAAAAATTTATTAGTTCGCTATCAGCAATATAGAAATCCTACGTATCATCAATTATTAGAAGAGACTGTTGCTACATTAAAAGAACAAATGGATTTGAAAGAGGTGACAATGAATGCACCCGATTTTTTGCGAGAAGTTATCAGCGAATATGTGAT
>CAZDOT010000020.1:0-37225 GCA_964507125.1 uncultured Chitinophagales bacterium | reverse complement strand
AGGTGACAATGAATGCACCCGATTTTTTGCGAGAAGTTATCAGCGAATATGTGATAATGACACGATAAAAAAAAGCCCTGAAATAATTCAGAGCTTTTATTAAATTGAAAAGTACAGTTTTTTATTTAGTTGTGCTTTTAGTTGTTTTTGTTGGAGCCTTTGTAACTTTAGTTGGCGCTTTAGTAGTAGTTTTTACAGGTGCTTTAGTAGTAGTTTTTGTTGTAGCAGCCGGTGCCGGAGTTACTGGTGTTGTTGGAATAATTGTAGTAGGATTAGTTGCCGTATTTTCGCTAGCAGGTGCTTCTACTGTTCCGCTAATTCTTAAAACTACCGGAGAATTTTTTGCATTAGAATTTACTGTTACACTTTTAGAGAAAGGTCCAACTCTGTGTGTGTCATAGTGTACTTTAATATCCGCTTTTTGACCAGGCATAATTGGTTCTTTTGGATAAGTAGGTACAGTACAACCGCAAGAGCCGTGTGCTTCACTAATTACGATAGGCGTTTTTCCTGTGTTTGTAAATGTAAAAGTTCTGTTTCCGTCAGCATCTTGTTTGATAGTACCATAATCAATGGCATCTTTTTCAAATGACATAGTTGGAGCGTTTGGATCTGCTTCAACAGCTGAAGGAACAGTTGGGTTGCCTTGTGCAAATACACCAAATGTACCTGCCATCATTGTAAGTGCTAAAAATAATTTTCTCATGTTCGTTTTTTTTTATTGATATAACAAATGTAATGCCTTTTATTATATCACACCTGAGTTGGTATAAATTTTAAGTATAGTTTAACAAAATTGAGCTAATCTTTAAAAAACTACGGTATATTTGTAACAAATTCAATCATGCAACATAGATTTCTATTTTTTATTTTATTTATAGTTTATAGTTTAAGCACAAAAGCCGAGATAGGTGTATTAGCAGGAGCAAGAGCCGGATTTAATATTTCATCTCTTCGTAAATATGAACCAATTCCGGATTATAAAAAACGTGTTACACTCGGTTCTGATTTATCTGGAGTACTTCGCTTAGATTTTAATAAATATATGAGCTTACAAACAGAAATTGAATTTGCACAAAAAGGACAAGGTTGGAAAAAAAATATTGATTCAGCAAAGTATTCCGGCAAATTGGTTATGAATTATGTGCAATTTCCCATTTTAGTAGTCGGACGTTTTGGTACTGAAAAAGTAAAAGGTATAGTGCAATTAGGCCCTTATGTTTCTTATTGGACTGGTGGATATACTCAGAATTCTGTTAGTATAGATAAGCAATCTAAAAATGCAAGTACCTACAAATATGTTTTTACAAATAGCGATAGAAGAGTAGATGCAGGACTTATTATTGGTGCCGGTACTGACATTAAAGTTGGTAAAGGTTGGATAGAATTTGCTCTAAGATACAACGCAGGTTTTGTAAGTATTAATAAAAAATCCGCATTAGTGCCTAAAATGTATCATTCCAATGTTAGTATATCCGTTGGATATTTATATACCATTAAATCACTTGATTGATTTAATTAGGTTAGAATTCCACTTTTGAAAGTTTTACTGTCCAACCTAAATCCATAGAAATTATTAAAGGACATTTCGCATCGTCGATGTAACGAATACTGTAACTCATATCTTCATTATATATTTCTTGTGTAGCAAAACTGCCTTTATCCGTATTTAGTTGTGCAATATTATTGGTGTTGTTAAATTGTAAGTAATTTTCATCACTTTCATTTAATTTAATGGCTGCTGTTTTTGCTGGTAAGTTCTCATTACCTTTGCTAACAGCTTCGTTAAACATTTTTTGGCTCATAAAAACGCTCACTCTATTGGTTAATGTAACATCTGTGCCCGAGAAAAAATTATACATAGTTGCTGCATTTTCAACTGCATCTTCCGTCATGGTTACACGAGCTTTTTTGGGCGATGCACTTTGTAAGTCATAGTCAAATACAATACCTTTTGTTGCATCTAATGAAACAATTTTCACTATAAACGGATAGGTTGAATTTCCGGTATTAACGATATAATGTAATGTTGTTCCTGCTTTAATTGCATCGTGTGCAGCATTTACTTTATCTTCAGCAAAATTTGATTTTGTAAGAAAGAAAAGTCCTAAAATAAGCATTAAATTTTTCATGATAGTATAGTTTTATAGTTGTAAATAAACATATTTTCTAGTCGCAAATGTAGAAATTACTGAGTTATTATTATACCATTGCCCAATAATTTTTCGATTTATTTCTTTTTATATCAAATTGTATTCCAAAATCGGATTGTATATATTGTTTAAAAAAATCAAATAGATTTATCTAAGTAAATTTCAGGTTTATTTTACCTTTGTAATACAAAATGAAAAACGAGCTCAAGATTTTTTTACGTCAATATATCCAACTTCCGGAAGAAGAATTGGACTTTATTATTTCTAAATTTAGCCATAAAAAAATTAAACGCAATGAATTTGTATTGCAACAAGGCGAGGTTTGTAAAGATTTAATTTTTGTAAAAGATGGTTGCATTCGTTTGTATTATATTTTAGATGATGTTGAAGTTTCGGTTTGGTTTGCATTAAAACAATCTTCCGCTATTGAGATTTATAGTTTTATCAGTGAGCAACCTTCTAATTATTTTTTACAAGCAATTGAAGATACAGAGATATTGTATTTGCCCAAATCTGTTTTGAACAATCTATACGAATCGCATCCTAAAATCCAAGAAATGATGCGTAAGTTTTGGGAAGATGTAATCTTGCATTTATTAGAGCGTTTTACAGCATTACAACGAGATTCTGCCGATAAGCGATATTTAGATTTATTAAATAAGCCGGAATTATTACAATCTATTCCGCAAAAATATTTAGCATCTTTTATTGGTGTAACACCAACTTCATTAAGTAGAATCAAAAAAAATATAAAACGGTAGAAATCTATTAAATCTTTCAAAGAGAGATTTATATACTACTTTTATGTAAATTGTATAAATGCAACGTATTCGCTGTATTTTTCATCAATGTAATTATTTATCAAAATAAATAATAATATGATTTTACAAATTCAAACAAAAACCGGCTTTGATTTATTGACGAAGTTACAAGAACTAGCATTCGCATTTGCTCCTAAATTAGTGGGTGCCATTGTCGTTTATATTGTTGGTGTTTTCGTTATTAGAAAAATATCTAAGATTGTAGGTTCCATCTTACAAAAGAAAAATTACGATAAATCCTTACAAACCTTTTTGGTTTCATTAATTAAAGTTTCACTTACCATACTTTTAGTGTTAACTATAGCCGGAATGATTGGTATTGATATAACCTCATTTGCCGCAATTCTTGCCGGTGCCGGTTTAGCTATTGGTGCAGCCCTAAATGGTTCTTTAGGGAATTTAGCAGGTGGTGTAATGATGTTGGTTTTTAAACCGTTCAAAGTCGGCGATTTAATTGAAGCTCAAGGCACGGTTGGTACAGTAATAGAGCAAGGTGTATTTGCTACTACCGTTCTAACACCGGATAATAAAACAACGATTATTCCCAACGGTCCATTATCTACAGGTGTAATTACTAACTATACTACACACGGAAATTTACGCGTTGATTTGACAATGGCAATTGCACTTGATCAAGATATTGATAAAGCACGCGCCGTTGCTATTGAAGCAATGTTGAGTCATCCAAAAATATTGAAAACACCGGTACCGGAAGTAAGCGTACTTAAAATCGGAGATGGCATGTGTACCTTGGCAGTTCGTCCATTCACTTTACAAGCAGATTATTGGGATGTCTATTTTGGAACGCAAGAATTAGTGAAAAAAGCATTTGATGCCAATAAAATTGAAGGTCCAACACCAACCAGAATTATTATTCAGAAATAAATTTAAGCTAATAAGAAAGAGTGAACAAATTTTTTAGTTCACTTTTTTTTATTACCTACTTATAATAAATTAATTCCTTTCTTTTTCATTTGTGAGCGTATTTCATCCGACCAAACGCTTACTTGCACTTCACCTACATGCGTTTTTTTGAGCAGAAACATACATAATCTGGATTGTCCAATTCCACCACCAATGCTTTCTGTTAATTCACCATTTAATAGTTTTGTATGGAAAGATAATTTCTTTTTTTCTTCACAATTTTTTTCTGCTAATTGATGTTCTAATGCCAATTTATCAACACGAATTCCCATCGATGAAACTTCAAAAGCTGATTCTAATATTGGATGCCATAAAATTAAATCGCCATTTAAACCAAAATAACCATCATCATTTTTTGTGCTCCAATCATCATAGTCGGCAGCTCTTCCGTCGTGTGTTTCATGGTTAGATAATTTTCCACCAATACCAATAATAAATGCGGCACCAAACTCTTTTGCAATGGCATTTTCTCGTTCTTTGGCAGTAAGTGTAGGATATTTTTGAAGTAATTCTTCCGAATGAATAAATTGAATTTCATCCGGTAAAATAGGAACTAAAGCCGGATAATGTTGTTCTACAATTTGTTCTGTTTCTTTCAATGCATTATAGATACTTTGCACCGTATCTTTTAAATATTTTAAATTTCTATTTTCCTTCGAGATGTGTTTTTCCCAATCCCATTGGTCAACATAAATAGAGTGTATCGGACTATAATCTTCATCTGGTCGTAAGGCACGCATATCCGTTAAAATACCTCTGTTTTCTTCTACTTCTAATTCTTTTAACCGCACACGTTTCCATTTTGCTAATGAATGCACTACTACGGCTTTTTGTTCGTTTAAAGATTTAATTGGAAAAGATACTGGTCGTTCAATTCCGTTCAAATCATCATTTAATCCGGTGCCATCAAGCACAATCAATGGAGAGGAAATTCGAGTAAGATGTAAATAATCACATAAAAAGCGAGAAAATGTATCTTTTACTAATGTAATAGCAGCTTCACGTTGTAATATTTCATTCATAGATTAAAATTTTGGAGTAGGCAAATGTCGCACTTATTTTCAAAAAAATAGAGATGATTTTTTTATGTGGATGATTGATAATTATCATTTATTGCCATAAGACAACTTTTAATCCAATTTTCTGAAATATTTTTGCAGTATCAAAAAATAAAATATGTCAACAACATCATCATCTATCGACTTTAGCTTGAAATATAAAGTTAAAGATATGTCCTTAGCAGAATGGGGCAGAAAAGAAATTACCTTAGCAGAAGCAGAAATGCCGGGCTTAATGGCATTAAGAGAAGAATTTGGTCCATCTCAACCATTAAAAGGTGCACGTATTGCAGGTTGTTTACACATGACTATCCAAACGGCCGTATTAATTGAAACGTTAGTAGCATTAGGAGCCGAAGTAACTTGGTCTTCTTGTAATATTTTCTCTACGCAAGACCATGCAGCAGCCGCAATTGCAGCAGCAGGTATTCCGGTGTTTGCTTGGAAAGGAATGAACGAAGAAGAATTTAATTGGTGTATAGAACAAACCTTATTCTTTGGTTCAGAAGATAAACCATTAAACATGATTTTAGATGATGGTGGTGATTTAACGAATATGGTGTTTGATAACTATCCTGAATTAGCAAAAGGCATCAAAGGATTATCAGAAGAAACGACAACTGGTGTACATAGATTGTACGAAAGAATGGAAAATGGTACTTTATTAATTCCGGCAATTAATATCAACGACTCTGTTACAAAATCTAAATTTGATAACAAATATGGCTGTCGTGAAAGTTGCGTAGATGCTATCAGACGTGCAACAGACGTGATGATTGCAGGTAAAGTTGCTGTTGTTGCAGGTTATGGCGATGTTGGTAAAGGTTCGGCAGAATCATTGCGTGGTGCAGGTGCACGTGTAATCGTAACAGAGATTGACCCAATTTGTGCTTTACAAGCTGCAATGGAAGGCTTTGAAGTGAAAAAAATGGCAGATGCGGCGAAAGAAGCTGACATCATTGTTACCACAACAGGTTGCAGAGATATCATCACTGGGGAACATTTTAAAGCAATGAAAGACAAAGCGATTGTTTGTAATATTGGTCACTTTGATATTGAAATTGATGTAGCATGGTTAAACAAAAACTACGGACATACTAAAAATACAATCAAACCTCAAGTAGATTTATATACAATTGATGGTAAAGATATCATCTTGTTGGCAGAAGGTCGCTTAGTAAACTTAGGTTGTGCAACAGGTCATCCATCTTTTGTAATGTCAAATTCATTCTCTAACCAAGTAATTGCTCAATTAGAATTATGGCAATACAGCGACAAGTACGACAAAAAAGTGTACATGTTGCCAAAGCATTTAGATGAGAAAGTAGCTCGTTTACACTTGAAAAAAATTGGTGTAGAATTAGATGTGTTAACTTCTGAGCAAAGTGCTTATTTGAATATTCCAACTGAAGGCCCTTACAAACCGGAATATTACAGATACTAACTAATATTTTATGCTATTTTTTTGAAGATTAAATAGTATTCAATTCAATAAAAAATCCCGAAGTATTGCTTCGGGATTTTTTTTGTACATTAAAAATAGTTTAAGTTGAAATGATAAATCTATTGTAATTAAAATAAAATTCTATCTTTGCAATCCAGTTCTTAAAAATACACGGACATCGTAGCTCAGTAGGTTAGAGCATCGGATTGTGGTTCCGAGGGTCGTGGGTTCGAACCCCATCGATGTCCCATCTTTTTTCCATACATAAATTTCCATTAGCTTCACTTTATTTTATTAATTTTTAGACGATTATAAATTTTCTAAAAGTGCATTGTCTTCACCCATTAATGGTGCAGCCCAACTTGGTTTTGCAGGTGTTTCAGAAAACTTAAATGGTTGGTTAATGCCTTTTACTTTACCGTAGTCGCTGTGTTCTACTTCAAAAAACATTTCACGCTCATTTAAATGTTTGTCTTTTTCCACTTCATCCATATCAAGGATAGGTGTGAGGCAAACATCTAACGGATCGGCAAGTGCCACCCATTCATCTCTTGTTTTGGTACTAAATATTGCTTGCAAATCTTGTTTTAGTTTTTCTACTTCTTCCGGTATCGGCATCATGCGCGGCATCCAATCTGGTTTGCCCAATAACATACATACACCTTGCCAAAATTTAGGTTCTAAGGAACCTAAGGCAATCCATTTTTCATCTTTACATTTATATAAATTATAATTTGCCATGCCACCACTCAGCATCGGTTCACCACGTTTAAAAGTAGTTTCTGTATTCAGTGTTTCACCGTATTGCATAGACAGTAAAGGCATTACACAATCGGTCATGGCAATATCCACAAATTGTCCTTTTCCGGTTCGTTCTCGTGCCCACAATGCCGATAAACAAGCAACTACAGCCGGATAGCTACCACCTGCAACATCTGCCACCTGACAAGCGGGAATAATAGGTTTTTCGGCATCTCCGGTTAATCCTAAAATTCCGGAATAACCAAGATAATTCATATCGTGACCGGCTTTATCTTTATAGGTTCCGGAGTATCCATATCCGGTTACAGCAACATAAATAATTTTTTCATTATGTTGCTTTGCAGCATCGTAATCAATGCCCATTTTTTGCAACACACCCGGACGGAATGAATCTACAACAATGTCTGCCGTTTTTACTAATTCGAAGAATTTACGTTTGCCTTCATCTGATTTTAAATCCAAGGTGATGGATAATTTACTTCTGTTGATGCTGATATAATTTAACGACTGAGAACCTTTAAGTGGCGGAAAAAAACGTGTGTAATCCGGTGCTTTTGTGTCTTCGATTTTTATTACTTCAGCACCTAAATCAGCCATCATTTGTGTAGCTAATGGTCCCGGTAATAATCTACTTAAATCCAAGATTCGGATACCTTGTAAAGGTCCTTGTTGTGGTTTTCTTGACATGTTTTCTTGTTTAGAATGATAGGATTTATAAAATATAATTTACTTATTTTTATCGGCAAACCCGAATACTTTTTTCAATAAATCTGATGTTCTTGCCAATGGATTTGCTCTAATGTTGTTTTCTTCTTTTTCTATCATTTTGAAAACTCCAACTAAAGCTTTTTCAGTTACAAAGCCTGTTAAATCGGTGTTTACAGGCTTAACGAATGGAACTTTATTGTATATAGATGTTGCTTCACCCCAATATTTAGTTGCATTCACTTGTCCTAAAGATTGATCAACGATAGGTCTGAATTTTTCCGTCAAAATAGGTGTTGCCGTCTTTTTTAAATAGGCTGTTCCGGCACCATTTCCACCGGTAATAATGTTGATAGCATCCGTAATAGTCATTTGTTTCAATACTTGTACGAACACATCAATTGCTACGCCGGATGCTTTTTCTGCTGCTCTGTTGAGTGAAGTAGTTACATTATCTACTTGTTTTTGCATTCCTAAATTCACCATTACATCTTTCACCTTTTCTGCTTCACTTGGCCAAGGAATTTTTACTAAGTCATTTCCTAAAAATCCATCTTGTTGGGAAAGCAATCCCATTCCTTTTGTGATACCAATTCCGAGCGCATCTTTTAAACCTTGACCTGCTTCTTGTTCCGTTGGATTTCCTGTGCTGCTACCTAATACGGCACTTACTGTATCTTGTATTTGTTGTGCTGTGCAACCAAATAGAAGAATAGAAATTAAAAAAATACCGAAAAACTTTTTCATTTTAATTTGTTTATTTGTGTAATATAAGGTATCAATAATAGTAATAAATTTTCAAAAATAAGTTAAAAATGAAATGTACTATTCTAAACATTGGTGATGAATTGTTAATTGGTCAAACGCTAAACACAAACGCACAATTTATATCCCAAAAGATGAATGAGATAGGTATTGATGTTATTCATCATGTGTCATTGAGTGATGAAGCGGATGATATTGTTAAAAGTTTGGAAGCTGCATTAGAAACATCAACTGTAGTATTAATTACCGGCGGACTAGGACCCACGTCAGACGATATTACCAAAGATGTGCTATGTGCTTATTTTAATGGGAAATTAGTGTTTAATGATGAAGCATATAAAAACATTGAACGTATATTTTTAGGTAGAAATTTTATTATTGATGAGTCAACAAAAAGAGTCGCTTATTTGCCGGATGTTTGTGAAGTAATTCAAAATAAAAATGGAACAGCTGCCGGTATGATTTTTACAAAAGATAATAAAATGATTGTCTCGATGCCCGGTGTTCCATATGAGATGAAAGCTATGGTAACCGATTCAGTGATTCCATATTTAAGAAGTAAGTATGAGTTGCCGTATATTTTCCATCGCTCTATACTTACAGCCGGCGTAGGTGAAACAGTATTGGCAGAGAAATTATCCGATTTTGAACAGCAAAAAGATGCACGTATTAAATTAGCTTATTTGCCAAGTGTAGGAAAAGTACGATTGAGATTAACTATAAAAGGCGATAATAAACAAGAATTAGAAAGTGTAGTTGAAAATGCTAAGCAGGAAGTAATTAATGCAGTATCCGAACATATTTTTGGATTTGACGATGATACCTTAGAAGCAACTATTGGTAAATTATTATCGGAAAAAAATATGCAATTAGGAACGGCAGAAAGTTGTACAGGTGGTTTCTTAGCTCATTTAATTACATCTGTTTCCGGAAGCTCTGCTTATTTTAAAGGAAGTATTATTTCGTATTCCAATGAAGTAAAAATGGAATTGCTCGATGTGCAAGAAAGCACATTAAATGAATTTGGTGCCGTGAGCGAACAAACAGTTTCGGAGATGATAAGTGGTGCAATATATAAATTAAATGTAGATGTTGCTATTGCTATTTCAGGCGTTGCCGGACCAAGTGGTGGGAGCGAAGTGAAGCCGGTTGGTACAGTATTTATTGGTGTGGGTACAAAAGAAAGGAAGTATATTAAACGATTGAAATTTACAAATAATAGAGCAAGAAATATTGAATTATCAGCAACAGTGGCATTGGTACTTCTTCGCAAATTTCTATTGAATCAAGTTGGATAAAAAGCATTAACTTTAAATCCGAATTATCCGATTATAATTTATTTTACATAAAAGATATAAGATGGCAGAATACAGATTATTAATGCCTAAAATGGGTGAAAGTGTAATAGAAGCTACTATTTTAACATGGCACAAAAATGTAGGTGATACCATACATGAACACGATGTCGTTTTAGAAGTAGCAACCGATAAAGTAGATTCGGAAGTGCCAAGCCCTGTGAATGGTGTTCTGAAACAAATTTTGCACGATGTGAATGTAGCTGTTGCGGTAGGTGAACCTTTAGCTATTATTGAAGTTGAAGGCGATGCTCCGGCACAATATTTCCCCGAAAAGAAACAAGAAACAACTCAAGTTGTAGATGAAAGTGCAGCAATTCAACAAGAGGAAACAACAGATCAACCTATAGAAAAAGTAGTTGAAAATGTGCCATCCATAACTATTGAACCCGTAATTGAAAATCCGATACCAACTGTTACCACTACAGTTCAGCAACCATTACAACAAGCATCAACTAATAGCAATAAATATTACTCGCCTTTGGTAATGAACATTGCACAAGTAGAGCAAATATCGATGCAAGAATTGGAAAGTATTGTAGGCACAGGCGTAGATAATCGTGTAACCAAAGAAGATATTTTAGCATACGTTGAACAAAAGAAAAAAGGAATATTAGCACCAAATCCAAAAGTGGAAGTTGTTACGGAAAAAGCAGAAACAAAAACCGAAAATAAACAAGATGCATCAACCGCAAAAGTGGCACAGCCATCTACTAAAACGACGGATTCCAATATAGAGATTATAGAAATGGATAGAATGCGAAAATTAATTTCGCAACACATGACGAATTCTCGTAAAACAGCAGCGCATGTTTCTTCTTTTGTTGAATGCGATGTTACCAATATCGTTCGTTGGAGAGAGCAACATAAAAATGCTTTCCAAAAGAGAGAAGGATTCGGCTTATCGTTTATGCCTATTTTTGTTGAAGCTATAGCAAAAGCCATCAAAGATTTTCCGATGATTAATGTGAGTGTTGATGGTGATAAAATTATCCGAAAAAAAGATGTTAATATTGGAATTGCAACGGCATTGCCAAATGGCAATTTAATTGTTCCGGTAGTGAAAAACGCCGATCAGAAAAGCTTGTTAGGTATCGCAAAATCCATGAATGAAATAGTTGTAAAAGCACGCACGAATAGTTTGCAACCGGACGATGTAATGGATGGCACATATACCATTTCCAATATTGGAACTTTTGGAAACATTATCGGAACACCTATTATTAACCAACCGCAAGTAGCTATTATGGCAATTGGTTCCATCACGAAAAAGCCGGTCGTTATTGAAGTGGATGGCCAAGATGTCATTGCCATCCGACACATGATGTACTTATCACATACTTACGACCACAGAGTGGTAGATGGACAACTTGGTGGTTTATTTGTTAAGAAAGTGTCAACTTATTTAGAAAAATTTGACTTGAATCAAGAAATTTAATATCTTGTAGTCACAAAACTACGAGAACCGTGCGTGCAAACACTTACAATATAGATTTACTTCGTAAGCATTTAAGTGATATATTCCTATTATATGCTGATATTCCAATGAATGAATTGGAAGAATTGGTGAATGCATTTTCATTAGAAGAATTTAAAAAACGATCTGTTATAATTGCACCGAATAACACAGCGAACATTAAAGTATATTATATGGTGAAAGGGTTAGTTCGTTGCTTTTATCATGTCGTTGATAAAGAAATTACCCTTGATTTTAAAGAAGAAGAAACCTTATTTGTAAACGGATATACTTTGTTTACGCGGCGTCCTAATATTGATTACTACGTAGCAATTGAAGATACTATTTGTTTGAGTGCTGATTATAATACGTTGGAAATGCTTTCCAATAAATATCATTCCATTGAACATTTAAATAGAAAAATTGTTGAAGCATATTATGCCTCTTATTTAATTACTAATTTCAATAATTTGTTTTTATCAGCAGAAGAAAAGTATGCTGTATTTATGAGAGAAAAAGAACATTTATTACACAGATTGCCTTTAAAATATATAGCTTCCTATTTGGGAATTAAACAAGAAACATTAAGCAGACTAAGGGCAAAAAGAATGAACATTTTATGAGTAAGAAAAGAATCGATATTGACGCCTATAGAGAACAATTAAAAAATAATTTGTTAAGAATATTTCCTTCTGTCAATCAAAATCAACTAACTGAATTATGTGAACAATTTGAGTTTCACGAGTTTGATAAAAGAGATGTTATCTTAAACGCCGGTGAATTTTCCAACACAGTATATTTTGTTTGTAAAGGATTGGTTCGTATATATTATACTAAAGAAGAGAAAGAAATTACCAATTGGTTTATTAAGGAAAATATGATGTTTGCTGCCACGTATTCTATTTTGACAGGGCAGAATAATTATAGTAATTACGAAGCATTAGAAGATACGCATGTATTGCAATTAGATTACAATATACTCGAAAAATATTATACCAAATATCATTCTTTAGAGCATTTGGGCAGAAGAATCATAGAGTTATACTATGGTTCATTTATGAAAAAAACATACGATGTGCTTTTCCTATCAGCAGAAGAACGTTACACATTATTTTTAAGAGATCACGAAGATTTACTCAATCGGGTGCCATTGCGATATATTGCATCTTACTTAGGTATCACTCAAGAAACATTGAGCAGACTGCGTTCCAAATCCATTAAATAGTTATAATTTATGTTGGTAATTTTTAATATTCAATTTTATTTGAATTTTAATTAATCTTAAATAATTATAAATTGTTTAATGGTAAGGCATTTTTTTAGTATGTTTGATAAACCCTTCATAATGACCCAAAAAGCAAAAAATTCGTTAGAACAACAAGCAAAAGCGTGTTTACGAGTAATTTTACAGTCAGTCGCTCAGATAGACGAAAATGAAATGGACAAATTGATGGATTTGTATGAGTTGGTTTCTGTAAAAAAAATAAAATTATTATTGATAGAGGAGAAGCACCGGATTATTTTTATTTCATCTACAAAGGTATTATCCGTGTTTACTATCATTTAAATGATAAAATTGTCATAGAGCGATTTGAAAAAGAAAATGGTTTTTTTGGTGGAAATTTTTCACATCTAACTAATCAAAAACCCATAAGTATTTACGAGTCTGTGGAAGATACATGCATGTTGCGTATGAAATATGCAGATTTAGAAGAAGTTTTAAAAACATCACATCAAATTGAAAGATTGTATAGAAAATATTTAGAAAAATTTCATGTGAGTTATGTTCAAAATGTGATAACTTATAAATCGCTCAATTCAGAAGAACGCTACAGCGAATTTATCAACCAATTTGGTGATATAGCCAATCGTGTTTCATTAAAAGATGTTGCCAATTACTTAGAGATGACGCCGGAAACACTCAGCCGTATTCGTGCTAAGTTTGATAAACTAAATAAAAAGAAGTGATACCGCATTTTATTTTTATTTAATAAAAAAATCCTTTGCATTTTTTTATTAATGATTATATTGCAATATCATTTTTACAATGAAACGCCGCAATAATCGTACTATAGAATTACAAGCAAAACAAAATTTTGGGCTCAGCCTCCAAACGATTTATCCATTAACTAAAGAAAGTATTCAAAAAGTTGTGGATATTGCTCAATTCATGACGTTTAAAAAAAACCAAAAAATAAAAGGAGAAACGGATGAAGCCGATTCTTATTATTTTGTTTTTAGCGGCGTGGTGAAAATTTACTATTATAAAAATGATAGATTAATCGTTGAACGATTTGAAAAAGAAAACGGTTTGTTTGGTGGCAATTTCACTACATTGTTCAAACACGACGAACATTATTTATACGAAGCCGTAGAAGATTGTATCGTGTTGAAGATAAATTACAATGATTTACTACAATTATGCAAGCAATATCACGAAATAGAGAGTGCTTATCGCTCTATGATGGAATCCTTTATTTCTGTTTATCTAAAACGTTTAACTTCATTTAAATCGCTTACAGCAGAAGAACGTTACAGCGAATTTATTGAACAGAACGGTGAACTCATCAACCGAGTAAGTTTAAAAGATGTAGCGAATTATTTAGATATGACACCCGAAACCATTAGCCGTGTCCGTGCAAAATACAATAAGTATCACTCAAAGAAAATCGTATAAAATTTTCATCTTTTTACATTAGATAAAAATTCTTTTTAACCAGTTTTTTAAAACAAATTTATCTATCTTCATAGTGTAATAATCTATCACTTCATAAATTATTACACATTAAAAACTATATTTGTAACTATGATTGAAATAATCCAACATTTATTACTTTCCAATAATTGTGTTATTGTGCCGGGTTTGGGTGCGTTTGTGGGAAATTATAACCATGCTGAGATACAATTACAACATAACCAAATAATTCCGCCTTCTAAAAATATTGCATTTAATAGAAGTTTGCAAAACAACGATGGTTTATTAATGCATGAAGTGGCATTACAGAAAAAATACACACTTCAACAAGCGGAGGAATTTATTCAATCATTTGTGCTTCAAGTAAATACCTCTTTGCAACAAAATAAAAGTTTTGTTTTTAAAGAAATAGGTCGATTGTTTATAGATGAAAAAGAACAAATTCGGTTTCAACCATATTACACAAAAAACTTCTTGATGGAAAGCTATGGCTTGCCTACACTTTCTATCGTTCCTATTCAACGATTAAAAACAGATACTTCGATAATTCAACAATCGTATCAACGAACATTGAGTAATTTAGGAGAAAATTCGTCAACATCAACCGGAAATAAAAGACCATTTATTATTGCAACATCCATTGCTGCAACTATTTTATTGTTGATAGGAACAACCTTCTTTTTAAATCAAAACGATATAAAACCATTCCAATCAGAATCTTCACTCATCTCTGTTTTTGATAGTGCACCGAAAAGTGTAACTGCACAAAATAAAATGGAAGTGGTAGAACCATCTACGAACATCAATCAACCAAAAGATACATTTGTTTCTAATCCAATAATTCCGACGTTTACACCTACAGAGTCTTCATCATACGTAGTTATTGGTACTTTTTTTGATTCTACTTTAGCGAATAAATTAAAAATAGAAACAGAGAAAAAAGGATATGCAGTTTTTATTTATAAAGATGTTCAAAATGGGCTTTTTAGAACCACTGTTCAAGTAAAAACCACAGATGTTGCAACACAATTAACTACTATCAAGTCAGAATTAAACCAACGAGCATGGGTTTATTGTGTAAAATGCAATTTGTAAAATGTCATGATAGTTTGTTCCAATATCAAAAAATCGTATGACAATCTGCACGTCATAAAAGATGTGTCACTACAAATTAATAAAGGGGAATTAGTATGTATCGTTGGGCCTTCCGGTGCCGGAAAATCTACTTTGTTGCACATTATTGGAACGCTGGATAAAGCCGATTCCGGAAAAGTATTATTCAATAATCAAGATATTGCACTGCTTAAAGATGCAGAGCTTTCTAAATTCCGAAATGAAAACTTAGGATTTGTATTCCAATTTCACCACTTATTACCCGAATTTTCTGCAATAGAAAATGTTTGCATTCCGGCATTCATCGCCAAAAAAAATGAAACAGAAGCAAAAAAACGTGCAGCTGAATTATTAGATTTTTTAGGCTTAAAAGATAGAATGCAACACAAACCGAATGAGCTTTCCGGTGGCGAACAACAACGTGTTTCGGTTGCAAGAGCATTGATGAACCATCCACTTGTTATCTTAGCTGATGAACCAACCGGAAACTTAGATACTGAACGTAGTGAAGAATTACATCAACTATTCTTTGATTTAAAAAAAGAATTCAACCAAACATTTATCATCGTTACGCACAACGACCATTTAGCAGCAAAAGCTGATAGAAAACTGCTAATGAAAGATGGATACATCATACATTGATATTTTTTTATTTTCATTGATAATCAATATCCAAGGATTTAATTTTCATCCCAATTTTTTATTTCTGACTAATTAGTCGCTTTTATATGACTTCTGTCATGTTTTTCGTTGACTACTATCATGTAGCTGTTTGACGACTGTCATGTACTATGCTATATATTCCATCTAATTTTGAATTGTAAAAAAATACTAAAAACAATATATATGCAATCCCTACCAACCATACGAAACATTTCTGCATGCTTGCTTATCTTGTTTATTGCTTGTAATATTTCATTTGCAGAAGATACCATAGTAAAAAATCATTCGTTTACTATATCTACTCAAATAAGACCAAAATTTGAATTTAGAAATGGATATCATAAACCATTTGAAAAAGGAGAAAAACCGGCCGCAGATATTAGCCAACGCAACAGAATTCGATTGAACTATAAATACAAAAATTTATTCTCTGTTCAATTAACACCACAGCATGTTTTTATTTGGGGACAAGATGGACTTACGCAAGGTGCTTCTGTCAAAAATAGTCTTTCTTTATATGATGTTTGGATAAAACTACAACCAACAAAAGCTATTGCAATCCAAATTGGTCGTCAAGTAATTTCATTAGATGATGAACGTTTCTTCGGTGAATCGGATTGGGCACAAGGTGGACGTTCTCATGATGCAATCTCATTTCAGTTTGCACAGAAAAAATTAGACCTCAGAACTTACTTTGCATATAACCAAAATTATAGAGAATTATACAATAATGTTTTAGACAATCATTCAGGTTCACTTTATACTCCAAAAAATGCAACACCTTATAAATGGATGCAAGCAGCTTGGGCTGGAGTGAAAATCAATGATAAAAATAAAATGAGCTTTTTATTTGCAAATTTTGGATATCAAAATGCAAATTCTTCTAAAGATTCTGCTAAAACTTATTTTTCTCAATCCTTAGGAGCTAACTATTTCTTCAATGATGCCAACTGGAAATTCAATTTGTCTGCCTATTATCAAACAGGAAAAAATGCAGCCGGATTAAAAACAAATGCCTACTTATTAGCTCTTTTATTAAATAGAAATATTGGTAAAAAATGGAATGTAGGTTTCGGTACTGATTTTGTGAGCGGTAATCCGGTAGGTGTTGCTCCTAAAAAATTCAATCAAGCATTCTCTGCTTACGGAACCAATCATAAATTTTATGGCTCTATGGATTATTTCTTTGCAGGAAATGCACATAAAAGTACCGGATTGGCTGATATATATTTGAATGTTGGCTTTAAACCAACTGCAAAATCAGCACTTTCCATGTCAGTACATCAATTTTTATCACCAAATAAAATGCAAGACTCAACAAGTAAATCCTATAATTGTAATTTAGGTCAGGAAATAGATTTGGGATTTAACTATTACATCTTTAAATTTGCAAAATTATATGGCGGATATTCACTATATGTTACCTCACCATCTATCTTGTTTTTGAAAGATGTAGAAAAAGCCGCAAAAGTACAACATTGGTTATGGCTATCATTAGACGTAAACCTTGATATATTCAACTTTAAATTTTAAATTCAATTATTCACTATTAAATCATCCAAAAATGTCAACAAAACAAATCGCATTCGGAGTTTTTCTAGCACTTGCAGTAAGTGCATGTAAAACCAACTCAGACGCCGGTGGTGCCGGCTCTGGTGGATCAGCTATCGATATGGTAGCAGAAGGAGCACCAGCAGAAATTGAAGTTACAGGAGCACCTAAAGTTCCGGCTCCAATTGGTGATAGAGCACCTAAAAAAGTAATCGTTAAATTAGAAACTACTGAAATCGAATCAGAAATTGCAGATGGTCAAAAATATACTTTTTGGACATTTAACAATACGGTTCCTGGAAGCTTCATTCGCGTTCGTGAAGGAGATGAAGTAGAATTGCATTTGAAAAATGCTGCAAACAGCGTAATGCCACACAACATCGACTTACACGCAGTAAATGGTCCTGGTGGTGGTGCTGAAGCAACATTTGCTGCACCTGGTAAAGATGCAGTATTTACTTTCAAAGCATTAAATCCTGGTTTGTATGTTTATCACTGTGCTGCACCTCCGGTTCCTATGCACATTGGTAACGGTATGTACGGTTTAATTTTAGTAGAACCAGCTGGTGGCTTGAAAAAAGTAGATCGTGAATACTATATCATGCAAGGCGAGTTCTATACAAAAGCAGGAAAAAATGGTACTTTAGAGTTTGATAACGATAAAGCAGTGGCAGAAAATCCTGACTATGTATTGTTCAACGGTAAAAAAGGTTCTATGTTAGGTGCTAATGTATTAGAAGCTAAAGTTGGTGAAACAGTACGTTTATTCGTAGGTAACGGTGGACCAAACTTAGTATCTTCTTTCCACGTAATTGGTGAAATTTTTGATAACGTACACTTAGAAGGTGGCTCTACTGTATCACATAACATACAAACTACTATCATTCCTGCCGGTGGTTCTGCTATCGTAGAATTTAAAGTAGAAGTTCCTGGTGTTTATAACATAGTTGACCACTCTTTGTCTAGAACTTTCAACAAAGGTTCATTAGGACAATTAAAAGTAGTTGGCGATGAAAATGCTAAAGTTTTCAAAAAAGGAACACATTAATTCTAAAAAACAATAATGAGATTAAGATATAGAAATCTATTTATAATCTTATCCTTACTATTAGGTTTTGGCTCTTGCAATAGCATAGAGCCAAAACCTTTTAAAGAGGATACGCAAGATATGACGATAAAACCTATCACTACCCATGTGAAAATGGTTAAAATTGAAGGAGGAAACTATCAACCTTTTTATGGAACCAATGATTCCTTAGTTTTTGTTCCAACTTTTCTGATAGATGAACATCAAGTAACCAATGCTGATTTTTTAGAGTTTGTTAAAAAAAATCCGCAATGGCGACGCTCTAATGTAAAGGCTATTTATGTAGATAGCTCTTATCTTAAAAATTGGATTTCTGACACTATCTTGCCAAAAGGTGCCAAATTAGATGCTCCTGTTTGTTATGTATCGTGGTTTGCTGCTAAAGCATACGCAACGGCTGTAAATAAACGTTTGCCCACGTTAGATGAATGGGAATATTTAGCAATGGCAGATGAAGAAATGCCCAATGCCAGAAGTAAAAAAGCCTATTCAGACGCAATTGTTGATTTATATTTAGTGCGAGATAGACAATATAATGCTGTAAAACAATCACCACCTAATTATTGGGGCGTGTATAATGTGTTTGATTTAGTTTGGGAATGGACCGAAGATTTTAATTCTGTACTCGTTACCGGTGATTCACGTACCGGAAAATTTGACGATAAAAACTTAGTTTGTGCTGCCGGTGCTACCAATGCTACAGATGTTTTAAATTATGCTGCATTCATGCGTTTTGGGATTAGAACGAGTTTGAAAGCAAATTACACAGTTGCCAATTTAGGTTTCCGCTGTGCCAAAGATTTGGAATAGATTTTACTGCTGTCAATAAATAAATCATCTTTGTAAATTCGATTAACTTATGAAAACATTTTTTGCAATTTTTTTGAGTGTGTTATTTTTAAGTGCTTGTAACTTTAATAAATCCAATCAAAGTGGAGATATACCTTCCGATTCTATTTTTCATTTACCATCTGAATGGCAGAACCAAAAAGGAGAGACTTTGAAATTGAAAGATTTGAAAGGAAAAACCTTGGTAGTAGTAATGATTTATACTACATGCAAATCGGCTTGCCCCATTCTAGTGGCAGATATGAAAATGATAAAATCCAAAATAAATCCCGATAACTTAGATGCGGTTTCTTTAGTATTAGTAAGCATTGATCCGGAAACTGACACGCCTGAAAGATTAGCAGAATTTGCAAAGAAAAGTAATATGACCGACCCTTGTTGGGTATTTTTAAGAGGCAATACCGAATCAACACAGGAATTTGCCAATGTGCTTTCTATGAAATATAAAAAGATTTCTCCGGTTGATTTTTCACATTCTAATATTATAAGTATTTTCAGTCCGGATGGCAAATTAGTTATTCAAGAAGAAGGAACATCCATCAATACACAAAAAGTAGCCGATAAGGTAAATGAAGTTATCAAACAACATTCTTAATTCCCTATTTTTAATTTTGATTGCTATGTATTAATTAATCAATACATAACATCATTTTCAGAAATGAATATTTTCATTTTCTCAAATAATAATTATCTTTGCACTCCGAATTTTGTGTTTACTATTCATAAATAGAAAATACAGATGGACCTGTAGCTTAACTGGATAGAGCATCTCACTACGGATGAGAAGGTTAGGGGTTCGACTCCCTTCAGGTTCACAACTTTTGATTGATTATCGTATAATGTGAATTGAGATTATTTATGCTTAATTCATGTTTTGTGAAAAAAATGAGATTATTTTTGAAAGTTAACATTTGTGTATAAGGTGTTAGGATATCTTGAAAATTTTTACGATATTTGCACCTCTTAAAACTAACATTATGGCAAGATTTTGCGACTTATCAGGAAAAGGACCAATGACAGGAAATAGCGTTTCTCACTCTAACATCAAAACAAAGAGAAGATTCTATCCTAATTTGCAAAAGAAATCATTCTTTATCCCTGAATTAAACAGATGGATTGATTTGAAAGTTTCTACTTCAGCAATCAGAACTATCAACAAAAAAGGTATTTATTCTTACTTGAAAGAACTTGAGAAAAATGGAGAAGTTCAATTAGGTTTCTAAAATTTAATAACAATGGCAAAGAAGAAAGGAAATAGAATACAGGTTATTTTAGAGTGCACAGAGCATAAAACGTCTGGTTTAGGTGGTATATCTCGTTATATTACTACAAAAAACAGAAAAAATACACCTGAAAGAATCGAGTTGAAAAAATTCAACCCGATTATGAAAAAAGTAACAGTTCATAAAGAAATAAAATAATAAGTCATGGCTAAAGTATCCAAAAACTCAAAAGTAGACAGAGGTAAAAATGCAGTAGAGTCTAAAAATATGGTGAAAATCATCAAATTTGTTCGCTCTGAAAAATCAGGTGCATACGCTACACGTGAAAAAATCGTACACAAAGACTTATTGCAAGATACCGTTAAAAACATGTAATATGTTTTAAACTATCATAATAATAGCTTCTCTAAAAGAGAGGCTTTTTTGTTTATATTTGTTTTTATTTTCATACCATTTAAACTGATATTTTGGGCATTTTTGATAAAATTTTTGGTAAAACAAAGTCTTCCGAAGAAATTGTTGTCGAGGAAAAGCAACTTCACGACGGTTTAGAGAAAACAAAACAAGGCTTCTTCTCTAAAATTTCTAAAGCCGTTGCCGGAAAATCTACCGTTGATATTGAATTTTTAGATGAATTAGAAGAAATTCTGATTTCTTCTGATGTTGGGTTGCCAACAACCATCAAAATCATAGATCGTTTAGAAGCACGTGTTGCTCGTGATAAGTATTTAAATGCAAACGAGCTAAACAATATTCTAAAAGATGAAATCGGAAATATTCTAGCCGAAAATAATACTAAAGATCTACAATCTTTCATCCCTGATACGGAGAAAAAACCATACGTAATCATGGTAGTAGGTGTCAATGGTGTTGGTAAAACAACAACTATCGGAAAATTAGCACATCAATTTAAAAAAGCAGGAAAAGAAGTGCTGTTAGGTGCCGGCGATACATTCCGTGCAGCAGCTGTTGACCAATTAACCATTTGGTCTGAACGTGTTGGTGTGCAAATCGTAAAACAATCCATGGGTTCCGATCCGGCAGCAGTAGCTTTTGATACGGTGCAAAGTGGCGTAGCAAAAGGTGTCGATATTATTTTGTTAGATACTGCAGGTCGTTTGCACAATAAACAAGGCTTGATGGATGAATTATCCAAAATAAAAAAAGTAATGTCAAAAGTAATTCCGGATGCACCACACGAAGTATTATTGGTTTTAGATGCATCTACCGGACAAAACGCTTTAGAACAAGCCAAACAATTTTCAGCTGCTACACAAGTAACCGCTTTGGCACTTACTAAATTAGATGGCACCGCAAAAGGTGGTGTTATATTAAGTATAGCCGATGAGTTCAAAATACCAATAAAATATATAGGTTTGGGCGAAAAAATGGATCAGCTACAGGTGTTTAATCGACAAGCATTTATTGAAACACTATTTGAGTAATCTTAGCCATTGCTAAATAATCACTTTACTGCCGATGAAAAAAATCTGTTTACTGTCTATCCTTTTTCTTTTCATCGTAACGGCTTTTGCACAAAAAAATATTACTTATTTCCGCACTGTCGATTACTACGATTACCAAGACAGTTCAAAAAACTATGCCATTGTTTACAGACCGAATGCACCACCTAAAAAATTATTAATTCTTTTTCCGGGATTTGGCGAGTCGCCATTTTTGGCAGAACGTGAAACAAAAATTCCGCAAGTGGCCGCATCAAATGGTATTCTTACCGTTATCTTATCCAATAATGAAGGCACTAATTCATTTTATATAGATTACAATACGCAATTTTATTTAGATAGTCTTATTCCCATTTTATTGTTGAAGTATAATATACCTAAAGATGCTTATTACTTAGGTGGATTTTCGTTAGGAGGTTCCTGTGTAATTAAATACGTTCAACATTGCTCGATTTATGATATTCAACCCAAACCCAAAGCTGTTTTTGCCATCGATCCGCCATTAGATTTTTTGCGATTGTATAAAGTGTATGATGCATGGTATAATGATACATCGAAAGTGTATAACACCAACAAACCATTATATAAATCTTTTCTACAAAAAATGCATAGTGTATTTAATGGTGATTTGAATACGGCTTATATGAATTATGTGCAGTTTTCGCCTTACTGTTATGAAGATAAAAATAAATACGGTGCACGTTTGTTCGGTATGATGCCGCTTTCAATTTATTGCGAACCGGATTTTTTATGGTCGATGAATGAAAAAAGATGGAATGCGTATGATTTGAATGTGATAGATAATGTAAGTTTTATGAATGACTTAAAACTACAAGGCAATAATTTTGCACAATTACATCTTACTGAAAACAAAGGACAACGGAAGTTGTTTAATATTAAATTTCCGCATTCTTGGTCCATTGCCGATGCTCAAGAAGTAGTGAATTGGTTGTTGAAGTATTGATTACTCACTTTATTTTCATTAATTTTGCAGAATAATTTTCTCTATTTTTCAATTGAAATATCAACTATTGAAACCATTTAGCAATCCAACATAATGAGAAACGCAAATGGTATATTTTTTCTGATTTTTTTAAAAAGAAAATAAAATTATAGAATATGGCATCTATTAATCCTTACATTCATTTTAATGGAAATGCAGAAGAAGCATTTTTGTTTTATAAATCCGTATTTGGAAATGATTTTGTAAATATAGTCCGATTTAAAGATATGGGTTTTGGTGGCTTCGAAGTATCTGAAGCAGAGGCTGAAAAAATAATGCATATTGCATTACCAATTGGAAAACATAACGTATTGATGGGCAGCGATACACCCGAACGATTGGGTAAACATAGTGAGTTTTAAACACGTACTAAAATTTCAATAAGTGCTGAAAATAAAGAAGAAGCAGATAAATTATTTAATGGTCTATCTTCAGGTGGACAAGTAGAAATGCCTATTGCAGATAGCCCTTGGGGTTCTTACTTTGGAATGTTTAGAGATAAATTTGGAATTGAATGGATGGTTGACTATGATCCGAGATATAAAGGTCATCCATAAAAATATTTTATTATAATAATGAAAACAAAAAAACATACACAAGATAAATACAACGTCATCACGTTAGGATGTTCCAAAAATTTAGTCGATTCTGAAGTGTTGGTATCCCAATTAAAACACAATGATTTTGATGTAGAACATCAGTCTGAAAAAAAAGATGCCAATATCATCATCATCAATACATGTGGTTTTATTGATAGAGCAAAAGAAGAATCTATCCAAACAATTTTATCGTATGCTGCTCAAAAAGAAAAAGGTAGAATTGATAAATTGTACGTAACCGGATGTTTATCGCAACGCTATAAAGACGATTTAGAAACAGAAATTCCACAAGTAGATGCCTATTTTGGTACATTAGAGTTACCTCAATTATTGCAAAAATTAGAAGCCGATTATAAACATGAATTAGTAGGCGAACGCGTACTCACAACACCACAACATTATGCTTATCTGAAAATATCCGAAGGTTGTAACCGCACATGTTCTTTCTGTGCTATTCCAATAATGCGTGGCAAACATCTTTCCAAAACTATTGAAGAAGTTGTTTCCGAAGCAAACAATTTAGCAAAGCAAGGTGTGAAAGAAATTATGTTGATAGCACAAGAGTTGACGTATTACGGTTTGGATATTTACAAAGAACGTGCCTTGTCTAAATTGTTGCATGCACTCAATGAAATTGATGGCATAGAGTGGATTCGTTTGCATTATGCATATCCTTCCAAATTTCCGATGGATATTATAGATGCGATGCGTGATTGTGAAAAAGTTTGTAATTATATCGACTTGCCGTTACAACATGCGAACAATGCCGTTTTAGACAAGATGAAACGCCAAATTACGCAAGAAGAAACACGTCAATTAATCCAAGATATTCGTGCGAAACTGCCGGAAATTGCCATTAGAACAACGATGTTAGTGGGATTTCCGGGCGAAACAGAAGCCGACTTTAAAGACCTTTGCGATTTTGTACAAGAAATGCAGTTTGAACGTTTGGGCGTTTTCCAATATTCACACGAAGATGATACCGCAGCGTATGATTTGGAAGATAATATAGATGCCGATACCAAAGAAGAACGGGCAAGCATCTTGATGCAAATTCAACAAGAAATTTCATTCCAAAAAAATGAAGCTAAAATTGATAAAATTTTCAAGGTTTTAATCGATAGGAAAGAAGGACAATATTTCGTTGGAAGAACAGAATATGATTCGCCGGAAGTGGACAATGAAGTATTGATAGATGCCAAAAAATATTTTTGCCGTATCGGCGATTTTTGTCAAGTGAAAATTACTGACGCTACCGATTTTGATTTATATGGCGAATTGGTAAACAATCCCTAATTTCTTTTGTTTTAATTGCTACGCAATATGCAAATTCCATTTTCACAAACGCACTTTTTTTCTAAGCTAATTTTAGATTATATAGATGGGAAAAAAGAAGTAGCTGATTTTTATACGTATCGTCCAACTTTGGATGTTGTAGAACAATTAATAGAAGATAAGCAAAAGGAAAATATTGACAGGAACGCATTGGTAAACATCCTTAAAAAACAATACGATGCGTGTGCTAACTTGGCTTTAACCGATGCAAACATACAGCAAATACAGACGTTAGGAGATGAGCAAACATTTTGTGTTGTTACCGCACATCAGTTAAATATTTTCGGTGGACCACTTTATTTTATTTATAAAATAGCACAAACTATTTCGACCTGTAATCAATTAAAAATAAAATTTCCTCAATATCATTTTGTGCCTATTTATTGGATGGGCAGCGAAGATCATGATTTTGAAGAAATCAATCACGTTCATCTTTATAATAAAAAAATAGAATGGACAGATAAACAAGGTGGCATTACAGGTGCTTACCAACCTTCGAGCATTACTGCATGTATTGATGAATTAGAAACTATCTTAGGTGCGAAACCATTTACATCAGAAATAATTGACATTATACGTAAAGCATACACACAACCTACCTTAGCTTTGGCAACTCGTTATTTAGTGCATAAGCTATTTGGTGAATATGGTTTGGTAATTGTAGATGGCAATGATGCTGCATTAAAAACGCTAATTTCATCGGTAATTGAAGATGAATTATTGCATCAAAATAGTATACAACTTGTAACACAACAACTACAAGCATTAGAGTCAAAAGGCTATAAACAACAGGCTTTCCCACGCAAAATTAATTTGTTTTATATCAGCCAAAACAGCAGAGAACGTATTGAGTGGAATGCAACATCTGATACATACAATGTATTGAATACAACTATTTCGTTTAGCCAAAAATATATTTTAGACGAGCTTAAAAATTTTCCGGAACGTTTTTCACCTAATGTTATTTTGCGACCATTATATCAACAAAAAGTATTGCCATCTATTGCATATATTGGCGGTGCCGGCGAGTTGGCATATTGGCTGCAATTAAAATTAGTTTTTGATTTTTATAAAGTGCAATTTCCACAATTACTTTTGCGTAATTCTGCTTTGTTATATAGCAATGATACGTTACAAAAAATAGAGAAATTAAATTTGTCTATCTTGGATTTTTTTGCAGATATCGATGCAATAAAAAATAGATTTGCCACACAACAAGCATCCGATAATTTAGATGTTTCTGATGTAAAATCAACAATGCAAACAGCCTTTGAGAAACTACAAACCATAGCACAAAATACAGATGCGAGCTTGGTAAATACCGTAGGAGCGGAGTTGCAAAAAACCTTACAAAGTGTGGATGCATTGCAAAAACGTTTTGTAAAATCGTTGAAGCAAAAAAATGAAACAGAACTCAACCGAATCGAAAAAATAAAATCTACTTTGTTTCCAAATCAATCACTTCAAGAACGCGTTGAAAATTTTTCTGTTTATTATGCCATGTATGGACCAACATTTATTACAGATTTGATTCAAGATTTTGATGTGTACCATAAACAATTTCTTTTGAAAACACTTCCAAAATAATATCGGTACGTTTTTTGCGTTTAGTACATTATGAGATGCCTATTTCTGTTTTTATTTCTATTTTCATCGATGCAAATTACATTTGCTGAGTCGCCTTTTGCATCCAAAAAATACGACAATAAAATTTCGTGGAATAGTAATTATAAATTGAAATGGTCTGATTTTAAAGGCAAACCGGAAGCTTATTCTTCCGAAGTGGCCATGGCGGCAACCTCTATTCAGTATTATACAGAGATAAGCAACAATCAATTCAAATACACCATTGCACCTTATTTTTATCCGAATATTTCTTGGAGCAAAAAGAATGCACAATTCGATAAGGTATTGGCACATGAACAATTGCATTTTGATATTACAGAATTATATGCACGTAAAATGCGACAAGCGTTTAGCAATAAAGTAAAATCAGCAAAAGATCATAAATTAGCTTCTTCCATTTTTGATAAAATAATGAAAGATTGGGACGAAGAACAAGAACGATACGACCGCGAAACCAATCATGGAATAAATGATGAGCAACAACAAAAATGGATTTTGTATATCGAGCAACAACTCAACACACTTTCTGATTTTGCTACCAAATAATTTTATTCAATAAAAATAGGTTGGTTCAGTTCCGGAATAATTTGTTTTTCGTGGGCAATTTTATATAACGTATTTACCGCTAACTCACCTTCAAATCCTAATTCAACACTGTATTTATTGACATATAATTGTATGTGTTGCTGGCATACTTCGGCACTCATTTCTTGTGCATGTTGTGCTACAAATTCTTTTGAAGAATCCGGAAAAGTAAAGGCAAATTCCACACTTCTTTTGATAACACGTTCTACTGCTAATTGTATTTCTTTATCTATATTTCTACGAATAATAATGCCGCCTAATGGAATTGGTGATTGATAGGTGGCTTCCCAATATTCGCCTAAATCAATCAATTTTTTTAATCCTTTTTGTTGATAGGTAAATCTGTTTTCATGAATAATAACACCGGCATCAAAATGCTGGTCTAATACTTCTTTTTCTATCTCGGAAAACAAGATATATTTTTTATTTTTTGCATCGGGATAACGCAAGGAAAATAGCAAATTTGCTGTGGTGTATTTCCCGGGCAAACAAATAGATGCTGCATTAATTTCTGTTTCGGTTAGCTCATTTTTGCTGATTAAAAGCGGGCCGCAATTGTTGCCCAAAGCACTTCCGGAACGCAGTAAATTATAGTTATCCGAAGTATATGCATACGCATGATAACTCAACTTGCTGATGTCATATTTTTGTTGAAATGCCGCTTGATTTAATTGTTCTACATCGGCAAATATCAAATTAAATTCCAATCCTTCCGTGTCCACTTTGTTGTGCAACATTGCATCAAAAATAAATGTATCATTGGGACAAGGTGATATGGCGAGCGTTAAAGGTTGCATAGTGTAAAAGTAAGATATATAATTATAAAAAAATCTTTGCAATCTATACTTCTTTGCGTACTTTACATTAATTTATCCTGTGTTTACTTCCAAAAATATAATTGTTTTTGCTGTAGCAATAGCTATATTGATAAATATTTTATCTTGGAATTTGCCATTTTTTTGGGATACACTTTTAACTTCTACCATCACAAAATATTATTTTTCTAATGGATGGAATCAGTTGATACTTCCAACAGGTATAGATGCCGGTCATCCACCATTTTTTTATGTGTATATCACGGTGTTTTATAAATTATTTGGATGTTCGCTTTTTTCTGCACATCTGGCAATGTTGCCTTTTTCCGTTCTAGGTATTCTATCGTTTATTGGTATTTTGCGGTATTTTCAATTCGATTACAAACAACAATTTTTAGGCATACTTTTTTATTTTTCCATTCCGGCAGTTCTTACGCAGCATACTTTGGTGAGTTATGATGTTGCATTGCTAAGCATGTATTTATGGTCTTTGTCATCTTATTTTAAAAAACAAAAAATACTTTTTTCCATCTGTTTGTTAGTAATGGTGATGATGAGTTTGCGTGGTGTATTTGCAATAGGTGCCTTATCTCTCACAATTTATTTTTTACAAAAACAACAAATTAAAAATTGGTTTCGATGGAATTTATATTTGATTCCGGCTTTTCTTTTTGTGTTTGTTTGGTATGGTTTTCATTATCTAAAAACAGGGTGGTTTATTTCTACGCCATCAGCAGCTTGGGCATCACAAAGAGGTTGGGTTGATGGATTTCAATTGGCTAAAAATATATTTTCAATTGCACGTTGTTTTTTTGATTTAGGAATCGTTGTTTTATCGGTTGCTATGTTATGGTATCTATTTAAAAGAAAACATATAGATACATTTGTAGCACTTTCGCTTATTCCATTTATCGTATTTTCTATTTCATTTTTACCCTTTACCAATCCAATTAATCATCGCTATTTTTTAATAGTGTACGTGTTGATGATATTGCCGTTATTACATCTTTTAAAACACACAAAATTTTTTATAGCTTGTTTTTTTTCTATTTTGTTGATAGCAGGAAATGGACAAATTTATCCGGTTCCAATTTCTAATGGTTGGGATTGCACAATGAATTATTTATCCTATCAACGATGTATGAATGCCTTTGAGAAAGAAAATAGAATCGAGAAATCTCGAATAGGTACAGTGTTTCCAATGTCCGTTAGTCATCAGCAAATGTATTTAACTTCCGATACAACGAAGATGATTAATACACATAACAAGCCCATACGGCAGTTGGAGTATGTGTTGTATTCTAATGTAGGAAATGATTTTTCAACGCGCCAAATTCGAGAATTGAAAAAATGGTATATCGTGCGGCAATGGAAATGTGGTGTTACTTATGTAACTTTATATAAGAATCTAAAATTTAATAATACCAACAGATAAATTTGTACTTTCGTATGGTGGAAATTTCAGTCATCATTCCGGTTTTTAACGAAGAAAAAAATCTTACGGTTTTATATGAACGACTTTTGAATACGGTAACATCAATCAGTAACGACTACGAATTTATTTTTATTAATGATGGCAGCAATGATTTTTCTTTAAAGATTATCAAAGAATTTGCATCTCAAAATCCTCAAGTAAAATATATTGATTTTAGTAAAAATTTCGGACATCAACCTGCCGTATTTG
This sequence comes from uncultured Chitinophagales bacterium, assembly GCA_964507125.1. Classification (GTDB taxonomy): domain Bacteria; phylum Bacteroidota; class Bacteroidia; order Chitinophagales; family JADIYW01; genus JADJSS01. Next base: position 7,491 of record CAZDOT010000020.1, on the reverse strand, counting down.
CCGGATTAGAAAATGCAAATGGCGAAACGATTGTTATTATTGATTCCGATTTACAGGATCCACCGGAATTAATTGCACAATTATATCAAAAATTACAGCAAGGTTACGATGTAGTGTACGCACAACGCGAACAAAGAGCCGGAGAATCGTGGCATAAAATAATGACAGCAAAATTATTCTATCGCTTTATGAATAAATTGTCGGAAGTGCCCATTCCATTAGACACTGGAGATTATAGAATTATTACTAAGAAAATAAAAGACATCATTGTTGCTTTACCGGAACGCAATAAATTTTTGCGTGGACAAATTGCGTGGACAGGTTTCAATCAAACAAGTGTATTGTATAAACGCGATGAACGCTATTCCGGAAAAACCAACTATTCGTATTCCAAAATGTTTGCTTTTGCTTTTGATGGCATTACATCATTTTCCAATATTCCATTGCGATTGGCTACGTATTTAGGGTTCTTGGTGTCCACCATTTCTTTTGGTGTTATTCTTTATACATTGTACCAAAAATATTTTGGTTATAAAGTTGTGCAAGGTTGGTCGTCTTTAATGATTAGTATTTTATTTATTGGCGGCGTGCAACTCATCTGCTTAGGAATTATTGGTGAATACTTGGGCAGAATTATGGATAATGTTAAACAACGTCCATTGTATATTGTAAAAGAAAGCAATCTTAAATTAACGGAATAAGTTGAGCAAGCGTCGAATTTAAATTGTTTACGGCACTTTTTATATCCCAATTTTCTTTGTTTCTTTTTTCTACATAATTAGAAATAGACCGAATTTCGATGCTAGGTTTGTTGATTAATTTCATAACATAATAAAACGCCAAGCCTTCCATATTTTCAGTATCAGCTTGGTATTTTTCTTGTATAATTTTTATAGATTTTTCGTTGCCATGTACTTTGTTTACTGTTATGGATGTTGCTTTTGGTAAGGTAATTTTGGAATGCATTTCGGATTCAATAGGCGTACACAAACCGTATTGAAATGCATCTTCTTTCTTATCAATAAATCCTAAATCAAAAAAATCCTGAAAAGCTTCATCATTTTCCACTCCAAAATCACCATACGTTTCAGAGCTAATTTGCACCACATCGCCAATTTGAATAGCTCTATTAAAAGCACCACAAATTCCGGCATCGATATAAAATTCTCGTTCGTATTGTTGCGAATATAAGGCAAGGTGAGCAGCTGTATTCATCATGCCCATGCCTGTAATTAAAAAGTGTAAGGATTCATTTGCTATGTACAATCCAATAAAATCTCCGGCTTGTGGTTGCCATTGATTAAAAAGTGGTTGTAATTCTAATTTTGTTGCAGCTACAATCGTAATTTTTTTCGACATACAAAGGTGGATTGCCGTCAAATATAAGGTTTAATTAAAAAATATTGCTGAAATCTACTGTCGAATTATCTACCTTTGTATGGTGATTTATTTAACGCGTAGAGAAACTTTTAATGCAGCACATAAGCTGTATAACGACTATTGGTCTGAAGAGCAAAACAATGCTGTTTTTGGCAAATGTGCGAATACCAATTGGCATGGACATAATTATGTTTTGTATGTTACGGTAAAAGGCACGCCGGATCCGGACACCGGATTTATTATGAATGTGAAAGATTTAAGCCAATTGATTAAAGAAGTGATTGTAGATAAATTAGACCATTCTAATTTGAATTTAGATGTAGATTTTATTCCAAAAAATATTCATCCTACTACAGAGAATTTGGTGAAAATTATTTGGGAACAATTGGCTCCACATATCAAAGGTTGTCAATTGCACAGCATTAAATTACAAGAAACAGAAAATATTTTTGCTGAGTATTTTGGTGAATAAATTTTTTTACTTTTCCATATTTTAACGATGCAACATTTTGTTTTAAAACATTTTAATGATTTAACGGTACAAGAATTATACGATGCTTTGCAATTGCGCGAGGCAGTTTTTCAAATAGAACAAGATTGCATTTACAAAGATGTAGATGATAAAGATAAGTTTTGCTGGCATTTGTTTTTGTATGATGCTACTGAATTGCTTGCGTATTGTCGTTTAGTTCCAAAGCAAATTTCGTACGATGCATACGTATCTATTGGTCGTGTGGTGAGCAAAACGGAACAACGAAAAACTGGATTAGGCAGAAAATTATTGGATGAAGCCATGAAGCAAATGCAACATCTTTTTCCAAATGAGCCTATCAAAATTTCTGCACAATTGTATCTGCAAAAATTTTATGAAAGCTATGGTTTTGTGGTAGAAGGCGAGTGGTATATCGAAGATAGATTGCCGCACATAGCGATGATAAAAAAATAATTAGTGCACGGCATTTCGTACGGAAATGACATCTTTTTCTATTTGCTCTTTTAATAAATCCCAATTTTCATATTTAATTTGAGGACGCAAGTATTGAACAAAAATCATATCTAATTCTTTGTCGTATAAGTCGCCATCAAAATCCAAAATAAAAACTTCGATAGTAAGTGAGCTGTTATCAAATACAGTTTCTCGATAACCGATACTCAATGCACCTTTATAAAAAGTATCTTCAATTTTAATTTTTACGGCATACACACCTGACGCCGGAATAAGTTTGTGCGAATTGGAAACCTCAATGTTTGCAGTAGGAAAGCCTAATATTCGTCCAATTTTATCGCCATGGATAACTTTTCCTTTGATGGTAAATGGATGTGCCAAAAATTCGTTGGCTTGTTGAATATCACCATCTAACAATGCATTTCTAACTTTGGTTGAACTTACCGAAATTTCATCTAACGTTTGTGCCGGAATTTCTTCTACTTCGTAGCCATACTTTGGTGCTAATTGTCGCAACAAATCTATATTGCCTTGTCTTCCATTTCCAAAGCGATGATCGTATCCGATAACGATGCGTTTGGGATGAAAATTTTGAACTAAGATTTTTTCTACATATTCTTCGGCATCCGTAGAGGCAAATTCTTTGGAAAATTCAACAATGACTAAATGGTCTAACCCAAATTCTTCTAACAATTCTTCTTTTTCATCAATGGTAGAAATGAGTTTTAATTTATTGTCATTCGGATTTAAAATTAAACGTGGATGTGGATCAAACGTAAGCATCACACTTTCACCATCAATTTCTTTTGCAATATCATTGATACGTTTGATGATTTGCTGATGGCCGAAATGCACACCATCATACGTACCAATCGTTAATACGGTATTTTTAAATATAGGTAGATGATGGATGCCTTTGTGTATTTGCATTCTAATTTTTTATTATCGTTATAATGTTACGATTTGTTCCAAAAATTCTTCTATAGTAAGTGCATTTTCTACAGAGTAATTGCCAATTTTTGTTCGTCTTAGACTGTTTAAATACGCACCGTTGTTGAGTTTTTTACCAAAATCATGTGCTAAACTTCGGATATAAGTTCCTTTGCTACATTGCACTCTAAAATCAATTAAAGGTAGTTCTATTTTAGATATTTCAAATGTATGAATAGTGATAATTTTTGATTTTATCGGTACTTCTTTTCCGGCACGTGCTAATTCGTAAGCACGTTTTCCGTCAATTTTTACGGCAGAATGTGCCGGTGGAAACTGTTCTTGTTCGCCAATAAATAGTTTGGCTGTTTCCCAAATAGCCTCCTTGGAAATATGCGATGTATCGAATGTTTGATTTACGGGACGCTCGGTATCGTAACATTCTGTTGTAGCACCTAAAAAAAATGATCCGGTATATTCTTTTTCAGCATTTTGGATGCTTTCAATTTCTTTTGTTTTTTTTCCGGTGCAAAGTATTAATAATCCGGTTGCTTTAGGATCTAAGGTGCCGGCATGTCCAATTTTTATTTTACCCTGTTTTTTTTTGAGGGCAAATTTTATCTTGTTCACCACATCAAAGCTGGTCCAATCTAACGGTTTATCTATTAAAATAATTTCACCTTCTAAAAAATCCATGAATTGTTTTTGTGTTATGTTGGATGTCTGTTATTTAAAATATGAAAAATAAATCAATAAAATAATACCGACTATAATTCGATACCAGCCCCAAGGTTTAAACCCATATTTTGTTAGTACACCAATGAAAAATTTTATTGCAATAATGGCAATGGTAAATGCGATAATATTTCCTAATAAAAATAGATATAGATTATTGCCTTGCAATAATAATTCGTATCCTTTTATTTCGATGCCGTTTTGATTCCAATCTTTTAAAAATACAGAATATAAAGTAACTGCCAACATGGTTGGTACTGCTAAGAAAAAGGAGAATTCGGCAGCCGCTTTTCTGGATAGCTTTTGTTGCATACCACCAATGATAGAAGCAGCACTTCGACTTGTTCCGGGCATCATGGCAAGGCACTGCCAAAAACCAATTATTACGGCTGTTTTAAAAGAAATCTCTTTCTCATTTTGGATGGTAGGTTGCGTAAATAATTTATCTATAAACAGTAAAATTATTCCACCGATAATAAGCATAATGGCAATAGGAATTGGATTACCTAAAACGGCTTCAATTTTATCATCAAATAATTTACCAAGTACCAATGCCGGAATTACGGCTGCTGCCAATTTTATATAGAATTGTATGTTTTTAAAATCAAAAAATTTTTTCCAATACAAAACCACTACCGCCAATATAGCACCAAATTGTATGGATACTTGAAACATCTCTACAAATTTTTCTTTTTCAATTCCTAAAATGGAACTGGTGAAAATCATGTGAGCTGTAGAAGAGATAGGTAAAAATTCTGTCAATCCTTCAATGATTGCGAGAAGAATGGCATGAATGATACTCATAAATTATTTTTATTTTGTAAGATGAAGTGTATGTGTAATCGTATTCAACTATTACACAGCAACATTATTTTGGTCTGCCGGTTTTTTTAAAATGGCAATGATGATTGTAACAAATCCGGAAATAACCACAATAGGAGCTAAGGTAATTCTTCTAAAAGAATAGATTTCGGCTTCGTTGAACACCTTAGGGTCGCTGCTACCACCGCCACTCATTAAAATAAATCCTAAGATGATTAATAATGCACCAACACCCATTATGATGTAGTTGGTTTTATCAAATAAGAGTGTATCGTTTTGACTGGTCGGTAATTTAAAAAAAGAACCGGAAGAAGTAGATTTCTTTGCAGATGCCACACTTTTTACATTGGGTTTGGCAGCTTTCGGCTGTGCTGTATTTTGTTTAGGTTGATTTTTTGCCATAAGTAGTGTTTAATAAAGTTCGTCTAGTTTTACTTTTAAATATTTGTTCACTGCAAAATAAGTACTTGAAATGGAAATTAAAATACCAAATAAAGTTAATCCAATTGCAATGAAAAGCAAAACTACAAAATCTTGTGTTACAAATTGAAGGGAGAACTTATTAATTGTTAAATAGATAAGTCCGGCTAAAAACAATAGAGCAATTGCAGCACTGATAAGTCCGGAAATAATAGATTTGATAATAAATGGTTTTACAATAAACCATTCATTGGCACCAATTAATTGCATGCTCCTAATTAAGAAACGTTGTGAATACATCATCAAACGGATGGTGTTATCTATGATTAAAAAAGCAACCACTAACATAATGATAGACAAAATAATTATTCCTATAGTAATAGGTTTTAATGTGGTTCCGGTAGATTGCACGGCTAAATCTGAGTATTGTACTTCTTGTACACCGGCTTGTGCCAAGAAATCAGATTTGACATCTTTAATAAAATCCGGATTCGAAAATTCTGATTTTAAATTGATGATATACGCATCGTACAATGGATTACTACCTAAAATTTCTGTGAAGTTTTGCCCTAATTCCTTTTCGAATTGCTGAGCGGCAACTTCCTTGCTTTTATATGTAATTTTGGCAATATAATTTTGTTTTTTTAGATAGTTGGTTAAAGCCGTTTTTTGACTTTCGGTTACATCCGATTTTAAATTCAAATCGATTTGAACGCTCTCTTTAATTTCTTTGATTTGTTTTTGGAGAGTATAAACTCCAAATGAAAACAATCCGATGGTAAATAGTATCATCGCGATGCTGATAATGGCAAAAACGAAATTAGGTTTGCGTTTTACAGGTGCTTTTTGTTCTAATTCATCTGACATAATGGCGAAAATACTGATTTTTTAATTACTTAATGTTTATTCGTTATTAACAACTTGTGTGAATGCGTATTTTTGATGCATGAAGAACGCAGAATTGGGTATTGAATTGTATTTACATCCAACCTATTTTATAGATAGTGATCAACCGGATATTCAACGATATGTGAAAAATATTATCAACGGTGAAATTGATAAAACAAAAATTGCCATTAAATTATATTATGCTGTTCGCGATGGTTGGAGATATAATCCGTATAACATCGATTTGTCGCACAAAGCCATGAAAGCAAGCACTATTTTTAATAGAGAAACGAAACAAGGTTATTGTATAGAAAAAGCATGTTTGTTAGCAGCATGTTTGCGTGCGGTAAATATTCCGGCACGTCTTTGTTTTTTTGATGTTCGCAATCATATTGGCGTAGATAAATTAATAGAAATTCTGAAAACAGATGTCTTAGTTTTTCATGCTTGTACCGAAATATATCTCAATGATAAATGGATAAAAGCAACGCCGGCTTTTAATAAAGAATTATGTACGCATTTAGGTGTGGCGACACTTGAATTTGATGGCGAAAATGATTCTATTTTTCAGCAATACGATAATAATGGAGAACAATTTATGGAATACCTCCATGATTACGGTAGTTTCCACGATGTACCACACGACATGTTTGTACGTTTATTGCATCAAAAGTATGCTCATTTTTTCCAAACACAAGAGCAGAAAGCAATGTACAAAGTGTAAAACGCTTTGTACTATTTATTCTACATTTACTAATTCTACTTCAAAGATAAGAACGGTGTTTGCCGGTATAGAGCCGGATCCTGTTGTACCGTAAGCTAATGCTGATGGTATTAATAATTTTATTTTTCCGCCTTTTCTAATAAAAGGAATTCCTTCTTGCCAACCTGCAATAAATTGTTTTAGAAATCCTTTAGCTGGTGTGCCGCTTGTTTGCTCAAATACAACGCCATCTGCATACGAACCTTTATAGTGTACAGTTAAATAGGAATTAAGGTGTGGTGTAATAGTGCCTGTTCCGGTATCAATGATGCTGTAATACAATCCGGTGCTTGTAGAGTCGTACGTTATTGTACTATCATTAGCAATGTATTGTAATAATATAGCTTTATCAATTGCTGCTTGGTTGGCTGTATCATCAGATTTTTTACATGCAAATACTAAAATTGGAAGTGCTATCCATAAAAGGTATCTCATTTTATTCATTGTTTTTTCTTTCATTTTTTATGTAACGAAAATACTTGACTTTTGTTTTGTAACACAACTTATTTTGTTAATTAAACACTAATTAGTTAAGGTAAATACTTTTTTACTTTTTTTTGATTAACTAATTAATGGATATTATGATGCAAAAGATGGTAATAACCAA
>CAZDOT010000019.1:0-49208 GCA_964507125.1 uncultured Chitinophagales bacterium | reverse complement strand
GATGGTTTGCATTTAATGCCTATTTTGATTTTATCCTATATTTTTTCTGACATTAATGAGATTTATAGTTTCTATTTTCATTACGAAAAAAAGGTAAAGTATTTCTATTATAGTTTTGCGGTTTCAGCTATCGTAAATTTTGTTTTGAATCTTATTTTTATTCCGAAATATGGCTATGTTGCAGCGGCATATACTACATTAGCTTCTTATGGTTTTATGATGTTTTGCACGTATTTAATTTGTAAAAAAATAGTTTCGATACGTGTTCCTGCAGCCATTCGTTTTGTCGATTATTTTATTATCATTGCCATTATTTTCGTACTCAATTATTTTATTACACATCAAGTAGCCAATATCTATCTTCAAATATCCATAAAAGCGGTTATTTATTTAGTAGCGATAAGCTATCTTTGGCGAAATATCTTGCAACAGTTTAGAAATAAGTTGAAATGAAAATAGGCATTCTATATATCTGTACCGGAAAATACGATGTATTTTGGAATGGCTTTTATGAAAGTGCAGAACAATATTTATTGCCCAATATTGAGAAACATTATTTTGTTTTTACAGAAAGTAAATCCATCGAAAAATCAACTTTTGTACATACCATTTATCAGGAAAGATTGGGTTGGCCCAATGATACGTTGATGCGTTTTCATTTATTTTTAAAAGTTGAAACCGCATTAAAAGAAATGGATTATCTCTTTTTCTTTAATGCCAATTATACTTTTGTTCAACCAATATATGTCAACGATTTATTGCCTGCGGAAGCCGATAATTTTTTAACAGGACAAATTCATCCGGTGGCATATCATAAGAAACGTGCACAATTTGATTACGAAAAAAATCCGGCATCTACTGCGTATATCCCAAATTCAATAGGTAAATATTATTTTGCCGGAGGATTAATTGGTGGCAGAACGCCGGAGTTTTTAAAGATGTGTCGCACACTAAAACAACAAATTGATGCTGATACATCGAATAATTTAATAGCACAATGGCACGATGAATCGCATATCAATCAATATTTTTCTAAGGTAGAACCCAAAAAATTACATCCGGGTTATTGCTATCCGCAAGGTTGGTTTTTACCTTTTGAACAAAAAACACTTTTGTTAGATAAAAACAAATTAGGCGGTCATGCCTTTTTAAGAGGCGAACAAAATCAACAACGATTTCAAGGATTGAAATCAAAATTGTTTTATTTTAAATTGATAGTTCGAGGTGTGTTGTATAAAATTTTTGGATACTCATTTATATAATTATTTTGATAAAGATATTACTCACCGGCGGATTAGGAAATCAAATGTTTCAATATGCATTGGGAAGAGCATTGTCTTTAAAAAACAATACTACTTTAGTTTTAAATACGTCGTATGTTGATAGCAAATTGCCCATAAAATCTATCAGCACACCCATGCGATATGAGTTGGATATTTTTGCTATTAAAGCAACGCTGGAACGAAATATAATACGAACAAGTCGATTATATCCTTTTGCTAAAACAGAATATTGGTTGCGACATCAGTATAATCAAACAAAATATCGGTATGTTGACGAAAAGCAACACCATTTTCAACCGGCTTTTTTAGAGGTAAAAAACAATTCATACCTAAAAGGTAATTTTCAATCTGAGTTGTATTTTAAAGCATTTGAAGATATTATTCGTTCCGATTTTACATTTAAAAATTCATTAACAGGTTTGAATAAAGAATTAGCCGCTCAAATCAATGCAACTAATGCGGTGTCTTTGCATATTCGTCGTGGTGATTATATCGCATTAAAACAAAACGTACAAAAATTTGCTCAAATTCCTTTATCATTTTATCATCAAGCAATACAAACGATTTCAGAAAAAATAGAGAATCCTGTTTTTTTTGTTTTTTCTGATGATATAAATTGGGTAAAAGAGCATTTAAAAGTAGGTTTTCCGCTCGTTTTTGTTTCTAATAATCACACATCTGAAACCAGCTATATCGATATGCAATTAATGTCGATGTGTCAACATCAAATTATCTGCAATAGTACATTTAGTTGGTGGGCAGCTTGGTTGAACCATAATCCACAAAAAATGGTAATTGCACCCCAAAATTGGTTCGCAGATAAGCGTATAAATTCAGCAGATATTATTCCATCACAATGGATAAAATTGTAAATTAGCACAAAATCTTTTTCATGTCTAAAAAACAACCTCAGAAGCCATTAACTTCTACTCAAAAAAAATCAACTACAAGTACATCAAAACATAATTCAGAAAGTTCATTTCAATTATCCAATAAAATAATCATTCCTATTATTTTATTGATTTTCATTGCATTGGCATATTTCTATTGCAAACCTTTGATGGATGGTATGCAATTGTCCACGCACGATTCCAATCAATACATTGCGATGAACAAAGAAACGGCTGATTTTAAAGCAGCTAACGGACATACTTCGTTGTGGTCATCTCGAATGTTTAGTGGAATGCCTTCTTATATGATAGGTGGTTTAATTATAGAACCTGTAATTCAGCCCGTAGTATTATACCTTCATAAAATATTACGCCATATTCCAGATCCTGCAATGGAAATAGTTTTCTTATTACTGTGTTCGTTTTTAGCATTCTATGTTATGCTCCGAAATATTTCTTTTGCAATCATTGGTGCTATTGCCATCGGATTTTGCACGGTGAATTTTGTCAATTTAGATGCCGGTCATATCACTAAAGTAATAACTATTGCAATGTTCTTGCCTTTATTTGCGAGTGTTTGGCTAATTTTTCAACGAAAATATCTGTGGGGAACAATACTGTGTCTTATTTTTTCATACGAAATTATTGCCGGAGCACACGTACAAATTGCCTATTATAGTTTTATACTCATTGGTATTTTTATATTGATAGAGTTTGTTCGTTCCATATTACAAAAAGATGTAAAACATGCTTTCATTAGTTCTTCTACAATTGGAGTATGTTTTGTAGTGGCAGGCATGATGAATTTCAACAATTATTTTATTAATGATTTTTCTAAAGAAACGACACGCGGTGGCGATATTTTGAACGAAGCAAAAATGAATCCATCTGCAACGCCAACAGTAACTACAACAGCAACTGCAAAAGAAAAAGGTGTAGGCTTTGATTATGCGACACAATGGAGTTTTGGATTGGAGGAATTAGGTTCTTTTTTAGTGCCCAATTTTGTCGGTGGCTCATCTAGTGGTGCATTAGATGAAAATTCCAATGTGTATAAAACACTCGCCAATAAAGGTGTGCCGGCACAGCAAGCAAGTCAGTTTGTGCAACGAATGCCGTTGTATTGGGGGTCTGAGCCTTTTGTACAAGGACCTATGTATTTAGGTGCCATCATTTTATTTTTATTTTTCTTCGGATGTTTTGCCTACAAAGGAAATTTAAAACCATGGATAATTGGTAGTATCGTATTTACCATTTTAATTGCATTGGGTAAAAATTTAGAATTCTTCTATCGCTTATTATACAACATTGTTCCAATGTTCAACAAATTCAGAGCACCAACAATGATATTATCTCTCACACAAATTCTCATGGTTACATTGGGTGTGTTAGGTATAAAAGATTTTATGGATGATGCTGTTTCTACCAAAGAAGATAGAATAAAATCATTGAAACTATCCGGTGGAATTGTTGGCGGATTATTAGTGTTCTTCATAGTTTTAGGTAGTGTTTTTTCTTTCCAATCCAAAGCAATAGAAAATGGTCAATCAACGGATGATCAATTTAAAGCACAAATCGTGCAAATGGCAGGTGAGCAGTTTGCTACTGAAATTTATAGTGCATTAAAACAAGATAGAGCAAGTATGATGCGTTCCGATGCAATGCGTTCTTTATTGTTTGTAGCCCTTGTAGCCGGATTGTTATTCGTATTTGCTACCGGAAAATGGAAACAAAAAAATATTGTTTTGTCCATCATTACATTATTGATTTTGATAGATTTTTGGATGATAAACAAACGCTATTTAAATGATACAGATTTTGAAGATAAGACAACTGTTGAAGCAAATACATTTCCGAAAACACCTGCAGATGCTGCTATCTTAGCACAGAATAAAGAGGGTGCCAGAATGGTTGATTTTACGGTAGATTTGTTTAATAGTGCCAATCCGGCATATTATCATCGAACAATTGGTGGTTACAATCCGGCAAAATTACGCCGTTATCAAGATGTAATTCAATATGGATTAAGCTACGATTTCCAGTTAATAAATAAAGTAGGTTTTTCGAAAGCCAATTTCTTAAATATGCTCAATACAAAATATATTAAACAATCACCGGAAGCCAATGGTGTTGCTATTAATAATTTTGCTTTAGGAAACGCTTGGTTTGTCAATAATTTACAAACAGTAAACACACCGGAAGATGAGATATTGAAAGTGCGTGATATTAATCCGGCACAAACTGCCATAGTAAATACAGAGTTTAATAATTATATCAATGGATTTGCACCTAATACAGATTCTTCTTCACAAAATGAAACAAGATTTATCCGTTTGGTTGATGCAAAAAATCCAATGAAGTTTGAATATCAATTTCAATCACCCAAAGAGGAATTTGTTGTTTTCTCAGAAGTTATTTACCGTCCAAACGAAGATTGGATTTCGTATATCGATGGTAAAAATGCCGACCATATTCGTGTGAATTATATTTTGCGAGGTATGAAAGTTCCGGCAGGCAGCCATAAAATAACCTTCGAGTTTAAACCAAAATTATACGCTGCTACAGAAAATGTTTTGTTGGCAGGTAATGTTTTATTTAACTTGATTATTGTTGGTGCATTGATAGTGTTTTTTAGAAAAAGAAAACAAGCAACTAACCCGACAGAAGAACAAACTATTGCGTAATGAATGAAGCTGTATTTTCATTTTTAATAATCAGTTTTAATAGGGCAGAAGATACGGTTGATGCCATTAAAAATGTATTGCAGTTAGATAATGTGGATGGATGGAAAAAAGAAATTATTGTATTAAACAATGGTTCCACTACAGATTATACTATCATTCCAAATTATATAAATCAACTTACAGAAGCTGATAAAAATGGCATTCAATATATAAACAGTGCTAAAAACTTAGGTGTTTCCGGCGGACGAAATTTGTGCATACAAAAAGCATCCGGAAAATATTTATTGTTTATGGATGATGATTCTGAAATTTCCAATAAAGATGTTATCCAAAAAGTATTGGATTTATATCAAAAATATGAGAAAGAAAAATTGGCCATTATTGGTTTTTTAGGTCAAAATCCATTCACCGGAAAATTTGATATGCCTTTAAAAAATCCAAAATTGATAGAAGGCAAAGAAGAAATATTTTACAATTTATTTTTTGGTTATGGTCATGTTTTTCCACGTGATTTAATTGTAGAAACCGGTTTCTATCAAACTGATTTTTTTTACGGAATGGAAGAATATGATTTAAGTTATGCGACTGTAAAAGCCGGCTATACTATTTTATTTACTAAAGAAATACTAGTAATACACAAGCAAAATCCGAATGGAAGAGAACCAAGTGTTGTGACACAAGCACGTATGTTTGAAAACAAAATGATTGTTGTATATAAACATTTGCCGTGGTTGTATGTGCTGACGCATTTTATACTTTGGAGCGGATTTTTTCTTTATAAATCCAAATTTTCTATTGTTGTATATTTTAAAACTATTTTAAGTATGTTGAAACGTATGCAACGTGCCAGAAGAATAGTGATGAACGAAAATGGGATGCACTATCTCATGCAAGTAAAAGCTCGTTTGTGGTATTAAAAAATGGAATTTTCCCATATAGAAATAGCTTGTTTCTTAGCACCAAATCCTTCGAAAAAATGAGCAATAGTATTTTGTGTACTTCCACAAAAATTAAACGTCCTATTTTCTTTTTGATGTAGTTGAATGAGTTCATGTAATAAAAAAGTCATTGCACCTGAATTACTACAATTGGTATCATATCCGCTTAATAAATAATAGGCACAAGTTGCATCGTGAACTACAAATGCTGTAGCTAATACATGTTGGTTACTGTCGATACAATTATATGTGTTGCCAGCATGCTGTTTTTTCACCATTTTATTTATAGTAATAAATGCATCCAAATTTACTTTTGATGCCATTTTTTTTCGAGTAAAAGTCGCATTGATTAATTCAAAAGAAGCTTCAATATCTTTACTTATTTCTACACGATAGCCGGATTTAATTCCTTTTTGCACATTGCGTTTATGATTATTACTTAGCGTAATGGCATCGTTCGGTTGTAGTATATACGTTTCGTATTTTTTATACGTTGATTTTTTAAGTTGAATAGTATTGTATTCGGGTGAAAATTTAAAATAAGATTTGATGGTTTTGGGTAATTGTGTCAATAATTTTTCTACTATTTTTTGCTGTTCATTTACATTGAAAGAATGAAAAAAAACAGGAGATTGATAGAAACTTAGAAAAGGTAAATAAATTCTTTTAGTCAAGAAATTTCCTTTCCAACAAAATGGCAATGCAGCAATAATATCCGGTGAAGTAGCATTGGATGAAGCTGTTTCCAATAAAACAACATCCCAATTTTCAGCAACAGTATCCAACCAAAATGGTTGCATAAAAATCGGAACATCTGTTCTATTTTTACAAAATAAAATGTACCGTTTTTTATGCAACATGCTTATTTCTTATTTTTTGATAGGTAGTGTTTTGTTTCCGGTATTCCAAAAAAAGAAACTCCAAATGTCAGCAATTTCTTCAATGATTTTGGAAGTTGGTTTCCCGGCTCCGTGTCCGGCATTTTTCTCAATACGAATTAATAAAGGCGTTGATTTATCACCGTATTCTTGTAATCTTGCAGCAAATTTAAAACTATGTGCCGGCACTACGCGGTCGTCGTGGTCAGCAGTTGTAACTAAGGTTGCCGGATATTTTACTCCTTTTTTGATGTTGTGATACGGCGAATATTTATATAAATATTCAAACATTTCTTTGCTTTGTTCGCTGCTACCATATTCAACAACCCAGCCCCAACCAATGGTAAATTTATGGTATTTCAACATATCCATAACGCCTACAGCCGGAAATGCCACTTTAAATAATTCCGGTTTTTGTGTCATGCAAGCACCCACTAACAAACCGCCATTGGAGCCACCGGCAATGCCTATTTTTTCTTTAGAAGTATATTTTTTCTTTATAAGATATTGTGCAGCAGCAATAAAATCATCGAATACATTTTGTTTATTAAATAACATACCACCTTTGTGCCATTCTTCGCCATACTCAGCACCACCGCGTAAATTTGGCATTGCAAAAATGCCACCATTTTCCAATAATAAAATTCTGGAAGCAGAGAATGATGGTGTCATATTTACACTAAAACCACCATAACCATATAAATATGTTGGGTTTTGTCCGTTTAGCTGTATGCCTTTTTTATACACGATAAACATCGATACTTTTGTACCATCTTTGCTTTTATACCATACTTGTTCTGATACATAATCTTCCGGATTAAATTTTAATGTTGGTTTGTAAAATAATTCAGAATAATTGGATTGTGTATTGTAATAAAAAATGGAAGTTGGATAATTAAAAGAAGTAAACGTGTATAATAAAATTTGGTCTGTTTTTTTGCCACCATAAATGGTCATTGTACCTAAACCGGGCAAGGCTATTTCTTTTTTATTTTTTCCGTTTAAATCAAATACATATAATTTATTCGTGGCATTTTGTAAATAATTAGCCACTAATTTTCCGTTTAAAATAGTAGCAGATTCCAATAAAGCATTTTTTTCTTCCGGTAGAATCTTTTTCCAATGGTTCATTTCAGGTTTGCTTGGATTTACCAATACAAGATGTTTTTGTGCTGCACCATCATCCGTCAACACTAAAAATTGATTGTCGATAACATCAATAACAGTATATTCGTTTTTAAAACCAGTAAATAATGGAATGAAATTGCCTTGTTCATCCGTTTTCTTGTAATAAATTTCATTGCCGTATGTTCCGGCAGATTTGTATAAAACAAGATATTGCTCATCTTCAGTAATTCCTACCGAGTTGTATGTGAGTGGATTGGTCTCATCTTTATAAATTAATTTGTCATTTTCTTGTGCATCGCCAAGCTTATGATAATACACAGAGTGATATTCATTTTTTGCAGATAATTCTGTGCCTGTTTCCGGTGCCGGATATCTGGAATAATAAAAGCCATCGTTATGCCAACTGGCATTGCTAAATTTTACCCAATTTAATTTATCTGCTAATTTCTTTTTTGTAGCAAGTTCATATACAAACATTTCAGCCCAATCGCTGCCGGCTTTATTAATGGAAATAGCAACATATTTATTATCATTTGAAATTCCTGAAATAGACACGGCAGATAATCCACTTGAATCAATTTCATTTGGATTTAAAAATACTTCCGGTGTTCCTTTTATTCCATTTTGTATGTAAAGAACAGATTGGTTTTGCAATCCTTCTAATTTGGAATATAAGATATAATTTCCAGCAACGATAGGACTGCCAACTTTTGCATAATCATACAATGCTTTATATCTTTCTTTTAGTTGATTGCGATATGGTATTGTAGATAAATAATCAAACGTTACTTTATTTTCTGCATTTACCCAAGCTTCGGTTTGTGCCGTTGTATCATTTTCTAACCATTGGTATGGATCTTCTATTGTAGTTCCAAAATAAGTGTCTGTGTGGTTTATTTTTTGAGATGTTGGATATGGAATTGCAATATTCATTTTTTTTGATTTTTTAGAAAAACCATTAAATCCTATTAGCAAAATAAAGCTTAAAAGAAATGCTTTTTTCATTTTATCGATATTTTAAACAAAATTACACAATTATAATAATAACTACGAATCGACATGCGATGGACACGGCGATTCATTTTGTATATGTCGCCTGTTTTTTAGAAATATTAAACACTTTAAATTGCCGGATTGTTTTTTTATTTATAAATTGGATATCATTCTAAATAATTTCAGTATGCAACATAAAATAACTTCTTTTGAGCAGTATCAATCAACGTATAAAAAAAGCGTAGAACTGCCGGAACAATTTTGGGATGAAATAGCCCATACTTTTTCGTGGAAGAAAAAATGGGATACAACATTAGATTGGAATTTTAAAGAACCATCTGTTAAATGGTTCATCAACGGAAAATTAAATATTACTGAAAATTGTTTAGATAGGCATTTAGAAAATAATGCACAAAAACCGGCAATAATTTGGGAAAGTAATGATGCGAACGAACCCAACAGAATATTAACCTATCAAGAATTACACGATGAAGTTTGTCGTTTCTCGAATGTTTTGCAAAATAATGGAATAGAAAAAGGCGATAGAGTATGTATTTATATGCCAATGGTTCCGGAACTTACCATTGCTGTTTTGGCTTGTGCCCGAGTGGGTGCAATTCATTCTGTCGTATTTGCCGGATTTTCATCAAAATCTTTATCCGATAGAATTAATGATGCAACATGCAAACTATTAGTTACTGCCGATGGATTATATAGAGGAAATAAAACAGTTGCTCTAAAAGAAATTTGCGATGAAGCTTTGCAAACTACCACAAGTATAGAAAAAGTAATTGTTTATAAACGAACAAATGAAGCGATAAATATGCAGATTGGTAGAGATGTATGGTGGCACAGCGAAATGCAAAAAGCTGCTACACATTTTGATGCAGTTGAAGTAGATAGTGAAGATGCATTGTTTATTTTATACACTTCCGGAAGCACCGGAAAACCGAAAGGTGTGGTACATACAACGGCAGGCTACATGGTGTTTACTTATTACACATTTATAAATGTTTTCCAATACGAAGAAGATGATGTTTTCTGGTGTACTGCCGATGTTGGCTGGATAACAGGCCATTCATACATTATTTATGGCCCATTGTTAAGTGGAGCTACAAGTGTAATGTTTGAAGGTATTCCGACATTTCCGGATGCCGGTCGTTTTTGGGCAGTAATAGATAAATTAAAAGTTTCCAAGTTTTATACCGCACCTACCGCAATTCGTTCGTTAATGGCAAGTGGATTAGAATATGTTCAGCCGTATAAATTGGATTCATTAAAAGTAATTGGCTCCGTAGGTGAACCCATTAATGAAGAAGCTTGGTATTGGTATCATGAACATATAGGAAAACAAAAATGCCCGATTGTAGATACATGGTGGCAAACAGAAACAGGCGGAATTTTGATTTCGCCAATTGCCGGTGTAACACCCACCAAACCAACATTTGCTACTTTGCCATTACCAGGCGTGCAGCCTATTTTGGTAGATAGTGGCGGTTACGAAGTAACCGGAAATAATGTAGAAGGTTTTTTATGTATGAAGTTTCCTTGGCCAAGTATTTTAAGAACAACTTATGGCGACCATGAGCGTTGTCGGTTAACGTATTTTTCTACGTACGAAAATTTATATTTTACCGGTGATGGTTGCCGAAGAGATGAAGATGGATATTATCGAATTATTGGCAGGGTAGATGATGTAATGAATATTAGTGGCCATCGTTTGGGAACGGCAGAAGTAGAAAATGCCATTAACGAACATCCTAATGTTGTGGAAAGTGCAGTGGTAGCTTATCCGCATGATATAAAAGGACAAGGTATTTATGCGTTTGTAATTATAGATAAACAAAGCATTGAAAAAGGAATTGTTGATACAGATCCGGACACGGGTGATGCTGAAGCAGATAGCCTACGATTGCTAAATATTACAGCATTTAAAAATGAGATTAGAGATATTGTAAGCAAGATAATTTCACCTATTGCCAAACCAGATAAAATTCAAATTGTTTCCGGATTACCCAAAACGAGAAGTGGAAAAATTATGCGTCGTATTTTGAGAAAAGTGGCTGAAAACGATGTGAGCAATTTAGGCGATACAACAACCTTGTTAGATCCTTCTATTGTAGATGAGATTGTAAAAAATGCACAATAACGAATAGATTTTTCCTTTTTATTTACACTTGTACATTGAAATTTGCAGTTTATCTGTGCATTTATTTTTGAAAAAATTGTCAACGTATTGACAGAATTTAGCTAAAAATTGTCATTACAATGACAATTTTTAGCTTTTCTACACAACTTTCACTTTATTGTCTTCTAATGAGATAACAGTGTTTTTATAGATTTTATTTCTTTTGCGAAGTTCTTTTTTTCCATTTACTGTAACTAAACCTTCTTCAATTACGGTATTGGCATGTGCACCACTTTCGCACCAATTCAAAGCTTTTAATAATTGGTTGAGCTGTATATATTCACCTGTAATCTCAAATGTTTCCATGCTTATTTACTGTTGATGTATTTATCTAATTGGTCGCTGTAATTGCTGAATTTAAAATCGTTATAGAGCGTAAAATAGTTGTTTTTATCAATAGTTTTATCATAACAATATTTTGCTAAATCTAATTTTTGTTGCTCAAATGTTATTTGTTCCAATAATTGGTGCACTTGTGCTGTTTTCATACTTCTGTTTTTCAATGCTGTTTTTGCAGTTGATACCATCTTTTCATCAAAGGTTGCATTTTTCATTGCTTGCAGTAAGGATTGAATATCGTTGTCATTCATTACATTACCATAGCCATAATTTCCATTGTTATACGGATAATTGTTCCAATCATTGTTATTGTTCCAGCCAGAATTATTATTGTTATTATTCCAATCGTTATTCCAGTTTCCATTCCAATGGTGGTTGCAATTTGGGTAGTTGTGATTGCAATTTCCATTTCCATTAGGATACGAATTATTACAGTTTGGTTGATTGTTTGGATAATAACCTTGCAGATGATCAACGTACCAAGAACTTTGAGTGAATGGTATTTTTGCAATAATATTTAAGCCGGAAAATTTATCCAACTCAGCTACTGTTCTGTAGTTATTGGTAATGTTTATTTTCTTGTTGTAAATGGTTCTTCCATAAAAACTATTTTCTTCTACCTTTAAATAATAACTTCCATTATCTAAATCAAAAAAGCGAAAGATATTGGACGATGAAGTGATTGTTTGATTGTTTAATGATACTTTATATTTTCCATAACCATTAATTTTTAGAAAGAATTCGCCGGAGGCAAATATATTTCCAAAAAGGAAAATGAAAACTGCGAGTGTAGATAATTTTTTCATACGATATATTTTAATTAAAAATCGTATTACAATCGCTGTGCCAACTTTTATTAGTGATGTTTAATCTAAGTTATCTCACAAATTTCAAATAGAAAAAAATAAGCTATTTTATATCACTTTTACCACTACATCTTGAATTCTATCTAACTCTCGAGTTAATTCATTACAAACATTAACGCCAGACTTAGCAGATTGAAAGGTGAGTGGTTGGTCGTTGTCGTCGTATAGGTAAACGGTGAATTTTTTCTTTCCCGGATATTTTGAAATTATTTTATAAATAGCATCTACTTTAGCATCAGTCAATCTTTCATAATGCATCATTAAACGCAATTCTTTACTATGTAATTCAAGTACATCTTGCAAGAAATCTATTTGTGTAATTTTTAATTCATATGCATTTTTATCGCGAAAACTTTGTTTGTAGCTTCCTTTTATCAATAATCTATTTCCTTGTTCTAAGAATGGTAAAAAAGTATTGTATTGAGCACCGAAAAATGCGACTTCAATGTTGCTTTCTAAATCTTCAAAAATGGCAGTAGCCCAAGGTCTTCCGTTTTTGCCTATTTTTTTAGAAACACTAGTGACCATGCATACAATGGATACTTCTGCATCTTTATAACGCTCAATATTTTCAATTGTCGTATTCGCATAGAGCTGTGTTTCCAACTCAAAATCATCTAAAGGATGTCCGGAAATATAAATACCAATTACTTCTTTTTCTTTCTGTAATTTTTCAAAAGATGGCCACGGATGTGTGTGTGGAATTTCCGGTTCCGGAATCTCTGCATCGCTGGTGTCGCCAAATAATGAAAGAGCATTGGATGCTTTTTGTTCTTTTACGTTATTACCATATTTTATGGCTAATTCAATAAAGCTTGATTCATCTTTATAAATATGAAAATATTGTGCACGATGAACATTCGGGAAACTATCAAATGCACCGGATTGTGCCAGCGATTCAATATTTTTTTTGTTTACAGTTCTGGAATTGATACGTTTCGTAAAGTCGAAAATATTTTTATAAATTCCATTGGTATTTCTATCTAATAATATATCTGTTACAGCAGCTTCACCAACACCTTTTATGGCAGACAATGCGAATCTAATTTCGCCGGCTTTATTTACGGAGAATTTTACTTCACTTTCATTAATATCCGGACCTAATGTCGGAATATTCATTCTTCGACATTCACTTAAAAAGAAATTAATTTGTTTAATATCATTCATGTTATGCGATAAAACAGCTGCCATATATTCTGCCGGATAATGCGCTTTTAAATAGGCCGTTTGGAAAGCTAAAAAAGCATAGCAAGTAGAGTGCGATTTATTAAATGCATACGAAGCAAATTTTTCCCAATCCACCCAAATCTTCTCACATTTTTCTTCGTCTAAATTATTTTTTTTACAACCTTCAATATATTGCGGTTTTAAAGAATCTAATTTGGCTCTGTCTTTTTTACCCATTGCTTTTCGCAGCTCATCAGCTTTTCCCTTGGTGAAGCCGGCTAATTTTTGCGATAACAACATTACTTGTTCTTGATAAACGGTAATGCCATACGTTTCTTTTAAATATTCTTCCATTTCCGGCAAATCATATTCCACTTCTTCAAAGCCATTTTTACGTGCAGCAAAGTTTGGAATATAGTCCATCGGTCCCGGACGATACAAGGCATTCATCGCAATTAAGTCATCAAATTTATCGGGTTTTAATTCGCGTAAATATTTTTGCATTCCGGCACTTTCAAACTGGAAAGTACCAATCGTATCGCCTTGTTGATAGAGTTCAAACGTTTTTTTATCATCTAATGGAACTGCATTTAAATCAATATCAATGTTGTGATTTTTTTTGATTAATTTGGTTGCGTCGCGTAAAATGGTCAAGGTTTTTAAACCTAAAAAGTCCATTTTTAGCATACCTGCACTTTCAATAATGCTTCCGTCAAATTGCGTTACTAATAAGTTGGCATCTTTTGCGGTGCAAACCGGAACATACTTAACAATATCGTCCGGTGCAATAATTACTGCCGATGCGTGAATACCTCTGTTGCGAATGGAGCCTTCTAATTCTTCCGCTAATTGCAAAGTTTGTTTAAACATCGGATTATCGCGCAGTGTACGCAATTCTTCTACTTCTTCATACGCTTTTTGAAGTGTAATTTTTGGTTTTTCCGGCACCAGTTTCGATATTTTATCGGTATCAGATAAAGGTACTTTTAATACGCGACCTACATCTTTAATAGATGATTTGGCAGCCATTGTTCCATACGTGATAATTTGTGCTACTTGATTTTTTCCATATTTATCAATCACATAATTAATCACACGTTCTCTACCTTCATCATCAAAATCAATATCAATATCCGGCATGGAAATACGATCCGGATTTAAGAAACGCTCAAATAGTAAATTGTATTTAATTGGGTCAACATTGGTAATGCCAATGGCATAAGCAACCGCCGAACCGGCAGCCGAACCACGTCCCGGACCAACAGAAACGCCTAACTTTCTTCCTTCATTAATGAAATCTTGAACGATTAAGAAATAACCTGGAAAGCCCATATTTCTAATCGTGTTTAGCTCAAAATCTAAACGCTCAATTACATCTAAAGGTATGATGTCGCCCCATCTTTTTTTGGCTCCTTCAAAGGTTAAAAAATGCAGGTATTCATCTTGTGTTTTAAAACCTACAGGCAACTTATAAGCCGGTAATAAAATATCTCTTTTTAAATCTAAAGGTTGAACTTTTTGAACAATATCTAAGGTGTTTTCTATGGCAAAAGGCACATCTTTAAATAATTCTTTCATCTCATATTGTGTCTTGAAGAAAAAATTATCATTTGCGAATTTAAAACGATTGGTATCTGTAAAATCTTTTCCTGTTTGTAAACACAGTAGAATATCGTGTGCTTCACTATCTTTTTGGTTCACGTAATGCGAATCGTTAGTAGCAATTACTTTCACATTGTGTTTCTGCGCAAATTTTAGCAACACTTGGTTTACTGCTTCTTGGCTCCAGCCACTTCCATCTAAATCATTTATATCGTGTCGTTGTAATTCGATATAATAATCTTCGCCAAAAATATCTAACCACTCTAACAATACTTTTTCGCCGGCTTCTACGCCTTTATAAATAATGGTTTGAGGCACCTCAGCACCAACACAGCATGAAGTGGCAATTATTCCTTCGCTGTATTCTTTAATTAAACCACGATCCACTCGTGGAAAATCCATATAAATACCATCTATAAAACCGAGTGAAACAATTTTCATCAAGTTTCTATATCCGATTTCATTTTTTGCTAATAAAAGTTGATGGTAACGTTTATCTTTATTTTCTCTGGAGAATTTTTTATTAAAACGGTCTTCTACTACATACACTTCGCAACCTAAAATGGGCTTCACATCGTGTTTTTTACAAGCACTAAAAAACTTAAATGCACCAAACATATTTCCGTGGTCGGTAATGGCAACAGCCGGCATATTATCTTCTTTCGCCTTTTTTATCATTAATTCAATGTCGGCGGCACCGTCTAATAAAGAGTATTGAGTATGGCAATGAAGTGGAGCAAAATCACACATAGTAATAGGTTGTTTTGAGAAAAAAAAACTAAAAATTGAAGCAATGAAATTAGGTTGAAATTTTTAGAAATTGAAGGCTTGAAAATTAATTCTGATGTTCGTTTGGCTACAATTTATCAACATAACAAAAAAAAGAGCTCAGGCATTGCACCTGAGCTACACGCAACTAAGAATTATTAACATTATGAGGAACTCATAAAAGGGTAGTCATAGTTTTATGGTTAAATTTTTGTTTTATGGTTTGTTTTTGTACTACAAGGTTATGCATTTCTTTGATGTAAATCAAAAATAATGAGTAAACGGTCGTTTTCAGTGAGTATTCGGTCAAAATCGCTTAGAATTTGATAATTTTCATAATTAATTGAAACTTTAATATTATTTACTATATTTGAATATGCAATTAATTGAGGCGAAAAAGCAATTTGTTCAAGCTTGGGGAGCATTGGGATCACAGTGGGGAATTAATAAAACGATGGCACAAATACATGCACTCATGATGTTGTCGAATGAGCCATTGAGTACGGAAGACATTATGGAGCAGCTTTCCATATCACGTGGAAATGCGAATATGAATATCCGAGAATTGACAGATTGGGGCTTGGTTTCTAAAGTTTTTAAATCCGGTGAACGCAGAGATTATTTTGTAGGAGAGAAAGATGTATGGAAAATTGCCAAACAAGTAGCTAAAATTAGAAAAGCAAGAGAGTTAGACCCCATTTTAAATTTACTACATTCTATTAAAAATTTAGATGACAGCGTGAAATCTGAAGAAGTGAAGCATTTCCAAAAAATGGTGGACGATGTCTATAAATTGGCCACCAATGTAGATAGATTGATAGAAGGAATTTTTAAGGCAGAACAAAATTGGTTTTGGGATAAAGTATTAAAACTTTTCGCTAAACATTAAACTTCAATAATTTTGTTCAAGATTTTGTAGAATACGTGCTACAGCAGGACAAATTTCCGTGTTTTTTAACGTTAAATCTAAAATTTGATGCATCTTTTTGCGATGTGTGTGCGGATAATCTTTGCAGGCAAAAGGCCGAACAGTATAAATAGCACAAGTATTATCTGCATTTAGAAATGTGCAAGGCGTTTTGTTTAATACAACATCGCCGTCATCATCTTTTCGAGTGTATTTTAGTATAAAATCTTTCGTGGAAATATGCAGATGTTTCGAGATTCTATTAATATCTTCATTCGAAATTAAAGCAGGTGTTGTTTTGCAACAGTTGGCACATTGCAAGCAATCTATTTCATCAAAAACTATATCGTGTTGCGTGTGAATGAGTTCGTCTGCATCCAACGGTTTCAATTTTTTTAAATATTGGATAGTTTTTAGGTATGCTTTTTTTTGTGTAGCAGATTGATTTTTGAGTTGCTTTATTTCATCTTGAAAATTCATAAATCTTGGTAAAAAAAATGAGATTTATCGCAATTTTACTTTGTAGTTTTCTTTCTCTAAAATTTCTTTAATTTTTTGTTTGAAATCACCTTGAATTACGATGATTCCATCTTTGGCTGAGCCACCAACGCCACATTTTGTTTTTAATACTTTTGCTAAATTTTCTAAGTCGACTTGTTTGCCAACAAATCCTTCTACCAACGTTACTGTTTTGCCTTTTCGCTGTTTTTTATCTATTGAAATAACTAATGATTGTTGATGGTTGGGCAACGTTTCTATTTCTTCTTCGTCCGTTTCATATTTGAAATCCGGATTCGTAGAATACACTGTAGCATTTCCTAATTTCTTTTTCCAATCTTCTATCATCTGTGCTATTTTTTCGTTGTTTAATATTTTATATTTCGTAGTCTTTATCTACTAAGAAATTTAATGCTTGTTTTTGACAAGTAACTTCAATGTAATTTGTTTTTCCTTTATAATCACCGTCCATTTGTATGCTTTCAATATTGTTGGCTCTAACTTTCAAAATTTTATTTACACGATGTGTTTCTATAATATCTTGCGATGCAATATCACCAAAAAAACTTTCATAAATTAAATTAGGTAATCTTGTTTTATTAAAATCTCGTACAATACAAACCTCAAATTTACCATCATTCAATACACTGTTTTTAGTGAATTCTACATTGTAACCTAATTGTCC
The DNA here is from genome assembly GCA_964507125.1 of uncultured Chitinophagales bacterium. Classification (GTDB taxonomy): domain Bacteria; phylum Bacteroidota; class Bacteroidia; order Chitinophagales; family JADIYW01; genus JADJSS01. Next base: position 31,394 of record CAZDOT010000019.1, on the reverse strand, counting down.
GGTTGACGTTGCTAATACCGTAAATGCTTCGGTTTCTATGGTTTTTTCATTGTCAATTTCTATGGTAAACGTAGGTAGTTTGTAAGAAAAAACAGTGGTTAAAATTCCGGTTAAATAAGCGTTTACACCACGAAACGGTAATTTGTTGAATTGTTCAATTACTTTCGCATCATAACCAATGCCGGCAGTCATAAAAAACGGTTGTCCGTTCAAAATTAATGCATCAATTTTTAGTGGTTTTCCGGTGTTGATGAGTTGAATAGATTTTGCTACATCAATCGGAATTTTCATTTTTCGTGCATTGGCATTTCCGGAACCTGTAGGTATGCTTGCCATAATAATAGGCTTGTTGAGCAGCATTTGTCCTACTTCGTTTTGTGTGCCATCGCCGCCAGCAACTGCAATAATATCTACGTTTTCTATCAACGATTGTTGCGCAATTTTTATCGCATGTCCGGCATATTTTGTAACAAAAATATCGTAATCAAATTTTTCTAAATCAAGATTTTGTTTCACCAATCTTTCGGAGAATTTTTTTCCAATTCCACTTCCGGATTTTGGATTTACAATAAAACGTACTTTCTTTTTCATCTTTAAATAGATGTTTTATTTTTTGAAGATATACTTTCTTGTGGATACCAAATGTGCTTTGTTTTTAAAAATAAGTTAAACGCCAATTTCTGCTTTTAAACTTAAATCCAAGCTGCGAACAGAATGTGTTAATGCACCAACTGAAATAAAATCAACGCCGGTTTCTGCATACGAACGAATTGTTTCTAAGGTAATGCCACCACTGGCTTCGGTTTCGTATTTACCTTTTATCATTTCTACTGCCGTTCTAACATCTTCCGGTTTAAAATTATCCAACATAATTCTATCTACGCCACCACAATTCAATATTTCTTGCACATCAGCTAAGCTACGTGTTTCCACTTCGATGCGTAATGATAAATTATTAGCTTTTAAATACTCGTGTACTTTTTGTACTGCTTTGGTAATGCCACCACAAAAATCAATATGATTGTCTTTTAGCATAATCATATCATACAAACCAAAACGATGATTATAACCACCGCCAACAGTAACGGCATATTTTTCTAAAAATCGAATATTCGGTGTTGTTTTTCGCGTGTCAATTACGGTTGCTTTGGTGCCTTCTATTATTTGTGCATATTCTTTGGTTTTTGTGGCAATGCCGCTCATGCGTTGCATGCAATTCAACACTAATCTTTCTGCAGTTAAAATGGAAATGGCTGAGCCATACACATGAAAAGCCACATCGCCATATTTTATAGGTGAGCCTTCATTGATATGCACTTCCATTCTTAAGTTGGCATCTACTTTGGCAAAGATGGCTTTGGCAACATCTAAACCACATAAAATACCACTGTCTTTTACTAATAGTCGAGCTTTTCCTTGTGTGTTTTTATCTATAGATGCTAAAGAGGAATGGTCGCCTTCGCGTACATCTTCTTGTAGTGCATTGGAAATAAATTGATCGAGTTCTTCTGGATGTATCATATAAAATAGTATTCAATAAAATACAAAGATACGTACATCAACCGAAATCTTCGATTCTTGTTGATAAATAGACTAAAAGGAAGTGTGGCAATTATTCTTTTTCGAAGCGTATTTCTTGGATAAGATTTAAGTTGTTCGATTTTTTTATGAAGATATATGTTCTGTACGAACCGGCATTTGTTTTCATATTTCCAATAGCATATTGTGCGGCATCGGTAGATGCTCCTTTGTGAACAATCGTGAAATCGCGATTGGAAAATTTACCTAAAAAGCCTTTTAATATTACTTCAGCTTGTGCACTGCTGTAATTATCGGAATTTTCATCAATGGTGATGTCCACGCGTTTGTCAAAATTTTTAGCAATAGCATTGGCATTTCCATTTTTTATTGCTGCCGGAATTGTACTCAATATCTCTTGGCATTGCACTCCTTTAGAAAAAAGTAAACAAAATATAAATATCAATATTGGCTTTAAAACCTTCATAAATTGTATTTTCGTAAATCATAACACATATTCTGTGCCAAACAGGTGCTAAAAATAGTTTTTTTTTAATAAAAATTAACAAAAGTGAGCGAACAACAAAAAGCAATGTTGATAATTATGGATGGTTGGGGCATTAATCGCAATCCGGAAACGAGTGCTATTGAAGCTGCCCATACACCATTTACAGATAGTTTGTATTTAAAATATCCAAATACAGGATTGCTGACTCATGGCGAATTCGTAGGCTTGCCCGAAGATCAAATGGGAAATTCCGAAGTGGGTCACATGAATTTAGGTGCCGGAAGAGTGGTTTATCAGGATTTAATGTTGATAAATAAAAAAGTACAAAGTGGTGAGTTGGGAGAAAATGAAGTTTTGTTGAATGCTTTTGAATATGCAAAAGCAAACGATAAAGCAGTACATTTTATTGGTTTAGTTTCGGATGGTGGAATTCATTCACACATCAACCATTTAAAAGCATTGATAAAAAGCGCAAAAGAAAATGGTGTTCAAAAAAGTTTCGTGCATGCTTTTACAGATGGAAGAGATACAGACCCCAAAAGTGGTTTAGGTTTTATTCAAGATTTACAACAATATTGTACAACAACATCAACTAAAATTGCTTCAATTTGCGGTCGTTATTTTGCAATGGATAGAGATAAACGTTGGGAGCGAATTAAAAAAGCATACGACTTATTGTTAGAAGGAAAAGGAAGTGCATTTACCACTGCAACAGAAGCTATTCAAACATCTTATATTGCTAATTGTACAGATGAATTTATTGAACCAATAGTTATAGTGGATGAACAACAGCAGCCTATTGCAACAATACAAAAGGATGATGTGGTTATCTGTTTTAATTTTAGAACAGATAGATGCAGAGAAATTACAACGGTTTTGACACAACAAGACATGCCGGATTTCAATATGCAAACAATTCCATTGTATTATGTAACGATGACGATATACGACGCATCGTTTCAACGAGTGCACACCATTTTTGGAAAAGATAATATTTCAAACTCAATAGGTGAGGTGATTGCCAAAAATGGATTAACACAATTGCGTATTGCAGAAACAGAAAAATATCCGCACGTTTCTTTTTTCTTTTCCGGTGGAAGAGAAGAAACATTTGAAGGAGAAGAACGCATCATGATTCCATCGCCGAAAGTAGCTACATACGATTTACAACCGGAAATGAGTGCATTTGAAATTAAAGATGCTGTAATAGATTATATTGACAAAAATATACCGCATTTTATTTGTTTAAATTTTGCCAATACAGATATGGTTGGGCATACCGGTGTGTTTAGTGCTGCCATGAAAGCGGCAGAAACAGTGGATAGTTGTGTGCAAGAAGTGGTAACGAAAGCATTGGTACATAATTATGCAATATTTTTAACCGCAGACCACGGAAATGCCGATTATATAGTAAACACAGATGGTTCGCCGAATACGGCACATACCAAAAATATAGTGCCACTTTTTTTAATTAGTAATACTTTTCAGGATACATTACAGCCGGGTCGTTTAGCAGATATTGCACCATCAATTTTAAAAATGATGCAATTAGATATTCCAAAAGAAATGGATGGAACACCGTTGTTTTAATGTACTTTTATAAATTATGAGATTCATCGTTTCTGTTTTAATACTGAGTTTATGCATGCTTATGGCATGTAAAAATGAACAACCAACCTCTTCAACGAAGTTGGTTTATATTGATTTGAAAAGTGTAGTTCAATCGGATATTGATTCTAACACTAAAAATCAAAAAAAGGAAACTAAAATCATAACGATGAATGGCACACAAGAAAGCCAGCAATTAGATAGTGTAGATTGGCAAAAAGAAATGGAATTGTTGTTGAATTGCGACATCAATAAATCGGATTGGAAAGATAAATTTACCACACAAAATATAGCTTCTGAAAATAAAATTGTTTACACAACCAACTCATCTAAAATACCGATAAAAAAAATGAGTATTTATTTTTTAGATAGCACACAAAAAGTAAAGTATATCGAAGTGGAAAAAGAAACATCCACCATTTTATTTTCAAACAAACAACATATCATCTATTATCCATTTCAATCTTTTAAAATAAATACACAGCAAAAGTTGTTGTTTATGCGTGATTTTAATGCTGAAATTGAAATAAAATATTAACCTAAGAAATGAAAACAAATACCAATCCGGCAGAAGGCATGCGCGATATTATGCCAAAAGAAATTGAATTGAGAACGTATGTGGCTTCAAAAATATTGGATACATATAATAAATTTGGATTTGCACAGATTGAAACACCTTGTGTGGAACGCATTCAATTTTTAACAAGCGGTGACGGTGGCGACAACGAAAAAATGTTGTTTAAAATTTTAAAAAGAGGAGAGAAGCTAAATTTAGAAACATCATCCGGTGTGCAAGATTTAGTGGATATGGGTTTGCGTTACGATTTAACGGTGCCACTTTGTCGTTTCTATGCGAATAATAGAACCAAATTACCGACACATTTCAAAACCATTCAAATTGGGAATGTTTGGCGTGCCGAGCGTCCGCAAAAAGGACGTTTTCGTCAGTTTACGCAATGCGATATCGACATCATTGGTGTTCCTTCCATTTTAGCGGAAACACAATTGATATTAGCCACGTCGGAAGCCTTGAAAACATTAGGGTTTTCCAATTTTACTATTCGCATCAACGACAGGCAAATGTTGGAAGCGTTGGCGACACATTGCGGTTTTGATGCTACTTCATTTGAGAAAGTATTTATCACTTTAGATAAGTTAGATAAAATAGGAATTGACGGCGTGCAACAAGAGTTAGAAAAAGCCGAATATGCAACAGATGCTATTCAAAAGTTTATTCAGATAGTACAAACAGCCTTGCAATCTACTATTTCGGTACAAGAAATTGCATCGCTATTGCCAAACGTTTCGGAGCAAGTTGTAGCAGATTTGAATCAAGTTATAGCAACCATTTCTTCTGTATCAAATGGAAAAATAAATGTCAAATTCGACTTGTCGTTAGTGCGTGGAATGGGTTATTATACCGGACAAATTTTTGAAATCGGCATTGATGGTTATGGCAGTTCCATTGCCGGTGGCGGTCGTTACAATAAAATGATTGCAAAAATATTAAACGAAAAAACAGACATTCCGGCTTGTGGTTTTTCTATCGGTTTTGAGCGTGTTATTTCTATACTTTTAGAACAAAATTTTGTGGTGCCAACTACACAACAGAAATTAGTGATTCTTTTTAGTGATGATGCACCGGAAATATTGGGCAATGTACTAAAAATTGCGGCAGAACATCGCCAAAACGGAAACTGTGTTTCTATTGAATTACATCATAAAAAAAATACGAAAAAACAATTAGATGATTTAAAAGCAGACGGATTTACAGCTTTTGCTATTTATCAACCGGAAGTTGCTTTGCAATTTAAACCAATGTCCTAAATCTATTTTAAAGAAAATTAAACTTTTTTATACAGCATTCGTTTACATAGTACATTGCAAAATAATTACATGAGCTTAATTTCTTCAAAAAATACAACATGGTTTAAAGCGGTGCTTTATGTTGCCGGTGTTTACCATATATTTTGGGGTTTGTCTGTTGTTTTTTTTCCTTGTTTTTGGTTCGATTTAGGATCGATGTCGCATCCAAACTACATTCATATTTGGCAATTAATTGGTTGGTACGAAACCATTTTTGGAGTTGGTTTTTTAATGATTGCTGCCAATCCGCTACGGCATTGGCGTTTGTTGCTGTTGAGTTTTATAGCTAAAATTTCTGTTGTAATAGGGTTTATTTATTTTTATTCAATTGGTGAAGAGCCTTTTGTTGTTTTTAATATGATTTTGACCAATCATTTATTTTGGTTAATTCCATTTGCTATTATTTTATATAATGCCTATCATCATCAATATATTTTGGATAATGAGATGATACATCTAAATAAATCAGAAGTAGTAGATTTATTAGGTTTATATGAGTCCGATAAAGGTGAGTGTGTGCAATCTATCATAAATAACCAACCTACTTTATTGGTTTTTTTACGACATTTTGGATGTACATTTTGCAAAGAGACCTTAAGCCACATTAAAAAATATCAAACAGAAATGGAGGCAAATGGTACAAAAATTATTTTGGTACACATGCATTCTAAAAATGTTGCACTCGAAGAATTGAAAAAATATCAATTTACTTCTGTTGATTCCATTTCTGATCCGGAATCAATTTTATATAAAGCATTCGATTTAAAACGAGGTACATTCTTTCAATTATTTGGATTGAAAGTGCTGGTGCGTGGTATATATTTATGGATACGAAAAGGATTTCAATTTTCGAATATAGAAGAGGCAGATGTTTTTCAAATGCCCGGCATTTTTTTAATGCACAAAGGTAAAATCATCAAGCAATATATTCATCAAACGGTTGCCGATGTGCCTCCTTATGTGGCTCTTTCTACTTGCGATAAATGCTCATCCATTGCATCTTAGCAACTTATCTTATTTTGTGTTAACACCTTTTTTTTGCTTTGCAATTCTACTTGGAATAGTTTAATTTTAGCATCAATAAATACTAAATTATGAAATCAATCCAATTATTATTTGTTTTTTGCTTTTGCACACTGTTTACATTTGCAATAGGTGGTGCTAATAATGTAGAGTTGTCCGTAAAATTAAAAAATGGCGACATCGTTTCGGGAAAAGCTAATTTACCCAAAATAACCGTGGTTACGGCGTATGGAACATTATCCATTCCGGTAGAAAAAATATCTAATTTGAAATTAGGTATCATTTCCGACCATACAAAAGATGGTGCGGTTTTGCCGGATTTGAATAAATTACAAACAGTAAAAGAAACCGAAGCAAAAGTAATTTATGATAGATTGTTAGGTTATGGAACACCTATTTTATCAACCGTTATCACATTTACTCAAAATCCTTTTTATAAAATTTCGGATAATGAGAATTATACGATAGAGCAGTTAATAAATGAATTATATACTAAAGCAGGTTTGACGAACGGTACGAATGTAAACGATGCGGTTACATACGATGGCAGTAATTATGTAGAAGGTACCATTGCTTTTGGAGATATCAATATCCAATCAGAATATGGTAATTTACTTTTCAAACGTGATAAAATTGAAAGTTTAGATATTTCTCCCATTGTTGGTGCTGATGCCGTAAATCCGGATGGAAGTTTTAAATTGAAAGGAAACTATAGCATTTCTGGAAATGATAACGACAAAGGTTGGGTGAATACAGGTGTTTCTGTAAAACCGGGCGATAAATTTACGATTACAGCATCCGGAAAAGTTGTTTTAAAAAGTTTATCCGGCGGAACTTATAATCCGGATGGTTATGTAAGTGGCACAAAAGATGGTGCTTACACGGATGATATGAATCCTAAATATGGTTCAGTAGTGTATCGTATCGGAAAATATGGCACTGCTACGCAAGCCGGTTCTAAATTTGACGGAACGGCAGAAGAAGAAGGTACTATCTATGTTTCTATATATGAAACAGTTTATGATAAAGGAAATTCTGGTTTTTACAATGTAAAAGTGACTAAAAAGTAGAAGAATTTATGGAAAATGAGTGGCTATTTTCGCAAGCGGAAATAGCCATTTTTTATTTCTTTCGGATAAAAATAGCCAACAATTTTTTGTGTTGATATACGTATAATAATTTTGATTTGATGGCAAAATGTGTTGTATTGTGCAGCATATTTATAAAAGTAGGTTCTATGGCTCTTTTAGAGCAAGCCATTTTAGTTGTAATAATATTTTTGAGTTGTAAGGTGGTTGTATCTTCCGTAAAATCGGCGTGGAACGTGTTGCAATCGGTATTACCGTTGATGGTGTTGTTGACGATGTCAAATTGTATATAAGCCTTTGAAATGGAAAATGTTTTAGTGCCATCTTTCATTTTTAGTTTATACAACATCCATTTGCTACTATCTTGAAATGCACTTTTAGGAATTGCATTTTGCACGGTTTTCTTCTTGTATTTAATATCATTTAAAACATATTTTGTAACAGAAGCATCTTCATTTTGTGTTGTAGAAATAACATCTACCAGAATGCAATATTCAAAACCTGTTTCATAATTAAAACCATCGATGTTGTATGGAAATAGTACCAATGAATCAGATGGCGTATTTTTAGCATATAAGTAGGATGTTCCATTTATGGTCGAAGTGGAATCTGCAATGTATAATATTTTCAAATAGCTATCTGCATATACAACAGATGTGGCGAATAGAAGTAAATTAGTTATGGAATATTTTATTAAATTTATTAGCATAAATCAATAGATTTATTGAACAAAGTGTGATTAATTTCGTTTGATTTATCGATGTTTGAAGTTACTTCTATTTTTATACATTTATACTAAAATTATATACCATGAAGAAAAAAATCGGATTAGCAGTTCTTGCACTATTGGTTGTTATTCAATTTATTCATCCAAAGAAAAACATCAGCCAAGAAATATTAGAAACAGATATTACTAAAGTAAATACAGTGCCGGATGATGTGTTGCAGATTTTAAAAACGGCTTGTTATGATTGTCATAGCAATAATACGGTGTATCCATGGTATAACAATATTCAGCCGGTTGCATGGTGGCTGAACAAGCATGTTAATAATGGAAAACGTCATCTCAATTTCTCAGAATTTGGCAATTATAATACTAAAAAAGCCAATCATAAATTAGATGAAATAATTGAAACATTGGAAAAAGATGAAATGCCTTTGTTTAGTTATGTAATTATACATCGCGATGCAAAGCTAAATGATGCACAAAAGAAATTAGTTATAGATTGGGCTAAGAGTGCTATGAAATAAGCTACTTTGGCTAATAAGCACGCATGACAAGATAATCTACTAATTTAAACAATACTTGTTTTTCGGTTTCTTGTAAGTTTATTTTTTCTAATGCCAATATAGATTGCTGCACATAATAATCGCGTTTTTGTAGAGCAAATTCTCTTGTTTGATGTCGAGCAAATACTGTTAAAACGGCTTGCACTTTTTCGGTATTATTAGTGTGCGTTGTTTTTAAGATGTTTTCTAATACATCGCTTTTCGTTGCCTTTTCGGATTCTAATGCATGAATTAGTAGCAATGTCTTTTTGTTTTGGATTATATCGCCGCCCACTTGTTTGCCCACTAAATTTTCTTCACCATAACAATCTAAAATATCATCTTGAATTTGAAAGGCAATTCCTAAATTTTCTGCATAGCTATAAAGTAATTCGGCATCTTCTTGTTTGGCATGTCCTAAAATTGCGCCAATTTTCATAGCGGCAGCCAATAAAACGGCTGTTTTCAATCGAATCATCTCTATATACTCTGTATGCGATACAATGGCTTGTGTTTCAAAATCAATATCGTATTGTTGTCCTTCACATACTTCAATGGCTGTTTTAGTATAAATATCAAAAATGGTTTTAAAATAAATTGGATTTACTTTTGCCAAATATTCACATGCTTTAATCATCAATACATCACCACTTAAAATGGCTGTATTCAAATTATACTTTTCGTGTATTGTTGTAAAGCCTCTACGCATCGGTGCTTTGTCCATTACATCATCGTGGATGAGCGTGAAGTTGTGAAAATATTCTATTGCTAATGCTGCAGATAAGGCTTCTTCGGTTTTGCCACCAAAAATTTCAGTAGCCAAAATCAATAAACACGGTCGTAATCGTTTGCCGCCAATTTGTAGAAAATAATTATTAGGTTCGTATAGGTTTTGAGGTTCACTTTGGATCGATTCTTGATTTAAGTAAGCCGTGAATATTTTTCTTATTTCTTCAATTGAATGCATTGATTAACAATTTCTAACAAAAATAAATGTTTTAATACAACTAATTTTGAAGAATACATTAATAAATTACATGGATATACCAATTAAAGACGAATGGTCGGCAGTTTTTCATAAAACAATAGCAATTTGCACTGCGGATGAATTGTATGCAACGTATTCTGCCAGAGAAAAGATGTTGGCGTTTTCGTTTACTTTTTTACAAACTTTACAAACACAAAATGTTGATTTTTCCCATCTTATTCGTCAGCACAAAATCCCATTTTTAAACACCGGATTTTTGAAAGCATTCCGCCACGAATTTGATGTGTTTGCAGATGAACTTATTTTTGATGCAACCAATTCCGGTGAAATTCAGGCTCGGCCTTTTATTGCTTCCTATTATAAACCTATTTTGTGGAATGCTTTACAGAGCATCTTGTATTTTTGGGCTTCCGATACGAGTGAGATGAAAGAAAATACGGATGTAATGGTTGAAAAAACCATCCATTTTACGTTTGATTTGTTTGCTCCAAATCCCATAGATTCCGGTATTGACTTATTGCAATATTTTATTAAAATTAGAAAGAGATTTTGAAGCAAGAATTTTATAAAAACCTGTTCATTTTTTTACTAATTATTTATTGATTTTAAACCAATGATTGAAGAACAAAATAAAATTCCTACTTCAAAAGTGGCTCGTGCTTCTAGTGTATTTCGTACCAGTATGCGCGTCGGTGCAAACTATATTAAACACAGTGCACAACGTATGGTGGGCTCGAATGTGAGTGAAGACGAACTGAATAATAAAAATGCGGAAGAACTTTTCCAATTGATGAGTCAATTGAAGGGAAGTGCTTTAAAAATTGCCCAAATGTTGAGCTTAGATTCCGGTATTTTGCCCAAATCGTATGCGGATAAGTTTGCTTTAGCACAAAATAGTGCAATGGCATTGAGTTCGCCATTGGTAATGAATACATTTGTAAAATATATTGGCAAAACTCCAACCGACATTTTTGATACATTTGATTTAAAAGCGGCACATGCGGCATCTATCGGGCAGGTACATAAAGCTTCTAAAGATGGAAATTTGCTTGCAGTAAAATTGCAATATCCGGGTGTGGCAGAGAGTATCCATTCGGATATCAATTTAGTAAAACCTTTGCTGTTGCGATTTATTGGTGTGCAAGAGAAAGATGTTCATGAATATTTAGAAGAATTTGAAGAGCGTTTAAATGAAGAATGTAATTACGATTTAGAATTATATCATGGACAAAAATTTGGTGCAACGTGTAAGGATATTCCCAATTTGATTATTCCGATATATTATAATGAATTATCAGCCAAAAAAATAATAACGATGCAATGGATTGATGCGATGCCATTGCAAACATTTATCCAAACAGAAACCAATCAAGAGAATAAAAACAAGATAGGGCAGGCTTTATTGGATTTTCTTCATACCTGTATTCACGAACAAAAAAGCTTCCATGCCGATTTGCATCCCGGAAATTTTATGGTTACAGATGATTTAAAATTAGTAGTGTTGGATTTTGGTTGTGTGAAAACAATTCCGCATGATTTTTATAATTATTATTTTTCATTGGTGCGAGATGATGTTGTGCATGATGAACGAAAATTGCGAAAATGCTTAACTGGATTGGATTTATTGCGTGAAAACGATACAAAAGAATTAGATAGTTTGTTTTACAATACAGCGATTAAAGCAATCCAAGATATTTCAAAACCAATGAAATTTGATACTTTTTATTTTGGTGATGTTGATTTCTATGAACAATTACACGAACACGGAAAAGAGATATTTGATAATAAAGCGTTCCGAAATTCTAATGCCATGCGTGGTTCGCGGCATTCTATTTATCTGCATCGGGCATTTTTTGGGTTGTATTCTATCTTGTACAACTTAAATGCAACCGTAAATATTGACAGAAGATTTGTAGAAAATGTAAACGTGGACTAAACTGCTTAGTTCATCATTAAACTAACAGATTTTACAATTGGTTTGTTTTTAAAACTGGTTTTAATTTCAATATTTTCTGTTTGAAAACCAACCTTTGAACATTCAATGATATAAATAGAGGATGGCTCAAGCAAGATATTAACTTTTTTATTTTGCCATGTTTCAGAAATTAGAATTCCATTTTTTCTGATATTGATTTTAATATCATCTGCCGGTTTGCCATCACAATATAAATTCAAGGTAAGTGGAATATCTAAATATTCAAATGCATATATATCATCACTTCCTAATCCACCATTTCTGTCAGAAGAAAGATATCCTTTTGTATGTTCTTGGTCGATATAAAATCCAAAATCATCTGTCGGACTATTAATAGGTTTTCCTAAATTTTCCGGATTTCCAAATTCTCCCATTTTATTCGGTGTAGATTTGAAAATATCCATACCACCAAAGCCAGGCCAACCGGTAGAAGAAAAATATAAAGTTCCATCCGGATGAATAAACGGATATCGTTCATCACCTTTGGTATTTATTTTGGGTCCTGCATTTTTTGGTTTGCTCCAAACACCATTTGTATTCGTTGAGAAATAAATATCTTTTCCACCATAACCACCGGCTCTATCAGAAGTAAAGAAGATGATATTACCTTGTGCATTAATGCTCGGAAATGCACAGGAATATTCTTTGTCATTAAATTCTAATTCTTTGATATCTTTCCAACCATCTACCATTCCTTTTTTAGCTGAAAATATCTTAAGAGTTACATCGCCTTTTTTATTTGTAATGGCATCGCCGAATTGGAAATTATTTTTAGTAAAATAGATAATGTCTCTGGTGGTATCTATACAAGCCGGACCACTATTGTAATTTCTGGAATTAACAACGCCTTTTATAGCTTCGATCTGATAACTCGAATCTTTGCCATAGTGAGCGAAATATACTTGTTGGTAAGCACTACCCGATGCTCCATTCAGTTTCCCATGTCTGGAAGAAGTGAAGATAATGCCGTTTTCATAAGGTGTAGCACAAAAGTCAGCTGCTTCGGAGTTGATTGCCTGTAAGTTTTGGATGATAACTTTTCTGTTTGAATTGTTTTCTTGTGGCGATTTTTCACAAGATGCAAGTTGGGTGCGTGCAATGATGGTATCAGTATCCGGCTTTAAATCTAAATATTTTTGAAACCATTTTTTTGCCTCGTCATATTTCTCATTCGCCATCAACATTTGCGCATAATATAAGTTAGATTTAGGCACTGCATTTTTATCGGCTACCACAATGGCAAAATATTTCTCTGCATTATCATAATCGTTTATCTTACGATAACATTCAGCAATTTTCCGAACCGCTCTAATGTTTCCTTTGTCTGCTATAGGTTTGTATAACTCTATAGCTTGTGCATATTTGTAAACATCAAATAGTTTATCCGCTTTATCCATTTGTGCAAAACAAGATAAAGAAACCAACATTCCAATAAATAGAATACTAACTTTTAGTGTGTGCATTTTTATTGTCATTAGGGTTTAAATTATTTCTTCTAATTTCATTAAACGGTCAAATTCTATTCCTTTTTCGGTACGTTTTAAGGTGCAACATTCGACATCTTTATCGTGCTCGAAAAATAAAATATGTTTGTTTTCTAATGCTTTTTCTAATAGGATAGTTTTTTCTTTCAATGAATCTAAAGGTCTGATGTCATACGCCATTATGTAAGGCAAACGAATATGGTGATGCGATGGTATCAAATCTGCACAATATGTAAATGTTTGGTCGTTGTTGTAAAGATGTAAAATCATCATAGATTCTGTATGTCCGTACATATATTCAATTTCTATGTTGGGCATATTCATGTCTTCTTTTTCTACAAATTTTAATTTGCCGGATTGATGAATTGCTTCTAAATATTTTTTCAAGTAAGATGCCTTTTCTCGTGCATTTGGTTGCATCGCTGATTGCCATTGTGTTGCTGAAGTCCAATGAGTAGCATTGGGAAAACGCAATGTAGGTTGGCCATTTCCATCATTTTTTAATGCGCCAATACAATGGTCGAAATGAAGATGCGTAAGAAATACGTCTGTAATATCAGCAGGAGAGAAGCCATGTTTTGTTAATGATGTTTCTAAGGAAGCTTCACCAAATGGTTCATATCTTTTTTTATAGGTGTCATCTATAAAATCACCCATTCCGGTATCTACCAACATCAATCTGTTTTTATCTTCAATTAGCAAGCAACGCATTGCCCAAGTACACATGTTATTTTCATCCGGTGGATTTAATTTTTGCCACATTGTTTTAGGTACGACGCCGAACATAGCTCCGCCATCCAATTTGAAAAATCCGGTATCAATGGTGTACAGTTTCATTTTAGTATATAATAATAACAGACAAATCGTTGCAATTTGTTTGTAGTTGCGCGTTTATATATGCTAAGTTACGAAAAGAGTTGGATAAGTACGAAATAATATTAAATATATGAACTAAACGCTATGCGTTATATTTATTAAAGGAATAAATGGGAAATTGTATTATAGTGTGCACATTTTGAGTGCAGTAACCGCAGCTTCTACGCCTTTGTTTCCATGTTTTCCACCGGCGCGATCGAGTGCTTGTTGTTCATTGTTTGGTGTTAATACGCCAAAGATAAACGGAATATCAAACTCAATATTTAAGTTTTGCAAGGCATTGGCAACCGAAGTGTTGATATAAATATCGTGGTCGGTTTCGCCTTTAATAACGCAACCTAAGCAAATAACAGAAGATAAATGATGTTGTTTTGCCAACATTTTTGCTGCAAAAGGCAACTCAAAGGTTCCCGGAACGATAGAAATATGAATGTCTTCTTTTAAAACACCATGTTTATGTAGTGTTTCGATGCATCCATTTAAAAGCTCAAAAGTAATATGTTTATTCCATTCAGCAACTACAATACCATACGCTTTTCCTTCGCCACTTGGCACCTTGTCGGTATCGTATTCGGATAAATTATGTAAGGCAGTTGCCATCTTGTATAATTATAATATTACAATGGTTTTGCTTCTAATTTTGCTATATACATTTCTGAAGCAGCACCTTCTTGTGTTGCAGGATAGTTGTCGTTTATTTGTTTGAATAATTTCAAAGCGTCTTCATTTTTACCTTTTTGTGATAATGCTAATGCCGCTCTAAAAAGATAAGTAGGTGCTGTTAAATCATTATCTGCTTTTTCAGCTGCTTTTTTGTAGTTTTCAATGGCTTTGTCCATTTGGTTTTGTTCTGCATACGCATCACCTAAACAACCATATTTACGAGCATCTAAAATAGGATCTTCTGTTGAGAATTTATCTAAAAACTTAACAGCTTCTGCATATTTGCCTAATTTTAAACAAGCAACACCGGCACCAAAATTAGCTCTGTTTCCTGCAGGTGTTCCGTCGTATTGTTTGGCAATTGCCTCAAAACCTAAATGCTGACCATCACCATTAAGTGCTAAAGCCATAGAGTCCATTTCAAAATATTTTTGTGCATACACAATCGCATCTTGAGCTTTACTTTCTTTAGGTCCTTTTACTAAATTTTTATAACCCCAAATTCCGCCGATAACTAACACGATTGCGGCAACAACGCCAAGTATGATATTTTTATATTGCTCAAAATAATATTCTGCGTTGTTAAAAACATCCGATAATTTTGCATTACCTTCTTCTAAAATATCCGGTTCTACTGATTTATTCTTGTTCTTTGCCATAATTTTATTTAAAATAGTTTGCAAAGGTACGATTTTATACCAATTTTTAAAAATATTTATCCACGAAACGGTTACTTTTTGTGATTGGCTGTATATTTGACCACGTATGCTGATACAAACTTTACAAGTTCAACAATTAAAGCTGACGAATTATAAGAATTATACATTCCAACATTTTGTTTTTGGCGAAAAGTTGAATTTTATTGTCGGGAAAAATGGCATTGGCAAAACCACACTTTTGGATGCTATTTACTATACATGTTTCACTAAAAGTTATCTCACATCATCAGATATATTAGCTACTAATTTTAATAGTGATTTTTTTAGGATTGAAACAAGTTTAGCTTTACAGTCAGAAAATCAATTGGTTGAGGTGAAATATCTAAAGCAGGAAAAGAAGGAGATTTTACAAAATAAAGTAAAAATTGAAAGATTAGCTGATTTTGTAGGGCAATTTCCCTGTGTTATTATCACACCTGATGACAACCAATTAATTATTGGTTCGAGCGAACTTAGAAGAAAATTTTTGGATGCGACGATTTCCCAATTTTCTTCGACATATTTGCAGCAACTGATGTTGTATAATAAAATTATTACACAACGAAATGCACTTTTAAAATCTTTTTTTGAACATCGAAACTACGATAAATCCTTGTTGGAAATTTATAATCAACAATTGGTGCAAGCTGGAAATTTTGTTTTTACTGCTCGAAAACAATTTGTACAACATTTCCTTCCCATTTTTCAAGAAGTTTATCATTGCATTTTTAATGGAAATGAACAAGTGCAAATACGATACGAATCGGATTTAATGGACAATGATTTTGAAACGTTGCTAAGAACGAATGAAAATCAAGATAGGCAAGCACAACGCACCACAAAAGGTATTCATACCGATGATTTAGTGTTTGAGTTAAATCAGTTTCCAATTCGCAAAACAGGCTCTCAAGGTCAACAAAAAACGTTTTTATTATCATTGAAATTGGCTCAATATCAAATTATACAATCTGAAAAACAAATTCAACCTTTGTTGCTTTTGGATGATATTTTTGATAAATTAGATACGGAACGAATTGCCAAAATTTTTCAATTGATACATGAAAATACTATTGGGCAAGTTTTTATTTCAGATACAGACATCAATAGAATACAAGATATTATAAATACACATTTCATCACACAATATAATATTATACAACTTGGCGAACCAGCGAAATAGTAGATTTATTCCTTTAAAAGAGGTGCTCGACGATATGATAAAAGAAATGCGTATTGGCGGAAAAATGGACGAAATGAAAGTTCGAAAATATTGGCACGAACTCATGGGAACTTATATTGCCAATCAAACGTCTAAAATATTTTATAAGCAAGGCAAATTGTTTGTATATATTCCATCTTCTGTATTAAAACATGAATTATTCATGGCAAGAGAGAAAATAAAAGCCAATTTAAACGAGCGATTACAAGAACAACTCATCCAAGAAATTATTTTTAGATAAGCTTGCAGGTAACAATAAACATTACTTATGAACACATCAATAAATCTTATAAAAAATGTACACAGTTTTTTCTATTTTTGAACTCAATAGAAAATATATTGTTATAAAAAAATAAAACTACTAATTATGGCTTTAGAATTCACAAACGACAACTTTCAAGAAAAAGTGATAAATAATCAAGGCGTTGCCTTAGTTGATTTTTGGGCAGAATGGTGCGGACCTTGCCGTTTAATCGGACCGGTTGTAGAAGACTTATCGAAAGACTACGAAGGCAAAGCGACCATCGGAAAATTAAATGTTGACGACAACAGAGAAATTGCTGCACAATATGGCATCATGAGCATCCCGACTTTATTGTTTTTCAAAAATGGAGAAATCGTAGATAAACATGTTGGCGTGGCTTCCAAAGCTGATTTGAAAAAGAAATTAGATGCACATTTAGCATAATACATTTTATTCACTATTTTTAATGGTTGAGCGAATACATTTTCGGTCAACCATTTTTAATTTTAAGCATGCAAATTCAACAACATGATTTTTTTCAATTCGACCAACTCGACCTATTGGCACGACAAGTAGTGGAAGGATTTATTATTGGCTTGCATAAAAGTCCGTATCATGGTTTTTCGGTTGAGTTTGCCGAACATCGCTTGCATAATGTCGGCGATTCTATCAAAGATATTGATTGGAAAGTTTTTGCTCGAACAGAAAAATTATACACCAAAAAATTTGAAGAAGAAACCAACTTGCGTTGCCAAATAGTAATAGACGCATCTTCTTCGATGTATTTTCCAAAAGAAAAAAAACAATCCACTTTAAATAAGATAGAATTCTCTTGTGTATCCGCAGCGGCTTTGATGTATTTACTAAAGAAACAACGCGATGCTGTTGGTTTAACTATTTTTGACAGTGAAATTAGCACACAAACTTCTGCTAAAACAAATGCATTGCATCATCAATTATTGATGAATGAGCTTTACAAAGTATTGCAACAAACGTCAGAACAAAAAAACACCAATGCCGTAAAATGTTTGCATCAAATTGCGGATTCTATTCATAAGCGTTCTCTGGTTATCCTCTTCAGCGATATGCTGGATGGTGCTGATGAAAATGAACTTTTTTTAGCATTGCAACATCTGAAACACAATAAGCATGAAGTAGTTTTATTTCATGTAATAGATAAAACATTGGAGCTGGATTTTGAATTTGAAAACAGGCCATATCAATTTGTTGATTTAGAAACCGGAGAAACCTTGAAGTTGCAACCTAATCAGGTGAAAGATGTGTACATACAAAAAATGAAAGAGCGAAAAATGAAACTTAAATTGAAATGTGCACAATATAAAATTGATTTTGTAGAAGCAGATATTCAAGATGGATATTCTTCCATCTTATTGGCGTATTTAGTGAAACGAAATAAAATGATATGATTCGGAAAATGGATATTACATTGGAAATCGATGAACAAGAGAAAGTTCATAAAAATTTGAATGCCTCGCAACTTCGAGATATTGTAAATGCTATTGATTGGCAAGGACAATATATGTTATGCAAGACAAAGAAAGATTATTTTGGTCCTTCTTTTTTGGTTACTTATTTTGATGAAGCCAACTTAGAATACAATTATAGCGTTGAGTTTTATTTGGTAGAGGACGACGACGATTATCATTATCCGGAAGAAATGAGCTTTACGCTGTCTTATTTTTATCAAGAACGTATTATGGAAAAAATATTTTTTGGATTGTTTGGTGAAAAAGAAACAATACAAAATAATGTATCTTATAAAGATGAACAAACTTTGCAAGATGCGTTAGATTGTTTAAATGCTTTCTCCAGAATGGATACTTCGTATTTGGAAAAACATATTAACGAAAAATAGTCTTGTGCCTTTTTCATTATGCAATTAAATTATAAAAAATTAGGCGACTCCGGAAACCATTTAATTATTTTACATGGCTTGTTAGGTTCATTGGATAATTGGCATACCATTGCCAAACAACTTGCAGAAAATCATCAAGTGTATATTATTGACCAACGCAATCATGGTCGCTCGCCGCATACGGATGAAATAGATTATACTTTATTGGCAAATGATATGATTGAATTTTGTGCTCAACATCATATTTCAAAATGCCATTTTTTAGGACATTCTATGGGCGGAAAAGTAGCCATGGTGTTAGCATTAACCCAACCGGAATTAATAGACAAGCTGATTATTGTAGATATTGCACCCACTTTTTACGATGGAGGACACGAAGATATTTTATTTGCGATGGCGGAAGCTCCATTAAAAATGGCAACGAAACGAGAAGAAATAGATTGGTATTTACAAAACAGAATTCGGGATTTTGGTGTGCGTCAATTTATTTTAAAAAATTTGAGCAGAGATGAAAATGGACAATTTATATGGAAATGTAATTTCATTTCATTGATAAAAAATTATCGTTTGTTAATGGATTTTCCCAAAATGGAAACTGCATTTTTGGGTAATACATATTTTATAAAAGGAGAAAATTCGAACTATATCAATCAAGATAATTTTGATGCATGTGATAAGTATTTTCCTAAAAATAAATTAATTGAAATTCATAACGCCGGACATTGGGTACACGCTGATAATCCAATAGAATTTACAGAGATGTTGAAACAAATTTTGCTCGCTTAATTTTTATTCCATTTGTTTTATATTTTGTATAATTTTAATGCATAAAAACCAATATATGCGTTCTCTAATTTCTATAGTTCTTATTGTTTCTTTGTTTGCTGTTGCTTGTATTCCGGTTGGTACAAATCCGATAAAAAAATATCCTTCTTATCGTGGTTTGTATGTCAATAAATTTGATACAATTTTAGGTGATACAGCAAAAGAAAATACACTTTTACGTTGGGCAAAAAAGCAACAATTCAATGCATTAACGTTGTATGGTTTAGGTAATATTCTTCCTAAAACATCTAATTATCCGGCTTTAGCTGCTTTTATTTTAAGAGCGAAAACAGCATATAGCATAATAGAAGTGAACGCAACACGCGGCAAAGCAGTTGATTTTACTTCTTATGTACACAACTATAACAATTCCAGAAGTGATACTTTAGAGCGATTTAATTGGGCGAATTTAGAAAGAGAATTTTGGAATGGCGATAATACGTTTACGTATTCGTTTACACAATTACAACTTATGAAAAATTGGGGCAACACGCAAATGCCCAAAGTGCCAACAGAACAGTATATTGGTTGGTTGCGCGATTCTTCGGGTGCACCATCCAATCCGATACGTGAGGCACAAATTGCAGACAGCATAGTGTTGATGGTAGATAGATTATTACTGCACGATTATCAACAGAATTTATCGTTTAGTTATGTGCAACCAAGATTGGATATTTTAGGACAAAAAGCTATCGCACAAGGAAAAGTTTTAAAAGTAGCGATTATTTTTAGTGCAGAAAATCCAACTTTTTCCGGAGCCTATTTTACAACACATGAATTTGTGGATGCCTATAATTTTATTAATAATGCCAACAATGCGGCAACGTACACAGGAAAATCCGGTATTCAATTAATCGGCTATCAACTTTATAATTATTCTCACGCCAAAATGGCTCGACCATAATGCGTGTTTGAGTTTATTATGCATGATGATCTAAAGGTCGTTTTTTTACCATTCCACCTTTAATATCTTTTACGCTTTGTATTACAACAAATGCATCCGAATCTATTTTTTCAATTTCTGATTGTAATTTTCCTAACTCTAAACGTGTAATAACAGTATAAGTAACTTCTGCATCAATAAGTCGTTCTCCTTTTTTTCCAATTCCTTTTTTTTGAATATACACGGTGAATCCGCGTTGCATCACATCTTTAATCATTGATTGTATTTCTGCTGAATTTTCTGAAATAATAGTAACACCAAAATATTCTTCAATACCATCCACTAAAAAATCAACTGTTTTTGATGCCGAAATATACGTTAGCATAGCATACATCGCTGTTTCAATAGAAAGGAGATAAGCTGCAAAGGAGAAAATAATAACGTTTATAACGATAATAATATCACCAATACCAACACTATATTTTCTACTTAAAAAAATAGCTAAAATTTCAGTGCCATCAATTACTGAACCACCACGAATTGCCAAACCAATGCCGGCACCCAAAAAGAAACCTCCAAAAATAGCCACTAGCAATTTATCTTCCGTAATATGTGGAAACGGAAAATAAGCAACCAAAATAGAAAGTGCCAAAATAGCTAAGGCTGTTTTAATAGAAAATGTAAGGTTGATAACACGAATTCCTAAAATAATAAATGGAATATTTATTAAAACGATGAGCAATGACACCGGAATATCCGTTATTTCATTTGTTAATAATGAAATACCAACAGCGCCGCCATCAATAAAATCATTTGGCATTAAAAAACCACGCAAACCAAATCCGGCAGATAAGATACCGGCAACGATAAAGAAATAATCTTTTACATATCGCTTTAGCGTAATAATTAATTTTTGAATTTCTTTTTCTTTTGATTCAGGATCCTTGGAAGATAGAAATTTAAGATTTACAATATTTTTAATAGCATCGAACATAAGCGTACTTTATTTTAATTTTCAAACGTTTTTTAAAATACGTTTTTTTTGCCAAAAAATAAAGTGCAAATGATGTATATCTCAATTTTTAAATCTTGGATGATGTAATGCTAAAGATTCTTTTAAATACTGTTGGTCTAAGTGCGTATATATTTCCGTGGTGGTGATGGACGAATGTCCGAGCATTTGTTGCACGGCACGCAAATCGGCACCACCTTCAATTAAGTGTGTTGCAAATGAATGTCGGAAGGTATGCGGTGAAATATTTTTATTCAAATTTATTTTCTCTGCTAAACTTTTTATCACCAAAAACACCATTACTCTCGAAATGGGTTTCCCATTTCTATTTAAAAATAACACGTTTGAATATTTAGGATATTGAGGCAATTTATTGCGAACATGCTCTAAATAAATATCAATATGTTTCAATGCGTCGCTACCGATAGGAACTAAGCGCTCTTTATTTCCTTTTCCTATAACACGAATAAATTCTACCTCACGATAAATATGCGATATCTGCAAGTTGATTAATTCTGTTACACGCAAACCACTGCTATACAGCGTTTCCAACATAGCTTTATTGCGTACATTTTCATCTTTACTTAAATCTAATGCACCAATGAGCAATTCTATTTCTTCAAACGATAAAGTGTCCGGCAATTTTTTACTCAACTTCGGACCTTCTAATAATACAGTTGGATCTTCTTTAACAAACGCTTCTAAAATTAAAAATTTATAAAACGCTTTCAACCCGGAAATGATACGCGCCTGACTTCTATCACTCAAACCCAAATCGTGCAAGTGTGCTATGAAATTTTCCAAATCTTTCAATTGTAGTTCGTCAGCTTGTTTTATATTTCCATCTATGGAATAATATTGTACCAATAAAGCAACATCGTGCAAATATGCATCCACAGAATTGGGCGACAAGGATTTTTCTATCTTTAAATACGCCTCAAAATTTTTGATATATACATTCCAATTGCTCATATAATGTTGTAAATGTCGGAAAGTGTTTTAAAACAATTGTATAAAAACATGCACACATGTTATTTTTTTCATTGCTTTTAGCGTATAATTTTTATATTTGGTTTATGAAAAAGATTATCATCATCAACGGACCCAACTTAAATTTATTAGGAAAGCGTGAACCACATGTGTATGGTTCAGAAACGTTCGAAGATTTTTTAGCTGTGGTAAAAAAGAAATATGCAAATATTGAAGTAAGCTATTTTCAAAGTAATATTGAAGGTGAGTTGATTTCAAAATTGCATGAAGTTGGTTTTTCGTATGATGGAATTATCTTAAATGCTGCCGGCTATACGCACACATCTATTGCTATTGCCGATGCCATTCGTGCTATAAAAACGCCGGTCATTGAAGTGCATATCAGCAATACTTTTTCACGCGAAGAATTTAGACATCACTCTTACATTTCGCCTGTATCTAAAGGTGTAATCGTAGGTTTTGGATTAAAAAGCTATGAATTAGCACTTCAGTATTTTGATTAGTTTAGTTGCTTAATTTTATTTTTCGTTCTGTTTCATTGAAGGCACCTTCTACCTTTTTACCTTTAGCATCTACTAAAGTTAATTTGATGGTATTTTCGCCTAATGGCAAACCTTCAATAAAATAACCACACCACTTATCAATCAAAAATTCATTGCCATTTATTTCAGCTTTTACTTTATAACCATCTTTAGATAAATCAACATTTACTAAATAAAAATCCAATAAAATAGCCTTGGTGTCATCGTCTTTGTATTCGCCTTTCGGACGGCTGTAAAATAACATTGGGCTAGTTAAATCCGGTGCGGCGTAACGTGCCGTATATCTTGATTTTCCGGTGATGACAGAAGTTAATGTATAAGCATTTTTATTTTTTATACTTTCATGATACGAACGCGACAAAAACGACAATACAATGTGCTGTCCGTCGTTCAAGGTTTTTACTTTTGCACTGTCTTTGTACAATGCATTATATGGTTGATTGTCCACTATGCAATGAATGTGTTGACCATCCACCGCATTTGCACAATTTTTTATAGTTGCTCTATTAGTTTGCTCACCCAATTTATAGTTGGTAGTGGAAAAATTTAAACTGATAATATTGTTGTCCAACTCGTCCATAGTTGCATCCATAGATTGTAGAATGCTTGCATTTTCAAATGTTTCCGGTGCATAGAATTCTGTAAGTGTAATTCCATTTTTTTTCATGCTAATTAATTTTGCCGTTTTATGATTCTCGGTTCCAGCGCTGGTAGCATTGGCTTTGCGGTTGCATTGGTTGAAAATTAAAACGGAGATAATCAATGTTGTAATTCCGATAAAGTATTTTGTCATGATGATTTTATTTAATTTGAAAAGCTTGTTTTAATTGTTGTAATAAATATAAAGCATGAATGTCATTTATTTTATAATTTTTTGAGATAGATGTATCATTCAATTTATTGTAAATGTCATTGTATAGAAATAACGTATTGTTGGCATCTTTGTTTATGTCTTGACTGTTTTTATTTTGTATAAATTTTGTTATTTTTTTTGGTAGATATTTTTTTGCAAACTTTTTTATAGCATAGTATTTTAAGGTTGTATCAAAGCTTGGTTTGTGATAGGCAATGTCATATTTTTCAAACCAATTTTTGAAAATATATTGATTGTAAAAAGTTTGTTGAATTTTGAAGGACATAGGTAAGTTGTACCAAAATTGAATCCAATTATTTTCCCAAAACGGCAAATAAAAATCAATTCCAAAATAAGCATACACTCGAACGGAATTGATTATAAATTTTGAAACTCTGTTCTGAATAAACCAATGTTGATAGCCATCCCAAGTATTTTCAGTTTCGGAAGTATCAATTCTTACGCCATATTTATTACTAATATAGTTGGCTACATTTATTTGTTTTATGGGTTCAAAAATGCTTCCGGCAATTCCATCCTGACAAAAACCATTTAATAAAATGGGATTTTCTGGAAGTAAATTTTTAGATTTTAAATACGAAAGTGCAAAAAAATCTTGTTCGTGTGGTAAAGAAGAATACGCATGATTTAGTTGTGCATATTGTTCCCATTCATCGGTAAAAAATCGACTTAACAAGTCGTTGGTATATTCAATAAAATGCCATTTTATTTGCAGTGTTTTACAGATTTTTTCCGCTGTTTTTACTTCGTAACTTTCTTTTCGTCCATACGTGAAACAAGTAATGTTTTCTATATTATTAGCTAAAAGCAATGATAATAAATAGCGAGAATCGTAACCACCTGAAAGCGGTAAAAGTATATTTTTTTTTTGTGTTTGTTTTTTTATTTTATCAATGAGTTGTGCTTCTAATTGTTGTAATTCAATTTCGTATTCGTTTGCTGTTTTTACTGTGTATTTTTTATTTTTTTTATGTTGATAATAATCTGCGATAAAAATTGAAGCTTCTTTTTTATTTATAATAGCGTATTGTCCGGCTTGCAATTGTTTCCATTCTTTAAGTAAGGTATTATTGCCTTCCGTACAATAAATTCGTTTAAAGATTTCGACTTGTTCATCGTCAAAATGACATTCATCAGCAAAAATACTATCACTAATGCTAATCGAATTTGCTGTTTTTTTTATAAAGATGGGAAAAGTTCTCATCTTGTCAACTGCCAATAGAATAAAGTCGTTCGACTCAATTATGATGGAAAAATGTCCGTTAAGTGCTTGTATTTTTTTTAGATGGATTTCTACTGAATCATCCGATGAAAAGAGTGTAGCTAATGTATCTTCCTTTATTATTTCATCTTCAAAAAAAGGATTTCCTATCACGGAAATAGATGATGATTGATGCCAACGATGCACTAATTGATATGCCAACTTAATTTGAATCATCTTCTAATAATTGCGTGTGAATATAGAACAACAAATATAAGTTAGACAAAATACCAACGATAGTAAATAATAAAATAGACAAATAAAAGTGCTGGAAAATTCCGCCTAATACAATGACTGCAATTCTTGCGATACAAACTATTAGATTATAAATGAATTCAAATTTAAGTTTGTATTTTATATCTAATATGCTGGAAATAGGAGAGACGATAACACCTGCAAAGTACCATAAAATAAGGTATTGTGCCACTTTGCCTGCTGCTTGCCATTCCGTGCCAAATAAACTTAGAAATAATTCTTGTCCAAATAATAAAAACAATATTGTTGGAATTAATCCTAAAAGAAATGAGGTAATGCAAATTTTTATTGTGGTTGATTTTAATGTTTTGGCATCGAGATGAGCCGCATTTTTAAAATAGACTTGACCTAATGCACTGCTATACATGCCGGTTGGTGCATTTAGTAAGCGCGTGGCATACGTGAAATATCCGATGAGTTGTGGTGCAAAAAACGGCGACATTATTAACGGCACAATATTGCGAGATACGTTATTTAATAAAGAAGACCAAGTGCCAAATTTTGGAAATTGGTCGAACTGTTTTAAGGTTGTTTTTATTTGTTCAAAATGGATGTTGAATTTAATATAATGCAAGGTGTACCAAGTGCTTAAAAATAAACCGATGCCGAAGCCAATGATAAGAGCATGCGGTACTTTTAAATAAGCCAAAACTAAAGTGGTGATGGCTGTAGTGCTTACTTGTATGGTGCGAAATAAATTGATTTTATGATATTGTTCTTGCTTGTTTAATAAGGTAATAATTGGTTGATGTATACCGTACAACAAGGTAATAAACGGAATTGCTATATAAATTATTGGAACGAAAAAGAAAAATAATAAAGCAATCAACAGCAATAAACCAGAAATTATTATGGCTATGCCGATGGCGGCATTCGCAATGCTTTCGGCTTGCTCTTCGTTCTTTCCGAGCATGACCGCAATATCTAATTTCGCATTGATGATTTCAATTAGAATAAATAAAATGGAAATAAAAATACCAAACTCAGCAAACGAAGTAGCTGTAACATATTTTGGCAAGATGAGTGAAAAAATAAAATTGATGATTTGCACCAACGCTAATCCGGAAAATAGCTTAGCAAAATTGGAAAAAATAGAATTGGATTCGGATGTTGCATTCATCCATGCTAAGTTACAATTTATTTATAAGCATTATGGTTTTGCAGCCGGCGCTGTTTCTTTTTTTGTTTCTGTTGGTTTTTCCGGCGTGCTCATAATGTCTTTCAATGTAAAGTATTCAAATTGATCAATTTTTACTTTTACCGGAATAAAACCTAATGCTTTTACTTTTACATAACCTTTGTAATCAACGCGTATTTTTTTACCTAATAATACCATTTTTGTTCCTTCTGTAAAAAACTTCGCTGCGGTATTGGCTGTTTTTACATCTATTTTTAATGGTAAATCAAAAGCACTTTCTTTCTTAATCTTTACATCTTCTGCTTCGGTGATAGTGCCTAATTTCTTTTCGCCAATAAATACATCAATTAATATTTCATCTACAGTTACCTTTACTTTGTATGGATTATAGATAACGGCTGTAATTCCAAATCCTATTTGTTTCAATGAAAAATTTTCTACTTTAAAATCTTTCGTTTTTACCAAATATGGTTCTTTATCATCTTTTGCAAATAATGTAGAAATGGAAAGAAATAAAATAATAAATAGTTGTAATGGTTTCATAAATGTAGTTCGGTATAGTTTAGTCTTGTTTTTCTTTTTTTCGTTCTTCGCGTTTTCTTTTACGTTCTTCACGTTTGTTTTCTCTTTTTTCGATGCGTTCTTCTTTATTTGTTAAATATTCGTACGTTTCTGCAAATTTTACTTTCGTACTAATATCTTGTCCGTTTTTATCTTTTACATTCAAATCACCCAACAGTTGAATAGCATACGTGCTTGCCGGTTCATGATTTTCCAATTTAAAAGCATTGGTTTCGTATGAATATTTTATTGGAATAGAAAACTCGGAATTTGGTTGGATTATTTTATCTGATTTTGATACAATAGTTCCAACATTTTTTCCATCAATAGTAAAATCTAAAACTAAATCTTTTAAATGATATTCTTCATCTGAGATATTCATAAATACAGCTGTTGCTCGTATGGTAGCATTGTCTTTCGCTAAATTTCCCAAATCTAAGTTGACTATTTTCTTGAATTCAATAGACTTTTTATCATTATTACAAGCTGTAAATAAAAGTATTGAGAGTGCCAAGTAGAGCATTTTTTTCATATCGGTAATTTTTATCACGCAAAAATATTTAAACACATTTAATTTTTTATCGTTTTAAGTATTCTTCACAAATTAGTATCAAAAAGCTTACCAATCTATTTTAAATAAATAGAATTGCATTCAATACGAAGTATTTTTATTTTTTTTACCAACTTCCGGAACTTCCACCGCCACCGAAACTGCCACCGCCAAAACCACCGAAACTACTGCTACTTCCGCCACCGCTCCACGAACTTCCACCGCCGCCACTTGTCCAACTCCAACCACCACCTCCAATTGACACCGTTGATTTTCCGGATGATATAATGGAAATAACAATGATAAAAATAACAGTCATTATTAGTATAAAAGCCCAATCCGGTAATGCATCAACGGCAGATTTTGATTTAGCAGGTGCTGAATAGGTGCCTTGTAATTGTGCAATAATTCTAGTAGTGGCTTCATCAATGCCTTGGTAATAATGATTTTGTTTAAATGCCGGAACAAGAATGGCATCTATAATTTCTTTCGAATCGTAATCGGTAATATAACTTTCTAAACCGTAGCCAATTTCAATATCTACTTTTCGTTCGTTTTTAGCTACTAAAATTAAAATGCCATTGTTTTTATCTTTCTGTCCGATGCCCCAACTTCTTCCCAAGCGAACAGCATAATCACTGATTTCATAATCGCCAATAGTATTTACGGTTACTACGCAAATTTGTGTTGAAGTTGAATCGTTGTAAGCAAGTAATTTATTTTCCAATTTCTCCCGATTCGAAACTGTCATCATTTCGGCAAAGTCGTTCACCAATTTGGGTGGACTTGGTGGAACAGGAATTCCTTCTTTATCCATTGTTTGTGCTGAAACAAAACAAGAGATAAAGAAGAAGAATAAAAATCCTATTTTTTTAAAATGAAATTTCATCCGAAAGTTCGTTTTTATTAAGATTATCGATATCCGGAAAATAAATAGCCAATGTTTGTCCTATATGTTGTACGGCTTTAACAATGGCTTGAAAAGGGTTTCCGTCTCTTAAATTTTGATGTAGTTCATTGCTGATTGCTTTCCAATATTCAGCATCTACTTTTTGATGTATAGCTTCGTCGCCAATAACAGCAAACTGTTTGTCCTTAACAGCAAAGTAAATCAGCACACCATTTCTGAAAATGGTTTTTTCCATATTAAGTTGATAGAAAACCGCAACAGCTCTATCCATTACATCTTGCTCACAATGATCGTCAAAATGGATGCGAATTTCACTACTCGTATGTGCTTCTACTTTTCGAATAGTTTGTACGAGTAAATCTTTTTCTTCATCCGTCAGGAAATTTCTTGCCGATATCATTAGTCAAAATTTACTTTAGGTGCTTTCTCTGAACCCGGATCTGCTTTAAATGGTTCATGTGTTTTAAAACCAAACATTTTAGCAATTAAATTAGATGGAAATGAACGCACTTGCGTGTTGTAATCTTGTACGGCAGCATTGTAATCTCTTCGTGCAATATTTATTCTGTTTTCTGTTCGCTCTAATTCATTCATTAAATTTTCAAACGCTTGAGTGGCTTTTAAATTTGGATATTGTTCTGCTACAACCAACAAACGAGATAGTGCTCCGCTAAGTTGACTTTGAGCTTGTTGAAATTTTGCAATATTTTCCGGAGTTAAATCGTCCGTTTTTAGTTGGATAGAAGTTGCTTTGGCTCTCGCTTCAATGACAGCCGTTAATGTTTCTTTTTCAAACTTTGCTTCGCCTTTTACCGTTTCTACTAAATTACCAATTAAATCGGCTCTGCGTTGGTAAGATGCTTCTACATCAGCCCACGCTTTTTTAACACCTTCATCACCAGAAACAAGTGTATTATAAGAACAACTTTGTAAAAATAAAGTACTCAATAAAACGAGTAAAGAATAAAATACTTTTTTCATGTTTTTATTTTTTTGATTGAAATAAAGATAACATATTTTTTGCTTTAGTAGTTCCGGATATTTTTTTCATTGAAATGAGATTTCAAAAATATTTACTCAAACTTAATCTGAAGAATGATAAATAAAGTTGTATCTTTGCAACACACCGCGAGATGGAGCAGTTGGTAGCTCGTCGGGCTCATAACCCGAAGGTCGTTGGTTCGAGTCCAGCTCTCGCTACTAATTTAAGGTTCTTCAAAAAAGAAGAACCTTTTTTTATTTTTTTCATTAATTTTAAGAGTAGAATTACAAAATAGGATTTTTTTAAAAATTTAGAACACCTTTTTATATATGAGCCATAAAGCTGGATATGCCAATATTTTGGGCAAACCCAATGTAGGAAAATCTACATTGATGAACGCATTGGTCGGCGAACGCGTTTCCATTATTACTTCCAAAGCACAAACAACCCGTCATCGCATTTTAGGAATTGTAAATGGCGATGATTTTCAGATTGTATTTTCTGATTTACCAGGCATCATTAAACCTTCGTACAAAATGCAAGAATCTATGATGGATTTTGTACGAACTTCGTTAGAAGATGCCGATATTTTTATTTATTTAGTGCAAATAGGCGACAAACCGGATAAGCAACCGGAAGAATATGCCAAAATAAAAAATATGAATGTTCCGGTGGTATTGTTGTTAAACAAAATGGATATTGCCGAACATGATGAAGTGGAACAAGAACGTCAACTTTGGCAACAAGATTTCCCGCATGCTACTATTATTCCATTTTCTGCTAAGTTTAATTGGAATTTGGAAACATTGATGACTACTATGGTAAATCATTTGCCGGAAAGCGCACCTTATTTTGATAAAGAAAATTGGACAGACAGACCGGAACGTTTTTTTGTGACAGAAGTAATCCGAGAAAAAATATTATTGAATTACAAACAAGAAATTCCATATAGCTGTGAAGTAGTGTGTTCTTATTTTATGGAAGATGGTGATATTATTAAAATATCAGCTGATATATATGTAGAACGGGAAAGCCAAAAGCCGATATTAATTGGCAAAGGTGGTGAAATGCTAAAAAAAGTAGGCTCCGAAGCACGTAAAGATTTAGAGAAATTTTTTGGCAAAAAAATATTTTTAGAAACACATGTGCGTGTATCTGAAAATTGGCGTAACAACGATTCTATGTTGCGTAAGTTTGGTTATAGAGATTATTGATTTTTTAAGTTGATGAATTTCTTAATTCTATCTATTTTAATAAATATTCTTTGAATATACGTTGATTCTAAAATAAAATAAGTTTGTTTTATTGTACGTTACGTAAGAATCTGACAGTTCGTAAGCTAAAGTGTACACGAGATTTTAGAATAAACATTATGCTTAATTTATTACCTTTGAAAAATGATAACCACTGATAGAAATAGCTTGCAAAAATATAATTTTATCGATCTATTTGCTGGAATAGGAGGTTTTCATTTGGCATTAGAATCAATGGGTGCAAATTGTGTTTTTGCTTCGGAATGGGATAAATTTGCTGCCGAAACTTACAAAAAAAATTTTCATTTAAAACCCTTTGGTGATATTACTCAAATTGATGAAAAAGAAATTCCTAATCACGATATTTTATGTGGTGGATTTCCTTGTCAAGCATTTTCTATTTCAGGAAAACAAAAAGGGTTCGATGATACAAGAGGAACTTTATTTTTTGATAT
>CAZDOT010000018.1:0-50157 GCA_964507125.1 uncultured Chitinophagales bacterium | reverse complement strand
TAGGAAAATTATATGTGAAAGATAATTTCGCACCTGCAACTAAAGCACGTTACGAAAAATTATGCGATGAAGTGTTTGCAGCCTTTGCAGAACGTATTAAAAATTTGGATTGGATGAGCGATACCACCAAACAAAAGTCTTTATTAAAATTAAATTCTGTAACTAAAAAAGTAGGCTATCCGGACAAGTGGAAAGATTTATCCAATTTAAAAACCAATGATCAATCATTAATAGAAAATATAAAAACAAGCAATCAGTTTTGGTTCAATGATAATATCCAGAAATTAAACGAACCTGTTGACCGTTTGGAATGGGAAATGACACCACAAACATATAATGCGTATTACAATCCATCCAATAACGAAATTGTATTGCCGGCAGGTATTTTTGTCATTCCGGGTTATAAAGATGAGATGATTGACGATGCTGTTATTTATGGTTATGCAGCCGCATCCACCATCGGACATGAAATTACACATGGTTTTGACGATGAAGGTCGACAATTTGATGCAAAAGGCAATTTATTAAATTGGTGGCAAGCATCCGATGAACAAAAATTCACAGAGAAAGCTGATAAATACATTGACCAATTTAATAACTATGTCGTGTTAGATTCAATGCATATTAATGGCGAAGCAACCTTAGGTGAAAATATTGCCGACTTAGGTGGTTTGGTAATTGCTTTAGATGCTTTTAAGCATACACAACAATATAAAGAAGGCAAATTAATTGATGGTTTAACACCATTACAGCGTTATTTCTTGGGATATGCGTTAGGCTGGTTAGGTCATCAACGCGATGAAGAATTGGCAACGCGTGTGCTAACCGATGTGCATTCACCGGCATTCTTGCGTGTAAATGGTCCTTTTTCTAATATCGATGATTGGTACGAAGCATTTGGTGTAAAATCCACCGATAAAATGTACCGCGCACCACAAGAAAGAGTGAAAATCTGGTAGAATTTAGGTTTTGTTAAAATTGCCCTAAAGTCAGGGTAATTTTGATAAAAGTCAAAAAAAGTTCTGCTATTTACCACTTATAAGTCCAAATCCGCCACTTATCTATTTAAAATAGCCATTTGCTAAATACGACTTTCTGTGAAGTAGATATGTACTAATATTGTACTTGCAAGCAGATATGTTTACGTTTTCTCTCCTTATTTCTGCTTTGTTGTTTACGGCTTTTTAAAAGACCTTAAAGTTAAAGAACAAAAGACCCAAAATTCCTAAAGTTTCCACCCTAACTGGAAACTTATTTTTTAATAAAAATGTTAATTATTGTATAAGGATGTAACCTATTCAAGAGTTAACAGTCTATATAAAAGAATATTCATTAAACCAAAAAACTATTAATATATGAAAAAAATTTACAACATATTATTTTATTCACTATTTGCTTTAGTTCTGCTTATTACCAATTTCTCATTTGCCAATACCAATAATACCGACACCGAAACAAATAATAGTAAAGATGTCGTTTTTAGAAGTATTTGGCAATATGAAATGGATCACACCAAATATTCTCCGGAAGATGGTGTAGCCAAAAAAATCTTTTTCTTGTCTTTGGATTCTGATGGAACGTATCATCAATATGTGCAAGTTGTTCCATTAACACCTCAAGATTATTTCCGAGTAAAAAATTACGCTATTGATGGAAAATGGTCTGAAAAAAATGGAAAATTGATTTTGAATGAATACGGAAAAGAAAATTCTATCGACTTTGATTTTATGTTCACTAATTTCAAAAATATAGATAATCAATACATCTCTGTGAAAAAATAAACGCCGAGAGGCAAAAATGATTATTAAGTTTACGTTTTTAACCGCTCTGCAAAGGGCGGTTTTTTATTTCTAAATCATTAATTCTAAGTTCTGATTTTTATGCATCTTATTGTATTTTGTAAATTTATCATGTAATGACTATACAACAACATCTGGATACTACCTTATTAGATTCGCTGGCACAGCAAATAGAAGGACAACTTTATTATAATGATACCATGCGTATCTTATATGCAACGGATGCTTCCGTGTATAAAGAATATCCAACTGCAGTTTGTTATCCCCAAAATGAGAAAGATATTCAATTATTAATTCAATTTGCACAACAACATAAAATTGCGCTCATTCCGCGTGCCGCAGGCACTTCCTTAGGCGGGCAGGTTGTAGGAAATGGAATAATTGTAGATGTGTCCAAACATTTTACACAATTAAAAGAAATCAATAAAGAAGAAAAATATTGCATCGTTCAACCGGGAATAATTCGTGATGAATTGAATTTCAAATTAAAGTCATACGGCTTGTTTTTTGCTCCCGAAACATCTACTGCTAACCGTGCAATGATTGGCGGCATGGTGGGAAATAATTCGTGCGGTACTAACTCTATTGTGTACGGTGCTACGCGTGACCATGTTATTTCATTAAAAGGATTTTTGAGTGATGGCTCTGAAGTAACTTTCGAGAACTTAAATGAAGATGCTTTTGAAGCAAAAATAAAACAATCCAACTTAGAAGGTGAAATCTATCGCTTTTTACATTCGGAATTGTCAGATGAAGCCACACAACAAGAAATAAAAACTCAATTTCCAAATGAAAAAATTCATCGCAGAAACACAGGTTATGCCATCGACGAATTATTAAAACATAAACCGTTTTCCGCCAATGGAAAACCGTTTAATATGAGTGAATTAATTTGTGGAAGTGAAGGCACATTAGCACTCATCACTGAAATAAAATTAAACTTAGTGCCGTTGCCTCCCAAAGAAAAAGTAGTAGTGGCAATCCATTTTAAAACATTGGAAGATAGCTTAAAAGCAACCGTTTTAGCGATGCAACATCAACCTACAGCATGTGAGTTGATGGATAAAATTATTTTGGATTGCACGAAACAAAATATCGAACAAAATAAAAATAGATTCTTTGTAAAAGGTGATCCGGAAGCTATTTTGTGTGTAGAGTTTCATGCAGAAACAAAAGAAGAAATAGAGGCAAAAGTAAAAGCACTCCAAACACAATTCGAAAATGAAAATGTTGGCTATCATTTTCCGGCAATTTATGGAAGTGATATCAATAAAGTTTGGAATTTACGCAAAGCCGGTTTAGGATTGCTGGCCAATATTCCGGGCGACAGAAAAGCCGTTGCCGTAGTAGAAGACACAGCAGTTGCCGTAGAAGATTTGCCGGAATTTATCCATGATTTTTCTACTATGATGGCGAGCCATCAACAACAATCTGTTTACTATGCACATGCCGGAGCCGGTGAGTTGCACTTGCGTCCTATCTTGGATTTAAAGAAAAAAGAAGACAGGATTTTATTTAGAACCATTGCTACAGATACAGCACACATCGTAAAAAAATACAACGGTTCTTTAAGTGGTGAACATGGTGATGGTCGCGTGCGTGGTGAATTTATTCCACTTATGGTGGGCGAAAAAAACTATGAATTGCTCCGAAGATTAAAATTCACGTTTGATAAAAACAACATTTTAAATCCGGGAAAAATTGTGGACACACCACCAATGGACACATCGCTTCGTTATGAAGAAAACCAAGAAACACGCCAGTTTGATACGGTTTTTAATTTTAAAAAAGAGGGTGGAATTTTAAGAGCTGCCGAGAAATGCAATGGAAGTGGTGATTGTCGCAAATTGCCGGAAAGTGGAGGCACGATGTGTCCATCCTATATGGCAACACGCAATGAAAAAGATAGCACGCGTGCAAGAGCCAATATTTTAAGAGATTTTTTAACCAATTCTACTCAAGAAAATAAATTCAACCACAAAGAAATTTACGAAGTAATGGATTTATGTTTGAGTTGTAAAGGATGCGTTTCTGAATGTCCGTCAAATGTAGATATTCCGACATTAAAAGCTGAGTTTTTACATCAATATTATAAAGAAAATGGCGTTCCATTGCGTACCAAAGCTATAGCAAATATTGGCAAATTGAGCAAGTTGGCCATGTTGTTTCCGGGCTTAAGTAATTTTGGATTAAGTAATAAATATACCTCTAAAGTATTAAAGAAAATATTGAACATTGCACCCAATCGTTCAATGCCTTTGTACTACAAAGAAACCTTATTAAGCTGGTATCAAAAAAATCAAAAAACATTAGCCATAAAAACACCTCTCAAAGGTAAAGTGTATTTCTTTTTTGATGAATTTACCAACTTTAATGATGTTGAAATTGGCATTAAAGCATTGAAGTTATTGGCAAAATTAGGCTATGAAATTGACTATATAGAACACGCTGAAAGTGGCCGAGCTTATTTATCAAAAGGTTTAATTACAGAAGCAAAATCATTAGCGGAGCAAAATGTTCGCTTGTTTAGTACTTGGATAAATAAAGATGTTTCGTTGATTGGAATTGAACCATCAGCAATATTAACTTTCAGAGATGAATATCCAAGATTGGTAGCCGATGCGGATGCTGAAAAAGCTAAGAAATTAGGTCAAAATTGTTTTACGATAGATGAATTTATTTCCAATGAAATTAAAAAAGGAAATATCACATCTGATTTATTTACCAAAGAAACAAAACAAATAAAATTGCAAGCACATTGCCATCAAAAAGCCTTGTCAACGATAGATGCTTCCATCTTGCTACTCAGCTTGCCGGAAAATTATCACGTAGAAAATATTCCGAGCGGTTGTTGTGGTATGGCAGGAAGTTTTGGATATGAAAAAGAGCACTTTGAAGTGAGTATGAAAGTAGGTGAGATGGTGTTGTTTCCTGCCGTTCGCAATGCGACACAAGATACCATTATTGCAGCGCCGGGCACCAGCTGTCGCCATCAGATAAAAGACGGGACACAACGCCATGCATTGCATCCGATAGAAGTTTTGTACGATGCTTTATTGACAAAATAGATATCGTTTACCACGATTCTTTTTCAGCTTCCAAACGTTCAGTGAGTTGTTTCTTAGCTCTATGGAGTTGCACTTTTATTGTGCCTACAGGAATTTGCAGTGCATCAGAAATTTCTTCGTAACTGTATTCTTCAAAATACCGCAATTGCAAAACGCGAGCAAAAATGGTATCCATTGATTGAACAATACGTTGAATTTTATCAATACGTTGGTGTCGTATTAAATCCAATTCCGGTGTGGTATCTGTACTAAAAAGAATATTATCTGTAATAGTTTTTGATTCGGAATCAAATGGGATTTTTTCAATACTTTTTTTTCGTAAAAAATCGATACATGTATTCGAAGTAATTTTATACAACCAAGTAGAAAACGCAAATTCAGCAGAATATTGATCCAATTTATCAAACGCTTTGGCAAAGGTTTCTATCATTAAATCTTCAGCGTCTTCGGGCTTTTTTACGAGTTTTAAAATGAGATGATAAATGGAATTTTTGTACTTATCCATCAAAGCAGCATACGCTTTTTGATTGCCTTGTTTGGCAGATGTAATTAACGATAAGTCGGTTTGGTTTGTGTTATTTATTTCCAATTTTTTGTTGGTTTAAATAAACTGATACATCCAAAAATACCAATAAAAATGGCAAATAGCATATCATATAAAAATGATAAATAAAAACGCTGGTGTATCTTTAATTTTTGATGGATTAAATAATTACTACAAAAAAGTGATAATTCGTAGATGCCAATAAAAAACAACATCCAATGTATATTGGAATGCATTGGTGATACAATTGCTTGAACACATTCTGTAATCAAACTGACATATAAATATAACTTACTTATTAAAAATAAACCTAACAGTATGCGATGCGATAATTTATACAAATTACCACTTTCATAATGTCGTAATTTTTGTTGGATGTACGCTTTCCAAGTTGACTTAGCAGCACTTTCTGTATAGCTGTTTGGTTGTAAGCAAACTGCGGTATTGTCGCCGTTTGCAATACTTTGTATCATCAAGTCATCATCGCCGGAGGCAACTGCTAATTCTGTATCAGTCCATCTTTTTTGTTGCACTAATGCAGTTTGATATAACACATTTCTGCCAACACACATATACGGATTTTTTAAAATAGCAAAGCCTATATATTGTAATGCAGTAAGGGTTGTTTCGTATTCAATAAAACCATTCAAAAAAGTAGGTTCGTAGCGGTAAGGCGAAATTCCAAGAACAATACTTTTATTTTGTTGTGTTGCATGTATCATACTTGAAATCCAATAAGGGCTAAGTGGTTGGCAGTCGGCATCCGTTAATAATATCCAATTATTCTTTGCTGCTACAATTCCTTTTTGGAGTGCATATTTTTTGCCGTTCCCAATCTTTTCTTTTTTATCAATGTAAAAAATTTGAAGTCGTTTATCCGAAAATGTAAATGGTATATCAGAGCCATCATCTACAATAATCACCTCAAAATTTTCATAGTGTTGGTTTAATATTGATGGAAGATGTTTTGTAAGATTTTCATTTTCATTTTTTGCACAAATAATAATGGAAACCGAATCAGTAGGTGTTATGGATTGCGTACTTTGTTTTTGTAGATAAATAGCGAGCGTTAAAATCCATTGATATGCCATTTGGATAATAACACAACCTATAAAAACGAATAACAACAGACTCACTCAATAAAAATAAACGTTTTTATCGTATTTTTGTCTCTTTAATTTTAATAGAATAGACTTTTCCGCTATTCATACTTTGTCCGACACACATGAAATTTGATATACAACATACAGATGCTACATCTTCTGCACGTGCCGGGTTGATAACCACGGAACACGGTACGATAGAAACGCCTATTTTTATGCCGGTGGGCACGCAAGGAACCGTGAAGGCAGTGCATTTTGAAGAGTTAGAAAAAGAAGTGCAAGCTCAAATTATTTTAGGAAATACCTATCATTTGTATTTGCGTCCGGGTTTAGATATTCTAAAACAAGCCGGAGGTTTGCATGCTTTTAATACGTGGCAAAAGCCTATATTAACGGATAGTGGCGGTTATCAAGTGTATTCACTTTCTCATCGTCGAAAATTAACAGAACAAGGTGTTACATTTCAATCGCATATAGATGGCAGCAAACACTTGTTTACACCTGAAAATGTGATGGACACCCAACGTATTATAGGTGCAGATTTTATTATGGCATTTGATGAATGTACACCGTATCCTTGTGAATATAGATATGCAAAAAACTCGCTGAAAATTACACATGATTGGTTGCTGAAATGCATACATCGATTTGATACCACAACACCTTTGTATGGATATGAACAAACATTGATTCCAATTGTACAAGGTTCTGTATATAAAGATTTACGCACGGAATCGGCGGAATTTATTGCAGCTCAAAACCGACCAGCCAATGCCATTGGCGGTTTGGCAGTAGGCGAGCCGGCAGAAATAATGTATGAAATGACAGACTTAGTATGCGGCGTTTTGCCGAAAGACAAACCGCGTTATTTAATGGGTGTTGGAACGCCGGTAAATATTTTAGAGTCGATTGCGTTGGGTGTAGATATGTTTGATTGTGTGATGCCAACCCGCAATGCTCGACATGGTTTGTTGTTTACTTCCGAAGGCATTATCAATATTAAAAACCAAAAATGGAAAACAGACTTTTCACCGATAGATAAAAATGTGCCGGCAATTACCAGTCAAAAACACACAAAAGCTTATTTGCGACATTTATTTGTGGTAGAAGAATATTTAGCGGCTCAAATTGCCAGCTTGCAAAATTTATCTTTTTATTTGTGGTTAGTAAAAGCAGCTCGAGAAAAAATAAAACAAGGTACTTTTACTACATGGAAAAATGAAATGGTAGTGAAATTAAATACGAGATTGTAAAAAAAATAGATTATTACATTAAAAATAATCTTGAGTATTTGAGTGTGTATAATTTTAAAATGTGTGTATATTTGTTAGTATGAAAACGAGAGTAAATATAACCATTGAAGAGTCTGTCTTACAAAAAGTCAAAGAATATACTGCTAAACAGCAGACAAGTTTATCTCAATTAATAGAGAGTTATTTAGAGAATGTCGTTAAAACAAAACGCAAGAAAAAATCGATATTAGAATTGGTAGATGAACTGCCAAAACCCAAGCTGAAAGAAACTGATTTAAAAACATCTTATTACGAAGCTCAAAAGAATAAACATGGCTTTTAAGGTTTTTTTGGATGCGAATATCTTACTCGATTTTTTGTTAAAAAGAGATAATTATAAGGAGAGCAAGACCTTGATGCAAAATATAGTAGATGGAAAAATGAAAGGTTTTGTGACGCCAGCTATTATTCATATTATTGCCTATTGGCTGAGTAAAGCCTATGGTGATGCAAAAGCAAAAACTATTTTGCAAGCATTAATAAATGATATTGTGGTGATTGATACGACGCATAAAATGGTAGAAATAGCATTGCATTCCAAAGTTAAAGATGTAGAAGATGCTTTACAATATTATACTGCCATTGAACATAGATTGGATTATTTTATTAGTAGAGATAAACAATTGAAAAAAGATGCTATTAATATTTTACCTGTTTTGACAGTAGAGGAATTTTTAGAATTATTTTAAAGAAAATCCTATTCCTTAAATTTTTTTTATAAATTATTTTTTTTTGAAAACACTTGACAGATATATAATACGAAAGTTTCTTACTACTTTTTTCTTCGCCATTTTTTTGTTGAGTGCCATTGCTATTGTGATTGATATTACAGAAAAAATAGACGATTTTATCAGCAATCAAGCACCCTTAAAAGCAATTATTGTTGATTATTATTTCAATTTTATTCCATGGATAGGGTTGATGTTGGCACCCATTTTTGTTTTTATTTCAGTAGTTTATTTTACATCGCGCTTAACATCTAATACAGAAATAATTTGTATGCTTAATGGTGGTGTGAGTTTTTATAGATTGTTGTATCCGTACATGTTTACAGCCATTTTGCTAACCATTTTATTTGCGTATTACAACCATGTATTGTTGCCCAAAAACAATAAAGTGAAAATTAAATTTGAAGAACAATATGCATCCAAAAAAGATCAACGTTCTTCTAAAATAAATTATCATTTTCAAATTGGAAGAGATACGTTTATTTATACTCAATCCTACGACTTAAATACCAATACCGGATTTAAATTTACTTTAGAAGAAATAAAAAATGATGTGCAAACCTTCAAGCTTTCTGCAGATAATATGCAATGGGATACTTTGCGGAAAGGATGGAAATTAACCAATTGGACCTTTCGTAAAAATATCGGCAAGTATGACTCCATTGGAAAAGGTGTTGATACTTTTATGGTGTTGCCTGTGTCAAAAATGGAATATGCTCGACAAGATTACGACATGGAAACCATGACCACGAAAGAATTGAAACAATTTATTGTGGACCAAATCCGAAAAGGAAACGAAAATATTAAAATTTTTGAAGTAGAGAGATATCGACGAACAGCCATTCCTTTTTCTACGATTATTTTAACACTTATCGCTGTTGCAATGACCACCAAAAAAGTAAGAAATGGTATGGGTTTGTATATCGTTGCAGGCATGCTTTTGAGTGGTGCTTATATTATTATTCAACAATTTTCTACGGTTTTTGCCATTAAAGGTAATCTTAATCCAATAATTGCTGTTTGGATTCCTAATTTTCTTTTTGGAATAATTGCCATTTTATTGCTTTTACGAGCTCCTAAATAAATCTATTTACTTTCTGCGTTCTTGGCTAAACAGGAATAATTTTGTTAAATACGCATTAATTAACCTGAAAATAGTCAGTTCTCCAACCTGTAAATTGCAATTTCAGTGATTTATCGCTACCTTTGCAGTCCAATTTTTTATTTACTAAAACAGTATTAATTAATTTGGAGAGATATTTTTTAATCACCTTTAAAATCAGTCAATTTTGACAACAAAATCAAAAAACATGGATAACAACGAAGAAGTTGTTCCGGTTCAAACACAAAAAGAAATTATCGAACAAGAAACAGTGGACATTAAAGTTCCCGTTGTTAAAGAAGAAGAGTTCGATTGGAATGTCAGCAAACGTGGTGCAAACCAATACTCAAAAGAGAAAGTTGCTGAGTTAGAAAACTTGTATGATCAAACATTCAAACAAGTTGAAGACAATGAAATTATTAAAGCAATAGTTTCAGGTATTACAGATTCAGATGTAATTTTAAACATTGGTTTTAAATCAGACGGTATGATTGCTCGTTCTGAATTTAAAGATACACCAGACTTAAAAGTTGGTGATGAAGTAGATGTTTATGTAGAAAACAAAGAAAACAAAAAAGGTCAATTAGTGCTTTCTCGTAAAAAAGCAAAATTAACCAAAGCTTGGGATTATATCTGCGAAGCCAATGCAAAAGACACTGTTGTTAAAGGCCGTGTTATCAGCAAAACAAAAGGTGGTTTAATCGTTGAGTTGTTTGGTATGGAAACTTTCTTACCAGGTTCTCAAATCGATGTGAAACCAATTACAGATTACGACCAATTCGTTGGTAAAACAATGGAATTTAAAGTAGTAAAAATCAATGATACTATCAAAAATGCCGTTGTTTCTCACAAAGCACTTATCGAAAGCGATTTAGAATCTCAACGTCAAGACATTATCGGTAAATTAGAAAAAGGCCAAGTATTAGAAGGTGTTATTAAAAACATCACAGAGTTTGGTGCCTTCATCGATTTAGGTGGCGTAGATGGTTTATTGTATATCACAGATATTTCTTGGGGACGTATCAACCATCCAAATGAAGTATTGAAAATGGATCAAAAACTACAAGTAGTAGTAATTGATTACGATGATAACAAAAAACGTATTTCATTAGGCTTAAAACAATTACAACCACATCCTTGGGATTCTTTACCGGAAGGCATCGAAGTAGGCTCTAAAGTGAAAGGTAAAATCGTAAACATCGAAGATTACGGTTCCTTCTTGGAAATCACACCGGGTGTAGAAGGTTTAATCCACGTTTCAGAAGTTACTTGGAGCAACCAACCTATCAACTCTCGTGATTTCTTCAAATTGGGCGACGAATACGAAGCAGTAGTTGTTACATTAGACAAAGACGAGCGTAAAATGTCGTTGAGTCTAAAACAAATGTCTGAAGACCCATGGAAACACATCGCTGAAAAATATCCTGTTGGAACAAAATTAAAAGGAGCAGTGAAAAACATTACACCATACGGCGTATTCGTTGAATTAGACGAAGTAGTGGGTGGTATGATTCATATTTCTGATCTTTCTTGGACAAAACGTTACAACCATCCTGCAGAGTTTACTAAAGTAGGCAATGAGTTAGATGTTGTTGTTTTAGAAATTGATGTAGAAAACAAAAAAATCGTATTAGGTCACAAACAATTAGAAGAAGATCCTTGGGATACTTTTGAAAATTTATTCCCAATCAGCTCTGTACACCAAGCTACCGTATTGAAACGTGAAGATAAAGGTGCAGTCGTTCAATTACCTTACGGTATCGAAGCTTTTGCTCCAACACGTCACATCAAAAAAGAAGATGGTAAATTAGCAGAAGTAGAAGAGGTACTTCCATTTAAAGTATTAGAATTTGACCGCGATGATAAACGTATTATCGTTTCTCACACACGAGTAAATGAAGATGCTAAATTGGAAGAGAAAAAATCTGTAGATGGTGAGAAAAAGAAAGAAGCAAAACGCACTAAAGATGCCGTTGATAAAACCAACAGCAAAGTAGAAAAATCTACCTTAGGTGATTTAAGCGCACTTTCTGAATTGAAATCAAAAATGGAAGAAGGAAAATAATCCAATTCACCTTATTTTTTA
The DNA here is from genome assembly GCA_964507125.1 of uncultured Chitinophagales bacterium. Classification (GTDB taxonomy): domain Bacteria; phylum Bacteroidota; class Bacteroidia; order Chitinophagales; family JADIYW01; genus JADJSS01. The sequence continues at coordinate 38,435 of CAZDOT010000018.1, read as the reverse complement.
AACCTGCTCATTAGGGCAGGTTTTTTTTTATTTTTTTAATTAATGATAAAAATCATGTTTTTTTTGTTTAGAAATATTGCACAATACATTCATTTTTAATCAAATTTTGTGAATATTTTTCTGTATTACCAAAATATTACTTCTTTTCTTTCCATACAAAAATGCTTATTTTTGGTGCAAATAAACTAAGTAAAAATGAGCGAAACTGCAGAGAAGAACCTGAACGGGAACTTGTCACAATTAGGCATACAAAATGCTAAAATTAGTTGGAATATTTCGAGAGAAGAATTAATTCAAAAATCATTAGATCTTAATTTAGGTGTTTTAAGTAGCACCGGTGCTTTATGCATCAATACCGGTGAATTTACAGGTCGTTCTCCTAAAGATAAATTTACCGTAGAAGATGCACTTACCAAAGATGCCGTTGATTGGAATAACATCAACCAACGTTTTTCTCCGGAAGCATTTGATGCATTACAAGCAAAAGTAACAGCACATTTAGATGCTCAAAATGAGATTTATGTACGAGATGTATCAGCTTGTGCAGATGCAACCTACAAAACAAACGTTCGAGTAATTACAGAAACACCTTGGGCAAGCTTATTTGCTGATAATATGTTCATCCGTTCTACAGCAGAAGATGTAGCTAACTTTGAACCAGATTGGACTATTTTATGTGCACCAAGTTTCCATGCAACGGCTGCGAATGATGCAACACGTCAGCATAATTTCTCTATCATCAACTTTACAAAAAAAGTAATTTTAATTGGTGGAAGTAGCTACACGGGCGAAATCAAAAAAGGAATTTTTACCGTATTAAATTTTGAATTACCACATTTAAGAAATGTATTGAGTATGCACTGTTCTGCCAATATCGGTAATGACGGTGATACTGCTTTATTCTTTGGTTTGTCCGGTACCGGAAAAACAACACTTTCTGCAGATCCAAACAGAAAATTAATTGGAGATGATGAACACGGTTGGAGCGACACAGGAGTGTTCAATTTTGAAGGTGGTTGCTATGCAAAATGTGTAGATTTAACAGAAGAAAAAGAACCGGATATTTTCCGTGCTATCAAGCCGGGTGCTATCTTAGAAAATATCGGATTTTATGAAGGAACGAACGAAGTAAATTTTGAAGATGTAAAAATCACAGAGAATACACGTGTTTCCTATCCTTTATACCATATCAATAATATTGCAGTTCCTTCCGTAGGGTCTATACCAAAAAATATCTTCTTTTTAAGTTACGATGCGTTTGGTGTATTGCCTCCAATTTCTAAATTGACAGAAGAACAAGCAATGTATTTATTCATTTCAGGATATACATCTAAAGTAGCCGGAACAGAAGCTGGTGTAACAGAACCACAAACAACGTTCTCTGCTTGCTTTGGTGCTGCTTTCTTACCATTGCATCCAACAAAATATGCAGAAATGTTAGGTAAAAAATTAAAAGAAAGTGGTGCAAATGTATGGTTGGTAAATACCGGTATGACAGGTGGTGTGTATGGTGTTGGAAAACGTATGAGCTTAAAATATACTCGTGCATTAATTACAGCTGCATTAAACGGAACATTAAATAATGTAGAGTTTGAAACTTTGCCCATCTTTAATTTCCAAATTCCAACTTCATTAGAAGGAGTTCCAAGTGAAATTTTGAATCCAAGAAATACATGGACAGACCAAGCGGCATATGATGCCAAAGCTGCTGAGTTAGCAACGAAGTTTAATGAGAATTTCAAAAAATATGCCGACAAAGCAAGTGCTGAGATTTTAGCAGCAGCACCTAAAGTATAATTGAAACGATATCAAATCGTTTAAGTAATACAGATTGATTCCCGCGAAAGCGGGAATCTTTTTTTATTTTTGCAAGATGAAATTTGACACACAAACATATATTCCGGTGATGGAACACTTTTACACCATACAAGGGGAAGGTTACTATACTGGAAATGCAGCCTATTTTATTCGGTTAGCCGGTTGCGATGTTGGATGTGTTTGGTGTGACGTAAAAGAATCTTGGACTGTAGAAGCACAGCAATTAATGCCGATAGCTGAGTTGCTGCAAACGGCCTTGCAATTTCCCGGAAGATTACTTGTTATCACAGGCGGTGAACCATTGATGTACGATTTATCAGCATTGACTGCCGCATTTAAACAAAATGGATTTCAAATTAATATTGAAACTTCCGGAGCATATCCAATTTCCGGCACCTTAGATTGGATTTGTGTATCGCCTAAAAAATTTAAAGCACCATTAAAAGAAGTTTTGGCTAAAGCCAATGAATTGAAATGCATCGTATTTAATAAATCAGATTTCAAATTTGCAGAGCAAAATAGTGTGCTTTGTTCCAATAATTGTAAACGATACTTACAAACAGAGTGGAGCAAAAAAACGCAATTATTACCACTTTTAATAGATTATGTAAAAGCACATCCGCAATGGAATATCTCATTGCAAACACATAAATATTTAGATATTCCTTAAGCTACTTGGTTTATTCTGAACCAAAAACAGACAAGCCTGAATTTTTTAGCATATTTTTTGTACTATTGAGTGTACATAAATGAGAAAGTCGATTGCTATATCATTTTTATTTGGCTTATTTCTATTAGCACCCAATTATCTATTGGCACAAAAAATAGCAGAAAAAGCTATGGCGGCTTATTTTAAAGCCAAAGAATTTGGTAGCCGTACACAATGGGAAGAAGGAATTGTGGAACTACAAAAAGCCATCAAAATACAACCCGATTATACGCAAGCCAAAGAATTATTAGGAGAATATTTTTATGCTTTAAAAAAATACGATGATGCCATAAAAATACTAGAATCATGTGCTGCAGATAAAGCCTTTTCCGCACGTTCTATTTATCTACTTTCCGAGATTTATTTGAAACAAAATAATACAGAGAAAGCAAAATTGTATGCAGAAAAATATGTACAACGCAACGATAAAGCACCGAAGGCGGCCGCTAAAGCTCAACAAACTATTTTAAATGCAGATTTTGCTGCCGAAGCTAAAAAACATCCTGTACCATTTCTACCTATTAATTTAGGCGATGCAATCAATACATCTGTCAACGAGTATTTTCCATATCTAACGCCGGATGGAAAAATATTTTTGTTTACAGGTATGGATGGCTATCAAGAAGATATTTATTACGCATTAAGAAGCGATACTGTTTTTTCTCAGGCAATGTCTTTTGGAAAATCTATCAATACACCAAATAATGAAGGTGCCAGCACAATGAATGTTCAAGGCGATTTGTTGTTTACAACGGCTTGCAATAGGCACGATGGTTATGGCAGTTGCGATATTTATTATTCCATGAAACAAAATCACCAATGGACACCCATTATGGGCATTGGAAAGCCTATTAATTCCGGTGATTGGGAAGCACAACCCAGCTTTTCATCGGATGCAAAGACCTTGTATTTTGTAAGTAATCGAGCAGGCGGTTTTGGTGGCCGCGATATTTGGGTGAGTCATCTCAATGAACAGATGAAATGGAATGAACCACAGAATCTAGGACCGAATATTAATACGCCGTATGATGACCAATGTCCTTTTATTCATGCGGATAATAAGACGTTGTATTTTACGTCAAACGGCTGGCCGGGCATGGGCAAAAGTGATATTTTTATGTCGCAACTAACGGATACCGGATGGACAAGAGCTTATAATATTGGCTATCCGATAAACACCGAAGAAGATGAAAATGGGTTGACTGTTTCGTTTGATGGAAAAACAGCTTTTATGGCTTCATCTCGCAGTGGTGGTTTGGGTGGTTTAGATATTTACAGATTTGATTTACCCGAAAATGCAAAACCAACAACTGTCACTTATATTAAAGCAATCGTGCAGAATGCACAAACCAAACAACCTATCGATGCAACGGTTACGTTGATAGATTTATCATCTCAAAAAATTACCAAAACAAGTAAAACAACACATGGCAGTTTTTTTACGTCGATGGAACCCAATAAAAATTTTGCATTACAAATTCAAAAAGATGGCTTTTTATTTTATTCACAAAATATAAACTTGAAAGAAATTACTACACAAATAAAACCGTACGAAATGGTGGTTGAATTGGAACCGATTCTGAGTAATAGTAAACTTGTTTTGAATAATGTATTTTTTGATTTTGATAAGAGCACATTGCAAACGGAATCATTTGTAGAGTTAGATAATTTAGTGGATTTATTGAAAAAAAATCCGACGGTAAAAATTGAAATTAGCGGCCATACTGATGATAAAGGTGATGCTGTGTATAATAAGAACTTATCACAAAAAAGAGCCGAATCGGTATTGAATTATTTAACGCAAAAAGGCATTGCTGCAACACGTTTGATAGCAAAAGGATATGGAGAAACTTCACCAATAGCACCGAACGATACAGAAGAAAACAAAGCCAAAAATAGAAGAACCGAAGTAAAGGTGTTATAGTATTTTATGATATGAAAACTGATTTCTATAGTGATAAGTTAGCAATCATTTCATCAAGTTCATTTGATTTTAAATCCGATTTTTCGCTCTTGTCATAGATAGTAAGTAAATAAACTATTTTCTTTTCTATGTATAAGTAGGTAATAACACGAGCACCACCACTTTTCCCTTTCCCTTTACTTAGAATTGCTAATCGGATTTTATAGCATTGATTTCCAATGAAAGTTCCATACTCAGGATTTTGATTAATTTGAGTGAGAAGCTCTATAAATTCATTCTTTAACGAAGGAATTTTTTTACCAATCTTTTTATTTCCTTCTCAAATCGGTGAGTAGAGATTATATTATAGCTCATTCAATAACTCTTGAGCAGTTTTTTATTTTATTTTTCCTTGTTTATGTAATCTCACTTGCTCAGCTGCTTCATTTAAATCATCCCATAAATCAATAGTAGCCGCACTCATCGGCTTCGCTTTTTTTACAAATGAAAGACTTTTTAAAACTTTCATGGCAAAAGTTGCTTCATTATCCGGTATGTCAATTACAACTTTCATTATTATTTTTATTAATCACTTTTTATTTCAATTAATTCAGTATGTGAGGATGTTTTCAATCAATTTATCCATACTCTAACAAAAATTAAATAATAAATTACGTAGCAACAACTTTTTTAAGTGTTACTAACTGTTGAAGTAGTTTTTTTATCTCTTTTAAATCCAACATATTGGCACCATCACTTAATGCCGTTTTGGGATTTGGATGTGTTTCTATAAAAATTCCATCTGCACCGGAAACAATAGCACATTTTGCCAAAGTATCAATAAATTCTGGCTTTCCACCGCTAACACCTTGTTGTTGGTTGGGTTGTTGTACGGAATGCGTTGCATCAAAAATAACAGGATAGCCCAACCGTTTCATTTGTTGTATGTTTCTGAAATCCACAATTAAATCTTGATAGCCGAATTGCGTACCACGTTCTGTGAGCCAAATTTTTTTATTGTTGGTTGATGTCACTTTCTCTGCTGCAAATTGCATCATATCTGCAGAAAGAAATTGCCCTTTTTTGATGTTTACTATTTTATCAGTTTTTCCTGCAGCGATTAAAAGTTCTGTTTGTCGACATAAAAATGCCGGAATTTGAATGACATCAGCAATGTTTTTTACTTTGTCGCAATCGGTGGTTTCGTGTACATCCGTTAAAATAGGTATATCAAAATGCGATTTTACATCAGCCAAAATTTGTAATGCTTTATCTTCTCCAATAGTTGAAAATGCTTGTAGTTTACTTCGGTTTGCTTTTTTGTAAGATGCTTTAAAAATAAAAGGAATATTTAATTCCGTTGTAATCGATTTTAATTGTGCCGCTGTTTCAAAACAAAGTTCTTTTGATTCCACAACACATGGTCCGGCAATTAAGAATAACGTTTCTGGTTTGTAGAACAACATAAGCAACTAAAGGTAAATATATTTGTAGATTTTTTCTTTCTTAAAAAAAATGTTTAAACCGCAAAGAACATTAAGTTTTACGCAAAGTTGAGAAGTTAAATCATCTTTTCAATAAAAAATAAAAATCTGATTTTATATTAAATTAAATTCTCTAATAAATTAAGTCTCACATCTCACATCTCATGTCTTATATCTCAAGTTTATACTCAATATTCGTATTTCTTTTTCCACCTTTCTTTCAAAAATTTTCGCAATTCATTTTCTCTTGTATTATTTCCCGGTTCGTAAAATTTGGTACCACTAATTGCTTCGGGTAAAAATTCCAATTCAACAAAGTTATTTTCAAATTGATGAGCATACAAATAATCTTTTCCGTAATTCAATTGCTTCATCAATTTAGTAGGTGCATTGCGTAAATGCAGTGGAACGGAAAGTTGAGACGTTTTTTCGGCAAGTGCTAATGCGTTTTCAATGGCCTTATAGCTGGCATTGCTTTTAGCCGATGATGCTAAATATGTAACACATTGTGCTAACACAATTCGGCATTCCGGATAACCGATAGTGGTAACAGCTTGGAAGCAAGCATTGGCCAATAACAAGGCATTTGGGTTAGCATTGCCAATATCTTCAGCCGCAAAAATCAACATTCTTCGAGCAATAAAAACAGGATCTTCTCCGGCGTGTATCATGCGTGCCATCCAATAAATGGCGGCATTTGGGTCGCTACCACGCATCGATTTAATAAATGCTGAGATGATATCGTAATGCTGTTCGCCACTTTTATCATAACGCGCAATATATGTTTGTACGATAGCTTCTACATTTTTGTTGGTGATGATTTTATCATCCGCCAAATTTTCACTCACCAACTCTAATACATTCAATAATTTTCGAGCATCACCACTGGAAAAATACAACAACGCATCGTATTCAGCAATCGTAATTTTTTCTTCTTTCAAAATGGCATCATGTGCAATTGCCATGTCAATAATTTGTTTTAAACTGTCGGCATCCAATGCTTGTAAAACATACACTTGACAACGCGATAACAAAGCGGCATTCACTTCAAAAGATGGGTTTTCTGTAGTGGCACCAATCAAGATAATTGTTCCATTTTCAACCGCACCCAACAACGCGTCTTGCTGCGATTTATTAAAGCGATGAATTTCATCAATAAAAAGTACTTTGGTGCCAAAAGTTTTGGCTTCTTCAATAATGCTACGCAATTCTTTCACGCCGGATGAAATGGCACTCACTTGTTCAAAAGGAAGATGGGCTTGTTCGGCTAAAATTCGGGCTAAAGTAGTTTTGCCCACACCGGGTGGCCCCCAGAAAATGAGCGAATGTAATTTCTGTTTTTCTATAATGGTTCGCAATGGCTTGCCGTTGCCTAAAATATGTTGTTGCCCGATGATTTGGTCGAGATTTTTAGGTCGCATTCGTTCGGCAAGTGGCTGATGCATGCAGTAAAGATACGCAGTAATATGAAAAGAATGTTGTGATATATATAATTTCTATGTGCATCCACTATTGCAATCTTTTGAATTGTATATTTGCACTATGTATAAATTACTCCGTTTTTTTCTCTTCCAATTAGATGCTGAAACAGCCCATCATCTAACGCTTAAATGGATGTCATTTTGGATAAAAATTCCATTTGTTTCTTCCATCTTAAAGTTTTTATTTGCCGTAGAAGATAAAAGATTGGAACGAAATGTATTTGGATTAACATTTAAAAATCCGGTTGGGTTGGCTGCAGGATTGGATAAAAATGCTGAATGTATCGATGCGTTTGCTGCAGTTGGTTTTGGTTTTGTAGAGATAGGAACCGTTACGCCTTTGGCTCAACCCGGAAATGACAAACCTCGATTATTTCGTTTGATTCAAGATAAGGCTATCATCAATAGAATGGGATTTAATAATGCAGGTATGCATGCCGTAAAAGAAAATATCTCAAAATCTGAAATTAGAAATCAGAAATCAGAAATTAAAATTGGTGGAAATATTGGAAAAAATAAAATTACGCCAAACGAAAATGCAGTAGATGATTATATCAAATGTTTCCATGAATTGTATGAGGTGGTTGATTATTTTGTAGTTAATGTGAGTTCGCCAAATACACCGAATTTACGGGCATTGCAAGAAAAAGAGCCGTTGAAAAATATCTTGTTTCAATTACAGACTGTCAATCAACAAAAAGAAAAACCAAAGCCTATTTTATTAAAAATTGCTCCGGATTTAACAACAGAACAATTAGACGATATTATAGAGATTGTGTTTGACACAAAATTAGCCGGTATTGTAGCAACCAATACAACCATATCACGCGAAAATTTAACGACCGATAAAAGTGTAATAGCACAAATAGGTGCAGGTGGTTTAAGCGGAAAACCACTTACGAAATCATCTACAGAAATTATTAAATATTTAGTAAAAAAATCGAATCATCAAATTCCGATTATTGCGGTGGGTGGCATTATGACAGCTGAAGATGCGTTAGAAAAATTAGATGCCGGTGCCAGCCTTGTACAATTATATACCGGATTTATTTACGAAGGACCAAGTTTGATAAAAGAGATTAATCAGAGATTAATTAAATAATGAAGCAATGTAAAAATGAAGTAATGTAGTTATTGTTTTAGAAAGAAATCTCTCTGCAATGGTTTGTGTCTTCACAAACCATAAATTAAGTTATAATTATTGCTTCGTGGAGACACGAACCAAGGCAAGTGGAAGAAAAAATCTTACTACTTATATCTTACTACTTACTACTGATTGTTAAATGGTGTCAGAAATCTTTGCTAATAAATCATCTTTTTTTCTTCGAGAAACTTCTATTTCTGTGCCGTTTGTCATAATAACTTGACCACCGTCGCCGCGTACATATCTTCTGATTAATTTTAGGTTGATGATATGCGATTGATGCACTCTAACAAAGTCAAAATCTTCTAGCAACTCTTCGAAATATTTAAGTGGTTTGGATGACATAATCATCTCACCGGAAATTAGATAAATTTTGGTGTATGACGAATCTGCATCAATATGAATAATCTCATCTAAAGTAACAAAATAAATACCTTCTAAAGTAGAGATGGCGAGTTGTTTTTTGCCTACATCTTTATTGCTAATTTTCTGCTCTAATAATTCAAATTGTTTGTTTTTATTTTCGTCAGAAATTTTATTGGATAATTTATGAACGGCTTGTACCAACTCTTCCGGATCGACCGGTTTTAGAAGATAATCCAAGGCACTGAACCGAAATGCTTTAACCGCATATTGACTATAAGCGGTAGTAAATATTACATTAAATGGACATTGATAATTGAAATGTGCCAACAAATCGAAGCCATTTTTACTGGGCATTTCTACATCTAAAAAAACAACATCAATTGGTGTGGATGTTAATACTGAAATAGCACAATCTACACTATCACATTCTGAAACTATTGTTACTTGCGGACAAAAACGTTCTACCAATTTGTGTAAAGTAATTCGGTTGTTTTTTTCGTCATCTACTATAATTGCTTTTATGGGTTCCATATCTTTTATTTTTTAGTTTATTTCAATGCGTACTAAAACTTTAGTGCCACTCGGTAAATGGTTTTCATCATACAAATCTATAATTTCTACGTTGTAATCTGCTTCTTTTATTTTGTGTAAGGTATCAAACATTTCTTTGGTAATGATTGTACCTAATGATTTATGTTGTTTTCTCAAATTAAGTTCAGCTGCTTTTGCTCTACCTATTCCATTGTCTGAAATCGTACAAATAAGATAATTGTATTCTTTATAAAAATGAATTTGTAGCTTCTTATCGCCATCTTTCTTCAAAAGCCCATGCCAAATGGCATTTTCAACATAAGGTTGTAAAAGCATTGCCGGCATTTCGATGGAATAAACATCAACGTTTTCCACTTTTATATCATATTTAAATTGATAGTCAAATCGCAAAGATTCTAATTCTAAATACAATTTTAATTTTTCAATTACATCATTTAAAGGAATAAATGTATTTACTGAATTTTCTAAAACAGAACGTACTAATCTGGATAATTTTGTTAGGTAAGTAGAAGCTTGTAAGTTTTGGTCGGAAAGTATCATTGCTTGAATGGAATTCATACAATTGAAAATAAAATGCGGATTCATTTGGGCTACCAATGCTTTTAATTTTATTTCTGCTAATTGCTTTTCGAACTCTGCTTTTTGTTGTGCTATTTTACTTTTTTCTTTTGCTTTTTTGTTTTCAGTTTGGATTTTTAAAGAAATAAATCGATAGATATAAGCTAATAAAAGTAGTGTGATAAATATGCGAAAACCCCATGTTTGCCATACCATTGGGCGAATACGAAAAGCAAAGGAAGCCGGTTGTTCCGACCAAATGCCATCGTTATTACTAGCACGAACATAAAAAGTGTAATTTCCGGGTGGAAGCTTCGTGTACGATACAAAATTTCTATTCGTACTTGTCCAGTTTTTATCATAACCATCTAAACGATATTCAAATAAATTTTTAGGTGTATTGGCAAAATCGCTGGAAGCAAACTCAAATGAAATATTGTTTTCCTGATTGGCAAAACGAACTTTTTTTGTTTGTTGTGTGTATTGTGTTGTGTTGTAGGTATTTTTATCTGTTTTTATGTTGATGATATTAGCAATTGGTTTAGTGTAGTTAATAGGAATATTGTTGGGTTCAATGATGTTAAAACCATTGTTGCCTCCAAATAATAATTCATTGTTCGGCGTTTTGTAAAATGCACCACTATTAAATTCATTGCTTTGCAATCCATCATTAATGTCATAATTTCTGAATTGTTTTAAAACCGGATTAAACACACTGATACCACGATTGGTACTCATCCATAGTTTGCCTTGTTTGTCTTTTAAGATACCATACACAAAATTGTTGCTAAGTCCATTTTCATTGGTGTAATGAACTTCGATTTTTTTTCTTTTTTTATTAAAGAGATAGATGCCGCTGTTACCCGATCCAATCCAAAAACTGTTCTCATCTTCTTTTAATAAACAATTTAATTGGTCAGTTTTGAAGTAGGTAGAATTTATTGTTTTTAAGACGACTTCATCTAATAAACCACTGTGTTTGTTGATGTGCAATATACCAACGTTTGTAGCGGCCCACCAAGTGCTATCACTATCTTCGTAAATGCTTTTAAATTTTATATTATTGATGTTCTGAGAGAATAATATTTTTTCAAATTTATTTTTGATAGGATTTAATTTGAATATGCCGATATCAGTAAACGCATAAATTTCTTTTCCACTCGTTTCAATTAGCCGAATGGTAGAGTAGGCAGGAATTTTTAAACTAAAGTTGTCTGTTGAGTTGGTGAGATAGTATCGTTGTAAGACATACGTAGTCAGATTGAATTTGCAAATTCCATTGAGCGTGCCAATCCATAACTGTTGGTTGCTGTCTTTGAGCAAGGCTTGTACAACATCATTCGTTAAGGAAGCAGACGACGCATTGTTTCTCCAGTTAGAAAATATATTTTCTTTAGTATCGTATTTATACAAACCACTTCCATCAGAGCCAATCCAAATATTTTCTTTATCGTCGGTGGCAAAACTTAAGATGTATTTATTGCTTAACCATGATGTTTTAAAAGGCTCTTGTGTGATGTGTTTAAATTTATATTTGAAAGGCGAGTAATACGCAACACCGGAGCTTTTGGTGCCAATCCACAAGGTATTGCTGTTGTCAATAAGTACGCATTGTGTTTTATTATCCGGAATACTTTGTAAATCGTAAAGGTCATTTTCAAAATCAATAAATTTCTTTTTGTTGATATCAAAAACTAATAAACCATGTTGGTACGTGGCAATATACACATTGTCCATTTTACCAATCGTAACACCGGTGATTTTATCTTGTAAACCAATAAATTTATTTCGTATTAATGGGAACGAATCAATTTGGTTGGTTTGTTCATTGATTTGATAAAGTCCGGAGTTGGTGCCAACCCAGTAGATGCCATATTTGTCTTTGGCAAAGCCAATAATATTTTTCTGAATCGCATTTTCCCAAGCCGTCGCCTCTTTTTTAGGTTGTATAAGTTTGGTCCGTGTATCATAAACAAAAAGTTCTTCATCCCGATTGGAAAGATATATATGGTGTTTGTCGACGCGTCCTAGCACTTTGTTATAAAGATGCATCGGCTCTAATTGAATAGTAAATGCGTTGGTTTTTATTTCAATTAATCGAGCTCTATATAAACTATAGCTAGTTTGAATCAGTACACTTAGGCTATCCTCTACAACAATCTTTTTTATTTGTGCCGGATTTTCAAAATTTAGATAGGTGTTGGCTTCATAAAAAAATACGCTGAATCCTTTTTCTGTGCCTATCCAAAATACACCGGACGAAGATTCTGCGATGCACGTTGTAAAATTTGAAACTAAAGAATTGGGATTGTTAAGTTGTTTTTCAAACTTTTGAAACATGTAACCATCATACCTGTTTAAACCATCGTCGGTACAAAACCAAATGTACCCTTTTGTGTCTTGATAAATGTTGGAAACACTATTTTGCGATAAGCCGTCTTTGATATCTAATACATTAAATTGAAGTTGAGAAATATCAAAACCCAAACAGTAAGCATTGATAAAAATGCCCAACAACATACATAGGATTTTATGGTTTTGATGCTTCATATTTGATATCCAATTTAGTTGTTTCAACAATTCTATTTTTTAAATAGATGCTTACTGATAACTTATATTTCTTCTCGGATGACAGAATTAATTCCGTCAATTGCTTTTAGTTTGGTCATCAGTGTATGGAGTTGTCCGTTATCTTTTACAAATACTTTGATGATGCCTTCAAAGATGCCTTCTTTACTTTCCAATGAAATGGATTGCATGTTTAATTTCATATCACCGGAAATAATAGAACTTAGTTTGTTGATGATGCCCATATCATCCAAGCCCATGAGTTTAATTGTCGTGAGGAAAGCCGGTGTTGTTTTGGCTGTCCATCTTGTTTTTATAATTCTGTAACCGTATTTAGATGCTAGGTTGATAACATTTGGACAGCCGGTTCGATGAATTTTTATTACACCATTTATGGAGATAAATCCAATCACATCATCGCCCGGAATGGCATTACAGCATTTGGCAAACTCATACGGAAATTGAGACGATTCATCAAAAATTATTAATTCCGCATTTTTAGGAATTTCATTTTGATTTTCATCTTGCATTAAGAAACGTTCCTCGTTCTTTTCTTTATAGACTTTCTCGGCTTTAATAATTTCCAAATTGCCACCTACTACTTTGAGTTGTTTTAATTCAGATAAATTGATGAGTCCTTTTCCAATATTATATAACAAGTCCAACGGACTCGGCATTTTCAAAAAGGATGCTAATAACGTGAGATTTTCGTTGGTATAATTGGCTTTTAGTTGACTGAATTTTCGTTCTAATATTTCTTTTCCGTCGTCTGCAATTTTTCGTTTTTCTTCTCTAAGTGAATTTTTAATTTTTGCTTTTGCTCTCGATGTGGTAACAAACCCAAGCCAATCCTCATTAGGTTTTTGCTTGCGAGAGGTAATGATTTCTACTTGATCGCCATTTTTCAACTCATGGCTAATCGGCATAAGTTTGTTGTTTACTTTGGCACCGATACAAGTATCGCCAACGTTGGTATGTACGGTGTAAGCAAAATCTAAAGCAGTAGCATTTGCCGGCAAGATTTTTAGTTCACCTTTTGGTGTAAAAATGTAGATTTCTTTTTGGTACAATTGCAGTTTAAAGTCATTAATAAACTCAATTGGATTGATGTCCGGATTTTTTAAATACTCTCGCACTTGCATCAACCAAGTTTCAATAACTTCTTCTGTGCTATTGGAAGCCTTAAATTTATTTTCTTTGTATTTGTAGTGTGCAGCTAATCCTTTCTCGGCAACTTCATCCATGCGTTGCGTACGAATTTGTACTTCTACCCATTGTCCGCCCGGACCCATTACTGTAGTATGTAATGATTCGTATCCATTTCCTTTGGGATGCGAAATCCAATCGCGTAAACGGTTGGGTTGAGGTGAGTATTTATCCGTAACAATGGAGAAGGCACGCCAACAATCTTCTTTTTCTTTTTCGGGTGCTGCATCAATGATTACACGAATTGCAAACTTATCATACACATCATCAAACGAGATCTCTTTTTTTCGCATTTTATTCCAAATAGAAGAGATGGATTTAGGACGACCAAAAACATTGGCTTTTAATCCGGATTTGTCCATTTCTTCTTGAAGTGGTTTGGTAAAATCGTTGATGTATTTGGCTCTTTCTTTTTTGGTAGATTCGAGTGCTTTGGCTATCTCTTTATACTTTTCTGTTTCCGTATATTTCATCGCCAAATCTTCCAATTCACCTTTAATGGAATACAAGCCTAAGCGATGTGCTAATGGTGCATACAGATAAATGGTTTCAGAAGCAATCTTTAATTGATTTTTTCTACTTTGTCCATCCAGCGTACGCATGTTGTGTAAGCGGTCGGCAATTTTAATTAAGATAACTCGAATATCATCACTTAAAGTCAATAAAATCTTGCGATAATTTTCTGCTTGTATGGATTCTGTTTGATGCGATATTTTACTGATTTTGGTTAACCCGTCAATAATTTTTGCTACCGTATTGCCAAATTCTTTTCGTACGTCATCAATAGTTAAGTCGGTATCTTCTACGGTGTCGTGCAGCAACGCACAAATGATAGAGGTGGTTCCCAAGCCCATATCTCCGGAAACTATTTTGGCTACGGCTATCGGATGATGAATATAGGGTTCACCGCTTTTCCTGCGCATGTGTTTATGTGCATCAACGGCCATTTCAAAAGCATGACGAATACGTTTGTCATCGCCTTTTTTCATGCGTGGTTGTGCCAATCGGAGCAGTTGCCGATAATCCTTTAAAATGGCTTTCTTTTCAGCTTCAACATTAACTTCCATAGCGTATAATCAGCAAGGTACAAACTAAAAATAAAAAAGTTCAAGCAAAAACTTGAACTTTCTATTTTTTCGTATTTAATTTTTATTTTTTGGTAGATGCATATTCTTCATTCATTCCTTTTAAAACATCGGTTGTAATGTTATAAGCATCATTCACATAAAGTAAGTTAATAGTTTCTTTTGAGTAGGGAAGAATATAGGTATAAGCGCCATTGGCATTATATTTTTTAAGATATTCTACAATGCGTTCCTGCAATTCCACATTAAAATCCTGCGTTTCTTTCATAAATTGCATTTCCATGGTTTGCTTGCGCTCCTCAATTTTTTGCTGTTTTTCCATTAATTTTTGTTGAGCCGCCATGCCTTCTTCTTCGGTCATTGTTTGTGCTTTTTGCACTAAGCTATTGTATTCTGCTTGAAAAGCACTCATGCTCCGTTCTAATTCAGATTCCATAGATTTTTGTTTGGATTCTAGCTTTGCTTTTCCGGATTTAAAGTAATCGTAATGCATTTGGAAAGAATCGATATCGATATAAGCAATTTGTGGAACAGTGATGTTTTTCCCATCTGTTTTAATAACTTGAGGTGAGGCCGACTGTTTCTTAGAGCTAAAATGTAAATAGAATAGTACTCCAACTAATAGAAACAGGACTGCGTTTAAGGCTAAAGAGAAATTTTTCATAATGCTGCAAAGATAGCAATATTTTATATTCACTTAATTTACAAATTGCCTTTTTATCAAAATATTTGTATCTTTGCACTCCTTTCGGTAAATCGAAATTGCGGGTGTGGCGAAATTGGTAGACGCACTAGACTTAGGATCTAGCGGGTAACCATGGGGGTTCGAGTCCCTCCACCCGCACTGAACATGAATGTTGTCATTCTGAACGTAGTGAAGAATCTAGTTCATTGACAACATTTTTTTTATTTGAACTTAAATTTATATCAAAAGTGAATATTTCTCAAAAAAACATCGACGATTTAAATGCTATCATTAGCATAGAGCTAAAGAAAGAAGAGTACTTGCCAAAAGTAGAGAAAGGTATCTCCGCAGCAAAAAATAATGCTACTATCAAAGGATTTAGAAAAGGGCACGTGCCGAGTGCTATTATTAAAAAGATGTATGGTAATTCTATCTTGTTAGATGAATTAAACAAAACAGTTTCTGAAGCATTAAACAGTCATATCGAAACAGAGAAATTGGAAATTTTAGGACGTCCGTTACCTGTTCCATCTGATATGGTAGTAGATATCCAAAATCCTATAGATTTCACGTTTGAATACGAAATTGGTTTAGCTCCTAAAGTATCAGTTGATGCGTTGAATAATAAAACAACTATTGAAAAAAGCGTAGTAGTTATTGACGATAAAACTTTGGATAGTGAAGTGGATAAATTGAGTGAGCGCTACGGTAATATCTTAAATCCGGATAGAGCAGAAGGCGAAAAACCGGAGTTTGAAAAAGCTGAATTGAACCAAGAATTATTCGATAAAATTTACGGTCCCGGAAGCGTAACGTCAGTAGATGAGTTCAAAGAAAAAGTACGTAAAGAATTACAAGATTTTGCAGATAAATCTGCTGAAAATAAAGTAAAAGAAGATATCTACAACACGTTGTTGGAGAAAACTGCGATTCAATTGCCGGCTGCTTTCTTGAAGAAGTTTATTAAAGCAACCAATGAGAAACCAATCGATGACGAACAAATTGAAAAAGAATATCCTCAATTTGAAAAAGGCTTAAAATGGAATTTAATTACTAATGCCATTGCCAAAGACAATGAGATAAAAGTAGAATTTGAAGACGTAAAAAATTTCTCAAAAGAACAAATCAAAGCACAATTTATGATGTATGGCGGTGGCATCACCGATGAGATGATTAATTCTTTCAACGACAGCATGTTGGCAAAAGAAGAACATGTCAAAAAGTCATACGAAGGAGCGATGGAACAAAAATTGTTCACATTTATCGAAAGTCAATTGAATATATCAGAAAAATCTGTTTCCTTTGACGATTTATTCAATAAAAAGATAGAAGGTTAGATATGAGATAAGAGATATGAGCACTCTTACTTATATTTTCTCATATCTTATTTCTCAACTCTAAAATCTATAATACAATGGACTACGGTAAAGAATTCAGAAAGTATGCTACAAAGCATCACGGATTATCTTCAGTTTATGTAGATAATTATTTGCAAACAAATATTACCAACCTTACACCTAATATCATTGAAGAGCGACCAATGAATGTGGCCGCTTTAGATGTGTTCTCACGTTTGATGATGGATAGAATTATCTTTATGGGAACTGCTATTGATGATTATGTTTCAAACATCATCATGGCACAATTACTTTTCTTGGATTCTGCCGATAAAAATAGAGATATCCAAATATATGTAAACTCTCCGGGTGGAAGCGTTTATGCCGGCTTAGGTATTTACGATACAATGCAATATGTAGACCCAAATGTGGCGACTTGTTGTGTAGGTATGGCAGCTTCTATGGCAGCCGTATTGTTGTGTGCCGGAGAAAAAGGAAAACGCAGTGCATTAAAGCACAGTCGAGTGATGATTCATCAACCTATGGGTGGAGCTCAAGGACAGGTTTCTGAAATCGAGATTACGTATAAAGAAATCACTAAGTTGAAAAAAGAATTATACGATATCATTGCGAACCACAGTGGACAATCGTATGAAAAAGTGGAACAAGATAGCGATCGCGATTATTGGATGACCAGCGAAGAAGCTCGCGTTTACGGTATGATTGACGAAGTTTTGATTAAAAAATAAATCAATATAAATCAGCATTTTTAAATTAGGCATCGCATAGCGATGCCTAATTATTTAATAAATTAACGTTGCCCAAAAGATAGGCACTTGTTTTTTATGTAATTTTGTAATATGGCTAAACAATATTCAGATAAATGTAGTTTCTGTGGCAGACCAGATGAAGAAGTAGAATTATTAATATCCGGCAAATCCGTCTTTATATGTAATGATTGCGTAGAACAAGCACAACAAGTAGTACGCGATGAAATGCTACGCAGATATGCAAAAAATAATAACAAAAAATCATCTTCCAAAAAATTAACACCTAAAGAAATTAAAGCCTTTTTGGATGAATATGTAATTGGACAAGATGAAGCCAAGAAAGTAATTTCTGTTGCAGTATATAATCACTACAAACGCTTAGGACAGGAAAAAGCCGAAGACGATGTAGAGATTGAGAAATCTAATATCTTGATGGTGGGAAGAACCGGCACCGGAAAAACATTAATCGTTAAATCAATTGCAAAGTTATTGCATGTTCCATTTGCTATTGTAGATGCAACCGTATTTACGGAAGCTGGTTATGTCGGCGAAGATGTGGAAAGCATCATCACCAGATTATTACAAGTATGTAATTACGATGTAGATGCTGCAGAGAAAGGAATTGTATTTATTGATGAGATAGATAAAATATCACGCAAAGGCGATAATCCATCATTAACGCGTGATATTAAAGAAGGAACACAACAGGCATTATTGAAATTAATTGAAGGAACAGAAGTGATGGTGCCACCACAAGGCGGTAGAAAACATCCGGAGCAAAAACTTATAAAAGTAGATACCAAGAATATATTATTTATTTGTGGTGGTTCATTTGATGGCATTGATAAGTTTATCTCAAAACGATATAATACCTCTGTAATTGGTTTTAAAAAAGGCAGAAATGAAGAGGCGATTGATAAAGAAAATTTATTAGAGTACATCACACACCAAGATATCCGTTCATTTGGATTGATTCCGGAATTGTTAGGAAGGTTGCCGGTATTGGTACATTTAAATGAGTTAGATAGAGCTGCGTTGATTAATATCTTAACGAAACCAAAAAATGCATTAATAAAGCAATACAAGAAATTGTTTGCTATTGAAGGCATAGTATTGGATTTCGACAAAGATGCCATTGAATTTATTGTAGATAAAGCATTAGAATATAAATTGGGTGCACGTGGTTTGCGTTCTATTTGCGAAGCCATCATCACGGATGCCATGTTCGAGTTGCCATCTAAAACCGATGTAAAAGAATACACGATTACAGCTGAATATGCTAAACAAAAACTCAGTAAATCTAAGATAGAAAAACTAAAAGTGGCTTAGTTTCATTTGTACGTTATAAATTCTACCGGTCGGCATCTGCACCAACAGAATTAAAATCTATTTTCCAAACAACCAAAACTGTTTTGTTTTGTTATATTTGTAAATCACAAACTAATTATTTTTTTAATTCATAAATTAAATTAAACATGGCATTCGAATTACCAAATTTACCGTACGCACATGATGCATTAGAGCCTCATTTTGATACCTTAACAATGCAAATCCATCATGGTAAGCACCACAATGCGTACGTTACCAACTTAAACGCAGCTGTTGCCGGCACAGAAAACGAAGGAAAATCTTTGTTAGAGTTATTAGCAAACATTTCAAAATTATCACCGGCAATTCGCAATAATGGTGGTGGACATTTCAATCATACTTTATTTTGGACTATCTTATCACCGAACGGTGGAGGTGAGCCAACAGGTGCAATTGGCGATGCCATAAATGCAACATTTGGTTCGTATGAAAAATTCAAAGAAGAATTCAGTAAAGCAGCGGCTACTCGTTTTGGTTCCGGCTGGGCTTGGTTATGTGTAAAAGCAGATAAATCTATTGCTATTTGCTCTACACCAAATCAAGATAATCCATTAATGGATATTGCAGAGTGCCCGGGAACACCTATTTTAGGCTTAGATGTGTGGGAACACGCATATTATTTGCATTATCAAAATCGCAGACCGGATTACATTTCGGCATTCTATAATATAATTAATTGGAATGAAGTAAATGCAATGTACGAAGCAGCAGTAAAATAATTGGTTGCACCAACCGATAAAAAAACTCGACCATTTGGTCGAGTTTTTTTTGTGTTTTATATTAATGATGATGACCACCAGGACCATGTACATGTCCATGAGAAATCTCATCCGGTGTAGCGGCACGCACATCGGCAACCGTAACCGTAAAGTTTAATTCTTTTCCTGCCATCGGATGGTTGAAATCCATAATTACAGCTTCTTCAGTAACATCACATACGATGCCTTGAAATTGTCTTCCTTGATCATCCATCATCGGTAAGATATTACCAACACGCACCATATTCGTATCAATATTGCCATCTTTATCTTTAAATGATTCTATGCCAATGTTAACAATTTCTTGTTCATTGCGAACACCATAGCCATTCTCTGCAGAAATTTTAAAAGACACTGTATCACCTACTGTTTTTCCGACTAAATTACTTTCAAAATCAGGTAATAACATACCGGCACCATGTAAATAAACCAATGGTTGCTCCGGATTCGATTTGTCAGCTGTAACTAACTCACCTTCTTTATCAACTTTTAATTCGTAGTGGACACTCACCACCATATCTTTGTTTATTAATAACATATCAATTATTTTCCGACAAAGTTACGTTTATTAATGTAAAGCAAAGAATACATTTTCATAAATGAAGCACATTTTTTGATGTTTTTCATCCGAATTTATAAGAAAGATATCTTGATATAGAGCAGCAAACTTGTTTGAAAACCACACCGTTAGCGTTGTTTTCGGAATTTTATTTTTTTATTTGTATTTTTACGAAAATAGCACTTGAGTATGTATTCAAATATCAAATTAAATAGAGATGTATATAGTTCAGAAGAACATTTGATGCTTCAAAAGATGTGTCAACAATTTATTGAAAAAGAAATTACACCTTACCATGCAGAATGGGAAGAACAAGGACAAGTAAGTCGTGAAGTTTGGACAAAAGCCGGAGAAGCCGGATTGTTATGTTTAGATGTTCCGAGTGAATACGGTGGTGCCGGATTGGATTTTTCATTTTGTGCCTTAATTACAGAAGAGATTTCAAAATCAGGCTATACCGGACCGGGCTTTTTCTTGCATTCCGATATTGTAGCACCGTACGTTGTAGATTATGGTAGCGAAGAACAAAAACATTTTTGGTTACCTAAAATGGTAAGTGGTGAAGCCATCACCGCAATAGGAATGACAGAGCCAAGTTGTGGTAGCGATTTGCAAGCACTTAAAACGACCGCTGTGGATATGGGCGACCACTACGTGGTAAATGGACAAAAAACATTTATTACTAACGGCTACATGAGCGACATGGCAATCATTGCAGCTCGTACTATTATAGATGGAAAAGATAAGGGCATTTCCTTATTTATTATTGAATCAACTCGCGATGGATACACCAAAGGAAAACCATTCAAAAAAGTGGGCATGAAAGCACAAGACACGTGTGAGTTGTTTTTCGACAATGTTCAAATTTCTAAAAATAATTTGTTAGGTGAAGTAGGAAAAGGCTTTGTTTACATGATGCAAAAATTGGGAAGAGAGCGTTTGTCTGTGGCACTAATGTCGTGTGGTGCTGCGGAAGGTGCTATTGAACATACCATACAATATGTAACATCTAGAACCGCATTTAAACAACCAATTGCTAATTTTCAAAATACACAATTCAAATTAGCTGATTTGGCTACAAAATTACAAGTACACCAAACATTTATTGATAGATGTGTAACGTTGTATGTAAAAGGAGAGCTTAGTGCAGAAACGGCTTCTATGGCAAAATCTTCTTGCACCGATATGCATTTTAATTTAGTAGATGAATGCTTGCAATTACACGGTGGTTATGGTTATATGTGGGAATATTTTATCGGTAGAGCATATGCAGATAATCGAGTAGCCCGAATTTATGCCGGTACCAACGAGATTATGAAACTCTTGATAGCACGTGGATTATTTAGAGAGTTGCACGAACAACAAAAAAGACAAAAAGCTGTTGCTTTAGCTTCACATTAATAGATATTGTGTAAACGATACAGGCTATTTTTTTCTGCATTCTTGGATGTAGCAGTATGATTATTTTTTAATTTTTTAAAGGAATTTGTATGATAGATTTTTTCAGTCATTTAGCACATGAATTCGAAATACCTTTGAAAAATCCTGTTTTGGTTTTTTCGTTAATCTTATTCATTATTTTATTATCGCCTATTTTATTACGTCGTATCAATATTCCCGGAATTATTGGTTTAATTATTTCCGGTGTCGTAATCGGTCCGCATGGTTTCAACATCTTAGCAAAAAATGAAGCTATTGATTTATTTTCTACCATCGGTTTATTATATATTATGTTTATTGCCGGTTTAGAATTAGATTTAAATGAATTTAAACTCAATAAAAACAAGAGCTTTGTATTTGGTTTCTTTACGTTTATAGTGCCTTTATCAATTGGCTTTCCTGTCTGTTATTATCTGTTAGGTTATGATTTTAATTCCAGTTTTTTAACGGCAAGCATGTTTGCTACGCACACATTGGTAGCGTATCCAATAGTGAGCAAATTTGGTATTTCTAAAAATCAAGCGGTTGCCATTACCGTAGGTGGAACCATCTTGACGGACACCGCGGTGCTCATCATTTTGGCTGTTATTATTGGTAGTAGCAAAGGAAGTTTAAATCAGGAATTTTGGATACGATTGAGTATTTCTTTGGCCATATTTTCGGCAATTATGTTTTTGCTAATTCCAAGAATTGCCAAATGGTTTTTCAGCAAGTTAGAAAGTGAAAAACACTCTCATTATATTTTTGTTCTTTCTGTTGTTTTCTTTGCGGCATTCTTAGCAGAAGTTGCCGGCGTAGAGCCTATTATTGGTGCATTCGTTTCCGGTTTGGCACTCAATAAATTAATACCACATTCCTCTGCATTAATGAACCGAATAGAATTTATGGGCAATGCACTTTTTATTCCTTTCTTTTTAATAAGTGTTGGTATGTTGGTGGATGTGAGTGTTATTTTTTCCGGCCCAACCGCCATTTTAGTGGCACTTACGCTTTCATTTGTTGCCATTTTTGGTAAATGGATTGCCGCCTTATTAACCCAATTGGTGTTTCGATATTCCAATGCACAACGTCAACTTATTTTTGGATTGAGTGGAGCACATGCTGCTGCAACATTAGCTATTATTTTAGTCGGATATAATGAAGGAATTTTAGATGAGAATATTTTGAATGGCACCATCATCTTAATTTTAATTACGTGCATCGTGGCTTCTTTTGCAACAGAAAGAGCTGCAAAAATAATAGTGGTAGAATCGGAAGAAAATACAGATGAATTGATGAAAACGAATGGTGTTAGTGATGAACATATTTTAATGCCGATTGCCAATGTAGAGAACATCGAGAAATTATTGGAGTTTGCCATCTTGATAAAAAATAAAAAATCACCGAATCCGGTTTCTATCTTGTCCGTAGTTTCAAATAATGATGAAGCGGAAGTCAACATCATCAAAGCAAAAAATAAATTAGAAGAGTTTGTAAAACAAGCTTCAGGAACGGAAACAGACGCCAGTATTATTACTACAATTGACCACAACACAGCAAGTGGTATTGTGCGAATTTCAAGAGAGATAATGGCCGATATGTTAGTGATGGGTTGGCCGCGTCGTGCGGGCATTTTGCAAAAAATAACTGGCGATAAATTAGATCATATATTAAGTCATACCGATAAAAGTGTGTTCATGTGTTCTATCGAAAAACCGATGATTACACACAAACGCATGGTTATAGCAGTGCCGCCATTAGCAGAGTACGAATTTGGATTTAAACAGTGGTTAACTAAACTTTCCAAATTAGCACAAGAGTTGAGCATTCCTATTGTAATTTATGGAAATGCGTTAACGAATAATGCCATTCAAAAAACGATAAAAAATGAGAAATTATCCACCACAATTTCCTTTAAAGAATTCTTGGATTGGGATGATTTTTTAATTCTTGCTAGGTTTATTACAACAGATGATTTTTTGGTTTTAATATCAGCTAGAAAAGGAGCGGCATCGTATATGAGTTATCTAGAGAATCTTCCAACAAAATTAGAGAAACATTTTTCTGAGAATAATAAGTTGGTTGTTTTTCCTCAACAATTTAATCAAGCATTTAGATTAGAAAGTTTAGATGATATTAATGCAGAACCATTGAATAAAGGTATTGAAACGATTCAAAAAATTGGAAAAGGAATTGGTAATATCTTCAAACAAGAAGATCGCAAATAATACATCCATTATTATTTATTTACATTCAAAAACATAAAAGAAAAGGTTCGTCATTTTTGACGAACCTTGATTTTACTAACCAAATAAAATCCAAAGAGTTTTGAAGAAAAAAACTACTTAGTCTTTTTTTATTTTTTAGCCGCTGCTTTCTTTGCAGGAGCTGCTTTTTTCGCTGGTACTGCTGCTTTTTTTGCAGGAGCAGGAGCTGCTTTTTTCGCTGGTGCTGCTGCTTTTTTTGCAGGAGCAAGAGCCGCTTTTTTCGCTGGTGCTACTTTTTGTTTTACTTCTGCTTTAGCTTTAGTTGCAGTTGTTTTTACATCTTTGCTTACTTTGTTTACTTTTACTTCTACTTCTTTTTTCACTTTATTGAAGCTCTTTTCAGCATCTTTAGTAGCTTTCGCTACATTTTTTTGTAAATCAGCAGTTGCTTTCTTTACATCTTTTTCAATTTCATTGGAGAATTTCTCAGCTTTCTTAGAAAAATCTTTTGTTGCTTTTTTTACATCTTTTTCAATTTCCTCTGTGAATGCTTCTGCCTTTTTAGAAAAATCTTTAGCTGCTTTTTTTGCTTTGCGTTCGCCTACATTAATTTGTCCGTTCACAAATTGAAAAACTTTTTCCATTCTCACTTTTGCATCATCTACTAAGTTTTCTGCTTCAGCTAATACATTAGCACGTACTTTATCTACATCTACGATTTGTGTAATTCTTCCTTTTATTTTTTCGCCGTATTCTTGTAGGTTTTCTTTTTGTCCATCTACTTGAACTTTTACATCGGCTCTTAAGTTTAAAAAGTTGCTTCGAACTTCTTCTATTTTTGCATTTAAATCAGCGAATATCTTATCAAATGCTTCTTGAAATTTCTTAGTTGAATCCATATAGTTATTGTTATTTTGTAATACAAAAATATAGATAAGCTATTAATCAAGCGTTAGAGACATATTAAGGATAGTTGAATTAAATGAAGTTTATTTTTAAATTACTTCATGCTTAATGCAAAATTCAAGTTAACAAAATTCCAGCATGTTTCGTTTTTTTGTATAATATTGTTTTATAGCAGAATATATTTATGCAAATTTATACCTAATATTTAGTAGTAATAATAGATGGATCTTGCAGTAAACTATCTGTGTTTACTGTATGTTTCACTCGTTTTTATGGATAGTAAGTTTTGCTATTAAGGCAGATGAAGATGGATTAGAATAAATACTATAGGCATTAACCAAAAGCCCTTTTACAAATGGTCCCAGATGAAATGGCAAACAAAATACTCTCATTATCTATGTCCGACATTTCTTGGAAACGATGCACTTCATCAATCTCAAATTCATCTGGTTTTAATTGCAAGTCTTTTTCGGAACATTCCACACATTCTTCATTGATATTGAAATTATGCGTATATCCTTTTTGTGTTAAATTATTAATTGCTTCAGATAAAGTGGAATATGTTTTCATCGTGTCCTATTTTATTTTATGAATAATGCTAAATTATACTATTATATGTGAGTTGTCAATGAACTTAAGTAGAAATAACAATTTATAGAATGTATGTACATTTCCTTTTTTGTACGTTTATTTTTCTATTTTTATAGATGGATTACAAACAACGATTTACTTCCAGAGTTGAAAATTACATTAAGTACCGACCGGGCTATCCGGATGAAATTATCCCAATATTACAATTAGAAATTGGATTAATGCCCGATGATGTTGTAGCAGATATCGGTAGTGGCACGGGTTTGTCAGCACAAATATTTTTAGAAAATGGCAACACGGTTTATGGTGTAGAACCCAACGAGCCAATGCGCAAAGCAGCCGAAGGTATATTGCATGCTTATCCCAATTTTAAAAGCATTCACGGTAGTTCTGAAGATACGCAACTTCAAAATAACAGCATCGATTTAATTGTATGTGCACAGGCTTTCCACTGGTTTGATAGAGCTAAATCAAAAATAGAATTTCAACGCATTGCACAAAATGGAGCACATCTTTGCTTAAGTTGGAATGATAGAAAAGAGACCGATGCTTTTATGCAAGCCTACGAAAATTTAATCCAACAATTTGCTATTGATTATAATGAGATATCGCATAGAAATATCACCCAAGAAATTATTAATGCTTTTTATGCACCCTATTCCTGCAAGAAATTTACCCTAAATTATGAGCAACACTTTGATTTAGAAGGACTGATTGGTCGGATTATCTCATCATCATATATGCCCAATGCAGATGATGCTATTTTTCCACAGTTAAAAAATGCTATAGTTGATTTATTTAATGCCTACAAACAAAACGAAATGGTTACTTTTGCCTATAATACTTATGTTTACATAGGTCGATTAAAATAAATTTTTAAGTTATTATTCTAAACAATTAAAACCATTCTCTAACATTAACAACATTCTTTTTTTATGAGTCACATTATTTCCGTCCACGCAAGACAAATTTTAGATTCTCGAGGTAACCCAACCGTTGAAGCCGATGTAATGACAGATAGCGGAATTATAGGCAGAGCCGCCGTTCCTTCCGGTGCATCTACTGGAACACACGAAGCCGTAGAATTACGCGACGGTGGAAAATCCTATATGGGCAAAGGTGTGTTGAAAGCAGTAAATAATGTAAATACACACATAGCCGAAGCTTTGGTTGGTGAAAATATTTTAAACCAACGCGAAATTGATACCATTTTATTGGAATTAGATGGAACTGAAAATAAAAAGAAATTAGGTGCTAATGCTATTTTGGCTGTTTCTTTAGCGGCAGCAAAAGCTGGTGCACAAGTAGCAGGCTTGCCGTTGTATCGCTATATCGGCGGTACCAATGCACGTACATTACCTATTCCATTAATGAATATTTTAAATGGCGGTGCACATGCAGATAATAAAATCGATTTTCAGGAATTTATGATTGTGCCGGTGGGTGCCAACACATTCTCTGACGGATTGAGAATGGGTGTTGAAATTTTCCATAACTTGAAAAAAGTTTTGAAAGCCAAAGGCTATTCTACAAATGTGGGTGATGAAGGTGGTTTTGCTCCGGAAATTAAAAGCAACGAAGAAGCTATAGAAACCGTATTGAAAGCTATTGAAAGTGCAGGTTTCAAGCCGGGCGACCAAGTGAAAATTGCGATGGATGCAGCAGCATCGGAATTTTATGATGCGAAAAAGAAAAAATATATTTTCCATAAATCAGATAACAAAGTATTGACCTCTGAAGAAATGGTAGATTATTGGGCAAAATGGGTAAAAAAATATCCGATTGTTTCTATTGAAGATGGCTTAGCAGAAGATGATTGGAAAGGTTGGAAATTATTGACGGATACCATCGGAAGTAAATGCCAATTAGTAGGAGATGATTTATTTGTTACAAACGTAAAACGTTTGAGCGAAGGAGTGAAAAACAATATCGCCAATTCTATCTTAGTAAAAGTAAATCAAATTGGTTCTTTAACAGAAACTATTGAAACCGTTGATTTAGCACATAGAAATAAATATACTTCCGTAATGAGCCACCGAAGTGGTGAAACAGAAGACAGCACTATTGCGGATTTGGCAGTTGCATTAAATTGCGGTCAAATCAAAACAGGCTCGGCTTCTCGTAGCGATAGAATGGCAAAATACAACCAGCTACTAAGAATAGAAGAAGAGTTGGGCGAAGAAGCATTTTATCCGGGAAAAGGGTATAGATTTTTTTAAAACAAATCGAGAATACCGTTATTGTACTATCTAAATAAAAGAATAAAAATATGGACATTACCTTAGAACAAGCAGAGAAAATTATTGCTGCTGCAAAGAAAAAAGCAACAGAGATAGATACTAAAATGGACATCGCAATTGTGGATGCAGGTGCTAATTTAAAAGCATTTGCACGAATGGATAATGCCTGGCTAGGCAGCATTGATATTGCTATCAAAAAAGCAAAAACCGCACGCTTTTTTAATTTTCCAACAGGCGCTATCGGCGGATTGTCACAACCAGGTGGACCACTGTACAACATCGAACATTCTAATGGCGGTTTGATTACATTTCCAGGTGGTTTACCTATAAAAGTTGGTGACGTAGTGATTGGTGGAATTGGTGTTTCAGGCTCAACAGTAGAAAATGACCATGCAGTTGCTGAAGCTGGTTTGGCTGCATTATAACTTTTTTATTGCGTAGCATATCTTATCAAGACTTGGTGGAAAATCAATTCCATCAAGTCTTTTTTATTTAATAAATTTATGTTGTAAAACTTACGACTAATTACTCACGACTTACGACTAAAGAATGTCAATTATTGATCCCAAATTAATAGAAAAAGTACCTTCCATTTTTAGAAATAAATTCTTCTTACTTTTTGTAGGCTATTTTATCTATTTACTTTTCTTCAATCAAAATACACTCATATCGCAAGTGAAACTTGGCTTGCGTTTGCAAGAGCTTAATAAAGAAGAAGCGTATTACATCAAAGAAATTGCGAACGTAAAAAAAGAACAACAAGAATTGTTTTCAGGAATAGATAAAGTAGAAAAATTTGCTCGAGAACATTATTGGATGAAAAGCGATAGCGAAGATTTATACATCTTTATGCTGGAAGAATAATCAATCATTCACCTTTTTGACAGTGCTTATTTCTTAGGTTTTTTCCGTATCTTTCGTAGTATTGTTCATGTATTCATAAACCAATTTATGAAGTCACTTATTGTTTATTCCATACCGGCTTTTTTTATCTTAATTGCGATAGAATTTATCTTAGATAAAATAAAGAAAACAAACTATTATCGTGTAAATGATTCCATTAGTAATATTAATAGTGGAATTGTTCAGCAAGTAACCGGTGTGTTGCTGAAACTATTCAATATCGGAATTTACATTTGGATTTATGATAACTATCGCATCACTACTATTCCGTCAACTTGGTACACGTTGATTTTATTGTTATTTGCTGTCGATTTTTTCTATTATTGGTTCCATCGCTTATCGCATGAAATAAGCATTTTGTGGGGCACGCATGTTGTACATCATCAAAGTGAAGAATACAATTTATCCGTTGCTTTGCGACAATCGGCAACACAAGTATTTGGCTCGTGTTGGTTTTATTTGCCGTTGGCATTCTTCGGTTTTGATCCTATTTCTTTTATCGTTATTTCTCAAATACAAACCTTATATCAATTTTGGATACACACGCGCATGATACACAAAATGCCGGCTTGGTTTGAGTTTGTTTTTAACACACCATCACATCATAGAGTACATCACGGCGTAAATCCAATTTATATAGATAAAAATCACGGCGGCACTTTTATTATTTACGATAGAATTTTTGGTACGTTTCAACCGGAATTAGAAACTGTTCATTATGGAATCACCTCACCATTAAATAGTTGGAATATTGCCATTGCTAATTTTGATTATTACGGTTGGATTTTGAAGCAAATTGCAAAAGTAAAAAATGTAAAAGATTTCTTTTTCGTGTTGCTAAAACCACCGGGCTGGCGACCGGAATATTTAGGTGGTGTTATTTTGCCTAAACCAATCGAGCCGAATAGAACATTATACAATTCCAATGCATCTGCGAAAATACAAGTTTATATTATAGTGCAATTTTTCTTGCTCTTGGCATTTGTTTCTTATTTTTTATTTGGAATAGAACAATTTAATCTCACAAAACGAATAGTCGGTATCGCATTTATCGTACTTTCTACCATTACAATCGGTACTTTGTTTGAGCAAAAAAGATGGTCTGTAATTCTAGAAATCATCCGATTGTTATTCGTAATTCCGGTTTTGTATTTTTTAATAAAAGGCGGAAACACTTTTTGATATTTGTCATAATATCGTACACACTTCATTTTTTAAGCACGTATTTTGTATATTTACCATAACAACTAAGCATAGAAATGCCGAAACAACGTTTAGTTTTTATTTTAATTACACTATTTCTTTTTTCTTGTACCTCTAAACAAGACAAAAATTCGATTGCACAAAAATCAACACAAGCTACGCAAGTAGTAAAACCTTGTATAGATTCGCTTCTGAATACATTTTTAGATATTCCGGTAGATGGATTTTGGGTACGCGAAAAAGAAGCAGGAAGACGAGATAACCTACAACGCATTTTCAAAACATTGAAATTAGACAAACATCAATTAGCTCAATTTTTGTCAGAAACAAAAGACTATGCTGATTTGTCGAATATAAAGCCAAGGCAAAAATATTTCACCATCACCAAAGAAACAGATTCATCTTCTGTATTGCATTATTTAGTTTTTAAACTCTCCGATTTTGAATACGTCATTGCCAATTGCACCGATACAACCAAAGTGCCTGTGCAAAATACAGAAATAGCAATGCAAACATCGAAGAAAAAGAAAAAATCAAAAAAGGTAAAAGAAGTGTTGTATAAACCTTTGCATCTCACTTTTTACGAAAAGAAAATTGATACGGTCGAAATCCGGTTTGCAGCCGTAATTCAAAAATCGGCAGCAAAGACACTGAAAGAAAATAAAATAGATTATAAAGTTTTAGAACAAATCAATAAGGCATACGATAGCAAATTTGACCTCAATAAATTACGCAAAGGCGATACCTTACAATTTATATACAATCAACTGAGCGTAAACGGAAAGTTTTTAGATAACGGTCATGTAGAAGCGGTTTGCTGTAAAACTAAAAAAAGAGCATATTATGCTGTTGATTATTTTATTAAAGAAGACAGCAGTTTTCAATATACCGATGAACAGGGAAGATATCTTAAAAAATCGTTCCTAAAATCACCGATTAGTAAAGGAGGAAGCATCGTTTCTCGCTTTAATTTAAATCGTTTCCATCCTATTTTAAAAGT
Source organism: uncultured Chitinophagales bacterium (assembly GCA_964507125.1). Taxonomy (GTDB): domain Bacteria; phylum Bacteroidota; class Bacteroidia; order Chitinophagales; family JADIYW01; genus JADJSS01. The sequence goes on along the minus strand of CAZDOT010000018.1, from coordinate 7,615 downwards.
AGAAAAAGCGCATTTAGGTACGGATTTTGCCGCACCAACAGGCACACCAATCATTGCCACTTCGAGTGGTGTAGTTATTGCCTGTGAGTTCCGACAAAATAATGGAAATTATGTGAAAATTAAACACGACAGTAAATACGAAACGCAGTATTTACACATGAGCCGTTTTGCACGCGGTATCCGAAATGGCGTACGTGTACAACAAGGTCAAGTCATAGGCTATGTAGGTAGCACCGGATTGGCAACCGGACCACACGTATGCTATCGTTTTTGGAAATGTGGCCAGCAAGTGGATCCATTAAGAGAAAAATTAAACACTATAAAGCAAATCTCTAAACACGAAATGAACCAATATGGTCAATTTTTTGCTTCTATAAAATCTATTTTAGATAAAATCCGTTTGGTGTAGGTAATATTTATATAGATTACCAATAATACATACAATTTCTTTACAATAATAAAACTTCATTGCAACTAATGGAATTCGTACTTTTGCATATAATTTATACGCAGTATGAAATTCTCCGAACAACAAATATTACATGCGTTATCACAAGTAGAAGATCCTGACTTTAAAAAAGATTTGGTAACGCTGAAAATGATAAAAGACTTATCATTTACAGATGATGAAATAAAATTCACCATAGAATTAACCACACCGGCTTGCCCGCTCAAAGAACAATTAGAAAATGATTGTCGCAATGCCATTGCACAGTTAGTTTCCAACACAGTAAAAGTTACCATCGATTTTTCTTCTCGTGTAACTACATTACGCGATGTAAAATCCGATATTTTACCTACCGTAAAAAATATCATTACAGTAGCATCCGGAAAAGGCGGCGTTGGAAAATCTACAGTAGCCGTAAACTTAGCATTGGCATTATTGCGCAGCGGAGCCAAGGTAGGTTTGATAGATGCCGATATTTATGGGCCATCTGTGCCTACTATGTTAGGTTTGCAAAATGAGCGACCAACCATTCAAAAAGTAGATGACAAAAACAAAATTGTGCCGGTGGATTATTTAGGCATGCAAGTAATGTCTATCGGTTTCTTAATTCAAGATAAACAACCGGTGGCTTGGCGTGGTCCGATGGCAACTTCGGCATTGCGACAAATAATTACCGATGTGTTGTGGGGCGAATTGGATTATCTTATTTTAGATTTGCCTCCGGGAACCGGTGATATACATCTTACTTTAGCACAATTGGTTCCGGTAACAGGTGCAGTGGTAGTTACCACTCCGCAAGAAGTAGCCATGGCAGATGCACGTAAGGCAATCGCATTCTATCAATTAGAATCTGTGAATGTAAATGTGGTTGGTGTAATTGAGAATATGTCTTATTTCACACCATTGGAGTTGCCGGATAATAAATATTATATCTTCGGAAAAGGTGGTGGCCGTTTATTGGCTCAGCAATTTCATGTTCCTTTCTTAGGTGAGTTGCCGATAGAACAAGATATTCGCGAAGGTGGTGATTTTGGAAAACCAATTGCATTGCAAACCGCAACAACCGCAGCTAAAGCATTTGAACAATTAGCACAAACTGTAGCACGACAAATTGCCGTTCAAAACGCAAGTGTCGAGGTAAATGTGTAACTTTATACATCAATATGGAAGAGCATAAACAAGATTTATTTAGTAGAGTAGAAGACGCATTAAACAATATTCGTCCATTCTTACAGTCGGATGGTGGCGATATTGAATTGCTGGAAATTACAGAAAATGGCGTTGCCAAAGTGAAATTAATGGGTAATTGTGATGGATGCAAGATGAGTTCATCAACGATGAAAGCAGGTGTGGAGGCAACCGTTAAAAATTTTGTTCCGGAAATTCAAGCAGTAGAAGCAATATAATTTTTTGCAGTGTGTGTAATCAACTAAAATGAATCGTAAACAACTTGTTCAGCAAATCAATAAAAAGAAATCCTATCTATGTGTTGGTTTAGATACTGATATTTCTAAAATTCCACCACATCTCTTAAAATATAAAAATCCCATTTTAGAGTTCAATAAACAAATTATTGATGCTACGCATGATATATGTGTAGCGTATAAACCCAACTTAGCTTTTTATGAAATTTATGGAGCAAAAGGTTGGGAAACACTCGAAAAAACCATCCAACATATTCCGGAATCCATTTTTAAAATTGCCGACGCAAAACGCGGTGATATTGGAAATACATCTACCATGTATGCACAAGCATTTTTAAAAAATATGTCGTTTGATGCAATTACCATTGCTCCATACATGGGCGAAGATTCTATTCAGCCATTTTTAGAAATAAAAAATAAATGGGTGATTGTTTTAGGATTGACATCCAACAAAGGCGCACAAGATTTTCAATTTTTAAAATCGAAAAATAAACCTTTATATCAACACGTAATTGAAAAAAGCATGGAATATGGTACAAACCAAAATACCATGTTTGTAATTGGTGCTACTAAAGAAGAATATTTTAAAGAGATTCGTCAATTTTGTCCGGATCATTTTTTCTTAGTTCCGGGTGTAGGTGCACAAGGTGGAAATTTGCAAAAATTATCGGAATATGGCATGAATAAAGAAGTTGGCTTGTTGGTAAATGCCACACGCAGTATTATTTATGCATCCAACGGAAAAGATTTTGCAGAAAAAGCCCGAGAAGAAGCCTTGAAATTGAAAGCAGAAATGAAACAATATCTCAAATTGTATAAAAAATAACTGCATTTCTGTCGTATTATTGCTTAATTTTCTGAATAAACATACATAATGAATTTGTCGAATGCGGAAATGGAACAGTATGCTCGACAACTTATCTTGCCGGAGTTTGGAGTGCAAGCACAAGAAAAACTGAAACAAGCCAGCGTTTTAGTAATTGGTGCCGGTGGCTTAGGTTGTCCGGTATTGCAATATTTAACAGCAGCCGGCGTAGGAAAAATTGGAATTGTAGATGCCGATGTCGTTTCTGTTTCCAACTTACATCGCCAAGTTTTATTTTCAAAAGAAGATGTTGGGCAATTAAAAGTAGAAGTTGCATTCCAATTTCTACAACGTCAGAATGCGTTGGTCGAGTTTGAATTATTTCCGGAACATCTTTCCACACAAAATGCATTGGAATTAATTGCTCCGTACGATGTAATTTGTGATTGTACCGATAATTTTGCCGCACGTTATCTAATTAATGATGCATGTGTACTATTGCAAAAACCGTTTGTAAGTGCCTCTATCCTACGTTTTCAAGGTCAGCTTTCCGTATTTAATCATCAAACCCAACTGCACTATCGCGATATTTTTCCGGAACCACCACAAAAAATGCTAAATTGTGCAGAAGCCGGTGTGGTAGGTGCTTTGTGTGGCATCATGGGTAGCATGCAAGCGAATGAAGTAATAAAAGTAATTACCGGAATTGGGCAGACTTTAGAAGGTAAATTATGGTGTTTGGATGTGTTGGAAAATAAAATTCAGATTTTAAATATTGTATCAAGCGGAATAAAAATAACGGCATTACAACAAAATTACGATGTTGTTTGTGCCAATCAAACGGTAGAATATACGGAGATTTCAGCAACACAACTCCAAAAAATGTTGGATGAGCAACAAGATTTTCAATTGATAGATGTGCGGGAAAAATGGGAAAACGATATAGTGAATTTAGGTGGTAACTTAATCCCATTGTCAACATTAGAAACTAATTTATCCCAAATAAATACACAGTTGCCAATTGTAGTGTATTGTAAAAGTGGCGCAAGAAGTTTAAAAGCAGTAGAACTTCTACATCAAAAAGGCTTTACTAATTGTAGTCATTTAAAAGGTGGATTGATTGCTTATCAAAAAGAAATAAATCCACAATTACCTTTATATTGATTTAATCAATATCGCCCAATAAAAATTTATTACCAATTTTTAAAAATGCAAAAGCCGTTGTTTTTAAAGTACCTTTCTTATGGTATTGTACCATCAATACATGCCAAGTGCCTTCCGATTCTTTTTCGGTCATATATTCAACAATCTTAAACGTACTATCTTGATTAATACTTTGATTGATGCGCTCACATGTTGCATCTACTTGTTCTTTTTCTGATGGATTGTTGTAATTACAGGCACTTTTCCATTTTCTATTTGCATTATCACCTCTATATACTATATATGGTGCAGCTTTATAAAAATAACCGAGCTCCATAGTTTTAGCATCCGTGAAATCTACATTTTTACAGATGTTTACCAATTCAACTAAAGATTTGACTACGTTGGATGAGTCATTGGTTTGAGCAATTATCTTTTGTGTGAAAATGCTAAAACATATCAGCATAAATGGAATTTTGCTTCTCATAGTGTTCGTATTGATTTTTCTAAATTACATAATTAAAGAAATACCGTCAATATTAATACCAAAAAATAGGTAAAGAATAGTATCTTAGTTCTACAAAGACTCAATAGAATATGAAAGATTTTTTTTCAAAAGCATTGCTATGCGTTGTATTATTCTCCACTATTATTTCTTGTAAAAAGGAAAGTGCCACACCTAAACCTTATGAATATAATGGTCCATTAGGTGAAATTGTTCGTGTAATAGATGAAAAACATTATTCGGCCTTACAAGTGCAATCCATGTTGCCATCTTCCATTTCCATGTTTGTTTCACCCAAAAATTCGGTGAAAGTTTTTACCATAGAATATAAATCAATGAATAAAGATGATGATACGGTAAAAGCAAGTGGCATTATCATTGTTCCTTTGGTAGATAGTTTTGCAATTCCAATGATTAGCTATCAACATGGAACCGTATTGCCAAAAAATGGAGCACCATCTATTGTTAAAGGAGAAGAATATTTATTAAATCTGGCAGTTGCCAGCTCCTATAATGTGGTGGCTTGTATTCCGGATTATCTTGGATTAGGAACCGGAGATGGTTTGCATCAGTATTTACATCCAAGAGAAGAAGCCAACTCGGTGCGAGATATTTTGCGATGTGCACGTAAGTTAGTTAAAGACAGTAGTTTTACTACATTAAATGGTCAAGTTCTTTTATTTGGATATTCGCAAGGTGGCCATGCTACCATGGCAGCACAACGACAAATAGAATTAGAAAATGCGAATGAATTTAAATTAACCGGTTCGGCACCAATGGCTGGCCCTTACGCATTGAGCAGAACTTCCCAATTTGATGTAATGTTAGATTCTGTTTATTATCCAAATCCATTTTACTTACCCTATTTAGCGGTGAGTTTATTTAATTCTTTTCCGGTGTATTCATCATACAACCAAATTTTTAAAGAGCCGTATGCTTCCAAAATTCCGGTTACTATTGATGGATATCATTCTTATTCGTATGCCAATGCACAATTTGATTATTATGTAAGTAATATGATACAAGATTCAGTAAAACAAGCCATTCGCTCCAATCCCAATCATCCGATACGGTTGGCATGTCGTGGTTATGATTTGGTAGATGATTGGAATCCAACAACACCGATGAAACTCTATCATTGTAGTGGCGACGATAATGTATTTTATGATAATGCTGTTTATGCAGATTCAGCATTTCGTTCTAGAGGAGCAAATGTGGAATTAATTGATTTAGGCAGTGCAAATCACACCGATTGTGCTCCAACTGCCATATTTATTGCAAGCAGTTGGTTGCAAAGTTTGATGAAATGGGATAAAATTAAATAAGATTCTGTAGTTTTGATTATGAAAAATAAGATTTTGCAAACCGCAGTGCTATTATTAAGTGTAGCGAGCATACTAATTTCTTGTAAAAAAGAAACAGTAAAAGGAATTGATAATCCCGATGTAGAATCTGCAACCATAGATTCCACTCTAAAATCATTTTATCCTAAACCCAACATAAGTGCCACTTTTGAAGGAATTTATAGTTATGCATTTCCAAATGCAGTCAATGGTTTTGATATTAATTTATATTGGTATGATCCGGCTGCTACACATGGAATTTATCTTCATTTTAATAATAACGTTGGCGATGTATTAATTGATAACGATGGATTTATACTTGGATTTGATTCCGGTGTAAAAATTGATTCTACCACGACAGGAAATTGGAGTAACGGAGCTGATGGTATTTTCTCATTTGATTATGTTGCAAACCCATCGGCAAATAAAGGTAACTTGGCAGGAAAAGGAGATAAATACATATTGTTTAGAGCTTATTCTGACAGTGCACCGCAAGAAAAATATTACGGTTGGATGCGAGTTACGGTAAGTGTTAACGGAAGAAATTTAGAAATACATTCTATCGGATACCAAAAAAATCCCAATACGGCATTGCTCACCGGCGAAATATAAATTCTTTCTAGTTTACAATTAAATATAACATTATTCCATCACTACATTATTTCATTAATCTATAATTTATGTCATTACCAAGTGTTTTTAACCAAGATGTAGCAAATAACCTAATTGAACGAATCAATAAAGTTACACCACAAACACAACCTTTATGGGGCAAGATGAATGCTTCACAAATGTTGGCACATTGCAATGTTACGTATGAATACGCATTCGATGAAAGAACTGACAAACCAAATTTTCTGGTAAAATGGTTGTTGAAGAAGTTTGTAAAACAAAAAGTTGTAGGTGAACAACCGTACGATAAGAATATGCAAACTTCACCGGCATTTATAATTCCGGATAATAAAAACTTTGATAGGGAAAAAACGCGATTATTAAATTACATTCAAAAAGTAGTGGAGAAAGGTGCAACTTATTTTGACGGCAAGCCTTCTAATTCATTTGATGAATTGAGTAAAGAAGAATGGAATAATCTAATGTATAAGCACATCGATCATCATCTGCAGCAATTTGGTGTATAATTTACAGCAATATATTATCTTCATATACAGAAAAAGGCGGATTCATTTTGAATCCGCCTTTTCTTAATAAAAATTTGCCCGCTAATATATATCATAAACATAAACATCACGAGTTGCCTTAGCACTCACATTTCCATTTGTGGCTGTAAGTGTAACGGTGAAAGTTCCAGATGTTGTGTATTCATGTGAAGGATCTTTAGATGTGGACGTGCTGCCATCACCAAAATTCCATTGATAGCTTGTTGCACCGGTCGATGTATTGTTGAAGTCTAATGTCATAGATGATGTTAGTCCTACAGGATAATCTACCGTAAAAGATGCTACGACTGTTTTTTCAGGTGCTACACAATCCTCGCTGCAAGAAGTAGCAAGAATTATAGTAAGTATTGCGAATATGCCATATATTTTTTTCATAGAATAAAGTTTTTAGTTAAGAAGGAAATTGAATAACAACGGTAGCGGTAGCTTTTGAGTTACCATTGGTTGCTGTTAATGTAACTGTTTTATCAGAATAATTACTGAATGTATGCGTCGGATTCTCTTCAGTAGAAGTCGTTCCGTCGCCAAAATTCCATAAATACGATTCGGCATCTGTAGAATTGTTATCGAAGATAATAACCGGCCCACCATCTGCTCCTCTTGCTTCGATAATTTCAAAACTGTAGGTAAATGCAGCCGTTACAGGTTTTGGATCACAATTTTCATTTGTACAAGAACTGGCAATAAGCACGATAAACATCATGCACAGCCCGAAGAGTCGTTTCATTTTTTTCATAATTTTATTTATTTTGATTATGTCAAAGGTAAA
>CAZDOT010000017.1:49947-52050 GCA_964507125.1 uncultured Chitinophagales bacterium | reverse complement strand
TACGTTTTCTTTTTCTTCGACGATTAAATACGCGAAGTTTTGTTCTGCAAAGTTGGCTGTTTGTTCTTGTGTATAGAGCATAGCTTAATTTTCTTTCATTTTTAATAATAATGTTCCGGCTTCTACGAATTGTTTATTGTTAACATATACTTCTTCCACTTCGCCGTCGGTATGGGCTTCTATGGTGCTTTCCATTTTCATAGATATCATCTTTAATAACGCATCACCTGATTTTACTACATCACCTGTTTTTACTAATACATTGGTAACTTCGCCCGGCATTGGTGCTATGTAACCGCCTTTAACGGTTTCTTCTATTGGACTTGGAAATTTATCTACACTTTGTAATACGATTTGTCCTAATTGTGGTGCATGCACGAAATATTGATTGCCATTTTGCGAAATAAAAAATTGACGACGAATGTTATTGATTTCAAGTGTGAACCATTTATTGTTTTCAGAAATAAATTTTGAAGTGAAATTTTTATCAGCAAATGCAATTTGCAAATTGCCATTTTCATTGGTATATGAAATTGTAAATTCAAAACCGTTGTAACTGTATTTTTCTTGCTGTGCTTGATATGGATTGTTTCGCCAACCTGCCGGAACACCTTGTGCCAATGTTCTGCTTTTTTCTCGTTGTATAAAACGGAAATGTTGCAATGCACAAGTCAATAAATCCAAGGTTTCTTGCGAATATTTTTCGCCTTCGTACTTGAATTTTTTATCTAAGAAATGCGTGTCAAAATTGCCATCTCTAAAATCTTGATTTTGTAAAATGGCGGTCAAGAAATTTTTGTTGGTTGTAAATCCCGTTAATACTAATTCTTGTAAAGCCAGTGTTAGCTTAGAAATGGCTTCGATACGGTTTTTTCCTTTTGCAATAATTTTTGCAATCATCGGATCGTAGAAAGTGGAAATTTCAGAACCACTTTCGATGCCTGTATCATAACGCAAACCGGAAATTGAAGCCGGAATCCAATCCAATATTTTTCCGGTAACAGGCAAGAAATTATTGGCAGGATCTTCTGCATATACACGTACTTCAATCGCATGTCCGTTTTGTGTAATGTCGGTTTGTTTAAATGTAATTGGGTTGCCTTCGGCCACTTCAATTTGCAAACGCACTAAATCTAATCCGGTTACTTCTTCCGTAACTGGATGCTCCACTTGTAAGCGTGTATTGACTTCCAAAAAATAAAAAGATTGGTCGGGTGCTACAATAAACTCTACTGTTCCGGCATTGTCGTATTGGATTGCTTTACAAGCTGCAACGGCTGCATCGCCCATTTTTTTACGTGTCTCGTCTGTAATAAATGGCGAAGGACTTTCTTCCACAACTTTTTGATAACGACGTTGAATACTGCATTCGCGTTCAAATAAATGTAGTGCATTGCCGTGCTTATCGCCAAAAATTTGAAACTCTACATGTCGTGCAGAATCAAAATATTTTTCAATCAAAAGTGTATCATCACCAAAACCATTCCATGCTTCCGATTTTGCTTCACTGATGGCTTTGTCTAATTCTTTTTCTTCTCGAACAATGCGCATACCTTTTCCACCTCCGCCTGCACTTGCTTTCAATAAAATGGGAAATCCAATTTCAATGGCTTTTGATTTTATCGTTGCTTCACTTTGGTCATCGCCTTGATAGCCCGGAATGGTTGGGACTTGATGCGATTGCATAATTTTTTTTGCACCAATTTTTGAACCCATTACTTCAATCGCTTTTGGATGCGGTCCAACCCAAATAATATTTTCATCTATCACACGTTGTGCAAATTCAACACGTTCACTTAAAAAGCCATAACCCGGATGAATAGCATTAGCGCCTGTAGCTTTTGCTGCCGCAATTATTTTATCCATTACAAGATAAGATTCGGAAGCTTGATTACCACCAATACGAACGGCCTTATCGGCATATTTTACAAACAATGCATTTTCATCAGCATCGGAAAAAACTGCCACTGTTGCGATGCCCATTTCTCGACAAGTTTTAAAAATGCGAATAGCAATTTCTCCTCGATTAGCAACAAGTAGTTTGGTTATTTTGGTATTATTATTAGGTGTATGTGACATAATTGTATTTCAGATTTCAGATTT
>CAZDOT010000017.1:21873-49847 GCA_964507125.1 uncultured Chitinophagales bacterium | reverse complement strand
ATAAACTCCCCAACTATTTGTTCCTTTAATTTCATTTAGATAGGTAAGTGCTAATACCAAACTCATTACATTTCTGGTATCTCTCGGGTCGATGATGCCATCATCCCAAAGTTGACCGCTGGCGAAAAATGCATTGCTTTGTTTTTCAATTTCCATTTTCATAAATTCTTTCATTTGTGCCGCTTGATTTTCGTCATAAGGCTGTCCGGCTTTTAATGCACTTTCTTTGCTCACCATTTGCATTACGCCGGCTAATTGTTCTGCACCCATTACAGCAATCATAGAATTCGGATAAGTAAATAAAAATCTTGGATTATAAGCTCTTCCGCACATTGCATAATTTCCTGCACCATACGATGCACCCATAATGATAGTAAACATAGGTACTTCGGAGTTGGAAACCGCATTTATCATCTTGGCTCCATCTTTAATAATGCCATTTTGTTCGTATTCTTTGCCCACCATAAATCCGGTAATATTTTGCAAAAACAAAATAGGTGTGTGGTTCATGTTGCATAATTGAATGAAATGTGCGCCTTTGTTAGCAGAATCATTAAATAATACGCCATTATTGCCGATGATAGCAATGGGATAGCCGTGTATTTTGGCATATCCGCAAACTAAAGTAGTGCCATAATCTTTTTTGAATTCGTGAAACTCAGAGCCATCAACAATTCTAGCAATTACTTCACGACAATCAAATGGAATTTTAGTATCGGCTGAAACGATGCCGAGTAGTTCGTCAATATTATATAAAGGCTCTTTGTGGATTTCAGAATTCAGATTTTTGAATTCAGATTTAATATTTAAGTTTTCGATGATTTCTCTAGCGATGCGAATGCCATCTAATTCATCTTGTGCCAAATAATCAGAAACACCGGAAATTTTGGAATGCATTTCAGCACCACCTAAAGTTTCATCATCAACAATTTCATTGGTTGCCATTTTTACTAATGGTGGTCCGGCTAAAAATACTTTCGCGTTGTTTTTCACCATGATAACATAATCGCTCATGCCAGGAATATAAGCACCACCGGCAGTTGAATTTCCAAATACAATTGAAATGGTTGGCACACCTTGTTTGGAACGACGTGTAATTTCTTTAAAATTATTGCCACCCAAATTAAATACTTGTGCTTGGTCTGGTAAGTTGGCTCCGGCACTTTCTACTAAACTAATGCCGGGCAAATTATTTTCGGCACCAATTTCTGCAATGCGTAATGCTTTTTTCAAGGATGCAATATCGATAGCACCACCTTTATTGGTGCCAACATTTGCTGTTATTAAACACATTTTTCCGGAAACAAAACCGATACCGGCAACCATGGTACCGCCTGTACCAAAACCACCTTTCACACCTAAGCCTGCTAGAGGACACAATTCTAAAAATGGAGAATCTTGGTCGAGTAATAAATCGATGCGTTCTCTTGCTAAAAATTTTCCGCCTGCTTTTGCTTTGGCAATATGTTTTTCTTCGCCTTGATAAAGGGATTGTTTTAAATGTTTTTTTAATTCCTCCAATTTAGCCAACATCAAGGCATAATTTTCTTTATAAGATGCGGAGTTAATATTAATCTTCGTTTTTATCGTTGCCATACCAATTTTGTTACACAGATTATTTAACAATTATACAAAGAATTCTTCTAATTTGACCGCTCGTTTGGTAAATTTACAATGTAAAGTTTGTGTTAACTAAATTTATTTGATTGATATTCAATAAGATGTTAAATTTAACAAACGAACGTTTGGTAAATATTTGTTTAAATTGAAATACTTTTTTACATTTGTTTATTCTAATTATTTAACAACAAAAAATTATCAAAAATGACAGCAAGAGAAATTGTATTAGCTTTACCAAGCAGACTTAAAACAGACGAAGCAGCAGGCCAAAGTGGCACTTTTCATTTTAAATTAGAAGGTGAAAATGGCGGTGAATTCACGGTAAATGTAGCCAATAGTGTTTGCACTGTAACAGAAGGATTAGCAGGAGAAGCAGATTGTGTAATTTCAGCATTATCTAGTGATTTTGAAGATGCAGAAGAAGGTCGTGTCAATAAACAAATGGCCGTGATGATGGGAAAAATCAAGATTAGCAACTTAGGTGCTATGTTGAAATTTATTGGAATGTTCAACGAGTTAGAAGCTGCATAAATAACTGCAATAGATATAAATAAAAAAACAGCTCATTGAGCTGTTTTTTTTTATGCTTTTGAAAACGTAACAATCAAAAATAAGGTCATTAATACAATAAAGAAAATTGCTACGAAATACTTATGAATATCGATTTCTACTTTTTTCTCAGTCATACTTTCGGTTTGTTTACATGAATTTAACATGATCCCAAATCATTTGCTTTGTAACTTATTAACATTTCTTCATTTTGTGTTATTTATGTATGTTCAATCATATATTATTGACTTTTGTTCTATGTGATTATCAAATTCTTTTGTTTATTTGGAGATTCAATTTTTTTTATGTCAGAAATTAATAAATACAGTAAGGTTATTACACAAGATTCAACACAACCTGCAGCACAAGCGATGTTGCATGCAATTGGATTAAAAGATGAAGATTTTAAGAAAGCACAAGTTGGTATAGTATCGACAGGTTGGGATGGCAATCCTTGTAATATGCACTTAAATGGCATTGCTGCTAATTTGAAAAATTTAGTTAATCAACAAAATTTGGTGGCACTTAATTTTTATACAATTGGTGTAAGTGATGGCATTTCTATGGGTACTTCAGGTATGCGTTATTCTTTAGTATCTCGTGAAGTAATTGCTGATTCTATTGAAACCAATGCGGGTGCACAATTTTATGATGGAATTATTTCTATTGCAGGTTGCGATAAAAATATGCCCGGTGTAATTATGGGGATGGCTCGTTTAAATCGTCCATCTTTGATGATATATGGTGGTTCCATTGCTGCTGGAAAATATAAAGAAGAAAAATTAGATGTAGTTTCTGCTTTTGAAGCGTTAGGTAAGAAATTTGCAGGTACAATTTCAGAAGAAGATTATAAAGGAGTGATTGAGCATGCTTGTCCGGGTGCCGGTGCATGTGGTGGTATGTACACTGCAAATACAATGGCTTCAGCTATTGAAACATTAGGTATGAGTTTGCCTTATTCTTCAAGTAATCCAGCTATTTCGGATGATAAAAGAAATGAAGTAAAACAAGCTGCCACTGCTATCAGAAATTTGTTAGAAAAAGATATTAAACCAAGTGATATCATGACGTTCAAAGCATTTGAAAATGCGATTAGAATGGTTATTGTTTTAGGTGGAAGCACCAATGCTGTTATGCATTTAATTGCCATGGCAAAAACAATAGGTGTTAATTTAACGATTAATGATTTTGTTCGCTTAGGCAATGAAACTCCGATGCTTGCTGATTTTAGACCGAGTGGAAAATACGTAATGGAAGATTTACATAAAATTGGAGGTGTTCCAGCTGTAACAAAATACTTATTAAAAGTTGGTTTATTACACGGAGATTGTTTAACAGTAACCGGAAAAACATTGGCAGAAAACGTAGCAGATTTGCCGGATTTAACAGAAGGTCAAGATTTGTTACATACTATAGATAACCCAATTAAAAAAACAAGTCATATCCGTATTTTATATGGCAATATTGCCAGCGAAGGTGCTGTTGCAAAAATTACAGGAAAAGAAGGCGAACGATTTGATGGAACAGCGAAATGTTTTGATACAGAACAAGCTGCCATCGATGCAATGAAAGATAAAAAAATTGCTGCAGGCGATGTGGTGATTATAAGATATATCGGACCAAGAGGTGCTCCGGGAATGCCGGAAATGTTGAAACCTACTTCTGTATTAATGGGTGAAGGATTGGGAAAAGAAGTTGCACTTATAACAGATGGTCGTTTCAGTGGCGGTTCTCATGGCTTTGTGGTTGGACACGTTACACCGGAAGCACAAAATGGTGGAAATATTGCATTGGTGAAAGATGGTGATAGAATAGTAATTGATGCCGTAAACAATACGATTGATGTAATGATAAGTGATGAAGAATTACAACTACGTAAACAATCATGGACAGCACCGGAATTAAAAGCAAAATCAGGCATTTTATATAAATATGCTAATTCAGTTTCATCTGCTAGCAACGGTTGTGTTACAGATGGCATATAATTGTAATTATTAATTAGAATAGGCAATTACTTCAGTTAATTTAAAAGCATAAATCAATGAAATAGTTGTTTATGAATTTAAACGTAGAATGTCATTTTTTTAGATATCCGATTTAAGTAGTAATTTAGCATTACTACTTTTTTTTATGCAACTGAGAAATATTGCCATACTAACGTCCGGTGGAGATGCACCCGGAATGAATGCATGTATTCGTGCAATCGTTCGAACAGCCATTCAAAGCAAAATGCATGTCTATGGTTATCTTAATGGATATGAAGGTTTAATACAACATCATTTTATAAAATTAGAATCACGTTCTGTTGGAAATATTATTCACAGAGGTGGAACCATCCTTAAATCATCTAGAAGTCCACAATTTGCTACTCCTGAAGGCAGAAATTTAGCATATCAATCATTACTTAAAAATGAAATTACAGCATTAATTGTGATAGGTGGTGATGGCACAATGAAAGGTGCTTTAGAATTTTCTAAGGAATATCCGGATATAAAATTAATTGGAATTCCCGGAACTATTGATAACGATTTGTTTGGCACCGATTATACCATCGGATTTGATTCTGCTGTTCAAACGGCCGTTGAATTAATCGATAAATTGAGAGATACAGCCAATGCGTTAGGTCGATTATTTTTTGTTGAGGTAATGGGAAGAGATGTTGGTTCAATCGCTTTAGCAGCAGGTTTAGCAGCAGGTGCAGAAGATATCTTAATTCCGGAAATAAAAACAGACTTAAAAGAACTGTCTAACAAGCTTCATGCATGTAAACATAAAGAATCATTTATTGTAGTAGTGGCAGAAGGTGATGATGCCGGTGGTGTATTAGAAATTGCAGCCACGTTTAAGCAAATGCATCCTGAGTATGATATAAAAACCTTGATTTTAGGTCATTTGTTAAGAGGTGGAAATCCAACTGCAAACGACAGGATTCTTGCCTCACGTTTAGGCGTTTCTGCAGTAGATGCCATTATACAAAATAGAAAAAATTGTATGATAGGGATTAAAAACCAAGCACTTACTTATACATCATTGGATTTGTGTAAGAAACATGCAATGACATTGAATAAAGAATGGAATCATTTAATTCAATTGCTGTCTTTTTAATCAGTTATCAATATAAAAAAATAAGACTATTTTGGGTTTTTCTGCAGTATTCTATTTTAAACTGTTAAGAAATCACTATATATTGAAAAATCAACTGACATTTTTTTTATAAAACTCAATATTTAGTAGATTTGTAATAAGCATAGTTAATTGAATAGATTTAAAAAATGTCAGACGCAAAAATACAGATTTCCGGTGCAGAAGCCGTTATAAAAAGTTTAGTAGCAGAAGGTATCGATGTTATATATGGTTATCCGGGTGGTGCTATCATGCCTATTTATGATGCACTTTGGCATTACATGGATAAAATCAACCACGTTTTAACAAGACATGAGCAAGGTGCAACGCATGCAGCAGAAGGCTGGGCTCGTGTGAAAGGGAAAGCAGCCGTTTGTTTTGCTACTTCCGGACCGGGAGCTACCAACTTAATTACCGGAATTGCCGATGCCATTATGGATAGCACACCAATGGTTTGTATTACAGGTCAAGTTCCGATGCATTTATTAGGAACAGATGCATTTCAAGAAACAGATGTAATTGGTATCACTATGCCAATTACGAAATGGAATTATCAAATTACTAGAGCAGCTGAAATTCCATCTGTTTTAGCCAAAGCTTTTTATATAGCGAATTCCGGAAAACCGGGACCTGTTTTAATTGACATTACAAAAAATGCACAGTTTGAAATGATGGAATGGACAGGTTATCAAGCCTGTGAGTCGGTGAGAGGTTACACTCCAAAATACACAGTTCAACAAGAAAATCTACAAAAAGCTGCTGAAATAATAAATTCAAGTAAAACACCTTTAATCATTGCTGGTCAAGGTGTTATAATATCAAAAGCTAAGGATTTACTAGAGCAACTATCTTCTAAAACAGGCATTCCGGTTGCTACTACAATGCAAGGTTTGGGTGCCGTAAGCCCAAATCACGAGAACTATGTTGGTATTCCGGGAATGCATGGAAATTATTCGGTAAATATCAAAATGAATGAGTGTGATGTGATGATTGCCATCGGTATGCGATTTGATGACCGCGTTACCGGAGATGTAACCAAATTTGCAAAACAAGCTCGTGTTATTCATATCGAAATTGATCCGGTTGAAATCAATAAAGTAGTTAAAACGGAAGTAGGTATTTGTGCAGATGCTTCTGAAGCATTAGAAGCATTAATTCCATTATTGCAAGAAAACAAGCATACAGAATGGATAACTACATTTAAAGAGTTAGATAAACAAGAAGATGCAAAAGTAATTCAATCAGCTATTTATCCTTCAACAGAAGGTATTAGAATGGGTGAAATTATGCATCTAATTGATGAAAAAACAAATGGTAATGCAATCATCGTTCCGGATGTTGGACAACATCAAATGTACGCCATGCGTTATTACAATTATCGCCAAACTAATTCTTGGGTTTCCAGTGGTGGTTTAGGTACTATGGGTTTTGCGTTGCCGGCAGCAATTGGTGCCCAAATGGCTGCACCAGACAGAACCGTAGTGGCTATTATTGGAGATGGTTGTTTCCAAATGACAATTCAAGAGCTCGGCACCATTTGGCAACATAACTTAAATATAAAGATTGTTATTTTCAATAATAATTATCTTGGAATGGTACGCCAATGGCAACAATTATTCTTTGATAAAAGATATTCTCAAGTAGAACTCAAGAATCCGGATTTTGTAGCCATCTCTAAAGGTTTCCGTT
This sequence comes from uncultured Chitinophagales bacterium, assembly GCA_964507125.1. Taxonomy (GTDB): domain Bacteria; phylum Bacteroidota; class Bacteroidia; order Chitinophagales; family JADIYW01; genus JADJSS01. Next base: position 42,866 of record CAZDOT010000017.1, on the reverse strand, counting down.
TAGAATCTGCTAAAGTGGAAAAACGAGAAGATTTAAGTGCTGCTTTGGATAAAATGTTTGCCCATGATGGCGGTTACGTTTTAGAAGTCGTGGTTGAAAAAGAAGAAAATTTATTTCCAATGGTTCCAAGCGGAAAAGCTTGTAGCGATGTAATTTTAGAACCTCAATAAATCATGAAAGCACATAAAATTCAATTTGTATCATACAATCAACCGGTATTAATCGGTCGTTTTATGCTCATTTTTTCTAGAAGAAGAGTGGATGTGACTAACTTCTATTTTAGAAAGATAGACGAAAATGATGGAGAATTCACCATCGAGTTTAATGCGGAGCAATGGGCTGCCGAAAATATATTAAAACAAATCAATAAACAAATTGATATTTTCGAAGCAACTTTAATCAACTAATTTTAATTTTAATATTCAATTTAAAACAACAAACAATGGCAGTAATGAACTTTGGCGGAATCGATGAAAACGTTGTAACACGTGAAGAATTCCCCTTGGCTAAAGCAAAAGAAGTATTAGCAAACGAAACGATAGCCGTAATTGGTTATGGTGTTCAAGGTCCCGGACAAGCATTAAACTTACGCGATAATGGCTTTAATGTAATTGTAGGTCAAAGAAAACCTTCTAAATCTTGGGATAAAGCAGAAAAAGATGGTTTTGTTCCAGGACAAACTTTATTTGAACCGGAAGAAGCATTGCAAAAAGGTACTATCATTATGTACTTACTTTCTGATGCTGCTCAAATTGAAATGTGGCCAACTGTAAAAAAACATTTAACTGCTGGAAAAGCATTATATTTTTCTCATGGTTTTGGTGTTACTTATAAAGATAGAACTGGAATTATTCCACCGGCAGATGTTGATGTTATTTTAACGGCACCGAAAGGTTCAGGTACATCATTACGTCGTTTGTTTTTAGAAGGTAAAGGCTTAAATTCATCGTATGCTATTTTCCAAGATGCAACTGGAAAAGCACACGACAGAACAATTGCATTAGGTATCGGTATCGGTTCAGGTTATTTGTTTGAAACCACTTTCCAAAAAGAAGTATATTCTGATTTAACTGGTGAACGTGGTGTGTTAATGGGTGCATTAGCAGGTATCATGGAAGCTCAATACAGTGTATTGCGTGAAAATGGCCATTCACCATCTGAAGCATTTAACGAAACAGTAGAAGAATTAACAGAATCATTAATCAAATTAGTATCTGAAAATGGTATGGATTGGATGTATGGTAACTGCTCTACAACGGCACAACGTGGTGCATTAGATTGGAAAGGTCCTTTCCGTGAAGCTGTATTGCCGGTATTCAAAGAGTTGTATGCAAAAGTTGCTGCAGGTGAAGAAGCACAACGCTCTATTGACACAAACTCACAACCGGATTATAGAGAAAAATTAGAAGCAGAATTAGCCGTAATCAGAGATTCTGAAATGTGGCAAACCGGAAAAGTAGTACGTAGTTTACGTCCGGGAAAATAATCTTTGATAAATAGATATCAACTATATTAAGCTGTCCTTTGGGGCAGCTTTTTTTTAATCTCTATAATGCGTTATTTTTAATAAATAACCGGCAAATACTTGTCCTAAATACAAATTATCACCAACAGCAACAGCCGTAGATGATCCGGAAATTTGAGCACCATCATCCGTAAAAACAAGAGTTGATTTTCCGGTAGTTTTATCAATTGCAAACGTTTTAGATGGCGATAATATATCCGGAAAATAGGCGAGTGCCGCAAATTTCAATTCATCCGGATGTACAGCAACTAATAATTCATTCCCATTATCTGTAAGGTTATCCATGCCATTTATGCTGTTTAATTTCTTTTTATCTTGTAATGTTCCATCTGCTTGCATTGTGTAGGTATATAATGCAAAATTTCTTGAAGTGGCAACATATAGTTTGTCATTTTCATCATACAAACCATTGGGAAAACTCATTAAGCTATCTACTTTTTTCCAAGTATGCATGCCATCGCAATAAACCACCGAACCACTGTATGGATTGGTAAGATGCTCTAAAATATTGGAAGAATTCTTATCATTAGAAAAATAAAAACTACCATTGGGCAAAACCGTCAAATCATTCGGAGACAACAATAATGCATGTTTGTATTCTTTTATAAATTCTAATTTATCGGCATGCATTTTAAATTGAATTATTGAGTTAGTAGATGTGGCATCTTTATAATGATTGATGACAAATAAGTAATCTGTATTATTGATAGTTTGTAAATCAAATCCATGCGGATGAAATGGAATTGCCGGCATATTAATAATAGGCAAATTTGTGCAGCTATCCGTTGCAATGTCTAATTGTTGAATAATTCCAATGGGCAGTTTTCCATCTCTTCGTTCATCACACGATATCAAAATTCTATTGTATTTTTTATCATGCAAAATATCTTCCGGTCCATCTGCCGTTGTAATTTTTACGTATGTTTTACGCACTGTTGCTTTCTCACATGCAAAAATTGAACTAAGTATAATATAGGATAATAGTAATTTTTGGAGCATTCTTATAACTTTACAAAAATAAAAATACGTATTGGAAACGATAGTTGTAGTAAAGATTGGAGGAAATATTATTGACGATGCTGATTCGCTCAAAAAATTCTTATTCGATTTTTCCCAGATTCAAGCTCCCAAAGTTTTAATTCATGGTGGTGGAAAATTGGCAACGCAATTAAGTAAACTAGTAGGTATTGAAGCTACTTTAGTGGATGGCAGACGCATTACAGATGAAAAAACATTGGATATTGTAACAATGGTGTATGCCGGATTAATCAATAAAAAAATAGTAGCACAATTGCAATCCATGCAGTGCAATGCTATCGGATTTTCCGGAGCAGATGCCAATAGTATTCTATCACATAAACGTGTGCATCCTACTATTGATTTTGGATTTGTTGGAGATATTGATGTAGTAAATGCTGATTTTTTTGCTGATTTGTTAGATAAAAATTATACGCCAATTATTGCACCTATCACACACGATGGTAATGGTCAATTGCTTAATACCAATGCCGACACAATGGCATCCGCCATTTCCATCTCATTATCAAAAAAATATAACGTTGCATTTTATTACTGTTTTGAAAAAGAAGGTTTGATGAAAGATGTTGAAAAAGCAGACAGCATCATTCAACACGTTGCTGTTGCACAAATTGAAATATTAAAAGCAGAAAAAATTATTACAGATGGCATGATTCCTAAAGTTGATAATATCGCCAATGCATTACAAAAAGGTGTGAACAAAGTTATTTTATGTCATGCTAAAGATGTATTGAAAAATGTGAATGAAAATGCTAATTTTGGAACTACTTTTACCATAAACTAAGATGTCGAAGAAAATTGAAAATCCACTGATTGAATGCATCGAGTTATTGAAGAAACTCATTGAAACGACTTCTTTTAGTAAAGAAGAAGATAAAGCCGCTGAAGTCATTCGTAAATTCCTTAAAGCACATAAAATTCCATTTGAAACAAAATTGAATAATACGTGGGTTAAGAATAAACATTTTAATTTTTTAAAACCAACCATCTTATTAAACTCTCATATTGACACTGTAAAACCGGTAAACGGATGGAATAAAGATCCCTTTAAAGCGGATGTAGAAGAGGGAAAATTATATGGTTTAGGCAGTAATGATGCCGGTGCTGCATTAATAACGTTATTAGCCACTTTTTTACATTTCTACGATCACGAAGATTTAAAATATAATTTCTTATTTGCCGCCACAGCAGAAGAAGAAATTTCCGGAAAAAATGGAATTGAAATTTTAGAAGAGATCACATCCGGCTGTGAATTTGCAATAGTAGGTGAACCAACCGAAATGAAAATGGCAATTGCCGAAAAAGGTTTGATTGTAATCGATGCTGAAGTGAAAGGAAAAGCCGGACATGCCGCAAGAAACGAAGGTGTGAACGCTATTTATTTAGCGATGGTTGATGTGCAATGGTTTCAAAATTATCAATTCAAAAAAATAAATCCGGTTTTAGGTCCGGTGAAAATGACTGTTAGTATGATACATGCCGGAACGCAACACAATGTTGTGCCTGATATGTGTAAATATACTATTGATGTTCGTACTATTCCGGAATACAACAGCGACCAACTGTTAGAGATTATTAGTGATAACGTGAAAGCAAGCATTAAAGCACGTTCTACACGCTTACAGCCATCTCAAATAGATAAAGACCATTTAGTAGTTAAAACCGCAGAAAAATTAGGTATAGAAACCTTTGGTTCTTCTACACTTTCTGATCAAGCATTATTGAAAATTCCAAGCATTAAAATGGGACCCGGAAAATCAGAGCGTTCTCATACTGCCGATGAATTTATCTATTTAAAAGAAATGGAAGATGGTTTTGAGTTGTATAAAAAACTCTTAGAACATATTGTTTAAAATCGGCAATACACACCTAATGGTAATTTTTGTTGTGTTGTAGATGGAATATATAATTCACCAAATTCCGGCGTTACATTTAATCCTGTTTTTTGAAGATTATCTGTAATCAAATTTTCAATGATAAGTGATGAAAACCCTAATGAATACGTGTTGAGCAGATAAAATGAATGCTCTTTATCCAATAAGGAAAGCGTATCAAAAATCATCTCATTTATTTGGTCTTCTAACTTCCATTTTTCACCATCAGTACCATGTCCATAAGCCGGTGGGTCTAAGATTATTCCTTGATAAATTCTTCCTCTTTTGCGTTCTCTTTTTACAAATTTTACGGCATCTTCCACTACCCAACGAATATCTTTTTGTTTAGATAATTCCATATTTCGATTTGCCCAACTTACCACTTGTTTGATAGAGTCAACATGATACGTTTCAGCACCTGCAGCATTTGCTGCTAAACTCGCACCACCGGTGTAAGCAAATAAATTCAATACATTTACAGTATCTTTTTTTTGTTTAATAGCTTTCGTTTTTTGAAAAATAAAATCCCAATTTACACTTTGCTCCGGAAAAATTCCAACATGTTTAAACTTGGTTAATGCCAAATTAAATGAGATTTGTAATTGGTTGTGATAATAATCTATTGTCCAATTTTCCGGCATTTTTTTTATAAAATTCCATTTTCCATTAGATGAAGTAATACTTTCAAATTGAACATGAGCCTGTTTTTTCCAATCAGCATCCGATAATTTTTTATTCCAAATAGCTTGCGGTTCCGGTCGTATGGTAATGTACTGCCCGAAACGTTCTAATTTTTGAAAATCACCGGAATCAATTAATTCGTATGCGCTAAAATTAGATGGATAAATTGTATGAATGGAATGCATACACAATATTAGTGATTTTTTCATTTTTTTTATCGAATACTCAATCAATCTTCCCGAATGCTAAATATTACGCTACTTTTTTTTGACTTTTTCTTAATTTTATTATAGATTGAGTTTTGTCAATGTATAAATTTTATACGATACTTATAGTTTTACTGTATCATTATTCCTTCTCTCAAGATGGAATAATTTTCGTTAATAATGCGGATTCGTCACAAATTATTTCAACAGATACACTAGTTAATATTATATCTGAAGATGTAACGAACGCAACAACAAATCAACCAACTTCCAACAAATCAACTAAGAAAAATTTATTAGATAAAATGAATGCTAAAGGCTTGAAAATATCCGGTTCATTGGGTGCAATGTTTGGATATTATTATACTTCAAGTGCTATTAAACGAATGAAGCCTTTTACGTATCAATTTACAGGCGACGTTACATTTAATTATAAAAATGTGTTAGAGTTGCCTTTTTCATTTGTATTTAGCGAGCAAGATAGAAAATTCAGCCAACCGTTTAATCAAATTGGTGTAAGTCCAAAATATAAATGGCTGACAGCACATGCAGGATTTAGAAATATAAATTGGAGTGAACATTCGATGGCTGGCCACAATATGTTGATGGTTGGAGCCGAAGTAAATCCAAGTTATTTTAGAGCCGGATTGCTTTTTGGAAGGCTCAACAAAGTAACACTCGCTGATTCAGCAAAAATTGATAGTTTGCATCTACAAACTTTTGTTCCAACATACAAACGTTTGGGTGCTGCCGTGAAGATTGGTGCCGGAACAGAAAATAATTATGTTGATTTAATTTATTTCAGAGCTTGGGATAAATCGAAAGATTCTTTTTTATATGTAAATCCCGATGGCGTTACATCGTTTTTACCAAAATCAGAAAACGCTGTATTTAATATTGTTACTTTTAATAAAATAGGAAAGTACATTACCATTAAAGCCGATTATGCACTTAGTACTACTAACGTAGATAAGAGTTTAGTGAAAGATAAAAATGCTGTAAATGCAGACTATCCAAAAATTGCACGTATCTTAATGAAACCTAATGCATCTGCAATTGGTGGTCATGCTGCTTCTACTGATTTTGAGTTTTCTAAAGATGGTTTAGTAACCAATGCCGGATTTCATTTAACTACACAGAATTTCAATACATACGGTGCCTATTATCTACAAACAAATTTTTACGATGTATATGTAAAACAAGTTGTCCCGTTGCAAGATAAAAAAGCAAGTATTACTATTCAAACGAAATTTACGGATGACAATTTGAATAAAGAAAAACCGTATGCAACCAAAAGGGCTATTTCACAACTTGCGTATGATTTTAATGCATCAAAATTTGGCATTTCCACGCAATATATCAATGCATATTCCAAACAAAAAGCCATTACAGATAGTTTGAAAAACTCATCTTTCAATGATTTACTTTTAAATCAAATGAATCATACGTTTACTATTGTGCCAAGATATTTAATTGTAAAAAATGAAAAATCACATTTAATTATGTTGAATGAAGTGATGAACTTTTTAACAGACTTAAATAAAAATACCAAATCCAATACAGCTTATTTTAATAATGTTGTCTATCTAACGTATGCTTTTAATTTACCGGTGAAATATTTCAGTATGACAACAAGTGTTTTTTCTACCTATTTAAAAACATCAACATCAAAAATAGCGAGCTATGGTGCAAGTTTTTCGAGCAATGTTTCTATTGCCAAAAATAAAGTAACCATATCAGATGCAGTTGCCTATACATATAATAAATTGGCACAAGTGGTGAATGTGGATTTGACGATTAGTTATACACCGGAATCACATCATAAAATATATTTAAGCAATAATCTTATTTGGAATCATACAACCAATAATTCAACCCAACGATTCACTGAATTAAGAGGAAATCTTGGTTATTTGTTTACTTTTTAAACTGATACTATGCAATCGAAATATCTTTTATTTATATGGAAAAAACTTGCAATGTGCTTGTTGTTGTTTTCCTGTTCAATCGCATTTTCGAAAGTGAAAATAACTACGTTTGTTACACCACCTTACACAAGAGCGATAACAGACTATGCCAATATTTCAAAAGTAAATGTGCAACTCATAGCTGATACAACGCTTACTGTTTATCCGCAAGTTGTCATTACAGGAAATAACGGAGTGAAACTGCAAAGCATCAATAATTTGATGACCTATTCATCCTCTTTTTTGATGCCTAATGTTCCGGTTACTTTAACTACAACCCAATTATCGGAACTTTTTACTTTAAGTAATTTAGTTGCCACCGGAATGAATACGGAACAATTAAACCAATTCACAACGTTTGGTACCATACCGAATGGAACTTATTCCGTTTGCATTGAAGCTTGGGCTTATTTATTTTCTGCTGCACCGGTAAAAGTTTCAGATGGTTATCCAAATGGTTGTGCCACTATATTAATAGGAAATCCAAGCTTTGCTAATTCATTATTGGAAGCACCTAAAACAATACTTCCAATGTGTAACCAAGAAGTAACTCTAACTGTTCCTCAAAATGTAGTATTTACTTGGATGCATCCGAGTGCATCGATGGAAATGGGCAACAATGATTTGCCTAATGGATTGCAAGAATACATTATTAGAATGGTTGAAGTAGTTGGCAATAAATCAGCGAACGAAGCGATGAAAACAGCCACTACACCTATCTTTTTTGAAAAAACGGTATTAGGTAATTCGTATGTGTATGGACCGAGCGATCCACCATTAAAAACAGGTAGCAAATATGCATATACAATCAGTGTACGTGATAATGCTAAAAAGTATCAAAATAAAGGAACAAGTGATGCTTGTATGTTTACTTGTAAACAAACTACAATTTATCCGCCAAAAAGTATAGTTGCTCCAAAATATAATATCCAATTAAATACACCAATAAATGGCAAACAAATTGTTTCCGGAAATCCGATTGATTTCTCGTGGACAGTGCCAACTTCTCAACCGAATTATTATGTATTAGAATTCACCAATCAAATCAATCAAAATGAAAAAATAAAAGATTGGAATAATTTAACGGAAAGCTTGTTTAATGGAAAAGATGCATTCTTTGCTCGCTCTCCTCAACCTAAAGACAATTCTAAAATACCGGTTATACAGCAACCCAATTTTCAACTCTCTAAATCATGGAGTAAAAGTGCGGGAAAAATTGCTTGGCGAATTTTAGCGTATGATAAGAATGACAATAGAATAGATAGTAGTAAAATTGATAAGTACGAAATTATTGAAGACACAGCGCAACATATAGAAATTTCAAGTTTTATGATGAGTGGTTTTGATGTGAAAGTGTTGTCTGTTTTGAATAAAGATTCTTCCGATTTTTCATGTACCGGCGAGTTTAGTTTATGGGAAAATGGACCTAAAATCACTACGCAGTTTAATCATTTGAAGTTGGTTCCGTTTGCTTATTTTCCAAAAATTAAAAAATATGCTTGGGTTGTCACAGATGGTCAGTTGATAGTTAAAAATTTGAAAGCTGAGATTTACTCCAAAAGCAATATAGAATTAGAAACTACAGGTGATGCAGATGGAATTTATAATTTGAAATTAAACTCGCTAAAACTCCAAGCAGCAGTAACTACAAAGTTGAATGCCAATACAAAAGTGTATGATATTGTGAAAGATAATAGCACATCCAAAATAAATGCATTGGTAAATTGGCAAACGAATTGGTTTGAATTTAAAGAAGGTGAATCTGTATCGAATAAAAATTATGAAATTAATTCAGATAGTACAGATGTAGACTATTCTTTTAGTGAAAAATTTAAAAATGCAAAATTCTATTTTTCTAAAGATGAAAAAATTGCAACTGCAACATCCAAAGGGATTTCTATTTTGTTTCATGGAAAAGATAAATCAAGTTATTTCGCTGTTTCCAATTTTAAAGTGACACCAAATTTAAGCGGTATTGTAAGCATTCCAAATGCTGTTCCAAAAGTTGATAATATTAGTTCCGGTAAAAAATCCGGAAAAAGTCCGTTTGATATCGGCAATGTAGCCATTGAATATGCTGCAGATTTAGAAGTGCCGTTTTCCAATCAACAAAATATGAACTTTTCGGCTAAGGTAAATCCGATTAGTTGGTCATTAAATAAAGAGGCATCATTGAGTGCTTATTACGAAGAAGTGCGAATACATCTTTCTGAAAATGAAATTCCGGAATATGCCAATTACCCGTATGGAATGATAATTCCACAATTAAAATTAATGCTGGATTTTAAAGCATACACTACTAAATCTTCAGATAAACCGTTGGTTTTAATTTATAGTAAAGCATATAACATTGGCGAAGGAATTAGTACAAAATCTACCAAAGTTTCGAATGTGAATACAGCATTTCCATTGGGCGATTTTTATGCCGGTGTATCAGATTATAATTTTTTGATGTGGAAGAATAAATTGAATGCTTTGCTCATTAATGGAAACATTTATGTGCCATTTTTTAATAAGATGGCAAACTTGCAAATCAATGTAGATAACAACAAAATCAATCCGTTAGAAATTTCATTTGATGAAGCTAATCAATATTTAATTGGGCAACCGGGAAGCAATCAAAGTTTTTATCTAACATTTGAAGATGGTAGTTTTTCTGATAACAAGATTTCGTTTACGCCTTATTTTTCTGTTTTTAATAAAAACGATAAAGGATTAAATATTAACAATTATCTGATTAACTCTAATAAATTATTTTTATCGGCAAATGGTGCTATTTCATTTTCATCCAATAATGAAAATGATAATTTTAAAAAGATAATGAAATTAGATAACTACTATCGTTTTGGATATTTAATATCTAAATTAGGCATTCAAAAATTAACAAATTCCTATGATTATCGTTTCACCTTTGAAGGTAAAATTATATTGGGAGAAAAAATTACATCCGGAAATAAAAACACCATTTATTTTGATTTTCATGGAAAAGCACCTGAAAAATCAGCCTCATCTGTTACTGCAATATCCACCAAAACATCGCCATTTATACCACCAACACCACAAGATTTAAACAATAAAAAATTTGATCCGAATTTGAAATTCTTAGTGTCACCTTTATCCACTTTAGAGATGTATGAGTCAGCTACTGAATCTTCCACTTCAGAAATCTCCAATAACGCTATTGAATTTCAAGATGATGGAATGGACGTGAATGGTAATTATGAAGATGGAGCACAATCTTACGGCGGTAAATTTTCATTTAAATTAAATGATCCCGATTGGGGCGATTGTTTTATTATGGAAGGAAAATACGTTACCAAACAACCAACGTCAACGGAATTAAGCTCAAAAGTAATTATTGGAAAATACAAATCTAACTTTAATAATTATGGATATTGGTACGTTGATTTTTTCCAGAAAGGATATGTCGTTATTCCTGTAATTCCGGGCATTGCCGAAATAAATGGGTTTGGTGGAAAAGCCTATTATCACATGCAAATTAATCGAGATAATAATGGCAAAGTAACTTCATTGAAACCCAATAAAAATTTTGGTTTAGGAATTGAAGCGGAAGCATTATTTAGAACTACATTCGATCAAGGAAAAACTTTCCATGGTCAATCTCGAATAGTTACATCGTTTGATGGTTGGAGTTTGGATAAAATTGAATATTATATGCAAGGCGAATGCTTGGCAGAAAATGATAATTCAGCCGGTTTAATTCATGGAAATATTAGAGCTACTTTTGATTGGGACGAAAAATCGTTACATGCTATTGCTGCTGCTTGGGGAAATGTGTATGGTTTATTCTGTATTAATGAAAATAAAGAAAATTATAACATGGAATTTTTGATTAATAATAATGGTGTGGACATTCATTTAGGTAAAAAAGATAATATGATTACAGCAAGTGTATTGTGTTTAGCAGATTTTGGTGCTTGGGCACACATTAATAATAATCATTTAGAAGCAGGTGTTGGTTATCATTTCGATTCCGGTTGGAAAGGTGTTATTGTAGGTTGGAAAGGAGTTGATGTGGGTGTTAAAGGTAAAGTGGCTGCCGATTTATCTGCAAATATAGGCATTACATATTATCCATTTAATGCTTCGGGTAGTGCACACGTAATTGGAACTGCTTATGGAAGCGGTTGCCTCAGTTATTATTTTGGTAAAGTATGTTACAATAAAAAGGCCTCGGCTGCTGCAGATTTATCTATTTCATTGCCGAATCCATTACTCATAAAAGGCAATGTAACTATTGATGTTCCTGTTATTCCAACATTTTCAGTTTGTATTCAATGGTCAGATGGCTCATTCTCGTTTTGTTAATTATAAAGATGATAAAAATGAAATTTAAATATCACGCGTTATGCCTACTATGTTGTTTTTTTATGGTAGATGTGTTTGCTCAAAATTATAAGCTATTTACATCCATAGAAAAACAAGGAAAAGGAATAGAATTAAAATGGTTATCTAAAACGCCATTAAAAAATATTGGATTTAATGTGTACAGAAGAGAGCAGAATGCTGTTTGGAAAAAGTTGAATGATACACCCATTTCATCAGCTCCAGTATTAACCGAAGAAGAATTCAAATCGAATAAAAATCAATATCCGAATGATTCCGCTTATGCAATGTACAACCAGCTTGTAGCATTATCAAAACAAGATAATAATGCCGATTTTATTTTATACTATAATGCCATTTACAATAATCAATTAGCACGTTTTTTAGGAATTTATTGGTTAGATGCAACAGCGGAAAATGGAAAAAAATATGAGTACAAAATTACTCGCAGCGATAATGAAAAAGAATTAGCTGTTTCTGAAATAATTAGTTTTACTTCGAATTTCAAAAATGCTGCACCTACTATGTTTAAAGGTGTTGCAGGAAATAATAAGATTGATTTTTCTTGGAAAATAGAAGATAAGTTTATTGGATATAATGTATATCAACTGCAAAATAATAAACCTGTTTTGGTAAATGAAGAACCTATTTTGATTACCACATCTATATCCAATAAAAATGAAAGTTTATATAGAATTGGTGATTTGAAAAATGGAAATGCATATACGTATCAAATTTCCGGATTAGATTATTTTGGAAACGAATCTCAGTTGTCAAATACAATTGCGGTTACACCAATAGATAACGAAGCACCCAAAAACATCCGTTTTTTTCAAGCAAATTATAAAGATAAAGTAGTGCAATTATCTTGGAATCGTTCTGTAAGTGCAGATGTAAATGCCATCAATGTTTTTAGGAAATATAAAAATGAAAGTTCGTTTACAAAACTCAATCAAACTGCTTTATCGTCCAATGATACTATATTTGTTGATAAAAGTATTATTGCCGATGGTCGTAAACCGTATTATTTTATTGAATTGATAGATAAATCTAATAACAAAAATAACTCGGATACAATAAGTGCATTTATTCCGGATCACATAGCACCACAAACACCACAAAATGCCACTTATCGCATCACTGATAATACAATTCAAATCAATTGGTCTAAAAATTCAGAAAGTGATTTAGCCGGTTATAGAATTTATTCCGGTTTAAAAGATGACGATGAAAACACGATGTTGTTGTTAAACGCTAAACCTCAAACAACGAACTCATTTATTGATTCATTTCCCAAAACACATCCTAATAAAATCATTTATAAAATATCAGCATTAGATAAAGCATTTAATGAAAGTGAGCAAACGGTTGTAATAGCACAATTACCGGACAATGAAGCACCAACAGCTCCCAAATTATTTCCGATTATTTTAAATAATAAAGCAGCATCAATTAGTTGGTCTGCTAAAAATGAAGAAGATATAAAAGGATTTTCTATTTTTAGAAAGAAAATATCCGATGCGCAATTTGAAAAAATAAATGCTGAATTAATTGCAGCCAACATACTAAATTATGTTGATGCAACGCTTGATGTCAATGCCATATATCAATACGCGATTAAAGCCATCGATAGCGTAGGAAATGAATCGTTGTTTTCCAATACAGAACTATATAATCCAATCAATTCAGATTTGAATGCTAACACGGCACAAATCACAGCAAGATATGATAAATCCAACAATAGCGTTCATCTTGATATACAAACAAGTGCAATAAATATGGATATTGTTGAAGGATTTGTGTTGTATAGAAAAACAAAAAATTCAGGAATAAAACAACTGAATGCACCATCTAAAAATAACATGTTTACAGATACAACTATTCAAGAAAATAAATCCTACGAATATTTTGTCAAGATTTATTATACCAATGGAGATATCTCAAATCCAAGTACGTCTGTTATAGTGGAAACAAAATAGTTGCTTATTTCTCGTTTCTGAAAATTGCTGCACCAATTAGTGATGTGAGTGAGCCTAATATTACACTTACAATAAAACTAATCACCATCATGGAAGCTGGAGACATAAATTTTTTTGTCATTTCGATGCCGGTTTCTATTTGTTCTTCGCTCAATCCTTTTTCCATCATTTCCGCACGGCTAATCTCTAACACTTTATCCATAAAGTCAGGAGCGATATAATTAGAGTATAAGAAGAAATAAACAAGCATGGCTATGGAAGCAATCAACGTAATGATAAAACCAACTTTAAATAATTTTCCAAGTGAAAAAAGATGTGGAGCATTCGTATTTACAATTTGTTTTTGTGCAACCAATATAATCGATATCATAGCTATGGTTGGAATCCACTTTGATATGCTATTAAATTCAATGTTTAAAATAAATAAAATAACAGATGACAAAACTGAAACAAATGCTGCTATTATTCCAAAACGTATGCCAACAGGTTGTACATTAATTTCTGATTTTTCTAATTCACTCATACTTTTATTTTTTATCAAAATTAATCTTTTTTGTGTTTCATTTTCCAATATTATTGCCTGCAATATGTGCAGTAGTCCAAGCTCCTTGAAAATTAAATCCACCGGTAATTGCATCTATATTTAAAACTTCACCAGCAAAAAATAAATTAGGAATTATTTTGCTTTGCATCGTTTTAAAATCTACTTCACGCAAGTCAACACCACCGGCAGTTACAAATTCATCTTTGTTACTATTTTTTGATGTTACTCGAAATATAGATTGTGTCAGCGTTTGTGCCATATTTTGAATATCATGCTTGTTTAAATCAGCCACCAATTTAGTTGGTGATATTCCATTTACGTCTAATAGTTTTAACCAAAAACGATGTGGTATTTCTTTGAAAGTAAAATTTTGTAACTGTTTTTTTGCTTGCTTGTTTTTTTCTTCTTTCAGTAGCTGTATCACTGCATCTATTTTTTCATTCAACCAATTTATTTGTATGTCAAATTGATAATTCTTTTCATGTAATTCTCTTGCAGCAAAAGCGGATAATTTCAGTATCGCCGGACCGCTCAAACCAACATGCGTAATTAAAATAGCACCGTTTGTTTTTATTTTAGAATTTACTAAAGTGCATTCCGCATTAGGAAAAGTTATTCCTTCTAATTTTTTTAGCAATTCACTTTTAATGTTGAAAGTAAATAAGGATGGAACACCTGAAATTATATGATGTCCAATTGATTTTAAAAGTTTCCAAATCGTGGCATTATTACCACTTGTTATTAATAGATAATCGGCAGTAAATTGTGTTGTGGTCGTATCAATAATAAAATGTGTAGAATAGGAGAGTTGTGTTACTTTTGTTTGTTTTATAATCTGAACTTGATGTAAACGAGCTTGTTCCAATAAGCAATCTATGATGGTTTGTGAGCGATTGCTTTTGGGAAATACTCTGCCGTCGTCTTCTGTTTTTAAGGCCACACCTTTTTGTGTAAACCACCCAACCGTATGCTCACAATTAAAAACAAAAAAAGGTGAAAGTAATTCTTTGCTTCCGCGCGGATAATATTTTATCAATTCTTTTGGGTCAAAACAAGCATTGGTAACGTTACATCTTCCACCACCTGAAATTTTCACTTTCTCCAAAACTTCACTTCCTTGTTCTAAAACTATAATTTCCCATTGCGGTTGGTTTTTTGCTACTTCAATAGCAGCAAAAATTCCGGCAGCACCGCCACCCACAATTATTAATCGTTTTTTAGATTTCATCGAAAAACATCAAAAGTACAAAAATCCTATTTTTAAAAAAGGTTATTGGATATCAATATTTGATATTTTGCTAAATTGTGATAATTTAGATTGAAATAATTTATTTTATGGATACTTGGTTAACGTCATTAATTACCGATACACCACAGCAAGGATTTGAATTAGCAATAACACTCAGCCGTCGTGGTGTAAAATACACACAGCCGGATGCAGAAGTTTTGCACAAATTAAGACCACAATATGCAAACGATCCGGATGCTTTAACAGCAGCAAGTCAGGTGATTGCTATCAATTTCCAAACAGTTGCAGCTGCAAATAACTATTGGAGAGATAAAAAGTAAAGTGTAATACTGTTTTTGCGAAAAGATTGGAAAAACACCATTTTTCCTTAAAATATGATGGTATAAAATTGACCTACAATTCTGTACTTTTGCAGTATGGAAAATAACTTATCTGCAAAAGAAATCCGTCAAGCATTTTTAGATTTTTTTAAAAGTAAAGGCCATCAAATAGTACCTTCAGCACCTTTGGTGGTAAAAAACGACCCAACTTTATTGTTTATCAATTCAGGAATGGCACCTTTCAAAGATTTTTTCTTAGGAATTGGTAAGCCGAGTAATCCGCGTATTGCCGACACACAAAAATGTTTGCGTGTTTCCGGAAAACACAATGATTTAGAAGAAGTAGGTGTAGATACATATCATCACACGATGTTTGAGATGCTTGGAAACTGGAGCTTTGGCGATTATTTTAAAAAAGAAGCGATAGCTTGGAGTTGGGAATTGCTGACAGATGTTTTGAAGTTAGATAAAGATAGATTGTATGTTACCATTTTTGAAGGAAATGAAGCAGAGAATATTCCGAAAGATACAGAAGCGTATGATGAATGGAAAAAAGTTATTGCCGAAGACCGTATTTTACTTGGAAATAAAAAAGATAATTTTTGGGAAATGGGCGATACCGGCCCGTGCGGCCCGTGTACAGAAATACATGTGGATTGCCGTACCGATGAAGAACGTCGTGCCGTTGATGGAGCTACATTAGTAAATGCCGATCATCCACAAGTAATTGAAATTTGGAATAATGTATTTATTCAGTTCAATCGCAAAAAAGATGGAAGTCTTGAGTTGTTACCGGCAAAACATGTTGATACCGGAATGGGATTTGAGCGATTGGTGCGTGTGTTGCAACGTAAAACATCTAATTATGATACCGATGTATTTTCCGGAACAATAGCAGCAACCGAAAATTTAGTACATAAAAAATACGATAGAAGCGATAGTAAAGAAGCTATTTCATTTCGTGTATTAGCCGATCATATTCGTGCGGTTGCATTTACCATTGCTGATGGGCAATTGCCAAGCAATACCGGTGCAGGTTATGTGATTCGTCGTATTTTAAGAAGAGCCGTTCGCTATTATTTCACCTATTTGGAACGCAAAGAACCATTGATGCATTTATTGGTTCCGGTGTTGGCCAATCAATTTGAAAATGTTTTTCCGGAATTGAAAAAACAAGAAGAGTTTGTTGCTAAGGTAATTTTAGAAGAAGAAAATTCTTTCTTGAAAACATTAGAAAATGGGTTGAAAAGATTAGATACCATCCTTAAAGATTCCGATAAAAAAGTGGATGGAAAAGCCGCCTTTGAGTTGTTGGATACATACGGTTTTCCAATTGATTTGACAAACTTAATTGCATCGGAAAATGGCTTAACTGTTGATGAAGCAGGTTTTGAAGAGGAATTGAAAAAACAAAAAGAAAGAAGTAGAGCCGCTACAGAATTAAGTGTAGATGATTGGATAACCTTGCAAGATGGAAAATCTGCTTTTGTTGGTTATGATACATTAGAGATTAAAACAAAAGTTTTAAAATATAGAAAGATAAAAGCCAAAGGAAAAGAACAATTTCAATTGGTATTAGAAACTACACCATTTTATGCGGAAAGTGGTGGACAAGTAGGTGATACAGGAAACTTGCAAATAAACCATTCAGAAGTAATTATTACGGATACCAAAAAAGAAAACGATTTAATTGTGCATTATACCGATGCTATTCCGGAGCAACTTGATGGAGAAGTTATAGCAAAAGTAAATCCGGAAACGCGATTAAAAACAACAATACATCACTCTGCAACACACTTATTGCAAGCCGCATTGCAACGTGTTTTAGGTACGCACATTGCACAAAAAGGTTCATTGAATAATAGTGAATATTTACGTTTCGATTTCTCACATTTTGCCAAATTAACAGAAGAAGAAATAGTACAAGTTGAGCATTTAGTTAATGAAAAAATACGACAAAATATTCCGGTTGTAATAAAAGAAATGCCTAAAGAAGATGCCATGAAATTAGGTGCAATGGCGTTGTTTGGGGAGAAATATGGAGACACTGTTCGTGTAGTTATTATGGATGAAAAATATTCCATTGAACTTTGTGGTGGTACGCATGTTGGAAATACAGGTGAACTTGGCTTGTTTAAAATCACATCGGAAAGTGCAGTTGCTGCAGGCGTAAGAAGAATAGAGGCCGTTTGTGGTGAAATGGCATTGCATTATACTAATGACATCATTAAACAATATAATGCAGTAAAAGAAGTGTTGAAAAATCCAAAAGATGTCATCAAATCTATCCAAGCTTTGCAAGAGGAAACTTCAACATTGAAAAAAGAAGTGGAGAAATTCCAAAATGAAAAAGTGGAGTTGGTAAAACAACAGTTACGTACAAAAATTACCAACAGAAATAATATCAACGTATTATTTGAAAATGTAGAAGGTGTGAATGCAGAAGGTTTGAAGAAAATTCAATTCGATATAAAAAATGAATTCGAAAATTTGTTTTTTGTGGCAGCCACTACCGTAAATGAGAAACCTATTATTTCCATTATTATTTCTGATAATGTGGTGAAAGATAAACAATTGCATGCCGGAAATTTAATCAAAGAATTATCGAAAGCAATTAAAGGTGGCGGTGGCGGACAGCCATTTTATGCTACAGCAGGTGGTACAGATGCGAGCGGTATTGATACGGTATTAAAACAAGCCGAAGAATTGTTTTTAGTTCAAACAAATGCATAACTATAAAAAAAATAACGGGCTGCCTTTGGCAGCCCGCATGAATGTTATGTTACCAAATAAATTAATAATATGAATAGTAGGTTTTTGCCTCTTCATTCAATTTTTTATTTTTTACAGTACTTGAAGTGACGCGTCCTTCTTCATCAAATTCATAAGTATATTCAAAATTATTTTCTGCTACAGCAGCAATTGTTTTTACTAGGTTTTCCGAACTTTTACCTAAAAATGCTTTTCCAAAATTCTTATTTCCAATGGTGTTTATTTTGTCGAGGAAATACGTAAACGTATCTTTGTTTGTAAATTCTCCGCCACCATAAGAAGTTCCGGAATTGGCAATATCGATAACATTTTTACCGTCATTTTTGAAGTATTCATTTCCGGAAAAATCTATCATAAAATGCGATTTTGACACGATAAAACCATTTTTATCATATTTAATGGATAAGGATTCGCAATTAGTAGTGTATCCAACATAATAGCCATCCGAATTTAATTTGTATGTTTTGGGATTAGACGTACAATTCATACGTATTGTTCCGTTCGGTAAGGTTTCTTCTTGTGCACGTATTGGTTGATTGCTTTTGTATTCCGAAACTTCATTTGCAGTGTAAGTGTACGTATAATAATAACTCGTTCCATCTTCTTCTGCAAATTCTATTTTAGAAACTCTTTTTTGAGCATCATAATAATACGTTTCAACCGTTTTGAGAGGTGTTGTTTTTGTTTTTACTAAAACTTCTGTGAGAGGAGAGGTTTCTCTATTAATTTGATTTTCTTTTGTACAGCTAAAGCATACAAAAGACACCAATCCTAAAAGAATAAATAGTTTTCTTTGAAACATAAAAACCCACTATAAGTAGTAACAAATAAAAATCCCTATTTCAAAATTATATAATTAATTACAAATTCGCTTTCATATCTTATTGTTATTCAACTAATTAAAAAAGTTAATTTTAGAACGTGTTGATAATCATTCATTTGTGAAAATAATTTCTTGAAAATTTAACATTTATATCTTTTCATTCATGTACAAAAACGTATCTTTATCAAGCTATTATATGAGTATTTACGATAAATATGAGATTGTTATTGGTTTAGAAGTGCATACGCAATTAAATACCAAAACCAAGATTTTTGCTGCCGATGAAACAGCATTTGGAGCGTCACCCAATTCACACATTAGTCCAATTACGTTAGGTTTGCCTGGTGTTTTGCCTAAATTAAATAACGATGTGTTGGAAAAAGCAATTAAGTTAGGTATTGCATTAAATTGTACGATCAACCAAGAAAATCATTTTGCTCGCAAAAATTATTTTTATGCTGATTTACCAAAAGGCTATCAAATTTC
The DNA here is from genome assembly GCA_964507125.1 of uncultured Chitinophagales bacterium. Lineage (GTDB taxonomy): Bacteria > Bacteroidota > Bacteroidia > Chitinophagales > JADIYW01 > JADJSS01. The sequence continues at coordinate 23,055 of CAZDOT010000017.1, read as the reverse complement.
ACAAGATGCATTGCCCATTTGTGTGGGTGGTTTTGTAGAAATTACTGTTAATGATGAAGTGAAAAATATTGCACTTACTCGCATTCACATGGAAGAAGATGCCGGAAAAAATAATCATGAATTAGACCCGGATTTTTCTTTAATAGATTTAAATCGTGCCGGCATTCCATTGTTAGAAATCGTATCTGAACCGGATATACGTAGCAGTGATGAAGCATATGCTTATGTAACCGAATTGAGAAAATTAGTGCGTTATTTAGATATTTGTGATGGCAATATGGAAGAAGGTTCCATGCGTTGTGATGCCAATGTTTCCGTTCGTTTAAAAGGAGAAACAAGCTATCGAAATAGGGTAGAAGTGAAAAATATGAATTCTATTCGCAATGTAAAAAGAGCGATAGATGTGGAAGTGAAACGCCAAATAGATTTATACGAAGCAGGTGCAACAATAGAGCAAGAAACACGTAGCTTTAATCAAGCAGATGCGACAAGTTTTACCTTGCGTACGAAAGAAAATGCACACGATTATCGTTATTTTCCTGAACCGGATTTGCCACCTGTTGTTATTCTGCAAGAAAAATTAGATGCCATTAAAGCGTCAATGCCTACCTTGCCAAATATATTGAAACAGCAGTTTATGTCTTCATATCAATTATCAGCATATGATGCACAATTAATTACAGATGATAAAGATATAAGCAACTATTTTTTACAAATAATTCAGCACACGACCAATTATAAAGCGGCAGCCAATTGGTTAAATAATGAAATTAAATCTTATCTAAAAGAGGCAGATGTTTCGTTTACTGATTTTGGAGTGAAGCCCAACCAAATTGCACAAATCATTCAATTAGTAGATGAAAACACAGTAAGTTCATCCGGTGCTAAATTAATTTTTAAGTCGATGACCGAAGGTAATCAGCATTCTGCTAAAGAAATTGCTACAACATTGCAATTGGTGCAAACAAATAATGCAGATGAATTATCAAATTGGATTGAACAAGCCTTGCAAAAATATCCGGATAAAGTAACAGAATATCAAAACGGAAAAAAAGGGAATTTGAATTTATTTATTGGTGAAGTGATGAAATTATCTCGTGGTAGCTCAGACCCGAAAAAATTAACAACACTCTTACAAGAGAAATTACTAGAAAAACGTTGATAGTTGATAGTCAATGGTCG
>CAZDOT010000017.1:0-21773 GCA_964507125.1 uncultured Chitinophagales bacterium | reverse complement strand
GTCTATTCACTCATTACTTCATTATTTCATTATAAAGCTATTTTGTGGAAAAAATCCACTTGAAATGCTAAAGTAGAATAATACATTTGCTTTAATTATTGTTACAATTAAGATTAGAAGATTATGGCTGAAATTCAATATACCGAAGACAATATCCGCTCATTAGATTGGAAAGAGCATATTCGCTTGCGTCCCGGAATGTACATCGGAAAATTAGGTGATGGCTCAGCACCGGACGATGGAATTTATGTGTTGCTGAAAGAAATAGTGGACAACTCCATCGATGAATTTGTGATGGGACACGGCAAAAATATTGAAATACATATTAAAGATAAAATGGTTACCGTTCGCGATTACGGTCGCGGCATTCCGTTAGGTGCGGTGATAGATTGCGTTTCCAAAATTAATACAGGCGGAAAATACGATTCAAGAGCATTTCAAAAGTCAGTTGGTTTAAATGGTGTGGGTACTAAAGCGGTGAATGCTTTATCAACGTATTTTCGTGTGGAATCAGTGCGTGACGGTGAAATAAAAATTGCTGAGTTTGATAAAGGCGAATTGGTAAACGATCATAAAATTGCTAAAACTACGGAACGCAACGGAACTAAATTTCAATTTCAAGCAGACAATTCTATCTTCAAAAATTTCCATTTTGTCGCTGAATTTATTCAAGAACAATTATGGAATTATGCCTATTTGAATTCCGGTTTAACCATTCATTTCAATGGTGATAAATTTGTTTCTAAAGATGGTTTGAAAGATTTATTAACCAAAAAAACCAATGAAGCAGAATTACGCTATCCGATTATTCATTTAAAAGATAATGATATCGAAATAGCATTGACGCATAATAGTCAATATGGTGAAGAATATTATTCATTTGTAAATGGACAATATACTACACAAGGTGGAACGCATTTAGCTGCTTTTAAAGAAGCCATTGTAAAAACTATCCGTGAATTTTATAAAAAACAATTTGATGCAGCCGACATCCGACAAGCTATTGTAGGTGCCATTGCTGTTCGTGTGCAAGAGCCTGTTTTTGAATCGCAAACAAAAACAAAATTAGGTTCACAAAATATGTGGGAAAATGGACCAAGCTTAAAATCTTTTGTGAATGATTTTATTAAAGATAAATTAGATTCTTTCTTGCATAAAAATGCAACAGTTGCCGAAGCGTTGTTGAAACGCATTCAACAATCTGAAAGAGAAAGAAAAGATTTGTCCGGCATACGTAAGTTGGCAAACGAAAGAGCGAAATCAGCCAACTTGCACAACAAAAAATTACGAGATTGCAGAGTGCATTACACAGATGAAAAAAATGAATTGCACGCAGCCACCACTTTGTTCATCACCGAAGGTGATTCGGCTTCCGGCTCTATCACAAAAGCTAGAAATCCGTTGACACAAGCCGTATTTTCTCTCCGTGGTAAGCCATTGAATTGTTATGGTTTGACAAAGAAAATTGTGTATCAAAATGAAGAATTTAATTTATTACAACACGCATTAGATATTGAAGAAGATGTAGATAATTTACGCTACAACAATGTAGTGATTGCAACGGATGCCGATGTAGATGGTATGCACATTCGCTTGTTATTGATGACATTTTTCTTGCAATTTTTCCCAGATTTAGTGAAGAAAGGACATCTATATGTTTTGATTACGCCATTATTCCGAGTTCGCGATAAAAAAGAAACGATATATTGCTATTCGGAGCAAGAAAAAATACAAGCGATAGACAAATTAAAAGGCAAGCCGGAAATTACTCGCTTTAAAGGATTGGGTGAAATTTCTCCAAATGAGTTTGGACAATTTATTGGTGAAAATATTCGTTTAGAGCCGGTTGTGTTAAAGAACAATCAAAGTATAGAGCAGTTGCTGGAATATTATATGGGAAAAAACACACCGGACAGACAGAGTTTCATTATTGAAAATTTGAAAGTTGAAAAGGATGAAATAAAAGAAGAAGAATTGGTAGAAGCTTAAGGTTTATTCTTCAGTCAATAAAAATTCTAAGCTAATGCCAAAATCATCCGGATTATCTTTTAATGCAATCGTGTAATCTAAATCTTTATCTGATTTTTTATCATATGCAGAAGCTTCCCACATCGGGAAATTTCCATTCTCATTTTTGATGGATGTATAATTGTCATCAAAATAAGATTTTAATGCTTGAATTAATTTTTCTTCTTGTGCAGCATCATTCAAAAAAACATCCGCAGTAATAATATCTAATTGATTATTGGCATTAAAGAAATATTGCAAGTTGGCATATTCCACAAACAATGATGTATCTTTTGGAAACGACAATTCATAAAACAAATGATCTGAGGTGGTTTCGTAAAGCTTAGCAGTTTCTATTTTTTTTACAGCATCTGCATCTAAATTAAACGATATAGCACGAAATACAGCATCACTATTTGCTTGAAATAATTCATTGAAATAGGGAGAAGTGGCATTTTTATTTTCTCCGTTTGATTTGTTTTTACAAGCAAAAAATGAAATCAGTAAGATACCAAAAACAAAATAGGGAAGCCATCTTTTATCGTGTTTCATTTATATTGTATTAATTGTGATGCTAAATAATATATCTGTTCTTATTTATTTATAAGATGTCATTTTTTTATAACTCGTTGTACATGGTTTGTAAAAACTGACGAATATTTTTTAGCTTACTAATTATTTCAGCATGGTTATTGGTGCTTTCGCCCATGCCTTCTTTTAGTTTCTTTTTCGCACCATCTAAAGTATATCCTTTTTCTTTTACTAAATGATAAATAAGTCTAAAATTCTCAATATCTTTTTTAGAATAAAGTCGATTGCCTTTTTGTGTTTTTCTTGGTTTTAAAATATCAAACTCTGATTCCCAAAACCGGATTAAGGATGCAGCAACATTAAACTGTTTGGCTACTTCACTAATACTAAAATACATTTTCTCTATTTCTTTGTCTTTGTACGGCATTGTTGTTTTAATTTATGATTTCAGATTATACTTATTACTCACTACTCACTACTCTAATCAAACGCTTGATTACTTTGCTCTGCAATTTTCAATAATTGATCGTATTGTTGTGGTGTTAAATCATTAAAGAAATAATTCACCGGATCTATTTTGATTCCATTTTTCCATACTTCGTAATGACAATGCGGTCCGGTTGATTTTCCAGTGCTGCCTACCAATGCAATAGTTTGCCCACGTTTCACTTTCTCACCGGCATGCACTAACACACGACTGTTATGTCCGTATAATGTTTCGTAACCATAACCATGGTTGATGACTACTTTATTACCATATCCATCACCTTGTGAGCCTGCAATTTCAACAATTCCATCGCCGGTTGCATACACAGGTGTTCCGGTTTCCGCAGAAAAATCTAAGCCGGCATGCATACGAGGTGTTTTATAAACAGGGTCAATACGATAGCCGAAGCCGGAAGCAATTCGTTTTAAATCTTTATTGGAAATGGGTTGTATAGCTGGAATACTAGCCAACATCAATTCTTTACTTTTTATCAATTTTACTAATTGATCGTAAGATTTGGATTGTACAAATGTTTTCTTTTCTAGTGATTCTAATTTCGCTAAGGTGGTACTGATAATTTTTGCTTCGGGTAAATTTTTTAGTTCAGCATAAATTTTTGATTTGTTGATGCCGCCCTTTCTTAATTCATCCGGTATGGGTTCCGATTCAAAAATAACGCGATAAATATTATCGTCTTTATCGCTTAACTCTTGTAACACTTTTGAAAGTTCATCCAAACGCTTATCTAAGATGTCATATTTTTCTTCCATTTTACGCATCTCATTTTTCTGACTTTGTTCTTCCGGATTATCGAATGCACTATAACCAAAAATCATCGCCAAAAAACCAAAAAAGAATGCGGACGTAAAAAAGCCGGTAACCCGTAAAATACGTTGCCCGATACTGAGCTTGTATTTTTCGTACTTAAGTGTGTTTGGATTGTAAAAATATTTGTCTCTTTTCATACAATCAAGTACCCAAAAATACTATTAATCTAATACTTTTCAAAATATAGATTAATACGATGATTTTCAATAGAATCTATAAAAAGAAATAAGGCAACTTTAAAAAGTTGCCTCTCAATTCATGGAATTATGAAAACAGTTTATTGAAAAACAATATCGATATATGGTATTCCTAAGTCTTGTTGGTAGCCGGCATTTTGATAAAATTTAGAACCAACAATGGTGAGACCATTATACGAAAATGGAAAAGAAATACTTCCAAAACCTGTTGCAGACTTTACCATTCTTCCGATTATCTGATTAAATAAAGTATAGCTCGTGTTCGGAATAATTCGTTTTATAGTATAAATTTTTCCGGGTTGAAGTGTAGGTGTAGATGTGACAGTAACATAGCTTGTGGCAGTCGTACTAAATGTACAAGGCATAGAAAATACGGTGGTGTTTGTGGTGCTATCTCTTAGTTCCATCGTGGAAGTGCCTGTTAAACCTGCTTGACTTTGATAGCCTATTTTACATAGAGTTTGTGCGGATGAAACTGTAAATGAATATTCATGTATTTCAGAATCATAAGTTGTGTCAACTAAATAAGCAGGTAACAATGATAAGGAATCAAAGAGGTGTTTAAACTTTGAATTGGTTGTGTCACATGGATTTCCGGGTGATGGCGTTGTTGGAGTACATCCGGAATTCATCAAGGTAAAGGTTGAAAATAGCATTGAAAGTATAATCAATTGAATTTTCATAATCGGAGATTTAATTAAAGTTTTCATCTTATGTAATTTTATTTTGATTAATGAAATATATGGTCAGTGTATATTAGTTATACATTTTTTTTGTTGTGAATAAATGAAATTATGGTGTGTTGTTACCGATGAAGTAAGCTTGATTAAAATGGCCCTACTTCAACATCTCCTTGTGATGCAATTCGGGCGTTAAACGTTCCGGATTGTGTGCTGTCTTGGTTGCCTTTTACTGAAATAATATACGTAACATCTAAATCAAGTCCGGTAATTACTGTTTCATTTATGTCTACCGTTTCATCTTTTATTACATCGCCGGCAGTTGATTTTACAAAAAGTTTCCAATTTGTATTGGAATTGTCTTTCCAAATTATACTAAGAAAACCTTTGGTAGTAACCGGATTAATGCCGCCTTTTACCGATTCAAAACTGAATTTGTTCTCAGGTAACTTATCTTCTTTTGAACAAGAAAATAATAATGCACAAATGATAATGAATAAAAACTGTTTCATAATTTAAATTTTGTCTTGTTTGTAATATATGGATTTTCCTTTATGGTTGTCCAAAATCTATTTTTTAATGATGTAAAATTGTAGATTATTGGATACATATTCAATTACATTTATCTTCCTTTCTACTTTGATATTTGAACATATTTATGCTGAATAGTTCAATTATTGTGTTGTAAGATATTGATTATTATTGTATTGAGTTTGTTACCTTTTTAGCTGATTATTCTGAGTATTTTTTATAGTTAAGTATTTTTTTGACAATTATTTTTTTAGTTTTATGCATGCAACAATCCAAATTAGTTGATTTGTTTAGTAACTTGAATAAAGCACATATTCAATTTATTCATAAAAATTTAGTTTTTGATAATAAAGATGCTCATCCAATTGGAAAGTTATTTAATTATATCTTGTCCTATTTTCCTAATAATTTGCACCATGCCGCACTAACAAAAGAAACTGTATTTACTTCCATTTCCAGTGAAAAATATGATGAAAAAAAGATGTTGAAATGGATGTCTGAATTACTTAAATATCTAGAGAAATCCATCATAAATGAGCAATGCGAATCTGATAAATTTTTCCAACGTTTTGCGATAGCCAATTTTTATTTACATAATAATCTCACCAAACATTTTGATACAGAATGGAAATCCATTTCAGAATCTATATTAGTAAATGAAGACAGCCAAACGTATTTTAAAAAATTTCTTCTCGAAGAATTACATATAGAAAGAAGATTATTGGACAATAGCAGATATGGTAATTATCAAGTTTTATATGACAACTTAAATAATTTTTATAACACTAACTTACAGCGTATTCACAACTTAAGCGTTACAGATTTAAAAAGTGAAATTGTGTATAATGAACCCAATAATTTATTATACAAAATACATCTGCAAATATCAGAACTATTTAAAACAAACGATGAAGCGTTGTTTTATGTTTGTTTTGATTTAGTTTCTGCCAATAAATCTGTCATTGCAGCTTCTGAATTAAAAATTTGCACCGTCATACTTATCAATTATTGCATTCATAAAATAAATAATAAATCAAAACCGTTTGTTGCCAATCTTTTTAATTTATATAAATTCTTGATTGAAAATAATTTGATTTTAGAAGAAAATGGTGAGATTTCTGTAGCAACATATAAAAATTTATGTACCGTTGGTTTGCGTTTAGGTGCATTAGATTATGTAGAAAATTTTATTGTTGAGTATAAGAAAAAGCTTTTAAAGTCAGTTCAAAATGACGTCTATCAATACAATTATGCACATCTACTTTTTTATAAAAAAAATTACGATGAAGTATTGCGATTATTGAGTAGTGTGCGTTTTAAAGATGTATTTTATAAACTAAGTTCGCGTAGATTGTTAATTAAAACGTATTTGATGTTGTATGTCAGTGATGCTACTTATTTTGATATTTTAGATAGCTCATTAAATGCGTTCAAGAAATTCATCTATACCAACAAAGAAATCAATGAACATTATTTATTGAACAATAAAAACTTTTTAAAATTCGCTATTAAATTGTTGAACAACGATAAACGCACGTTGGATGAATTTTTTAATGAATTAAATGACGTAAAACAAATTGCAGAATACGATTGGTTTGTAGAAAATGCCTCCGCTTTTTTCAATCTCAATAACTAATTGCTATAATAGTAGTAAGTAGTAAGATTTTTATCTCAACTCATAAAAAATACTTTGTGTTCTTTGTGGTTTAGAAAAAGTATAAAAAATCAAGATGTAAGTAGTAAGATTTTTACAACTAAAAAAATCCCATTTCTACAAGAATGCCTTTAGCACTTAGTGGTAAATCATAAAATGAAAACAAATGCGAACAGAAAAAATAATATGATATTTTTTGCATTTTCAAAACATCAATAAATACTGATAATTTGAAGCCATAAAATAAAAATGCGCATAAGTAATCAAAAATGAAAACAAATGCGCATTTTTTATGGTGTAAAGTAGTAAGACTTTAGTAGTAAGATTATTCAATCGAACATTGTCTATTGTCCATCAACCATCAACCATCGATTCTCTATTACTTATCGTAAAATTTCTTTCCACTTTTGGCATAATCAAGTAATATTTGAGCCGGCTCAAAACGCTCACCAAAACGAGCAGTTAAGTCGTTCAAAATATCTACCGCTTTTTGTGCTCCAATTTCGTCTATGTATCGGAACGGACCACCACGGAATGGCGGAAATCCTAAACCAAATACAGCACCGATATCACCATCTAATGGACTTTCGATGATACCTTCTTGCAAGCACATTGCCGCTTCGTTTACCATAGCAAAGGCACAACGCATGTGAATGTCATTTGCATCCATTTTAGTACGTTTGCTACCACCGTAATAGTTGTAAATTTCAGCATCTACTTGTCCGGAAACTTTCTTGCCTTTTTCATCGTATTTGTAAAATCCTTTTTTATTTTTTCTGCCTTTATATCCAGCTTTTGAAATTTCTAAAAGTGTTTTACTTACTTTAAATTTCGGACGAGAAGCTAATAGTTCATCCATCAACTCACCACTCATAATGTGTGCACCTACATCAATACCCACTTCATCAGCTAAGGTAATTGGTCCAACAGGGAAACCGAATAAATTCATCTCTTTATCTATTTGTAAGATGTCGCCACCTTCATCTAATAGTAATTGAGCTTCATTCATTAATGGTGCTAAAATACGTGTAGTATAAAAACCAGGACCATCTTTCACCACAATTACCGTTTTTCCTTGACGTACACCAACATCATAGCAAGTGGCAATTACCCAATCAGCCGTTTTATCTGTTTTTACAATTTCCAATAATGGCATTTTTGGAACAGGAGAGAAGTAGTGCATACCAATTACCAATTCCGGATGTTTGGCTTTTTCTGCAATAAATCGCAATGGTAATGCAGAAGTATTACTTGCAAAAATAGTGTTTGGCTTAGCATTGTTTTCTACATCTTTTAAGATGTTTTGTTTCAATTTCAAATCTTCAAAAACAGCTTCAATAATAATTTCCTGGTTATCTAAATCTTCATAATTTAAACTTCCGGAAAGCAACGCCATTCTTTCTTCCAATTCAATTTTAGTCATTGCTTTTTTAGAAACACGTTTGTTGTAGTTATTGTAGATGGTTTTGTAAGCAGATGAAATCATGTCTTGGTTGATATCTTTCAACAATACATGCATATCATCATTCATAGATACTTCAGCAATGCCGGCACCCATAAATCCGGCACCAATCATACCTACACGATGTACTTTTTTAATCAATTTTTCGTCGTATGGATTTTTCTTTTTATCCGTCATTGCAAAGAAAATATTGATTAACTGACGAGAAACCGGCGATAAAATTAATTCTTCAAATTTCTCTACCTCAGCAGCATAGCCTTTTTCTAATCCTTGGTTCCAGCCAATTTCCACACATTCCAAAATTTTGTAAAGTGCAGGATAGTTGCCGTGTGCTTGTTTATCTACCATTTTTCTGGCTTGGTCAAACACAATTTTATTTACTAAAGGAGCTTCCAAAACTAAGTTGGTAACTGCTTTTTGTAAAGATGGAAAACCAGCTTTTAATGTATCTAAATTGATTTCATTACGTTCACGTACAATTGGTTTTTCTACCAATTCCAATGCAAATTTTTGTGCTGCTTTTTGTAAAGAAGCTACATGCACTACTTTGTCGGCTAATCCCATTTTTAAAGCCGGCATAGCAAACACATTTTTTCCGGTTAACATCATATCTAATGCAGCTTGCAAACCTATTAATCGAGGTAAACGTTGCGTGCCGCCACCACCTGGCAATAAACCTAATTTTACTTCCGGTAAAGCGAGTTTTGTTGATTTATCATTGGATAAAATACGTGCGTGACAAGCTAAAGCAATTTCTAAACCTGCACCTAATGCATTGCCGTGAATAGCAGCAACAATCGGCTTTTTAGATTTTTCAATTCGATTTAAGCTGGCATGTCCTTTTATGGAAATAGGTTTCCAATCGCCCGGATTTTTTACATTTTTAAAAGCATCAATATCAGCACCGGCAATAAAATCTTTTTTCTTGCTACTTAATACAAATGCTTTGATGGAATCATCTTTGTCTAATTCTGAAAATACTTCGTTAAAAAGTTCTACTAAATCCGGACCAATTTTATTTATTTTCTCGTTTTTTTGATCCATCCAAATAGTACAAACACCATTCGGATTTTTTTCTATAGATAAAAAATCTTCTCTATTTAGAGTTGCCATATTAGTTATTAGTTATTTGTTAATGGTGATTAGTTATAGGTGATTAGTTATTTTTCTATTCACTCATCACTAATTACTCTTTAATATTTTTTAATAATCATTGCATGACCGTGAGCACCAGCAGCACAAGCAGCCAATAATGCATATTTACCACCGTCTTTTTGTAAGCGATTTGCTGCCATTGTAATCAAACGACCACCTGTAGCACCAAATGGATGACCAATAGCCAATGAACCACCCCAAGCATTTACTTTATTTAATGGAATTTGTCCAATCGCTTTATCTAAGCCTAATTGTTTTTTACACCATTCCGCAGATTTTAATGCGTTTAAGTTGGCTAATACTTGTCCAGCAAATGCTTCATGTATTTCAAATACATCAATATCGTCAATAGTTAAGCCTGTTGATTTTAATACCGCTGCAATTGAGTAAGCAGGTCCTAATAATAATTCTTCGTATAAGTCACCACCAGTGAATGCATAGTCAACGATTTCTGCTTTAGGTTTTAATCCTAATTCTTTTGCTTTATCTTCTGAAGTTAATAAAACAGCTGTTGCACCATCTGTTAAGAAAGAAGCATTCGCTGCCGTAATAGTACCTACATATTTATCAAATGCAGGTTTTAATTTTGAAATTTTATCTACTGTCGTATCACCACGTACACCATTATCTTTAGAAATAGCTTTGAAGTTAGGTGGTAATTGTACATCAATAACATCGTCTAATAATCCGGCTTCTTGTGCTTTTCCGGCATTTTGATGTGATGCTGCTGCAAAGTTATCTTGTTCTTCACGCGTAACACCAAATTTTTGTGCTAAGATTTCGCAATCTTGTCCCATTGTTCTACCCGTAATAAATTCTGTGATAGATGGTCTGTCAGGTAAGAAATCAGCTGGACGCAATGTAGTAGCAAATTTTGCATATTCCATTGGTGTGCTCAATTTTTGTGCAGCAAATAATTTTTTACGCATTTCTTTGGTGTAACCAATTGGTGTATCAGATGTACATTCTGTTCCACCGGAAATAATTACTTCTGAGCGACCCACTTGAATCGAATCAACTGCATTTGCAATAGCTTGATTTGCAGAAATACAAGCTTGTTTTACTGTATTACAAGTTGCTTTTACCGGAATACCTGCAGTTACAGCAGCTTCGCGTGCAACGTTTTCAGTACGTACGTTAGAAATTACGTTACCATATATTACTCTATCCACTTCATTTACATCAATTCCTGTTTTGTCAACTAATCCTTTGATTGCATATTGACCTAATTGATAAGACATTAAGTCCATATAATCTGTACCTGATTTCAAGAATGGCGTACGAACACCATCGATAAATACTACTTTTTTCATGTTGAATTTAATTTATTTTGAAAGTAAATATACATAAATACAATGCATGCATTGTAAATTGAAAGTTAAGTTATTGTTTGGAAGTAGTTTTCGAAAAAATTATTTACATTTGATAACTATGGAAAACAATTCAAAAACAATTTTTGCCATTCTTATAAGTTTAGCGTGCATTTTCAGTGCTTATTTATTGGCAAATGCATATAAATATAAATTCAAAAAACAACAAAGCGTAACTGTAACCGGATTAGCCGAAAAAGACTTTGTGAGTGATTTAATCGTTTGGGATGGCAATTACAGTAGGCAATCTATGGATATGAAATCAGCGTATGCAGAATTGAAACAAGACGAAAGTAAGATTCGGAATTTTTTGTTGGCAAAAGGAATTGCAGAAAAAGAAATTGTATTTACAGCTGTTTCTATCAACAAAGATTTTATTAATGAAAACAATGGAAATGGTGGATATTTCCAACGTTTCAATGGTTATATTTTATCACAAAATGTATCTATTGAATCCAAAGAAATTTCTAAAGTAGAAAGTATTTATAAAGATATTGCACAACTTATCGACCAAAATATCGAATTAAATTCTTCTGCACCAAGATATTATTATTCAAAATTAAAAGATATTAAAATTGAATTGTTGGCTAATGCTTCAGCAGATGCAATGTTGCGTGCAGAAACAATTGCAAAAAATTCTGATGCAGCTTTAAAAGGTTTAGTAAAATCATCAATGGGCATCTTTCAAATTACCGGAAAAAACTCGAATGAAGACTATACGTATGGTGGTTCTTTCAACACATCCAGTAAAATTAAAACAGCTTCTATTACCGTTAAATCAGAATATCAACTTAAATAAATTAACCTAAATAAAATTATATGTCATTTAAAAACAAAACAGTATTTATTTCCGGTGGAACACGCGGAATTGGACATGCTATTGGAATGAAATTAGCATCAGAAGGTGCAAACATTGTGATAGCCGCAAAGAGTACAGAAGTGCATCCAAAATTAGGAGGAACAATTTTCTCAGCAGCAGAAGATATGAATAAAGCTGGTGGAAAAGGCTTAGCAATAAAATGCGACATACGTAATGATGAAGAAGTAATTGCAGCTGTAGAACAAACGGTTGCAACGTTTGGTGGTATTGATATTTTAGTAAATAACGCATCGGCTATTAATCTTTCGCCATTGGAACAATTAGATATGAAACGCTACGATTTAATGCAAGACATTAATACGCGCGGTACATTTATCTGTTCTAAATATTGCATGCCTCATTTATTAAAAGCAGAAAATCCGCATATTTTAATGTTATCACCGCCGTTAACTTCGATACAAGAAAAATGGTTTGCCGGACATACCGGATATTCTATTGCAAAATTTGGTATGAGCTTAGTTGTTTTAGGTTTAGGTGGCGAGTATAAAGGAAAAGTAGGCGTTAATGCTTTGTGGCCAAGAACAACTATTGCAACAGCAGCAGTATTGAATTTATTAGGAGGCGAAACGGTGGCAAATTCTTCCAGAAAGCCTGATATTATTGCAGATGCAGCGTATTATATATTGAAAAGAGATGCAAAAACATGTACGGGAAATTTCTTTATTGATGATGAAATATTGCAAAGCGAAGGCATTGCCGATTTAGATCAATATGCAGTAAAACCGGGCGTAGAACTTACACCGGATTTCTTTGTATAATGATTAAAGAACATAATTCGGTTGAAGAAAAAAAAGCAGCGTTGATGAATACGCTGCTTTTTTATTTTCAAATAGATATTGCTTATTTTTTAATACTTACTTTTATTTTATTCGGTTCAATGCGTAAAGAATCCATTTGCACCACGCGCAATGGTTGACTAAAACTTGCATTGGCTTTTAATTCCGATTTGAAACTTGTAATGATATCATTGTTTGTTTTTACATTCGCTGTAAATGGTTCTAACACCGGAGTGGAAATCACTTTTGAAAGTGGAATTTGTATTTTTTGATCTACCGGAACAATTAATTCTCCTTGTATTTTTACCATTTGTTTAATGGGTACTTTAGCTTCTACAGGAATAATGGTACGCAATGGAATATGATAATCTTGCATGCTTAATGTAAGTGTATCTACTACTTGCAAAGGTTGGTTGATAGGTATTTTTACTTGCACCGGAATCGTGGCTTTTACAGGCAAAGAAATATTGAAAAAATGCTTGAAGTTTGTTCTAATTTTTGTGTCCAATGGTATGGAAAAATCAACAGCTAAAGAATCGTCTATTCTCAATTTTTTATTAAATGGAATTACTAAATCCTTTAAGGGCATTTCTGTTTGATCTAAATTAATATCAACCGGTAAGTCAAATTTTAAATCTAATACTTGATCCATAAAAACTTCGGTATTTAATGGCACTTTTAAATTCATTTTTAATGGCACATCAAATGTTTCATCTAACTTTATTTTTAATTCATCATTGACATTTATTTTTGTTTGTAAATCATTCATCAAGGAAATTAAAATGGTACTATCAATATTGGCTTCCAAAGGCACTTTGTCTTTTATGTGAATTTGAACGGCTTTGTCAATTTGCATTTGCATCATTGTTTTTGTCATGAAAAATGTGATGCCTGCTGCGAGTGCTACCAATAGAATTCCTCCGATTATAAATTTCTTCATATATAGATTTTAGTATAACTAATATAAAAATCATTTCTTACAAAATTGTTTTCTTTAGTAAAGTAATTTTAATTTTGAGCATAATATTTTTGTGCTATGGCAGTTCGGCGATTTAATTATGAGTTTAATGGTGTTCACTATTATCGCTTTAGCATATACAGTTTAGGTAATAATATCCAAACCGTTTATACGTTTGTTTTAGATGATTTATTAATTGATACAGCACAACGTTTCAATCGTGATAATATATGGAAAGTAGCACAAGAGCATCACATTCACAAAATTTTAATTACACATTACCACGAAGATCACACTGGAAATGTGGGCTTTTTAATGCAAGCTTTACCAGCTGAAGCATACGCGCATCCATACACCGTAAAAATTTTAAAAAGAGGTTATAAGATGTCTCCTTTATCAAAAATGATAAGTGGTAAAGTAGAGGATGCGTCTATGCATCCAATTTTGGAATCGGATTCCATAACAACAAAAAACTATTGCTTGCAACCCATTTATACACCCGGACATTGTGAAGGACATTATTGTTACTACGAAAAAAACAATGGTTATCTATTTTCCGGCGATTTATTTGTGGCAGATAAAATAAAATATTTTGGAAGCGATGAAAGTTTATTAACGCAAATAGAATCTTTAAAGAAAATGTTGGCATTGGATTTTGATGCCTTGTTTTGTTCGCACAATCCCAAAGTGGAAGGTGGCAAAAAACGCTTGCAAAATAAACTTCAATTTTTCGAAGATTTTGCCGGAAAAGTTACTCAATTGTATCAGGAAGGAAAAAAATCGAAAGAGATTTTTGCATTGATGAATTTAAAAGAAAACTATTATTATAAAGTTTTAACTGCCGGAAATTTCACCTCAGAAAATATGGTAAAAAGCGTGATTAGAGACATCAAAAAGAAAAAATAATACCGTTTACACATTATATTGACCATTCACACACTCTAATTTATTTCTTCTACATTTCATATTAGTTTTGATTAAAACTATAAATCATGGAAGTGCAAGAATTTATTATGTTGTTCTTTTTATATGTTATCTCGTGGCTCTGCTTTTACGATGATAGCATCCATATTGATTTTTAATGAGCATTAAAATCAATATGTATAAAAATAAAAAATGCCATTTGTTGTATTAAATGGCATTTTTTTAGTGGAGCTGGCGAGATTTGAACTCGCGTCCGGACAAAACGTTCATAAGCTTTCTACATGCTTAGCCCAAACTTGATTTTCGTATTCTAACAGGCGTTTTTGCTAACCGATTAAAATCTTATTTTCTTTATTTCATTACTTAATCGAAACCTTTAAGCAACTATTCCGATTGGATGATGCTCAGTCGAAGGGCATCGGAAAAACCGATTCGAGGAGCAAAGGCCAAGCTTAATAACCTGTATTAAGCAGCCAACGCGAAATTATTCTCGCCATATAAAAAAGTTTCATGCGTTAAGTTTTACGAGCCAAATTGCACAATGCTCGGCATGCTTACTTACCAACTATCCTGCCGTCAATTCCTGTCAACCCCAAATATAAATATCTACACTTTTGATGTGATAATTTCAAAAGCAGATGTATCTGATATGTCAAACATAAATAGACTGCATTTTTTAAAGAACTATGTATATAACTTAAATGGAGCAATTAAAGTTCCACTAAGATAAAAATTATAAACTATTATACACTTTCAAACCTTCTTCCAAACATTTTATTGCTTTTTTCAAATCATTGCAATTTAAAACATACGCTATGCGAACTTCATTTTTCCCCTTTTCTTCAGATGTATAAAATCCACTTGCGGGAGCCATCATCACGGTTTCATTTTCATAACTAAAATCACTCAACATCCATTGGCAAAAATCATCTGTATCTTTTACCGGCAATTGCACAATACAATAAAATGCACCGCCGGGAACATGACATTTCACACCATCAATTGCGTTCATTCCTTCTACCAAGGTGTCTCTTCGTTTTCTGTATTCAATGTTTACTTTCGTAAAATAATTTTCTTCTACATCAAACATGGCAATGGCACCTAATTGCTCCACAGTTGGCGGACTTAAGCGTTGTTGTGCAAATTTTAATACCGTTTGCAATACTTCTTTATTTTTAGTTGCTACCATTCCAATTCTGGCACCACAAGCACTGAAACGTTTGGAAAGTGAATCTACAATAATGGCATTTTGCTCAATTTCCGGAAAACTAAAAATAGAAGTATATTCATTGTTGTCTGCATAAATAAAATCGCGATATACTTCATCACTAATTAAAAATAAATTGTGTTTTAGTACAATTTCTTTTAATCGATGCAACTCGCTGTCGCTATAGGCGTAGCCGGTCGGATTATTAGGATTGCAAATTAAAATTGCTTTTGTTTTTTCATTTATTACCTTTTCAAATTCATCTATAGATGGCAATGCAAATCCATTTTCAAATTGTGTAGGTATAGGTCGAACATTGATATTTCCACTTTTTGAAAATCCAATATAATTAGCATACAATGGTTCGGGAATAATGATTTCATCATCGCTATCTAAGATAGAGAACAAGGTAAACATTAACGCTTCAGAACCACCGGTTGTCACCAATAGATCTTCCGGAAGCAAATTAGTTAAGCCATATCTTGTTTGAAAGAAACGCGCATATCTTTTTTTGATTTCCTCAAATCCATCTGATGGTGAATATTCTAATACCTTTCTATCTATATTTTTGATGGCATCCCAAAATTGATGTGGTGTTTCAATATCGGGTTGACCGATGTTGAGATGATAAACATGAATACCGTTTTTTTTAGCACGCTCAGCATAAGGCGCTAATTTACGAATTGGGGACGATGGCATTAATTTGCCTTTTTGGGAAATAGTTGGCATAATATCACGACAAAAATATAAAACTCCATACAAATAGTACGGAGTTTATAGCTTTTATTAAAGTTAATATTTTATTTCATAGATTATTTCAGGATATTATCTTCCGCTTCATCAACACCTTGTTTTTGAGGAACGGCATTTCCGGAAATATATAGAGTGATATTTTCGCCATCTTTTGTGGTAACAGTGATAGATTTTCTAAATGCACCTTCGCGAGCCATGTTGTATTGTGCTTTAATGCTTCCTTTTTTTCCGGGCATCACCGGTTCTTTTGTCCATGTAGGTGTGGTACAACCACAAGATGCTTTTACATTTTCTAAAATAATGGGTTCTGTTCCTGTATTGGAAAACTCAAATTCATAAGTTACAGGTTTATTTTGTGGTTGACTCCCAAAATCATGTTCCAATTTATTGAATTTAATTTTGGATGAAGTTGGCGGGTCAGCATGTAAGAATGAAATACTAAAAAACGCGAGAACAGTAAGTAAAAATAAATTTTTCATAAGTCGGTTATTAAAATAATTGAAGAATATATCCAAATTTCTAATTTTATTATCAAAAAATATACCAATATTTTATTTTTTACGTTTTTTTTAGAAGATTAACAACTTTATGCGAATGTTAATAATCTCACAATTTTTAAAATTTAAAGATGTAATTTTGTTCTCAAATTCAATGCATGACCTTAATTACTTCTAATAATATATTAGTTACAAAAGGAGTGAGTCAAGAAGTTACTTTTGATGAATTTAAAATAGAAGTATTATCCGATTATAAATTGGCTTGTATTAGTCGTGAAACCAGCTTAACCGGAAGGAAAGAGGTTTTGACGGGAAAAGCAAAATTTGGGATTTTTGGCGATGGAAAAGAATTACCGCAAATAGCTTTAGCAAAAGTTTTTGAAAATGGAGATTTCCGTGCCGGCTACTACCGCGACCAAACGTTTGCATTAGCGTCCGGAATTGTAAATGTGGAGCAACTTTTCGGACAATTATATGCCAATCCATCATTAGAAGAAGATCCACATTCCGGTGGCAGACAAATGAACAACCATTTTGCCACGCGCAACTTGCATCCGGATGGAACGTGGAAAGCAATAAAAAATCAGAAAAATTCAGCAGCCGATAATTCGCCTACCGCATCACAGATGATACGTGCATTGGGCTTGGCAATGGCATCGAAAAAATATAGAGAACTGAATACACAAATTGGCGAAAACGGATTTAGCAATAATGGCAATGAAATTTGTTTTGCTACTATTGGTGATGCTTCTACTTCTGAAGGAATTTTTTGGGAAGTTATCAATGCCGCAGGTGTATTGCAAGTGCCATTAGTAGTATCTGTTTGGGATGATGGTTACGGCATTTCTGTTCCCAAAAAATATCAAACAACGAAAGAAAGTATTTCTCAAGTATTAAAAGGATTTCAACGCACAAATGAAAGTAATGGATATGATATTTATGTTGTAAAAGGATGGAATTATCCGCAATTAGTGGCCACTTATAAAATGGCAACAGATAAAACCAGAAAAACACATATTCCGGCCATTATTCATGTTGAGGAATTGACACAACCGCAAGGTCATTCCACTTCCGGTTCTCACGAGCGTTACAAATCTGCCGAAAGATTACAATGGGAAAGAGAACACGATTGCAACCTGAAATATAGAGATTGGATTTTACAAAATAAAATGGCATCAGAAGAAGAATTAAATGAGATTGAAAACGATGCTAAATTATACGTAGCCGAACAAAAAAAGATATCTTGGAATAAGTTTCACGAACCTATTAAAGAGGAATTACAAGAGGCAAGTGCCATAATAAAAAACATAGCAGAATTATCACAGTATAAAGAACAATTAGAAGATATAGAAAAAGGATTGCGTTATTCTATTGATCCGATGCGTAAAGATGTGTTTAAAACGATATCGGATGTGTTGGTGTTGGTTCGAAATGAAAAAAATATTGCAATTGATACATTAAAAAAATGGCATTCTATCCAAACACAAATTAATGAAGAACGCTATTCTTCTTACCAACATACAAATTCTATTTACTCACCTTTGCGTATTCCGATAATTCCGGCACAATACGAAGGACAAGTTTCGTATGTAAGTGGATTTAAAGTATTAAATGCTTGCTTTGATGCCAATTTTTCTCGTGATGCTAAAATTGTGGCATTTGGTGAAGATGTCGGTAAAATTGGTGATGTCAACCAAGCATTTGCCGGTTTGCAAGAAAAATATGGTGTTGAGCGCATTTACGATACCGGAATTCGCGAAGCAAGCATCATGGGCGAAGGCATTGGAATGGCAATGCGTGGCATGCGTCCAATAGCTGAAATACAGTATTTAGATTATTTACTGTATGGATTGCAGCCTTTATCAGATGATTTAGCCTGCTTGTCATATAGAACAAAAGGTGGACAAAAAGCACCGTTAATCGTACGTACACGTGGCCATCGATTAGAAGGAATTTGGCATACAGGTTCACCTATTCAAATGATTTTGGGTGCGTTGCGTGGTATGCATGTCTGCGTTCCGAGAAACATGACTCAAGCAGCCGGTTTTTATAATTTACTTTTAAAAGGAGATGAGCCTGCTTTAGTGATTGAGTGTTTAAATGGTTATCGATTAAAAGAAAAAATGCCATCCAATGTAGGTGAATTTACGGTGCCATTAGGTGTTCCGGAAGTTTTGCAAGAAGGTAATGATATTACTTTAGTAACCTATGGTTCTTGTGTGCGGATAGCACAAGAAGCAATTCCAAATTTGACAAAAATGGGCATTTCTGTTGAGCTCATTGATGTACAAACTTTATTGCCTTTTGATACTTATGGTGTAATTGGTAATTCCATACGAAAAACCAATCGAGTCGTGTTTTTAGATGAAGATTATCCGGGTGGCGGAACCGCCTATATGATGCAACAAGTAATGGAACACCAACATGTTTTTCGCTATTTAGATAGTGAACCAATTTCGCTTTCGGCAAAAGAACACAGAGGTGCTTTTGGTAGTGATGGTGATTATTTTTGCAAACCCAATGCTGAAGATATTTTATATGCTATCAATAAAATGATGCATGAAGTCAACCCGAAAAAATATCCGATGGTTTGGTAATATATTATGCCAATTTATTGAGATATAATCGGATGGTATTTTCTAAACCAAGATAGATTGCATCACAAATTAAAGCATGACCAATGGACACTTCATCCAATTGCGGTAAATTGTCTTTTAGGTATTTTAAATTATCTAAATTCAAATCATGTCCGGCATTGATTCCTAATCCATTTTGAATAGCGATTTGGCAAGTTTCTTTTATTTCCTTAATGGCATTTTCCGGATTGCTAGCATAGTTTTTAGCATAAGGACCTGTGTAATATTCAATCCTATCAGCACCAATTTTGGCAGCACCTTCAATTAATTTAGCATCAGCATCAATAAATAATGAAACACGAATTTGATGTGCTTGTAATGTTTGGATTATTTCATTTAAGAAAGATTGATGTTTGATAGTGTCCCAACCGTGGTCTGATGTTATTTGATTGGGATCGTCCGGAACCAATGTACATTGATGAGGTTTTACTCGAATTACTTCATCTATAAAATGTTGACTTGGATAACCTTCAATATTAAATTCGGTCGTGCAGATTTCTTTTAATAAAGGTAAATCTGAAAATTTACAATGTCGTTCATCCGGACGTGGATGCACCGTAATTCCTTGTGCGCCGAAGCGTTCACAATCTTTAGCTACTTGTATTAAATCAGGATAGTTGCTACCACGCGAATTACGGATTAAGGATATTTTATTAAGGTTTACGGATAATCGTGTCATCATTTATTTTTACAAAATTACATAAAAATAAATATTGTTTGTATGTCGGAGAAGAAAGAGAATTGAGGTGAAGTATTTAGTATTTCAAGCCATGGTTCTTGTCACACGAAACATTATTATTATGGTTTGTGAAGACACAAACCAAGGCAAGAGTATTAAGTAGATAGTATTGAGAGATGATAGTTTTTTTGTAATAAAAGAGATTCCCACTTTCGTGGGAATGACAGTAGAGATGTTGGTCAGATGACTTATAATCATCCGACCAATTATCTGAAATAAAAAGCTTTGTGTTCTTTGCGTAAATACTTTGACTTCTTTGTGGTTAATTTTGAGATTCCATTTTTCAAAGGAAGGGCATTTTTATTGATAATTGATAATTGACCAATGACAACTGACAACTGACTATTGAATATTGACTAATATCTATTGAATTAAACTAAATTTTCTTTCTCAAAAATGGTGATAATTTTATCGATTGTTTCATCAACAGTAAGGAAAGAACGACCACCGGAAGCATTGCGGTGTCCGCCGCCTTCAAAATGTTCTCTACAAATTTTTTCTACTGAATAATCGCCTTTACTTCTAAAAGATAGTTTGATGATTTTTGGTTCTTGTTTAATAAGAATGGCCACTTTTACATTTTTTATCGTTAATGGATAATTAACCAAACCTTCTGTATCGCCAGTTTGTAAATTGAAACGATATGCATCTTTTTTATCTACTACAATAATACCAATACCAATGTCTTCGCGGATAATCATGTTTCTAAATAAAGCATTACCTAAAAAACGTAATTTTTCCTCGCGACCATTTTGGTTTAATTGTTCTTGAACATAAATGATATTCAAGCCACAATCCAATAAATGTGCAGCAATCTCTAATGATTTTTTGTTGGTTGCACCATTAGAAAAACTGGCTGTATCTGTAAGGATTCCGGTGTAAATGCATTCAGCAATTTCTTGTGTAATCTTAAATTTAGGATCAAATATTTCTAAGAATCGAAAGACTAACTCACATGTTGAAGAAGCTTTCACATCATGTAATATCCAATCAGCATCAATTTTGGGATATAAATGATGGTCTAATAAAACAATTTTCTTTTTAGTATTTTTTTGAATGAACTCATCTAAAGGTTCAATTCGTTTTAAATCATTAAAATCTAAACAAAAAATGATGTCGGCCGCTTCTATCGCTATTTGACTTAATTGCGGATTTTCTAAGTAATTCCAAACTTCATCATAACCGGGCAAATAGGAAAAGTACGTTGGATATTCTGTAGGTGAAATAACACGAACTGTGTGGCCAAATGGAACTAAATAATTATACAATGCCAAGGAAGAACCCATTGCATCGCCATCCGGTTTTTGATGTGTAGTGATAACAATGTTTTTGGGTGAGCTTAAAAATGTATGTAAATCTTGTATGTTTTCCATTTTGCAAAGATACAAATGTAAAATGGAAAGTAAGATGTTTGTATTTTCTTTATAGTGTGTTCTGATTATAACAGATTCCCACTTTAGTTGGAATGATAGTTATCAATAAAAACTCTGTGTGCTTTGCG
>CAZDOT010000016.1:0-53072 GCA_964507125.1 uncultured Chitinophagales bacterium | reverse complement strand
ACACGCTATAAATTTTATGATGCTATCTTTTCGTTTCTATAAAACCAATACAACAAAAAAGCACTTATGCCTGTGAAAAAATGCCACAACGCATGTCCTTGATATATTGAAATGGGATTACAAGCAATTTTTTTTAAGTCGATGGTGCGTAGCACAAATGCACCTATCAAAAAAAAGAAACTTAAAACAAGTGTAGTAAAATGATAGTGACTTTTATTTCTTAAATAATTTGCCGTTGTAAAACCAATCAAAACAAGAATGAGTGCTGGCAATAGAACAAAGCTACTAATCATTAAATGAATTTTTATAAATGCAATAATGCACGCTATCAATAAGAAAATGAAATGAAGGTGCCGAATACGAATAGACTCAAAATACCTAAAAATGCTTATTCCTATTAACACGATACAAATACTATACGTAGCATTCATATCTAATCGTTGTCCTATCCAAGAAAGTGATGCATGAAAAAATGAGCTTCCCAAACATAAATAAATGAAACACATTCCAATCAAAATAGAAATAGCCGGAAACTGTTGTATGGCGTTCATTGGTGTGGCTGCTTTATGTTTTAAATCGTGTTTTCCAATCAACAAAACAATACATCCTAAAAAGAAATACATTAAGTTGGAATAAGTATTGATTGTTTGGCGAAAAAAATGCGTGGATTTATCTAACTCACAATACTCTGCGGTAAGTGCCGATTTACTTTGTTGCAATTGCTGCCAATATTGACCATCGTAATTGGCATTCAAATAAAAAAACAGCAACAACATAAACAATGTTGCTACTGCCGACAAACTATATATTTTGTAAATCTGAGCATTGGACATATACAAATATAAAGAAGGTCTCGCTTCGCGAGACCTTCTTTATATTATTCATTTAAAAAAATTATGAAAAGGAAACCGGTAACGGTTCTTCATCAAAAGCACGTTTGCCAATTAGCGTTTCCAAATCAGATTTGAATAAGATTTCTTTTTCCAATAATGCTTTGGCAATGGTTGTTAATTGTTCTTTTCGTTCTGTCAATAAACTTAAGGTACGTTGGTATGCTGAGTCTATTAATTTTCGAACTTCTTCATCAATTACTTTTGCTGTCTCATCGGAGTATGGTTTGGTAAAAGTTGTATCTTGTTGCGGATCGTAAAAAGATACATTTCCCACTTTATCATTCATACCATATACTGTTACCATCGCATAAGCCAATTGCGTAATGCGTTGCAAATCGTTTTGTGCACCGGTAGATACTTTTCCAAAAATAATTTCTTCCGCTGCTCTGCCACCTAAGGTCATGCAAATTTCATCCATCAATTGCTCTGTGCGATACAGATATTGTTCTTTAGGTAAATACTGAGCATATCCGAGTGCAGCAATACCGCGTGGAATTATCGTCACTTTCAACAATGGATGTGCATGCTCCAAATACCAACCGCAAATGGCGTGTCCAGCTTCGTGGTAAGCAATTATTTCTTTTTCTTGTGGTGAGATGATTTTATTTTTCTTTTCTAAACCACCAATACTTCTGTCAATTGCTTCATTAAAATCTTCTACTTCTACTTGTGTTTTCTCTTTACGAGCTGCTACCAAAGCCGCTTCATTACATACATTGGCAATTTCTGCACCGGCAAAACCTGGCGTTAAAGAGGAAAGTTTTTCCGGCGTTACATCTGGTCCAAGCTTGGTTAATTTTTTCAAATGTACTTTAAAAATTTGCTCTCTTCCTTTTTGGTCCGGCTTATCGATAGAAATTTGTCTGTCAAAACGTCCCGGACGCAACAAGGCTGAATCCAATACATCCGGACGGTTGGTAGCCGCCAACATAATGATACCTTTATCGCCACTAAAGCCATCCATTTCCACCAATAATTGGTTTAAGGTGCTTTCGCGTTCATCATTGCTTTGCATCATGTTTTTTCCACGTGCACGGCCTACGGCATCTATCTCATCAATAAAAATAATACAAGGTGCTTTTTCACGAGCTTGTTTAAATAAATCGCGTACACGAGAGGCACCCACACCTACGAACATCTCTACGAAATCAGAACCTGAAATAGAAAAGAAAGGCACTTGTGCTTCACCTGCCATGGCTTTTGCCAGCAATGTTTTTCCGGTTCCCGGAGGACCTACCAATAAAACACCTTTGGGAATTTTTGCACCTAATGCTGTATATTTTTTCGGATTTTTTAAGAAGTCAACCACTTCTTTCACTTCTTCTTTGGCTTCATCTAATCCGGCTACATCATCAAATGTAACATTTACTTTCATGTCTTTGTCGTACAAGTTGGCTTTGGATTTTCCGATATTGAAAATTTGTCCACCGGAGCCGCCCATTCCACCGGTTGCACGGCGCATCAAGAACATCCATACACCTATTAATAAAACAAAAGGCAATAACCAACCGATGATATCGAAAATGCCTTTTCTATATTCGTTGGTACGTTTAATTCGGCTTTCATACGGAATATCTTTTTGTGCGGCATCTAATTTTTGTTGAAATGTTTCGATAGAAGAAATCTCAAAGGCATAATGTGGTCCTTTGTTGATGGATTTCAATTTTGTATTTCGAACATCTTCGTATTGTTTTTTGGCTTTTAAAGAATCCAATTTGATATAAACTTCTACTTGTTCTTTATTGACAATAGTAATTTTAGACACATCACCGGATGGCACCAATTTTAAGAAGAAAAAATCTTCGTCAATATTTTTTATTTGAAAGTTGAGCGATAAAAATTGTGTTGCCAGCAATCCCACGATAAGAATAGCGAATAGCCAATAGCTATTAAAACCGCCTTTCTTTTTTTTCGGCTCTTCGTTTTCGGGTTTAAAATCCATTTTTAAGTATTATAATTTGAATAAACGTAATGTGAAGGAAAATTGTTCAATTAAGATACTAGATGTATTGTATTCTTAGTGTTAATTTTTGTTTTAATCGTAGTGTTTAAAGATAGCATCACTCCATAAATCTTCTAATTGGAAAAATGCTCTCTTTTCTTCTTGAAAAACATGTACGATGATATCGCCAAAATCGATCAGACACCATTCTGCATTGGAACGACCTTCTACGTGATACGGTTTGATGGCAACTTTGGTACGTGCTTCTTCCTCCACATTATCTACAATGGCGCGTACTTGCGTAGTAGAGGCAGCATGACAGATAATAAAATAATCCGACATGGCTTCCGGAATATGTCTTAAATCCAAGCTCAAGATATTATTTGCTTTTTTATCTTGCATTGCTGCGATAATCAGTTGGCTCAAGTCTTCCGCAGACGTTGATTTTACTTTTGTTTTTCTTATTTTTGCTTTTTCCAAACGATAAATTATTTAAAAATGAACACTCCAATGGAGTGCTTTGTACAAAGCTACTAAATTTTGGATATTATAATAAACAATACCTTATTTACAGGCAAGTTATTGATACATTTACCTACAGTAGATTCTACCAATAATTATGCAAAAGAACATATAGCAAAAAGCAGTCCAATAGATGGAACTGTCATTTTAGCAGACGAACAGTTTGCCGGACGCGGACAAGTTGGAAATACATGGCTTGCTGAAAGCCACAAAAACCTGACATTTAGTATCATTTACAAAACAGATTTTTTATTGGCAACGGAACAGTTTTGGCTCAATAAAGCCGTTTCTATCGGTGTTGCAGTTGCTGCATCAACATTTATTCAGAGCAAAATAACACATCAATCCAACCACATTGCTGTAAAATGGCCGAATGATATTTTTTATGACAACCAAAAAACTGCCGGAATTTTAATTGAGAATACGATACAAGGGTTGCACCTTAAATATTCTGTTATTGGAATTGGTTTTAATGTCAACCAAACATATTTTCCGGAAAATATACGTGCAACCAGCTTACAAACTATTATTG
Organism: uncultured Chitinophagales bacterium; assembly: GCA_964507125.1. Lineage (GTDB taxonomy): Bacteria > Bacteroidota > Bacteroidia > Chitinophagales > JADIYW01 > JADJSS01. The sequence goes on along the minus strand of CAZDOT010000016.1, from coordinate 49,183 downwards.
GCTCCGAAGTAGATAAATTTGAATTTTTGAAACAACTCTTATCTTCTATTGAAAAATATTTGTTGCTACTAAAAAACAAACACTACGAAACTTTAAAGCATCTGTATATAAACTATCTATATCAATATAATTGCTGGGCTGATTATCAAAAAGGCGATGGGATATTTAAAGGAAAAATTATAGATGTGGATGCGATGGGATTTTTGCAAATGGAAACGGCAAACGGAAGGGAACAATTTGGTTTTAAAGAAATTCGTTTTATAGTATAAAAAATAAAACCGTCTTGCTTGTAGCAAAACGGTCTAAAATATAGATTCATCAATTTTTATTCTATGATACTAATTTGACCATTGGTGATAATAACAGAATCGGTTTGTGAAATATTATATAAAACGCCGTAAAAAGTACCTTCTATATATCTTAAATGATCGGAAGCACTTCCTGCAATATTTGTAATAGTAAATATAAGACGTGATTTATTGGAGCCACCACTATTGGTAAATAAATCATCACCATCTTCCCATTGAGCATAATTAAAAAGCGAATAATTATTTTTATTGATGGTGTAAGTACCTGAACCTATAATTTTATTAAAATTAATTGAAAAGTCTTTATCTCCTTTTTCTGCATCTAATTGGAAGACAGTATCAGCTCTGATATGTGCATCAGCTTCTTCTACATCGGCTCCTCCAGTGGTTACTGAAAAAGGAACACCATCTACTAATAAAGAAATTTGTTGTTTGTATTTTGCACCTATATTGTCTTTGCCACAAGAAGCGACAAGTGTAATAATGCTAAAGAATGCAATTACTTTTAAAATTTGTTTTTTCATGAGTATTGTTTTTAATTTTAAAAAATAATTTACTTTATAAAAAAGCCGTCTCGTCTATACCGAGACGAGACGACAGACATCCTATTGAACCAATTAGTCTTTATGAAAAAATAGGATGAAGTATTTCATAGTTTTATGGTTTTTAGAAATTACTAAAGTTTTATGAATTCAACACGTCTGTTATTGGCTTTTCCTTCTGCAGTTGTATTGTTATCTGCCGGTTGTGATTCGCCTTTGCCTTCGGTTTCCATTCTGCTGTTGTCAATACCAAACTCTTTATTTAAAGCTGCTTTCACGGCATCTGCTCGTTTTTTTGACAATGTCATATTGCTAGCTTCATCGCCATCGCTGTCGGTATGGCCTACAATTTTTACTTTCACATCAGGATTTTCTGTCATCACCGCAGCAAAATCTTTTAATGTACCATACGATTCACCTTTTATTTTGTCGCTGTTTACATCAAACTTAATTCCGGTTGTAGAATATTTCCCGATTTCCAAAAATTTATGACGTGTGTCCGGAGCACCAACAGCTACTCTAATATTACTCAAGAAATAGGCATTATCTTCAACGTGGTATCCATCCGTTCTAAAACCCATAAAATTGTATTTGGCAGTAGCACTAAACGCTTTTGGAATATCCCAAATTTTTGTTTCGTTTATATACACACGTAAGCGTTGTTTCTGTCGCCAGATAGACACTTTCACTACATTTTTATTCTCATGATTGAAATCTGGAAAATCTGTTTGGTTTCGGATAATATCTTCTCCGGATTCATCGTATGTGGTAATAAATTTTTGTCCCATAGCATTGCCGCCAGCCGCTTCCGGATGAATGGCAATCTCTACACCATTATTTCGATTACTACCAAATCGTTTCCAATTCGTATAGTTCTTTGCAGGATTAGCCAAAGGTGCAAAAAAGAAATTAAATGCTGTAGAGTAGTAACTAAAAGGTTGTGTGCACGCAACATTAAATTCTACTGTAAAATTTTCGGGAAGATTAGTGACAAATTCAGGATAAATAATACTTTCCGGTCCAAATTTCAACCATTTGCCTTGTTGACCATCAATAGTAACAATTTCGCCGGTTCCGTTTGTATTCCATTTTGAAGGAAAATCGCCTACTGCATCTTGTGAAAAATTTTCTTCCGCAATTACTTTTTCACCCGGAATGAAATCAAATTTACCATAGGCTTTTAAGCTACTATTACCGGAAGAACTAGAACTGCTATTTTTAGAAGAAGATTTACTGTTATTATTGTTTTCGCTGCCGTTTTCCTCATTATCAGCATTATCCGAAGATGATTTTGAATTTTTAGACTTAGAACTACTGTTTTTCACACTTTCTTTTACACTGCTCTTCGCCTTTTCATACGATTTATCTGCAGCATTACTAATTTCACTTTCAATTTTTTGTTGTGCCTTATTACTAAGACCATCTACAATTCTATCACCAATGCTTCCCCATTGTGCAGATGCTGTTGGCATAGAAATAAAAAAAGATGCAAATACAGTTGTTAATATTACCCAATTTTTCATAGTGCTCATTTTTTTGTTGTTTACAAAATTGATTCATTTTAAAATTATCATGATTTTATATAGATATCAACCGATAAAATACAATCCTAGAATAAAATTAAACTTTTAATACGCAAATAGTCGCGTTATTGAGTATTCGGGCGAAATGGATTAGTATTTGGATTCTCTTACAAAAATTGGAAATATAAAGATGCTTGTTTATTTTCGTCATCTAAAGACAAAATTATGACAAACTATCCAATAGGTACAAAAGTAGAGCATCCAAAATACGGTGTTGGTGTAATCATAGATGATAGTGATGAATATTCATACACACTATATTTTAAAGAACACGGAGAAAAGGAAATCTCTAAAACATTTGATGGCTACGTGTTACTAAAGTTGGTAGAAAAAGACGCAAATGCAATTTCTATAGATCAGATGAAATCTTTATTAGAAAATATCATTGAACCACTGACAGAGCCATTGGAAGATTGCAAAATAGCAGAAAAATGGCAAGGTGGCAACCTGATACTACAACCGCAAAACACGTCTTTACAATCTAAGGAAATTCCGATTGAGACATTTTTCCATAAAATTGTCATGACGCGCGACAGACTTCGCGTTATGGAACAAAAAATCAATGCCTCTAAACTAACCGATGCTGATAAAGTGGAATTACAGCAATATATCACCCGCATTTATGGCAGTTTAACCACTTTTAATGTGCTTTTCCGCTTCAAAGAAGACCAATTTAAAGGCACAAGTGGTGGCGAATAGGTATTTTAATATTAATTTTTATTGCCATATAAAATATTTATGTGTAACTTTCGTTTAAGGTATATATCAAATAATTATGCAACAAATTTTTACACCAGAATTACTTGTTAAACATCTTTACAACGAAACTACATCGGAAGAAGCTACTGCTATAGAAGATGCTTTAACTACAAATGTCGCTTTGCAAACAACGTACAAACAACTTCAAGCTACAAAATATGCCTTAGATGAAGAAGATGGCGGCACACCACATTCTTCCGTATTTCAAAAAATAAAGGCATATTCGGCGGCACAATCGCTGGTAACTACGGAATAAAAAGGGGTTTCTTCTTTTATACAATTTCATACTATGCTAATTCAGTAATAGTAAATGCTTTTTTAGATTTTATTATTTTTGCGAAAAAAAATTGTGGCCTCGAAATCAAAATTGCAGAAGTTTGCTGAATTAGCCGAGAATCCGATTGTTTTTGAGAAAAACAACGCGATGAAAGGAAAATGGAATACAACATTTTTTAAAAACAACCATCCAATTATTATTGAGTTGGCTTGCGGAAAAGGCGATTACACCTTAGGCATGGCAAAATTATTTCCTGAAAAAAATTTTATCGGAATTGACATTAAAGGCAACCGACTTTGGAGTGCTGCACGTGTTGCCAACTTGGAAAATTTAACGAATGTAGCTTTTGTTCGCGAGCAGATAGACCAATTGGAAAATTATTTTGAAGCGAATGAAATAAGTGAAATTTGGATTACTTTTTCTGATCCGTTTCCACGTAAAGGCGATGCCAAACGTCGACTCACTTCGCAAAAATTTCTACCTATTTATAAAAAAATCATTCAAGCCGGCGGCATCATTCATGTAAAAACCGATAGCGATTTATTGTATGAATTTACCAAAGAAATGTTGGCAGCTTTTCCATCTACTATTATAAAAGATTATGCAGATGTGTATGCTCTGCAAAAAAACGACGAATTATACGGCATTCAAACGTATTATGAAAAGATGCACTTACGCGATAATCGAACGATTAAATACATAAGTTTTCAGTTGTTATAAAACGTGTTTAAAAGCCGATTGTTTCTAATAAATCAGCGTACTTATCTACCATACTGAATCCTGTTTTTTCTTCTTTCTGACACGTCATTTGTATGCCATAAGGTTGCAATCTATCTATAATAGATGAAATGTTTTCGTTCGTAAAATCTGTTTCAATAAAAACTTTGTTGGATGCAATAAACTGCTGAACAATTGGATTTTCTATCTCGTTTAATGTCAATTTCAACACATAATAATCCGAAGATGTAGGTTGATTTTTTAGAATCGTATCCACATCAATGGTTATAAATTTTTCAAAATTCAAGTCGGCTAAATCTGTGTGTTGAAAGGGAATTTGAATTTCATTAAGTGATAATTGCTGAGCCAAATATTCTATTTCTTCTTTTGATTGATGCACACCAAATTCGCCGACCACCACCGGAACATGCAACCATTGTATAATCTCATTTGCCTTTGGAAAACTAATATTATTTTCATCTAACACATCAAAACAAAAACCAAAATAATGTGCACCGGCTGCACTAAAAAATCGGGCATCAGTTAAATTGGTAATGGAAGCTATTTTAAGTTGCATAAATTATTTTTTTTAGATTTCTGAAAAGAGATGATAGAATAGTTTTCTCATTTCATTTTTTCGCACTTCGATATTTAATAAAGTAATGCCCTTCGATAGAAAAAATCAATACTAAAAATGCACCTAACTGATGCAAAACACCCAATGTAATTGGTATTTCGCCGGTGGTGTGTAATAAAGTAAAAATTCCTAACACTACTTGCACGCACACTGCCAACAACAATAGCCATCTGGTGCGATGAAATTGAAATTGTGCTGCTACATTTTTTGTATAAAAGAAAATAAAAAGCACATAGAAAAAGATTGCATACGCTATGTTTCTGTGGATGAATTGTAAGATTAATTTGGTATCCGTTTCTTTAATATCAAACAATTCCGGAAAATAATTTCCATTCATCAATGGCCAAGTAGTGCTAACCAATGCAGCTTTTGAACCGGCTACTAATGCACCAAATCCAATTTGAATAAATACCAAAATAAAAAGTACCAAAAACAATGCTCTTTTTGGGGCATCAAAAGGGGCAATTTGTTTAGGATATAAATATTCCAAACCCACGCGCAATACGTACGCCACAATGATTGTAGCTACTAAAATGTGCGACATTAAATTCAACGGATTAACCAATACACTATTTTGATTTAAACCACTTTGCACCATTATCCAACCTACCACACCGGCAACGCCACCCAACACAATCGCAATTACTATTTTGATGATATCTTCTTTAAAAACTATTTTTTTATACATAAAATAGAACAACGGAATAATGGCGGCAACGGCAATAATTCTTGCCCAAAGACGATGAAACCATTCCCAAAAATAAATGCCTTTAAATTGCGATAACGACATGGCGGTGTTTTGCAATTTAAATTGTCCAAATTGCTGATATTTTATAAAAGCCAAATTCCAATCCTGTTCATTCATTGGTGGCAACACCCCCAAAATAGCTTTCCACTCGGTGATAGATAATCCGCTTCCTGTCAATCGAGTGATGCCACCTAACAAGATTTGTCCGAGCAACATTCCAACTCCGATAATAAACCAAATGCCTAATATTTTCTTGCGTTTTGTTTCTTCCATTTCTAACTAATTAAGGTTTCTTATTCCATCAATATCCTTTTAATTTATGGCTATAATTGTTGAGCAATTTTTTGGATGGTTTCTTCTAATGGAATAAAATGATAGTTTAATTGTTGTTTTATTTTTTCGTTTGAATATTCAAAATGTTCCAACGATACTTTCATATTTTCTTTGGTTAAACCGCGTTTACGTGTTGTCATAGCCGAAGCCAACCAATCTATACATAAAAATATACTTCCTATTATTTTGTTCAATGCTCGCTTGGGTGGCAACACTTGAAATGTAGAGGCAATGGTTTCAAAATAATGTTTAAAAGAAGTATTGGTACCAATTAAAATAAATCGTTCATTGATGACTGTGGAATCCATGAGTTGTATGCAACAATTGACTACATCTTGCACGTCTATAAAACCATTAGTACCATTGGAATAAAAGGGCATTTTTTGTGCACGAATTTTATTAAAAATGCGCATCGTTGCTTTGTTTTCCTTGCCATATCCCAAAATAATTCCGGGATTAACTATCACCGCATCTAAACCTTCTTGTATGCCACGCCACACTTCTCGTTCTGCCAGCATTTTAGTGATGCCATAATGCGTTGTCCATTCATTTTTTTCCCATTTGGATTCTTCCGTAATCAACTCATTCGGGCGACCACCAATAGCAGCAATAGAACTAACATGCAATAACTTTTTAATACCTTTATCGAGAGCCACGTTTACCACGTTAGCAGTGCCTTCTATATTGCACTTATACATGGCATCATAGTACGAGCTATCATAACCTATAACAGCAGCACTGTGGTATATTTTATCAATACCATTGAAAGCAATTTCTAAAGATGGAATATCTAAGATGTCGGCTTCAACAATATCTATTTTATCTTTAATAGAATGAAGATGCGATATATCTGAATTGGCACGCTTTATAATGCGGACAGCTTCACCATTTGCAACGAGTTGTTTGACCAATTCGCCACCCAAGAAACCCGATGCGCCAGTAACCAAAATCATGGAACAAATGTAAAATTTATAAGTGGTAACTCCCTTTTTTTTGTGTTGTAAAGTTGTTATAATTTACGGCAAATAAACGGCACCGCCTATTACGTCTTTTTTGGCTCCAGTTACAGAAGACAAGCAATTTGGAATTTCCAAGATACGCAACAATCCAAAAAATGCCATTGCCAATGCTTCTTTGTATTGCACTGTTAATACATCCGGAACGATTACGTTTAAAGAAGTATGTTGTTGGATACGTTCTACTAAAAATGTATTTAAAGCACCGCCGCCGGTTAAGAGTAAAGACGTGGCACGAATATTTTTGGATTGTTCCAATGCACGATTTATTTGCATGGCAATATGTTCTACAGCGGTTGCCATTTTATCTGCTAATGGAATATTTAAGGAATCAAACAATGGAATCCAATGCGAATAAACATGCTCTGAACCTAATGACTTAGGTGCTTGTTGATGACAAAATTCAATGGCATTCAGTTGTTGTAATAATTCCGGATGTATTTGTCCACTGCGGGCAATTTTTCCATCATCATCATACACTTTGTTCATTTGTTGAGCTAAATAATTTAGCATTGTATTGGCGGCACATACATCGTATGCCGTCACCGTATTATCGGCATGAATGGCAATATTGGCAATGCCTCCTAAATTTAAAAAAGCAGAAAAATCGGGAAATAAATACTGTTCTGTGATAGGCACTATAGGTGCACCTTGTCCGTTGTATGCAACATCTAACGAGCGTAAGTCACTCACCACTTTACAGCCTGTTTGTGCTGCAAGTGCTGCACCACAACCAATTTGAGTTGTGAAACCAAAGCTTGGTTGATGAAAAATAGTTTGACCATGTGAGCAAATAAAATCCAATTGTTCTATTTTATTTTTTTGGATAAAATGATAGGTTAACGCACCAAAATATTTTCCTAAATCAACATGTAATTTTGATAAATTAAAACCGGATAATTGAGCGGCATTTTTAAGTTGTGTTCGAAAATCATCTGTATATTCTATGCAATCTGCTTGAAGAATTTCATATTTAAAATGTCCATCCAGTTTTTTAAACCGCACATAGCAAATATCCAATCCATCTAATGAACTGCCACTCATAAGTCCAATGGTGTGAAAAACAGTCTTGTGTAACATAGATTACAGATAAATAGTGCTATAAGTTGTAAATTTACACAATTTTTATTGCATACTATTTTGGAAATCATCGGATATTTAGCAACGTTATTAATCGGCTTATCATTAGGCTTAATTGGTAGTGGCGGCACTATTTTAGCATTGCCTATTATTGTGTATTTATTTGGCATAAAAGAAATGCAAACAGCCACACATTATAGTATGTTTGTGGTGGGAAGCACCGCATTTATTGGTGCTTTCAAAAAATATCAAGAAAAATTAGTGGACATAAAAACAGCTATATTTTTCTTAATTCCATCCTTAATCAGCTTATCGCTTACTCGGAAAATTATCTTACCATTATTGCCGGATATTGTATTAAAATGGAATCAATTTGAATTAACAAAAGACATTTTTCTGCTTTTATTATTCGCAGTAGTGATGTTAATTTCCTCTATTTCCATGATAAAAAACGCTCAACAAAAAGATGTAGATTGTTTTGCTAAAATTCCGGATGCCAATGCCAATCATTTTCAAACCACTTTAATTGCCGTTGGCGTTGGCGTGTTAACGGCATTATTGGGAGCCGGCGGTGGTTTTTTAATTATTCCGGCATTAACACTTTTGAAAGAACATTGTATGCGTCGTGCAGTGGGCACCTCTTTAATTATTATAACGGTTAATTCTCTTATCGGATTTTTGAGTGATGCCTCCATGCAGATTGATTGGTTATTTTTGCTTCCATTTACTGGAATTGCGATACTCGGCATGTTGATTGGAATTATATTATCCGACAAAATTCCGGGTGAAAAATTAAAAAAATTATTCGGCATTACGGTGCTGATACTTGGACTATTTATTATGATAAAAGAACTGTTTTTATGAGTGATTTAAAATGTACGAATGGAGAAACGCCCATGCAATTAGATGCTACTTTTTGGGATGAATTATGGAAAAATAAAATCACCGGTTGGGATTTAAAAAAAGTATCACCGCCTATTAAAACATACGTAGATGCGATGACGTGCAAAAACAAAGCTATTTTAATTCCGGGTTGTGGCAATGCATACGAAGCAGCGTATTTATTGGAACAAGGATTTAAAAACGTAACCGTTATCGACATTTCGGCAACATTGGCACAGCAACTGATAGAGCGATTTGCAACACATATAGGCAAAGAATTAACGGTGATTTGTGGCGATTTTTTTAAACATAACGGACAATATGATTTCATTTTGGAACAAACATTTTTTTGTGCTATTGACAGAAACAGACGCACCGATTATGCAGAAAAAATGGCAACACTTTTAAAACCTAATGGAAAATTAGCCGGTTTATTGTTTGACAGAGAGTTCGAGGTAAATCCTCCACATGGTGGCAACAAAAAGGAATACGAAACTTTGTTTTCAGAAAAATTCAATATAGAAAAAATGGAAACGGCCACCAACTCCGTAACACCAAGAAAAGACACGGAATTATTTTTTGAGTTAAGTTTAAAAAAATAAGCTAAGCCAAAGATTAAGCAAATATTGCATTAAGATGTTTAAATAGACAAATTCAATTTCTCATTTTTAGGAGCTGCAATTTGTTGTGTAACTTAGAATTTCAATATCAAAACAACTAAATAATTATTCATGATTGAGTTTTTAAAACAAGCTATGCCGTGGTACATTGCCGGTCCGCTCATCGGGCTTACCGTACCTATTTTATTACTAATTGGAAACAAACACTTTGGTATTTCATCATCTATGCGACATGTTTGTGCAGCCTGTGTGCCTGCTAATATTTCATTCTTCAAATACAATTGGAAGAAAGAAATATGGAATTTATTTTTTGTGGGTGGCATTTTCATCGGTGCTGTAATAACTGCCGTTTTCTTTAAAAATCCCAATCCGGTAGCTATTTCCGAAAGTACCAAAACAATGTTAGAAAGTTGGAATGTTACGGATTTTTCCGGATTGTTGCCAACTGATATTTACAATATCAACCAAATATTTACACTAAAAGGATTTATCTTAATTATTGTCGGTGGTTTCTTGGTTGGGTTTGGTACGCGCTATGCCGGCGGATGCACGAGCGGACATGCCATTATGGGAATTTCTAATTTACAATTACCATCTCTTATTGCAACATGTTGCTTTATGGCAGGTGGAATTATCGTATCAAATTTTATTTTACCCCTCATCTTTAAATACTTATAATATGTCAGCTGTAAAATGGAGATATGTATTTACGTTGAAATGCCCTACTTGTGGCAAATCACCTTTATACATTGCGAAGAGTTCATTTAATTTTAGCAAATTCATGGATATGCACGATAGTTGTGCTGCATGCAAAGAAGATTTTGCCGTAGAGCCCGGATTTTATCAAGGTGCGATGTATATTAGTTATATCCTTTCTTGTGCCTTATGCTTATCGCTGTTGCCCATATATGTTGCTTTTAATAACACACGCGATGCATTTTTAGATAATGCGATGTATTATTTATTAGGTTGTTTTGCTATGTTGTTATTAACTGCACCTTATCTCACACGTTTATCACGTGCCATTTGGCTTACATTGCACATTCGATTTTTAAAAAATAAAGACTATTAACATGACAGAAATACAAAATAAAATAGAAGAAAACACCGACTTTGAATCGCGTTCATTAGATACCATTTGCATCAACGAATCGGAATTAGTGCATCCTTGGTGGTATAATTTTAAATACCTGCTGATGGGCATTTTTATTGGATTTGTTTTTGTAAAATCTGAAGTGGTTTCTTGGTTTAGAATCCAGGAAATGTTTCACTTTCAATCGTTTCACATGTATGGAATTATTGGCAGTGCTGTAATTGTTGGGATGATTTCTGTGTGGCTTATCAAAAAATTTAAGATGACATCCATTTATGGTGAAACAATAGATTTTCATCCAAAACCATTTAACAAAGGACAAATTTTTGGTGGTTTGTTATTTGGTACTGGATGGGCTTTAACGGGTGCTTGTCCGGGTCCGCTGTATGCACAAATAGGTTCCGGATTTTTAGTAGTTGGCATCACCTTATTGAGTGCCATCACCGGAACTTGGGTATATGGTTTATTGCGAGAAAAATTACCGCATTAATTTATTAAAATGAACAATACAAAAAAGGATTCGTGTTATTACGAATCCTTTTTTTGTATCATTTAATTGATTGTTAGATTGAATATTTTTTGTCACTTTTTTTTACGCTGTTACATCGAAAATAATCCCAATAGCTAGTGTTAATTAATATCACCTTCTGAGTTTACTTCCGAAGCAACATCTTGTGATGGTATAGGATTTTCTGTCGGTGTATTTTCAACTTCAGTGACAGTGGTTGTTTCAGCGGCTTTTATTGCATTTTTTGCCGCTAATTCTTGTTCTTGTTTTATTTTCTGAGTGGCTCTTTCTTCCTGTTGTTTTTTCTCTTTCTGAAGCTCATTTTTTAATTGGGCAATCGTTTGCATTATACCGGCAACCTTGGCTTCTTTTTCTTTTGTTTTATCCAGAATATATCCAAAACGATTTAGAAGTTCATCTGTACTAAGCTTACCGCGTGTGTAATGTTGCAGCTTCTCTACTTGTACTTGATAGCTTTCTTTATCTCTATCAATAGAATCTTGCAGGCCTTTGGCAATTTTAGTTAATTGTTGGATGCGATCGGATGTTTTAGAAACTCTTTCTGTTGTTCTATATTTTTTTAAATCATCAAAAATAGCATTGATAGCATCGTATATATTACGCTTATGACTCCAACGCATTTGGATGTCTTTAATCTCTGCTTGTATTTTCTTTAATTCTTCAACAATGCTATTCCATTGGTCGTTGTAAATAAGCTTGGTTTGCAATTCTTCGATGCGTTTTAGATAGCTTTTTACCAATGTTGCATTGGCATGTTCTTCATTTTCTGTGTTGATGCGTTTAACCGCTTTTAAAGCATTAAAAATGGCATCTATTTTTATTTTGAGTGCACTTGTTTGTTCCCAAGTAATTTCATTTTTCTTTTGATACGATGCTATTTTTTCCCATTGTGCTTTGGTTTTATCCCAAAGTGTTTGGTCGTATTCTGCTACCACAGAAGCTTTCTCTTCCAACAATTTTACTTCATCTTCCAGCAACTGATTGATTTTAGCACTCATGAGTTTTTTGCTCCAACTATGCTGTGCTTGCAATACGGTTTGTATGCGTTCTACTTTTACTTCTTCCGGCAAGATGGAATCGTTATTGGCATCTATTTCCCAATGAATTGTATTTTCGGGAAAAGTAAATTCACCACCATTTTTCCATTCCACAAAAAGCATATCTTGTATTTCTTTGGATGCTTCTTCTTTTGGAAATGCATAGGTATGAATCTTCGCTGTTTGTTCGTCTAAATGAATGGCAATTAAGGCTTTTCTATCGGTACCGATTTCGCCCCATAAAACTAATCGTGTGTTCATGTTTAATCGTGTGTGTACGTGTTTGTCGGTATGTGTTTCGACATCTATTTTAATTAGTAAAAAAAACAGTTTGTAGAACGTACAAACTGTTTTACAAAATTACGGTTTATATTTAATTTTTCAAGGATGAACGCTTGGATTTAACAGTCTCAATAATTTGCTGTTGCAAGGAAATTTGTTGCTGTTTTGCGGCTTGATCAGCATCATTTTTTACAATTTCTTGCTCCATTTTTATAATTGATTGTTTCGCCTCTTCAATTTTTTTCAATGTTTTAGATTTTGTTTTTTGCAGGCTGCTCAACTCTTTATTCATCGTTTTTAATAGCTTTTCTTCCGATTTAAGTTGATCACTTACAGAAGTAAGTGCTTGATTTTGTGCAAATTCTCTAACGGCAGCATCCATGGCGGAATATTGTGTTCCATAAGCGGAAGAAGTAATGAATGCACCACCTAAATCGGTGAAAAAGGTGGCCTTCGTACCATTAGTGATAGGTGTTAAGATGACATAAATATCAACGGTATTTGCACTCACTGTTGAGATTTGTGCATTATCGAGCAGTATTTCAGGTGATTTTTTTTCGGAGACGACTTTGGCTTTATACTTTTTAGCTAATTTTTTCAATCCATCTTTGGCAGCATTTGTGTTGGTGCCATTTAAAATAATCTCAATTCCATTTTGTTCGCCTTTACTCATAAATTGGCGTACTTCGTTGGTGGTGAAATTACTTTGTGCAAATGATACTATATGAAAACAAAAAATGAATATAAGAATGGTTCCGAATTGAATTGTTTTTTTACTCATGACGTTTGATTTTAGTATTAGAAAAAAAGACAGTTTGCCGATAAGCGGAAACTGTCTTTATAATGAAAATATGTATTTAGTTTAATGTTGCTCTTTTAGCATTTACGGTTTCAATAATTTGTTGTTGTATTGATATTTGTTGTTGTTTCGCCGCTTGTTCTGCATCATTTTTGATGATGTCTTGCTCGCGTTGTTGAATCAAGGCTTTCGCTTTTTCAATATCTTTTAAATAATCTTCTTTTTTACCTTTTAAGCTTTTCAAATCGCCATTTAAAGATTTCATTATTTTCTCTTCTGCTTTTTGTTGGTCTTCCACTACTTCAATTGCTTGTGCTTTTGCAAATTGCTTCATTGCAGTTTCCAATGCAATGTATTGTGTTCCATAAGCAGCAGAAGAAACAAAAGCACCGCCTAAATCTGTATAGATTGTTACTTTTGAGCCGTTATCGATTGGTGTTACAACTGCATACATATCAACTGCATTGGCACTCACTGCCGACATTTGTGCATTATCAATAAAGATTTCCGGATTTTTTTTATCGCGGACAATCTTTGCTTTCATCTTTTTGCCCCATTTTTCAATGGCATCTTTAGCATCTTCCGGTTTGGTGCCGTTTAACAAAAACTCAATTCCATTTTGTTCGCCTTTGCTCATAAATTGTCGCACTTCATTGGTAACAAATTGTGTTTGTGCATGCATTGTTGAAAATGAAAAAAAAGCAATAGCTACGAATAACGTGTGTTTGAATACTTTATACATATTGATAGTTTATTAATTAATAATTCCTGTAATTTTCTCTTTATTATACTGCAAAATAAATGCCACAAAATAACCTTGCGAGCGAACGACACTTAAAACGTCTTTTGCTTTTTCTAAATTGTCAAAGTTTCCGACTCTATATATGTATTTATTATACGCATTTACTTCTTCAATTGTTCCAAACTGTTCAAATTCCGGAAATTTAGCATTTTTCTCGTCAAGGCTGGCAATTTGAACCTTGTAATACACTTCCGGTAATTCTATCTTATTATTTTTAGGTGCTGGCGGTGTTACGGGTGCTTTAAAGTTTACATTTTTCGATGTTGAGATAATTTCTGTTGGTGTTGGTTTGTTCGCAGCAATCGGTTTATTTACAACCGGAACACTTGTTTCTTTAATAGTTGGTGTTGGTTCAATAGTTGGTTGCACTTTTTGTGTAATTACCGTATCCAATTTTGGTTGTACTTCAGCAAAAGCAACTACAATATTTGGTGTTGGTTTTTCTTCAGGAATCGTTGTTATAACAGGTACTGCAATTTCATTTTCCGGAGTATCTACTTTGATATCTTCTAAAATTACCTGCTCTACTTTTTTATCTATTTTTTTAGATTTTGGTGTGTCATTCGTTTTCTCTATTTTTTGTGTATTTATCATATTGGCAGCAAGCTGAGCTTCTTCTTCTACCTTAGGTGTTTCTTTAGATATCTCTGCTACTGTTGTCTTTGTTGTTGCTAAAATATTTTCCTGTTTCTTTTCTTCTTTTACCGCTATTGTTTTCACGGAATCTTTTAGTGCTACTATTGAAGTTGATTTTGAAACGGATGATGTAGTAGAAGTAGTTGTTATATTGGTTACAGCAATTGGTGCCTCTATCTTATTATTCAACAAAATATTTGATGGCACATTATTTTCTTTATACACTCTGTTTTCGGTCAACTTAAATTTATTGCCTGTCAGCAAATAATCTTTCACTTTCACATTATTACGTTCTAATCCTAATGTGGTAAGTTCATCGGTGATTTTAAATTGCGGTGTTTCAAAAATAATTTTGTAATTGTTGTTTAATAATAATCGAATTTCAAATTTTCCACTACTATCTACTTCTAACTCTCTTAATTTCTGCGTAGCATAATTTACCATGCGCATTTTTACTTTTGCCGGTTTATTGGTGCTTGCATCTATTACTTTTCCGGTGAACACAATAAAATTATCTAACGATATTGCATTGACGCTATTATTTTTTATCGCAAATTTTGCATCTTGAACTAAGTAATTTTCTGCGATAACAGAATCTCCGCTTAACTTACCATTTGTATTTACTTTAATGCTACTTGTTCTGTAGTTGTCATTTGAAAATTTTACGGTAAACGTTTTATTTTTATCTACATTAAATGTAGCTCTACCATTATTATCCGTTACACCTTCATAAATTTTATTACCATTTTCCAATACTTGCACCATTGCATAACTCATCGATTGTTCTGTCAGTGAATCATAAGCATGTGCAATTAATTTTAAATTAAACGGAATAAATCTATAAATATCAAAGCCGCCATTTCCACCAATTCTGTCCGACACGACATAACCTGTTTTAATAGCATCATCATATATAATTCCGATATCATCGCCGGCAGAATTAACAGGTGCCGGTTGCATTTCTACACCTTCCCAAACGCCGGAAACGGCTGTTGCTTTGAAGATGTCAAATCCACCAAATCCACCATCTCTGTTAGAAGAAAAATAGAGTTCATTTTCTGTTTTATTTTGTACAATAAATGGACTTATCTCATCGGATGTGGTATTTAATAATTTTCCTAAATTGATAGGTTTACTCCATTTTCCATTTTCCATTTTACTTTGCCAAATATCAAAGCCTCCAGAACCACCTACTTGATTTGAGGAGAAGTAAAGCGTTGTTCCATTAGCATTATACGACGGATTTTTAAGTGTTGCGTTCGGTATGTTGTGTGGAAATGGTTGAACGTTTAAAAAATTTCCACCTAAATTTTCAGCAAAATAAAGTTGGTCGTGTGGTTGGTTGAGTTTTACCGTAGCTGGATCATATGCAGAAAAGACAACAAAGTTTCCGTCTTGCGTGTAAGACAATCCGGTAATCACTAATTTGCCGACACCGCTTTTATAGGCCGTTTGTGGTTTGGCAAAATTATCAAAAGAACGTACAATTTGTTTAATATCGTTGGTGGTATTTTTATCATCTGCTTTAGTTGTGATATAAATTGGATTGGTGCGCAATACTGCTATTGATTTTTCATCTCCTTTGGTATTGTACGTATAATTCTCCAATTTATAATTGGCAGTTTGGGAAGAGGCTTTTAAAACCATTTCGCATTGATTGGCTAAACCCATCACCTTACTTACATCGCCTGTTTGTGCTGCATACATCAAATAAGCATCTAAGGCTTTTTGATAATTTCCCATTAATTGATTGGTATAGGCGTAATTGTATAAATTGGTTCTCGATGTATAGATTAGTTGGCTTTCTTTATTATACCACAACATCGCTGTTTCGTAGTCTTTCTTTTTCACATACAGTTCAGCAATTCTAAATGCATCTTGCGGATCTCTATTCGTGCTATAATATTGATCTTGATAATATTGAATCACTTTATCTATCTCACCTGTGGCAATCAATTTTCCTATATAGATGGCATCCCATTTTTTTGCAAATGAGACACTCAATATCAACATAAAACTTAAAAAGAAGAATTTTCTCATGCGTGTATTTATTTAATGTGCTTCTAACCAATTTAATCCAAAACCGGCGCTTACCTCTATTGGAACTTGTAAAGGTAATGCATTTTGCATTTCTTGAATGACCATTTGCTCGATAATTTCTTTTTCCGGAAGATATACATCAAACAATAACTCATCGTGCACTTGTAATATCATTTTAGATTGTAATTGTTGGGCTTTTAGTTGCATGTGAATCCGAATCATTGCCATTTTTATCATATCTGCAGCAGTGCCTTGTATCGGTGCGTTGATAGCATTTCGCTCGGCAAAACCACGCACGGTCCAGTTGCCGGCATTGATATCGCGTAAATATCTTCTGCGTTGCAATAAAGTTTCCACGTAACCTTTTTGCTTAGCATAGGCTATCGTATCATCCATATATCGTTTTATGCCATTGTATTTAATAAAGTATTGTTCAATTAAATCGCCGGCTTCTGTTCTTGAAATTCCTAAGCGTTGCGCCAACCCAAATGCAGAAATACCATAAATAATGCCAAAGTTTACCATTTTCGCTTGCCGACGCATTTCTGATGTTACATCACTTAATGCCACATTAAATACATTGGCTGCAGTGGCTGCATGTATATCTAAGTTTTTATTAAATGCATCTATCATATTTTCATCGCCACTAATGGAAGCTACAATCCTTAATTCAATTTGGGAATAATCGGCAGATAATAAAATATGTTGTTCGTCTCTTGGAATAAAAGCTTTTCGGATTTTTCTTCCACGCTCTGTTCGGATTGGAATATTTTGCAAATTGGGATTAACAGAACTCAACCTTCCGGTGGCGGCAATTGCTTGATTGAACGTAGTGTGAATGCGATTGGTTTTGGGGTTCAGCAAATTTGGTATGGCATCTACATACGTTGATTTCAATTTTGTCAACTCGCGATAATCCATTAGTTTCTCGGCTATTGGATGTTCGTGTTGAATTTTTTGTAAGGTTTCTTCATCCGTAGAATATTGGCCGGTTTTTGTTTTTTTTCCGGGATATTTGATGCCCATTTTTTCAAATAAAATATCTCCTAATTGCTTCGGAGAATCAATATTAAATTGCACACCACTGTCGGATAAAATTTCATCTTTTAAACGAATGATTTCCGTACTTAATTCGCCTGAATATGTTTTCAAAAAGTCAACATCAATGCGTACACCTTCATATTCCATATCTGTTAATACAGATACCAATGGTGTTTCTACTTCGTAGAATAATTTATGTAAATGCGTATTATCAATTTCTTTTTTAAATACTTGTTGCAATTGCAATGTAATGTCAGCATCTTCTGCAGCGTATTCTGTAATTTTTTCGAGTGGCACATCGCGCATTGTTCCTTGTTTGGCTCCTTTTTTACCAATTAATTCTTCGATGGAAACAGGCGTGTAGCCTAAATAATTTTCTGCTAAAACATTCATATTATGTCTGCCATCTGCATCCATTAAATAATGTGCTAACATGGTATCAAAAAACACACCCTTTACTTCCACATCGTACCATTTTAAAGCCAATTGATCAAACTTTATATTTTGTCCAATTTTTTGGATGGTATCGTTTTCAAAAACAGACTTAAATTGTTGCACTAATCTTTTTGCATCTTCCAGCTTAGTTGGCATCGGCACATAATACGCTTCGCCAGCTTTAAAACTAAACGACATGCCGACTAATTCGCAATTATTCGCATCTACAGAAGTTGTTTCTGTATCAAAACAAAATGCGTCTAAAGTGCTTAATTGTTGGATTAGCTGCTGTATTTTCTCATCGGTATTTACCAAAAAATACTGATGCGGTGTGTTGTGTATATTTTTTCCGTAAGTGATATTGGATGATGTGGTTTCCGTTGGTATTTCATCAAACAAAGATGTTTGATTACTACTTATTGAAGTTGTTTTTTTTGCAATGGCATCGTTTACACTATAATCATCGCCAATAATTTTTTTACCTAATGTTCTAAACTCTAAATCAGCAAAAATTTGAGTTAGTTTTTCTTTATCAAAATCTTTTAACGCGTAATCATCTTCCTTCCATTCAATAGGTGCATCGGTGATAATTGTTGCTAATTTTTTAGAAATAAATGCCATTTCTTTATGTGCGATAAGTTTCTCTTTCATGGCACCTTTTACTTGGTCGATGTTTTCGTAAATATTTTCCATAGAACCAAATTGGCGAACGAGCATTTTGGCACTTTTTTCGCCTATCCCTTTTACGCCCGGAATGTTATCTACGGCATCGCCCCACAATCCTAAAATATCAATTATTTCTTTTGGATGTTTGATTTCCCATTTTTTATTTAATTCCGGAACGCCCAGTATTTCTGCGGGCTTTCCCATATATGGTGGCTTGTGAATGTAAATATTTTCACCCACTATTTGTCCCAAATCTTTATCCGGCGAAACGATATAACACTCTACATTTTGTTGAGCTGCTTTTACTGCCAATGTTCCAATTAAATCATCGGCTTCGTAGCCTGCAATTTCTACTACAGGCATATTCATGGCGCGTATAATTTCTTTGATATATGGAATGGAAGCGACGATATCGTCCGGTGTTTCTTGTCGATTCGCTTTGTAAAAATCGTGCTCTGCTTGTCGGTCGGTTTGTGCGGCTGCATCAAAAACTATGGCATAATGCGATGGATTATATTTGGTTTTAATTTCCCAGATAGTGTTTAAAAATCCTTGAATTGCTGACACATTAAATCCTTTTGAATTAATTAACGGTGTTTTTTGCATAGCAAAATAGGCACGAAATATGAGCGCGAATGAATCGAAGAGATATAATTTTTTCATGAGTTAAATTTGAAAATGAACAAACACTTACAAATATCAAATTATAAGCATTTTAGTTAAAATTCCATCACTAAATCTATCTAAAATATCAGACAAAATATGCCAATGGTCTGAAAATTTTGTTGATACTGATTTAGTAGATTTTGCATCGTTTTTGATTGAAAATAAATAAAAAGGAAAAGTAATAATTGTTATTAAAATAGGAATCAAAATTCCAAAAATTATTATCAAAAATATATACCATACCGTTTTAAATTGGTACACCTTTAAATTTTCAAATCATTTAAAGCTTGCCAAAATTCGGCTGCTCGACGTGTGTGTGGAATGCAAATGCTACCACCTACCAAATTTGCGATGGCAAATACTTCATACACTTGCTCCGTTGTAATACCGGCATCGTGTGATTTCTCCAAATGATACTTAATACAATCATCGCAACGCAACACCATCGAAGCTACCAAACCTAACATTTCTTTCGTTTTTGCATCTATGGCGCCATCTGCATAAGCATGCATATCTAAATTAAAAAAGCGATTGAGTGTTAGATTCTTTTGTTCCAAAATCACGGCATTCATTTTAGAACGATAATCATTAAATTCTTGAACAGGATTTGCCATAAATAAAAAAACTATTATCTGTCTAATGTACGACAAATAATAGTTTACTAACTGTTCTAATGGGAAAAATGTTATTTTTTCTTCTTAGTAGCTTTTCTTGCTTGAGTCCAATCTTCGAATAATTCAATTCCGCGATTCATGGCTTCCAAACGTTCATAGTTTAACGAGTAGTAGATTTTTTTTCCATCTCTTCTCGTTTTTACTACATCAACGCCTCTAAGGATTTTAAGGTGTTGTGATGTAATAGATTGTTCAATTTTAAGCGTGTTGTAAATTACATTTACGTTCACCTCTTTTTTGTCGTGTATCAACTTTACGATTTTTAATCTAAGATGATGTGCGACAGCTCTCAAAAGCTCAGCAGCTTTTTCGATCTTCTCGTTGTTAAATTCAAAATTTTCCATAAAATTAAATTCAATTTAGTTCAGTACAAATATATAGAAATATTTGTAAAACATCCATAGAATTAACTTTTTTATATAAAATAATGCATATTACAGACTTAAATATTGCTGTATCAAATTAAAATTGGGTTGGTATTTTGGGGATTAATTCCGAATAAGCTCTTCTAAAAGTCGGTTGATTTCGTCTAATCTTTCCGTATCAACAGCATAATAAATGTACTTGCCATCTCTTGATGTAACGACAATTCCTGCTCTTCTTAACAATGCTAAATGTTGGGAAGCGACGGATTGTTCCAAGCGTAATCTAACATATAAATCTGTTACAGTCATTTTGCCTTCTTGATGAATTAACTGTATCATATCTTGACGCAATTTGTGATTAACTGCTCTCAAAACTAAAACCGATTTACGCAAAACTTGATAATCAATTTTCAACTCGGGTCTTGTGCTACTATTATTGCTTACCGTCATAGATGTCATTTCATTTTATGTTTATAAATGGAAATAATTGAGATTCAAATATTGTACCAATTTAAAAGAATTAATTTTTAGTAAAAAGGTTGCACGCAGATAAAGATTTAATATTAAAAGATACAAAAATTAGGAGGAAGTAGTAATATATACCGGTTTGGTATAATTGGGCTCAAAGTAGGCAATGTCCTCAAATTGCTTTTTTTCTAATTTTTTAGATGCCAACTCGCACAAATCAGCTGCGGTATGTTCAAAAGTTTGAAAGATCTCAAGATTCGGTAAATGACTATATATATTTGCTTTTATAGCACCATTTCCAAACAAAATATACTGTTTGCTCGGTTCTATCATCTCCTGAAAATGATCATCTAACACCAAACCTCCAAAAGATTTTACCACTTCAAAATCATTATTAAAAAAAGAGGCAAACACTTCCATTCTTCTGGCATCAATCATCGGAACAAAAATATCGTATGTGGTTTTAAGATACCTTTTTTGTACGCCAAACACCATTGCTTCCAAGGTGGAAATGGCAATCAAAGGAATATGAAGAGCCAAACAATATGCTTTAGCAGAAGCTGCCGTAATGCGCAAACCAGTGTACGAACCCGGACCGGAACTAATGGCGATGGCACTTAAATCATTAAATGAGAGCTTACATTCAACCAATAGTTCACCTATTAATATCTGCAACGAATCGGCTGCTTTATTAGGTTCAAAAATTGTTTTTTGCGTTAAACATTTGCCATCTTTTGCCAATGCAACTGACGTAATTACATTTGCCGTTTCAATACATAAAATAAAGGTGGATGAAGTAGGCACAACTTATTTTTTTACTGTAAGCATCGTTTTGTAAACAGCGGCATCTGCCAATGCTTCAATTGCTTTTTTTACTTCTATATCATCGTTCAAACTATTCGCGATTCTGCCTTTTTCATAAGTGTAACGACTTACAATTTCTTGTTCAAGCAATCGTGCAATTTCTGGTCTATATTTTTCTAAATCTTTCGATTTATCATGTTTAATTTGAGTTTCTAATTCGGTGATTGCTTTTTGTACAACATCAGAATAGTTATCCTCTTTTATAGATTTCTTTAGTTCGTTTAGTTTCACTTCACTTGGTGTCGTATAATCGTATTCTTTTCCTTTTAAATATGTTGTAAACGCAGCATATTCTTCGTCATTTAAACGAAATTTATTTCCATCTCTCAACGTTGTGTGATTGTATTTATATTGATTAGCAAAACGGAAAATATAATTATTGGTGAACAAAGCGATGGTAATTGGAGCAACTCTCTCTTCTTCAGTTTTGATGTCCGGCTCAACTCCAGCACCGTCTTTCACCAATCTACCCGATTTTGTTTTATACTCTTTACGCAACGAATCCGGCAAAGCAGAGGCAACACCATCCACATTTCTATGCGAATAGTCGATGCGTTGTATACATCTGCCACTTGGAATATAATATTTGGAGATGGTTACTTTTAATTTTGATTTGTATGCAACCGGCTTGGTTACTTGTACCAATCCTTTTCCATAGGTATTTTGTCCGATTACAATTCCTCTATCTAAATCTTGCATAGCACCCGAAACAATTTCAGATGCAGAAGCAGAGCCGGCATCAGTGAGCACTGCCAATGGAATTTCGGTATCAACCGGCTTTCCTGTCGTGGCATACGAAAAGTTGGCTTCTACTATTTTTCCTTTGGTATTTACAATATTGGTGCCTTTATCTACAAATGTATTACATATATTAATGGCTTCCGTTAACAAGCCGCCACCATTGCCACGCAAGTCCAAAATCACCCCTTTTATATTCGGATTTTTTTTCAAATCTTTCAAAGCATTTTGTACTTCTTGTGCTGCATTATCTGTGAAACTAACTAATTTAATATAGCCGATTTTATCATTCACCATTCCATAGTATGGAACGTTTTCAATTTTAATTTCTTCTCTATTAAAACTCACCGTACGTTCTTCGTTGCTAATTGGATTTTTTACTTTAATTGTAATTTTGGAACCGGGCTCACCACGTAGCAATTGACTTACCTCTTCAGAGTTATATTTTGTAGAAACTTTTCCATTAATTTCCATAATAATATCACCGGCTTGTAATCCTGCTTTTTGTGCCGGAAATCCTTCGTAAGGATCGGTGATAATTACATGGTCATCTATTTTTGCTATTCTGGCACCAATGCCGCCGTATTTTCCGGTAGTTTGCAATTGGTATTCATCCAAATCGGCTCCGGTGATGTAATTGGTAAACGGATCTAAGCCATCCAACATTTTATTAATACCATCCGTCATTAATTTATTCGGGTCAATATCATCTACATAATAGGTATTCAACTCTTTATAGAGTTGAGTAAACAATTCCATGTTTTTTGCAATTTCAAAATAGCGATCTTGACTCGCTTGGTTCGATTGATTTGCTGCTTGTATTGTTGTATTTAGGAAAACATAAATACAAAGTGCAAAAAATATTTTTTTCATGTTTGGAATTTATAAAATCGAAATAAAAATATGAAACAATAAATCTACTAAAAAAAGTACGGATGAATGGTTAAAAAATATTATGCTGTATTTATGGCACCGGATCGTAGCCACTGCCGCCCCAAGGATGACAAGATAAAATACGCTTTGCAGCTAAATATCCACCTTTAAAAAGTCCATATTTTTCAAGGGCTTCAATAGCATACGTAGAGCAAGATGGTTGATATCTACATTTATTTGCACCCAACATAGGTGAAATGGAATATTTATAGATTTTTATGAAGGCTACAAATGGAAAAATCAATATTTTCTTTAAAAACTGCATCTTTTATTTTTTAATCATACACTGTACAGAAACAGATTGTATTTGCACAAAGATACATTATTGAACTTATAAAGAAAGTGACTTTTCCATCATTAGACAGCTACTACTTTTTCTGACATTAATTTTCTTAAATTCAATAAGGCATAACGCATTCTACCTAAAGCTGTATTGATATTTGTTCCGGTCATTTCGGCAATTTCTTTAAAACTCAAGTCTGCATAATGCCGTAAAATCAATACTTCTTTTTGATCGGCCGGCAGTTCATCTATCAGTTTGCGAACTTGGTGTATAGTTTGTTCTTTAATAACGATATCTTCTTTACTTTCATCTGAGAATCGCAATACATTAAAAATATCTTTGCCTTCGCTGTCAACTATTTTCGGCATGCGTTTATTGCGTCTAAAATAATCCATGCACAAGTTATTGGCAATCATCATTACCCAAGGCAAAAATTTTCCTTCCTCACTATATTTTCCGGCTTTCAAGCTGTCTATTACTTTAAAAAAAGTATCTTGAAAAATATCTTCTGCTAAAGTTCGGTCTTTAACACGCATCATAATAAACGAGAAAATTTTTCGTTGATACTTTTTTAATAAAATGGCGAGTGCATTTTCATCACCATTTATATACCTTTGGAGTAGCTCATTATCATTTTGAACAGTCGTATACATGTAAGCATTTTTTTGCGTGTTAAACAATTTATCCTTGTCATGTAAAGAGTGCTCTATAGTGAAAAATGTGTTTTGTTAATAATTCTAATCAAGATTAATAAACAAAAATGACACACTGTATGTCATTAACAGTATTTAACGCAAAAAAGGTTGCTGTATTATGGCAAAAACTGAAAAAATAACGAGAAATGGTGAGCAGAAAATTTTTATAAAAGGTGCACGTACGCACAATTTAAAAAATATTGATGTTGAAATTCCTAGAAATAAATTAGTCGTTATTACAGGTGTTTCGGGTTCTGGAAAATCATCCTTAACTATTGACACGCTATATGCCGAAGGACAAAGAAGATATGTAGAATCGTTGTCGTCCTATGCTCGCCAATTTTTAGACCGAATGGATAAACCGGATGTAGATTATATAAAAGGGCTTTCTCCGGCAATTGCGATAGAACAAAAAACCACTACCGGCACTACAAGAAGTACTGTTGGTACGCTTACAGAAATATATGATTTCTTACGTTTATTATATGCTAAAGTAGGCAAAACCTATTCGCCGATTTCAGGAAACAGAGTACAAAAAAATGATATAACTGATGTTATTGATTATATCAAAACGGTAGAACCAACTACCAAATTACAAATATTGGCGCCCATTCAGCCACTAACAAAAAGTAGGTTTGACACGCTAATACAAGATGGCATTGTTCGTCTTTGGATAAACAATGAAGTAATACAAATTGAGGATATTACGTTTGAAGAATTAGAAAAACATAAAGAAATTTTTCTTTTAATTGATCGCGCAACCGCTGAACAAAGCGAGGAAAATTTATATCGATTAGCTGATTCTATTTCATTTGCTTTTGCAGAAGGAAATGGGATTTGCATCGTTGATATTCCATCTAAAAAACAAAAAATATTCAGCAATAAATTTGAGTTAGATGGCATGGCTTTTGAAACACCATCACCTCAATTTTTTAATTTTAATTCGCCGTATGGTGCATGCAATAAATGCGAAGGTTTTGGTACAATTCTCGGCATTGATCACGATTTAGTGATACCAAACAAACAACTATCTGTTTATGAAGATGCCGTTGTTTGCTGGAAAGGCGACGTGATGAAAGCCTGGAAAGCACAACTAATAAAAGGTGCTGCAAAATGCCAATTTCCGATACACAAACCGATTGCCGAACTCTCGAAAGCACAATACAAAGAATTATGGAATGGCAATGCTCATTTTCAAGGCATACATGCGTTTTTTAAAGATGTAGAATCGCAAACATACAAAATACAATATCGTGTTATGCTCTCGAAATATAGAGGCAGAACTGCCTGCGACGAATGTAATGGCACTCGACTTAGAGCAGACACAGAATACGTAAAAATTGCGGGTAAAAGTATCGGTGAATTGCTGCAGATATCAATTAAGGATTTGTATGCACATTTCCATGCTATTAATGCACAAATCCAATCCATAAAAGAACATAAAAGCATCGACAATCCTACTATTGCTACACATGAAATTCCGATTATTTCCAGAGTAATTACAGAAATAAATAATCGATTGCAATTCATGGTAGATGTTGGTTTAGATTACCTAACTCTGAATCGTTTTTCAAACACACTTTCCGGTGGTGAATCGCAACGTATCAGCTTAACGCGTTCATTAGGTAGCAACCTAACCGGCTCATTATATATTTTAGATGAACCCAGTGTTGGATTACATCCAAATGATACCGGAAAACTCATTCGAATCTTAAAATATTTGAGAGATTTAGGTAATTCCGTTATTGTGGTGGAACACGAAGAAGAAGCCATTCGCGCTGCTGATTATTTAATCGATATTGGCCCACAAGCCGGAACCTTAGGCGGCGAAGTGGTATTTGCCGGAAATGCCGATGATATCTTGAAAAAACCAACAAGCCTAACCACTCAATATTTGAATGGAACTTTGAAAATTGAAGTGCCCACAATACGCAGAAAACCGATTAATTTTATTGAAATAAAAAAGGCACAACAACACAATTTAAAAAACATAAATGCTCGCATACCACTAAATGCATTGTCTGTAATTACGGGTGTTTCAGGCTCCGGAAAAACAACACTCATTAAGCAAATACTGTATCCATATTTAAAAAATACCTTGGAAGGATTTGGTGAAAAACCGGGTTTATTTGGTGAAATTACTGGATATAAAAACAAGCTTAAAAAAATAGAATTTGTTGATCAAAATCCGATTGGCAGAAGCTCTCGAAGTAACCCTATTACCTACATCAAAGCGTATGATGCTATAAGAGATACTTTTGCATCACTACCACTTTCAAAAATAAGAGGTTATCAACCCAAACATTTCTCGTTTAATGTAGAAGGTGGCCGCTGCGACAACTGCGAAGGAGAAGGCGAAAAAGTAGTAGAAATGCAATTTTTGGCTGATGTGCATCTGCAATGTGATGTATGCAAAGGCAAACGGTTTAAACAAGAAATTTTAGAAGTTACCTATAAAGAAAAAAACATTGCCGATATTTTAGCACTTACGGTAGATGAAGCCATCGAGTTTTTTAAAGATAAAAAAGATGTAGCTACAAGATTAAAACCATTGCAAGAAGTAGGCTTAGGCTATGTGCATCTTGGGCAAAGCAGCTCTACGTTAAGTGGTGGCGAAGCACAGCGCGTAAAATTGGCATCGTTTCTATCAAAAGGTGCCACGAAGGAGCCGGTTTTATTCATATTTGATGAACCTACAACCGGATTGCATTTTCACGACATACAAAAATTGCTCAAAGCTTTTTATGCTTTAATTGAAATTGGGCATTCTATTATTGTTATTGAACATAATTTAGATGTGATAAAATGTGCCGATTGGATTGTGGACTTAGGGCCGACCGGCGGCGAAAATGGTGGGCATTTACTGTTTGAAGGCACTCCGGAAAATTTGGTAAAAAATAAAGAAAGTATCACCGGAAAATATTTAAAAGAGAAATTATCGGTTTAACGGATTTCCCTTCAATTTTCGCATTTAGATTAGATTTATGGATTTTCGCATCCATTTTCGTTCATTGTTTTACCTTAAAAAATGTGAAATTTTACAAATCACTCATTAATAAAACCTTATAAGCCTACACGCTTTAGTAATTTTAACGTTAAATCTATATCTTTGTACCTCTTTAAAACGCACTCTTCCTTGAACAAGAGCCTAAAAATAATTTGCTTCATTCTGACCATCTCGTTTGGTACGCAAAAGCTATTGGCTCAAGAAAATGAGTTTGGTGGATGGATGGGTACTAGTGTGTACATCGGTGATTTAAATCCAACCTTATCTTTTAAAAATGCTCGTTGGGCAACAGGTGTTTTCTATCGATATAATTTGAACGATAGAATGGCTTTTCGTGCCCAAATGAATTATGGTTTTTTGGATGCTGCCGACAAACGTATCAAACGTTTCCCGTATTTACAAGCTCGCAATCTAGATTTTAAATCTCAGTTGGTAGAAGTTGCCGCTACGTATGAAATAAATTTCTTCAAATATTCTTTAATTCGTTCCAAAGGAACAAAAGACACTAAAACATGGACACCGTATGTTTTTATGGGTGTAAGTTTATTTTATTATAAACCATACACTAAAGTAAATGGCGATAAATATATTTTGGAATCAGTAGGAACTGAAGGACAAAAATCCGCCAATAATCCGACTCGAAATAGAGGTTATGACAACTATGCATTGGCTATTCCATACGGGTTAGGCGTAAAAATAGGATTGACACAAAATTGGGCTTTAAATGTGGAAGCCAGCAGTCGCATCACTTTTACTGATTACATAGATGATGTGAGCAAAAATTATGTAGAAACAGATGATGTAAACTACATCGTAAACGGAATAAATATGGGACCGGCATTGGCTGATAAATCAGCACAAAACATCGGAATTCCGGGAAAACAACGCGGCACCAGCAAAGATAAAGACCGTTTTATGTTTATTGGTGTGGGCGTTACATATACTATTCAAACATCAAAATGTCCAAAGGTATTATAACAAGTGAATACAAACGATAACATATCTTACAAAGAACAAATCGACCTTAATCGATTACCAAAACACATTGCCATTATTATGGATGGTAATGGAAGATGGGCAAAAGCACAAGGCAAACACCGCATTTTTGGACATAAAAATGGCGTGAAGGCTGTTCGAGAAGCCACGGAAGCTTGTGCAGAAATTGGCGTTTCACACCTTACCTTATATGCATTCTCTACCGAAAATTGGAACAGACCCAAAACGGAAGTTTCTGCATTGATGGAATTATTATTCCTTACCATTGGTAAAGAAATTAAAACACTACAAAAAAACAATATCCGATTAAATGTCATTGGTCATATGCACAACTTACCTGCTTCTAACCAAAAAGCATTAAGAGAAGTGATGGAAGCCACCAAAAACAATACACGAATGACATTAACCTTGGCATTGAGCTATGGTTCTCGAGAAGAAATTAGCGAAGCCACAAAACACATTGCACAACTTTATAAAGAAGGAAAAATTAGCTTGGATGACATCAACCAACAAACTATTTCCAATCATCTTTATACGCATAATATGCCGGATCCGGAATTGATGATACGCACCAGTGGCGAACACCGTATTAGTAATTTCTTGTTGTGGCAATTGGCTTATACAGAATTATATTTTACGGATAAATTTTGGCCGGAATTTGAAAAAAACGATTTATATCAAGCTATCTACGATTTTCAAAATAGAGAACGACGTTTTGGTATGACAAGCGAACAAATTAATAAATCAATAAACACCAACAATTAAATATGCACTTAACTTCTATGAAAAAATTTACTTTATTTTTATTGCTTGGTGTATGCACAACAACAAACTCTATCTTCGCACAAGACTCAGACACGTCCGCAATTTCTATTACGAGTATTGCATCTATTGAGAAAGATAGCTTGGCGGTTTCTACTTCGGATAGCCTAAATACAACTACCCATTCGGTTGACACAATGCCGACTATGTCGAATCTATTGTTCAACTACAAAGAACCTAAGAAATTTAAAGTTGCCGGTATAGAGATTAACGGAACCGAATATTTAGACAAAAACATTATTCGATCCTTAACCGGTATTAAACTTGGCGATGTTATTACCGTTCCAGGCGATGACATTACTAAAAGTGTAAAAAACTTATGGAAACAAGGTTTGTTTGGCAATATTCAAGTTTATGCTGATAAAGTAATTGGTGAAAATATTTACTTAAGCATCGATGTACAAGAAAAACCACGTTTGAACGACATTACCATAAAAGGTTTGAAAAAAAGTGATGCAGATGATTTAAAGAAAAAGTTTGAGATGCTGAAAGGTAAACCACTTACCGAAGCAGTAAAAACAAATCTTAAAAATATTATCATCGATAAATTTGAAGAAAAATCTTACTTAAATCCTGTTATCACGATTGTAGATAAGAAAGATGAAGGATTGGTTAATAGTGCTTCTTTGCTCGTAACTGTAGATAAAGGAAATAAAGTAAAAATAAACAACATCTATTTTATTGGAAGAGAGTACGGCGAATTATCTAAGATGCGAAAAGCCATGAAAGGTACACGCGAACGCTCGAGAGTAGAATTAAATATTAAAGACGGAAGAAGCAGAAAACAAAAAGCCAAAGATGCATTATATACATTGGCAAATCTTAACTCTAATTCCGTAAAAGATTTCTTTTTAGATAGATTTAGAATCACTTTCAAAGGCTCTAAATTTAATCATACAAAATACGAGGAAGACAAAGTTAACTTGATTAACTATTATAACAATAATGGTTTCAGAGATGCCAAAATAGTAGCAGACACCGTTGTTAATGACGATGATGGAAACGTAAGCATCAAAATTCATTTAGATGAAGGCAATAAATATTACTTCCGCAACATCGACTTTAAAGGAAATGCAAAAATATCGAATGAAGTATTAGCACGTGTTTTGAATATCAAAAAAGGAGATCCATATAATGCATCGCTTTTAGAAAAAAGATTGTCGCAAGATCCGGATGGTGGTGACATCAGTTCATTATACTACGATGATGGTTATTTATTTTTCAGCATCAATCCGGTTGAGGTTGCCGTAGAAAACGACTCTATTGATTTAGAAATCCGCATCAATGAAGGACCACAAGCGACTATCAGAAATGTAATTATTGAAGGCAACGACAAAACCAATGAACACGTTATTCGCCGTGAATTAAGAACTTTCCCTGGTGACAAATTCAGTCGCTCCGATTTAATTCGTTCACAACGCGAGATTGCTAACTTAGGATTCTTTGATCCGCAAGAAACACGCGTAGAGCCAATACCCAACCCAACGGATGGTACAGTTGACATTAAATATGTAGTAAAAGAAAAATCTGCCGACCAAGTAGAATTATCTGCAGGTTGGGGCGGAAAAGAAAGTGGACTTATCGGCACATTGGGTTTAAAATTCAACAATTTCTCCATGCGTAATATCTTTAAGAAAAAAGCTTGGACACCGCTACCAACCGGAGATGGACAACAACTTTCATTACGTATTGAAAGTAACGGAAAACGCTATCAGAATTATAATTTCTCGTTTACAGAACCTTGGTTAGGTGGTAAAAAACCAAACGCCTTTACGGTTGCCGCTTTCCGTTCTCGTATTCAAGATGTATCAAGTGGTAAAGTATTAGGGAAACAAATCACCAATGGTTTATCGCTTTCATTAGGTACGCGTTTGAAAAAACCGGATGACTTCTTTATCGTACAGGCATCTGCCAATTATTATGGTTACAAATTAGATAATTTCGACAATCGATATTATGTAAATAACCAAGCGTTAGATAGTGGTAAATTCAGTAACTTAAACTTCAAACTTTCCTTACAACGCAACTCTATCAATCAACCGGTATTCCCAACAAGCGGTGCTAAAATAGAAGCATCCGTACAGTTTACGCCGCCGTATTCTTTATTTAGAAAAGATGCGAATTACGATGGAATGACCATCGCAGAGAAATACAAATTGATTGAATACCATAAATGGAAATTCTCTGTAGATTGGTATCAACAACTAGGAAAATCAAAATTAGTACTACGTACCTCAGCAAAATTTGGTTTCTTAGGAACATACAATAAAAAAGTAGGCATTACGCCATTTGAACGATTCCAAGTAGGCGGAAACGGTATTCCATCGAACGTTACATTATTTGGAACAGACATCATTGCACATCGTGGATACGAAGGTGATTATTCCAATTCCGGTGGCGATCCAATTTATAATAAATTCTTATTAGAGTTACGCTATCCGTTCTCGCTCAATCCATCGGCAACCATTTATGGTTTGGTATTCTTTGAAGCAGCCAATACGTATGCAACATTCAAAGATTACAATCCATTTAAGTTGAAGAAAAGTGTCGGTATTGGTGTGCGTGCCATCTTACCAATGTTCGGTTTAATTGGTATCGACTATGGCATACGTTTTGATAGTGCTAATGGTAGTCCAATAAAACAATATAACGGATTCTTCGATTACATAGGAAAAAATGGAAATATCTCCTTTATTCTTGGATTCGAACCGGAATAATTTTGGAACAAAATTGTAATTTTAAACAAAACAAAAACAGATGAAAAAGATATTATTGTCTATCGTGTTTTTTACGGTCATCGCATTTACTGCGCAAGCACAACGTTTTGCTTATGTAGATACGAAATACATTTTGGAAAAAATGCCGGAATATAAAGCAGCACAGCAAAAATTAGATGACCAAGCAGCCAGCTGGCAAAAAGAAATAGATGGGAAAAATGATGCATTAAAAAAAATGTACACCAAGTATCAAGCAGAAGAATTCTTGTTAACGGCTGAAATGAAAACACAACGCGAAAATGAAATTGTGAAAGCCGAAGATGAATTAAAAGATTTGCAAAAAAATAGATTTGGTATGAATGGTGATTTATTCAAAAAAAGACAAGAATTAATACAACCCATCCAAGATAAAGTATTTGATGCCGTGCAAAAATTAGCCCAAATCAGAACGTATGATTTTATCTTTGATAAAGCGTCCGGAAGCTCCGCTATGTTATTCACTAATCCTCAATATGACATCAGCGAAGAGGTGCTAAAAAAACTTGGAATGTAATTTGTATAGACTTCAATAATAATTTTTAAACCAAATAAATATTTTACATTAAACACTTAAGAAATGAAAAAAATTAGTACAATCGTTATCGTGATGCTTGCATTTGCTGCCAGTACATTTGCTCAAAAAGCCAACAAATTAGGATATTTAAGCTCTGCTGAATTAATATCATTAATGCCGGAATCTGCTAAAGCTGACTCGGCCATTAACAAATATGCGATGGAATTAGATGGTTTAGCTCAACAAATGTATGTAGAGTACCAAAAGAAAACTACAGATGCCCAAACTAAAGCTAAAACGATGTCTGAAGCACAATTAGATGTTTTAGGAAGAGAATTAGCCGACTTAGAAAAACGTATTTCTGATTTCCAACAATCTGCGCAAGATAAAATTGATGCAAAAAGAGAAAAATTATACGAGCCAATTTTACAAAAAGCAAACGACGGTATTAAAGCAGTTGCAAAAGCAAACGGATTCACCTATATCTTCGATTCAAGTGCCGGTTCTATCTTATTTGCAGATGAATCAGATGATATAATGCCTTTAGTTAAAGCTCATTTAAAATTACCGGATCCAAAACCAGCTCCAACAGCGCCGGTAAAAGCTCCAAATTAATCAAATAAAAAAACAACGATAAAAGTTCGTCTCGTTTTTAACGAGACGAACTTTTTTATTTTATGGAAAATATGTTGAACTTTGCTATATGAATACGAATGCACACGCGCCCATCGGTTTATTTGATTCCGGCATCGGCGGACTCACCGTTGCAAGTGCCATTACAGCACAATTGCCCAATGAATCGTTGGTCTATTTTGGCGACACGGCACATCTTCCGTATGGCGATAAATCCGCAGACACCATTCGATATTTTACCAAAACTATCGGGGCATTTTTATTATCAAAAGAGTGCAAGATATTAGTAATTGCATGCAATACAGCTTCTTCCGTTGCATACGATTTATTGAAAAATATGGCTGGTGATAACGCACATGTATTTAATGTAATTGATGCTGTAGTGGATGAAATCATCCAAAAAAAATATCAGAGAGTAGGCGTAATTGGTACTTTAGGCACGATAAATTCTAACGCATATCAATCCAAAATACAGGCAAAAAATAATGCGGTTGTGGTGCATCAATTGGCAACGCCACTTTTAGCACCGATGATAGAATCCGGTTTTGTGGATGGGCAAATCTCTAACTTAGTGATAGAAGAATATTTAGGTGCACCAGAATTACAAGATATTGAAACATTGATTTTAGCTTGTACACATTATCCTTTAATCAAAAAAGAAATTGAAGCGTACTATCTTTCCAAAAATAAAAAAGTGGATGTATTGGCAACGAATGAGATTGTCGCCATACAAATCAAAAATTTTATGATAGAAAACGGTTTGGTTAATTACGAGAAGAAAGGTAAAAATGCCTTTTACGTTTCGGATTACACTGAAAGTTTTGAGAAAACAACACAACTCTTTTACAAAGAATCCGTGGATTTGATTCATTTACCTTTATTCAAATAATATAAAAAAATAGTTAATCGTTATTTTCTTGTACCGGAAAAAGACCCTCTGTCGTCGGCATCATTAATTACGATTTTACCGGCTATTTTTGTTTCACCGCTTAGTTTACCACGATACGTAGCCCAATTAGGGAAAGATACAGCCTTAAACGTCCAAATTACGGAGTCACCTTTTTGCTCATACGCATTTGGTACATTGGATACAGGTTTTATTCCATCATCTGCACTGAGACTTCCAGCGGTATGAAAGGATAAGGAATAATCGCCAGAACCAGCACCTGTGATGTTAAAATCAATAGTCCAATTTGTGTTTTCTACACTAAAGCTATCTTTTTTGCATCCAAATACAACGAAAGTAAGGATAAAGCATAGCCATAAAAAAGAATTTCGTTTCATAAATTTATGTTTTAGACATTCGATTTATACAGAAACCCTCAAATGCGCAATTAATTTAAAAGGAAGTCGATGAGAAAGATTTCATAAAGATTGGATAAGCTTAAATAATTGTTGATTGTCTGCTGACAGCTTACCAAATCCATTGCAGTTTTTTATATGATTTAATGCCGCATCTATGTTCAAAATAGCTTGTTTACAGGTAATGGAAAATCCATTTTTCTCTAAACTATTGGCTAAATATTCTTGTTCGGTTTGTCCTTCTGCCGGTATAAAAATGGCCTTTTTACCTAACACGGCTAAATCCATTACAGACGAATAACCGGAACGACAAATAACCAATGGTGCTTTTTGTAATGCTGTAAATAAATCATTGGTTTGCAAATACGAAATAAGCGTGATGTTGTTTACTTGCTTTTGTATGAAAGCATCTGTCTTGCCTTGTATGAGCAATACTTTTTCTTTTCTTTTTTGAAAAACTGAAATCAATTGCTGCTCCAAATAAGTACGTTGTGGTTCCACACCGGACAACACCACCAATATGTCAAAATCTAATGCATCAATAAAAGAAGGAGCTTTTACATAATTAGAAAATCGACTTTGAATTCCGATGTAAGTGTGTGGTATTTTAAAATCAATATGATGCGATAAAATTCCGGATAAATTATTTTCATCTTCATTATCCGGAATCCAAAGTGCATCAAATTTTTGAATTTGACGCAAATGCATTTTTAGAAAAAAAGAATTGGAAAATTGAAATGGCGACGGTGCTTGTAAAGCAATTTGATGACACATAAAAATACTCTTTACTTGCTCGTGCCGCACACCATATCTATTATCCGATATAATGACATCTATTTTATATTGTGTTACAATTTGTTGTGTTACCTGATATTCGTGTTGAATTGTTTTCCAAATTTTAGGTGCTTGCAATAAGCTTTGTATAGCTGCATTAGAACCAACTTTGTATTGAATATTATAAGCCGGCAACTCAACAAAAATTAATGATGTATATGTTTCTTTTAAGAGCAACAATGAATCGCCATTGCCGGCAATGATGACATTATGTTGATGCTGCAACAATATATCTATCATCGGCATACAACGAGTGGCATGTCCCAAGCCCCAATCTAATGGTGCAACTAATATGTTTTTTTGTTTGCTCAATTGCTTTGCAAATATAACAATGGAACAACTTTTACCCTATTTTATTCTATGCTAATTAGTAGGACATTTTAGAATCTCTTTTTATAAGAAATGAAAAATGTTTTTAATGATGTAAGATGTTTTAACTAAGTTTTCTTCCTTTCCAATTATATTGAAAGATATTTCCAAAAGTTCCTACGAAAGGAATGTACCAAATATGAAAAAGTTCACTCATGAAAAAAGTACGCATTAAATCATCTCTTTTAAAAAAAGCTGCTGCTGATTTTAGAAAAAAATAATCGATGATATATTTACACAAAATCTGAAATAGAAACATACCTAACGAAAAAAAGACCGGCAAAAATTGAATGAGTGCTACTAATGTATGTTGTGGAAATAAAATAGAATAAACCGATTTACACAAGAAATAAAGACCATTCACCCAAATACTCAACACAAATAAATAGACTAAGCCCAATATGAATGTTATGCGTCTATCTTGATAGCTTCTGGATTTGCTCGTCCATCGATAACGTTGCTGAAGAAAATCGGATAGCGTGCGTTGTGGCTCGGTAAAAACAATAGCCGCTTCGTTTTTTAGAAAACGGACATTTGCAGCAAACTTTTGTGCTATTTTATACACCAACAACATGTCGTCGCCACTGGCTTTTTGGTCTATATTTCGATAGCCTTCTACTTCTAAAAAAGCTTGTTTTTCGTATGCTAAATTAGCGCCGTTTGCCATGTTAAAAATTTCCATACTTAACGAAGCACCTGTAATAGCTTGCATTCCACAGAAATCCAATGTTTGGAATTTTTCGAAAGATGTAGTATCATTTTGAAAACAAACCGGTGCTGCAATCAACTTGGCATGAGTTTGCTCATAAAACGTTGCTATACTGCGCAGCCAATTTGTTTGCACCCGACAATCGGCATCAGTAGTCACAATTAATGAGCCTTTTGCTTTCAGTACAGCAGCTTCTATGGCTCGTTTCTTATATACATTTGTAGCGGCTGTGTCTATAATATCTTGCAGTTTATACACCGATAATGTAACGGGAAAATCCTTCGCTAAATTTTCACAAATAGTGAAGGTTGCATCTTCTGAAAAATCATCTATTACAATTACTTCAAATAAATGATTCGGGTAATTTTGTTGGGCAATGCTATTTAATAATTTTTCAATGTTCGATGCTTCATTTCTTGCCGGAATAATAACAGATATAGATGTTTGTACTGTCTCTGCGAGGGAATTTTGTTCTTCTAACTCATTCCATTCATTTTTATATGTCAGCATTATACCAACATAAAAAACGGTCAACAAAAATGATATGAATAAGAAAAGTAACAACCTTGTAAATCTATCTAAAAATAAACAAACTTACTATTCCGTTCCATTGTATTTCTACACCAATGTTTATTTAAGTTGAAAGCCAATTATTTTTTTTAAACTCCATTATGGAAAACCCAACTTTTCTGACTCTTTATATAAAAAACAAGATATGGAATGGTAACCTATACACACACAAATTTATGAAGTAAGAGAAAAAAAGGTTAGGCTTGATTTTTCATTAGCAGCCCTTTACGGAATGGAAACTAAGTATTTGAAAAGAGCCGTTAGAACCAATATTGAGCGATTTCCAGAAGATTTTATGTTTCAACTTACGAATGATGAATGGGATACTCTTTAAGGTGCAATTTTAGCACCTTAAAAAAAGGAATTGGGAAACAGCCCAAATATCTTCCATTTGTATTTACAGAACATGGTGTCGCTATGTTGGCAAGTGTGTTAAATAGTGCTACCGCAATACAAGTGAATATTGCCATTATTCGGGCATTTATTGTATTGCGTTCATACGCACTAAACAGTAAGGAATTAGCTGATAAATTGGCTGCTTTAGAAGAAAAATACGACCAACAATTTGCGGATGTGTATGATGCATTGAATTATCTTATTCAAGAAAAAAAACAAGAAGACGATTTGAAAAATCGTAAAAGAATTGGATTTAAGACGCAGGAATAAATCCGGCATATTCGTTTAATACTTCATCCAAGATGGCATAAATCTCATCTACGTCATTGGTCATTACCAATCTTGTACGATATGGTTTTATATTGGGCAAGCCTCTTAAATAATTGGAATAATGTTGTCTCATCTCCAACACACCCAAAGCTTTTCCTTTCCACTCTATGGATTTTTGTAGATGTATTTTTACAATGGAAATTTTTTCTTCTACTGATGGTTCCTCTATTAATTTACCATCAAACAAGAACGATTTAACCCGATTAAAAATCCAAGGTGCACCAATCGCTGCTCTGCCAATCATGATGCCATCTACACCATATCTATTTTTATATTCCAATGCTTTTTGTGGTGAGTCAATATCACCATTACCAAAGATTGGAATCTGCATTCTTGGATTTTCTTTCACTTTTGCAATCAATGTCCAATCGGCTTCGCCTTTATACATTTGCTTTCGCGTGCGACCATGAATGCTCAATGCTTTTATGCCGATATCTTGCAAACGCTCGGCAACTTCTACGATATTTTTACTTGCATCATCCCAACCTAAGCGTGTTTTTACGGTAACAGGCAAGTGCGATGCTTTCACTACTTGCTCTGTCAATCGCACCATTTTGGGAATATCTTGTAAAATGCCGGCACCAGCCATTTTACACACTACTTTATTAACCGGACATCCATAATTAATATCTATTAAATTGGGATTGGCTTGCTCCACTATTTGGGCACTTTGCACCATTGCATCTTCTTCACCGCCAAAAATTTGAATGCCTATCGGACGTTCATAATCATAGATATCTAATTTTTGAATACTCTTTGCAGCATGTCGGATTAATCCTTCCGATGAAATAAACTCAGTGTACATCAAATCGGCACCATATTGCTTACATACATAGCGAAACGGAGGATCGCTCACATCTTCCATAGGTGCTAACAACAACGGAAATTCTCCTAATTCTATATCGCCAATTTTTATCATATCTTGTCAATTCCTAAAAGGAATCTATCTTTGTGCAAAAATACGAAGAATGACAGAGAATCGTATCCATATAGACACAAAGCAAGAAATATATCAAAATAATAAACTCAACTCGTATAGTTTTGGGTTACAATTATTGATTGCTGCTTGCATTTTCTTCTTTTGTTTTTTATTGGCACAGCTACTCAGCGGTTATTGTATTATAGCCTATTATAAAACAACTCAATTAAAAACTATTGCGGCTGATTATCACAACTTAAATGTGCTGCGCTATGCACAAATACTGGCTTCTGTATGTAGCTTCTTATTGCCGGCACTTATTTTTTCAAAATTGAAAGACAAACGCATCTTGCATTTTTCCAACGCACATGTTGGTTTTTCTATTGTTTTTTTAGGGTTGATACCACTATTAATTTATACCATTTATCCATCTATCAATTTTACATATTATATCAATAAATGGCTTGGCATTAGTGCCTTTTCAGAGCAATCTCAAGCAGATTATAAAATGTTGGTTAATGCATTATTAAAAGACAATAGCCTCGTTATTTTATTCCTTAATATTATCACCATTGCACTTATTCCGGCATTGGCTGAAGAATGGATATTTAGAGGTACATTCCAAAAATTATTATCAGAAAAATGGAATATTCATTTAGCTGTTTTGTTAGCTTCTGTTTTTTTTAGTTTAATACATTTCGAATTTTCTGGATTTTTACCACGCGTGTTGTTAGGTATGTTTTTGGGTTATTTGTATTATTATTCCGGAAGTTTATGGACAAGCATATTCGCGCATGCACTCAATAATGGCACGCAAGTAGTGCTGATGTATCTAAATAATGCCGGAATTTACAAGATAGACGTTGACCATCCTGAAATGCCAAAAGCCTGGGAATTAATAGCTTACACGCTTCTTTTTGCCATTTTATGGAAGATATTTCTACATTTCGTACAGAAAAGAAAAAAGAGTACCTTTGCGGAGAATTTTTGAGTGCCAATATTTCGGCTTCAATAGAAACTCTTAAATAAAAAACATGGGCGACATAGGTACACGAATAATAACAGGTATCTTTTTTGTTATTGTGATGATAGGTGGCGTAATTCTGAGCGAATACACATTTTTAATTTTATTTTCTCTTTTGGTGGTTTTGTGTATTAATGAATATCACGGAATCATACACAACTTATTGGCATCTTCCTCTAAATGGAAAACAACGTATAAAATCATTAACACCATTTTTAGTGTAGTGATTTTTGGAATCGTGTTTTTAGTGGCAAGCAATAAAATTCCATTAATCTCCTTGTCATTGTTGTGTGGTTTCCCGCTCACTTGGTTTGTAATAGAAATGTACACGAAAAGTGAACGACCATTCTATAATGTGTGTTTAAACTCAATGGCCATTTTTTATATTGCCATTCCATTAGCCTCCGCAAGTTTATTGGCATTTCATGCCGGTGAATACAGTTGGCATTTTTTATTAGCCATTATGATTTTTGCTTGGGCAAATGATTCATGGGCATACTTGTCAGGTAGATTTTTAGGAA
The DNA here is from genome assembly GCA_964507125.1 of uncultured Chitinophagales bacterium. Lineage (GTDB taxonomy): Bacteria > Bacteroidota > Bacteroidia > Chitinophagales > JADIYW01 > JADJSS01. Next base: position 8,933 of record CAZDOT010000016.1, on the reverse strand, counting down.
AACATAAATTATTTGAACGCATTTCACCTAAAAAAACATGGGAAGGATTTTTTGGTGGATTAATTATGACGGCCGTTTTTGCTTATATCATCTATTTACTTTTTCCAAAATGGACAGGCTACTCGGTTGATTTAACAACGTACGTATTATTAGCCATTATCACTTCCATCACAAGCACGTATGGTGATTTGGCAGAAAGTATGATAAAAAGAAATTTACAAATAAAAGATACCGGCACCGCATTACCCGGCCACGGCGGATTTTTAGATCGTTTTGATGGATTGATTTTTTCGTTGCCGGCTTGTACTTTATATCTTACTTTCTTTATGTAGAAAATAAGATTTTTGCTTGGTTAATCCATTAAAAAGGCAAGCCCGTTTGTTACTGTATTGCACAAGTCTTTCACTTGTTTTTCTCTAAATATTTTTTCTATTAATTCGCGGGCCACTTTATATTCATTGTGAATTGGACAAGGCCTACACTCGGAGCATTTACTTAAACCCAAACCACATTCTTTAAAAATTCCTTTTCCTTCTATCGTTTCTACGATATTATAAATAGGTTGATGTTGCTGTGCTTCATCTATAAAAAAACCGCCGGTTGGTCCTTTTAAACTATTAATTATTTTATGCTTTACTAAGAGTTGCAAGGTTTTTCCAATGGTATGTTCGCTTGCATTTATTTGGTCTGCAATTTCTTTAATACTTGCTTTTTCACCTTGCTTTCCGGAAAGATAGATGACAGCTTTTATGGCAGTTTTACAAGTGAGACTCAGCATATTATTGTCCTAAAAATTCTTTTCCTTCCGGAGATATCATACTTGAATCCCAAGCCGGTTCGTAGGTTAAATGTAAATTGATATACCATTCTTGAAATGCATCAGTGAGCGATTGCAAAATATTGCTGGTAATGCTTTCACCCATCGGACAAAATTGAGAAGTAAGCGTCATGGTGGCATCTATCTTTTTTGCCGCTTCATCAAAATTAAGTTCATATATCAATCCTAAATCAACTACATTGAGTCCTACTTCCGGATCGTCCACAAAATAAAGTCCTTTTAAAGCTTGCTCGCAAAGTGTATTATTATTTGTTGTTACATTCGTGTTCATGCATTTGTTGGTTTATGAAATAAGGTAATTCCGGAATTTATTACATACAATATTGCACTCAATAATAAGGCAAATGCTCCGGATTTTAATAAAATATCGTTTAAAATTATGATGCCAATAGCAAATACTACAAAACCGATGATATAAGATATCAGCATTGCTGTGTAAATTTTTTCATTAAAAAGATCTTTCGGAACGGGCGTTTTTCCGGCATGTGCGTTTTTGTGATATACTTTGTTCCACACAATAAAAGTGAGTGTTTTAAATGTCATTCCTAAAATAATTGCTGTTATCCATCCGAAGAAAAAACAAAATCCATATAAGATACTCCAATTGGAATTTGTGCCGGATGGCATTAAAATTAAAACAAACAATAACGCTAAAAATGGAAATACCATTTGCACAACTGAAAGCAATGATGTTTTCATTTGATCATCTACATTTTTCCGAATTCTAACTTTATAAGAAAGATAACAATGCCTTACAAACAAGGCAATTCCTGCAAAAGCCAACACTATCGGAATATAAAAAACGTGGGAATTGTATTCCATTATTTTAAAAAAAATGAAACTTATCAAGCTTGCATTTATCAAACAAAAAATCCACCACAACTGCTTATTATTCGTATATTTTGAAATAAGAAACATTGGAATCAAACGAGAGCCTACACCAATAACTAACATCAAAAACCAACCAATTAAGCCTAAATGTGCATGTATCGTTAAATAAGAAAGTGAATCTTTGGGCAGTATATTTTTATTAAAATTAAAGACTAACAGCAAACCAAAAAATACGGTAGAAAACAACCATGCGGAAGCTGCTATCATATACCATGCATGTACGTTTCTTTTCTTGCTATTAAACGAACTGGCAAATACATTAACCACATAACACACTACGCCTATATTTATTAGTATTGCACCCAACTGCAACATCCATCCGGTGTGAAATAAAAAAAATCCGATGGCTAAAATTGGAATACCAATTGCCGTAAAAATAAATGTGAGTGATGCCAAAAAATAGCTGTCTAATTTTCCTTCTACTAAAACCGGTAATAGTTGGTGTGATGCACCTAAAATAATCATAGTGCCCCAACCCAATGCCATTATATGTGTAATAGCTAAAGTGTGCGGATGAAAATAATGCTGATGCACTACATCAGAATGCAACAATAATAAAATACAAGCTACTAAAAATGAAATAGCGGCATACGCATAAAATGGCAACACCACTTTATGGCTGGTTGTTTGTTGTAAATCGCCACTAATTGTTGAGAACATGATTCTTTAATTTTTAAAAATCAATAGCTTCACTTCGCCTTCTTGTATTTCTTTTATTCTGAAATCAAATTGTCTGTCTTTTAATTCCGTCAACAAAAATACAGGAATTCGTTTATGATGCACAAATAACGCTTTTTCATTCGGCAATACATCCAATGCTTCTAAAATAGCCATCATTGGCATCGGCATTTCTAAATGTCGAACATCTATTTCTACCAAATTATTTTCATACTGTTGTAGCAGTTGTTCCCAATCTCCGTTGTCTGTTACCGTTGCTTCATTTTCATCTATGGAGGAATTCGTTTCTGATGCTATTTTATAAAAATACGTTTCTATTGTGTCGTTATCTATATATTTTACATACGCATCAAATCCTTGTTTCTCTAATAATTTAATTAAAGGTACCGGCTCAAACGAATTAATAATTAACAATGCTTCTCCTTTTTGGAGTGTTTTAATTTTCGCTTGTATTTGTTTGAGTGGATCATTTCCGTCTGCCAACATTGCCCGCACATCAAATGGAATAATTTGTTCTGGTTGTAAGGATTGCAAGTAACTCGGCATAGGTTTATTTTCCGGAATGATTTCATTTATTTCTGTAGTTATATCTGCAACAAAACCTAATGGTGCCAAGGCTTTAAAAAAATCTTCCGGCTTGCAACCACCAATTTTTGATGCCATTGCAATGGTAGCTCTGCCTGCCATTAATTTGCGAATAATTGGGTTTCGTAGTTTCTTAAAATCCGGACTTATTTTTACTATAGTTTCCAATGCATCAGGATGATGTTGGAGCAAAGCGGCTATTTTGGTTTGTGCATTGATTACCATAAAAATTGCATTCTACATTATACCATAATTTACAAAAAAAACAGACATCCGTTCTATTGCATAGAACGGATGCGACTAAGGATTATTTAGATGTAACTAAATCTCTTGCTTTGGCAAACAAGATATTATTTTCAAGATGAATATGCACAAATAAATCAGCTTCAAATTCATCTAACATTTTAAACAACAATTTATAGCTGGAACAAGCATCTTCCGGAATTGCGTAATTATTACTTAATTGACGAATTGATTCCATGTGTTTTCCAACTTGTTCATGTTCGTTTTCCATTTTTTGTAAGATAGATTGCAAAGCACTTTTATCCGGCAGAGCCGATATAGCATTTGCTTTTACAAAATCCTTAATAGCCGGAAATACGGTGTTTTCTTCTTCTACTAAATGTTCGGAAAGTTCTTTATGAACCATTTTTACCAACTCATTTATTTGTATTAATTCCGGATGTTTATCGCCGTGTACTTGTGCTACTTTTGCAGCATATCCAAAAATTTCCGGTAAATATTTTCGTACATAATTATGGTGTGTATTCACGATATAATCTGCCAAAAAATCCAAATTCCACTCATCGAAATTCATAGTGCTTTTCGTAACGTTTTGCACCGGCTGTTGTAATTCTTGTTCCACAATAGTGGCATCAATTCCTTTTTCGGCACAAGCTTCACGCACTGTTTTTTTGCCACCGCAACAAAAATCTATTCCGTATTTTTTAAATACTTCTGCTTTGCGCAAATCTTTAGCAGCAATTTGTCCTACGGTTTGATGGTCTTGTGCACCTTTTCTTGTTACACGAACATCCCACCATTGTGGTCCTTGCTCCAAATATTCCCAAATAAACACATCGCCACGTTCTCCTAACAATTGATAATAAACCGGCTTCGGATCGTGGTCGTTGTGGATGATTAAACTTTCTCCGGCTTGCAATTCATCAAAAACCTGAAAAATAGTTGGATGTTTTAATTTCGGTTCTATGGATGGAACATCAATCACGATTTCTTTTTTAGAATTTGATGATATTGCACTTGATTCCGTAGCCGTGGTGGTTTCAATTGGCTTGTCTTGTATCGCCACTTTTAACGTAACACGAACATCCCACCATTGTGGTCCTTGTTCTAAATATTCCCAAGTAAACACATCGCCACGTTCCCCTAACAATTGATAATAAACCGGCTTTGGATCGTGGTCGTTGTGGATGATGAAGGAATCACCCGGTTTCGTATTATCAAATACTTTAAAAATGGATGGATGTTTCAATTTAGGTTCAATTGCCGGAATATTCAAAACCAATTCACCTTGTGGTGTAGTAAAAATTTGCTGTTGTGCATTACTTTTTTTAGTTACACGGATGTCCCACCATTGCGGACCATCTTGCAAATATTCCCAAGTAAATACATCTCCACGAATATTCATCAACTGATGATAAACCGGAACGGGATCGTGGTTATTGTGAATAATTAAACTTTCTCCTTCTTGTAGTTCATCGAACGTTTGGAAGATGGTAAGATGTCTCAATCTTGGCTCAATTTCTTGAACATTAATTACGATTTCATTTGCAGTTTGCATATCTATATTTTTTATGGATGAATCAAAATATGCTACAAAATTAATCATTTTATTTTAGTAAAAGTATTAAAGTACTTTTATACGATTATCTTAACATTAATTTTAATATGGTTTCTAAGGATAAAATTATGAAATACGATTAATGTTGAAATACGCTTTTAAAATACGCTATTGTCAATGGTAAACCTTGGCTGAAGGAATATTTGGGTTGATAGCCTAATAATCGTTGTGCTTTAGAAATATCAGCTAAAGAGTCGCGGATATCGCCAGCACGTGGTTCGCGATGTATTGCCTTAATTTCTTTTTGCAAATGAGTTGCTATGGCCTCGTACATTTGGTTGATGGTAAAACGCTCACCAAAAGCAACATTATACGCTTGATTATACGCATCCTGATTTTCTGTAGTTAAGCCTAAAATATTTGCTTGTACCGCATTGTGTACATAGGTGAAATCGCGTGTTTGTTCTCCATCTCCATTAATAAAAGGCGCTGAATTTTCCAATAAAGCTTTAATGAATAAAGGCATCACGGCAGCATATTCGCCATACGGATCTTGTTTTGGACCAAATACATTAAAATAACGCAAGCCAATTAATTGCATATTATAACATCTTGCAAAAACATTGGCATACACTTCATTGGTAAATTTAGTAACGGCATACGGAGACAAAGGATTACCAATTTTTTCTTCTTTTTTTGGTAGATTCGGTTCATCACCATATACAGAAGAAGACGATGCATACACGAATCGTTTAATACCTGCTTGGTTTGCAGCCGTCAGCATATTGACAAAACCACCTACATTTACGTCGTTACTCGTAATGGGATCTTTAATGGAACGAGGTACAGAACCAATAGCAGCCTGATGACAAACGGCCTCCACACCTTTTACTGCGTTGGCACAATCATTTGGATTGCGCAAATCGCCTTCTAAAAATTCAAAATTTGGATTGGATTGAAATGTTTTTAAATTCTCGATATTTCCGGTAGCTAAGTTATCAAAAACACGCACTTTGGCACCGTGTTGCAGCAAATATTCGGTAATGTTAGAGCCGATAAATCCGGCACCGCCTGTAACTAAAAATTGTTTATTCTCAATAGGTGTAAGGTGTAGTGCTTGTTGATACATGTTGGAAGTTAGTTATAAATTTTATTGAACGATATGAATTTTTCCGTCTGCCAAAAATAAGGCATTCACACCAGAATCTCCAATATCTAATCGGTCAAATTCTACGTGTTTTATAGTGCCTTTTATCCAATTTGTTTGACTTTGAAAAGAATCTATTTGGGCTTGTGCTTGTTGTTTCACGTGATTAATTTCTTCTTCAAAATTATACATCAATAATTCTGTTAAAAACACATTTATATCATGAAAATACCAATGATCTAATCCTTTTAAAAGTTGGTTATTAGTGATTAATTCATAGTGAAGATTATTGGTGCGAATGACATATTTTGGATCATTAAAAAGAATGGTGGCATTTAATACTGCTTCCAATGGTATTGTTTTCTTAATAAACAGCCAATGAAGATGCAATGCAAAAAAGATGCGTGCTGTTGCTTTGTTTCCATCATTCCCAAATTCAAATCGTTGGATAACGATATCAGCTTTGTTATCAAAAATGGGATAAACAATATTTGCAAAATTGGAATTAAAAAAAGTGTTTACATCTTTATACGACATTTGTGCTTGAATAGAAATATTAAAGCCATAATCATCTAATTCAATTGCCGGATTAAATTGTAAGAAATGAATGGTGCGTTCTATACCTCGACGCATTATATTATCCACATCACTTTTAATAAAGAGATTGATTTTTGCACCGTCGATTTCAATTTCTGTTTCTTCTTCAAAAATATCAATCGGTTTTAATGAAATTAATTGCTTAAATCGGCCTTCTGAAAAGAGATATTGGCGTACTTGTTTCCAAGCATCCAAGAATACACTTTCACCCAAAACTCTTTCAAAAAGGCTCATTTCAATTGTAAAATTACAATTTTGTTTTTTACTTATAAGCCTAATTTTTGAAGATACATTTCTAATTGTCCTTCTTCGAGTGGTGTTTCGAGCAACGCCTTCACTTTTTTATTGTTTTGAATAATTAAGGTTGCCGGAATGCTACCTTGCCAACGCTGATCTACCGAAGGCAACCAATCATACGTTCCATTTGTTTGAAGTAAATATGTCGGTGCTTTCACGTTTAATTTAGATAATTTCTGTGCAACTTTTTTAGCATATCCTACTTGATCTAAACTAACAATAATAAGTTGAGTTTTTGTGTCTTTATTTTTCTCGTAGAACGCATTTAACACCGGCATTTCTCGAATACACGGTCCGCACCAAGTAGCAAAAAAATTAATGATATACGTGGTATCATTTGCTTGTGTGTATCTGTTTTTCAATTCCTCTAATTGGATAATTGGAATACTTGTTTGTGCTTTTAATGGGATGCTTAAACACCACCATAAACCAATTGTATATAAAAACTTCATACCATTAATGTACAAAATACTTGCCAAATACATAAAATCAATACCTTTGTATGGTATGAAGAAAAAAGAAATAACCATACAGCAAACTTCCGTAAATAGCGAATCTGAGAAAAAAATGACCATTACTTTTTTTGATTGGATGGTATTTTTTGGGCTGTCCATTATTTGGGGTTTTTCGTTTTTTTTCATCAAAAAAGGCTTAGAGGTTTTCCCACCGGTGGATGTGGCGGCTTTCCGAATGGTCATTGCATTTTTGGCATTTACACCGCTAATTTTCATGCATCGAAAAAAATTATTTGTTCGTCACGACCAACTTAATTTAATTCCGCTTTTAGGTTTGTTTGGCAACTTAATTCCAGCATTGTTGTTTTGTGTTGCCGGCACAAAAATAGAAAGTGCACTATCTGGCATTATGAACTCAACTACACCTTTATTTGCTTTATGTATGGGCAGTTTATTTTTTGGCGTGTTGCTCACCGGAAAAAAATTATTTGGTGTTGGAATTGGAATTATTGGAACTTTGATAATCGTATTATCCAATCAAAGTATTAATAGCATCAACCTATATGTTTTATTGCCATTGATGGCAACCATTTCGTATGGATTAAATGCCAACTTATTCAAATATTATTTTCAAAAAAGCGACCCAATAGTGATAGCCTTATTACAATATTTCTTTGTAGGTGTGGTGTGTTTAGCGTATTTAATTTATTCTGGAGCCATCTCTAAAATTATGCAAGAACCGGAATTGTGTTGGCAATCGCTCAAATACTTGTTATTATTAGGCATTTTTGGTACCGCAATGGCACAAGTATATTTTAATATTTTAACACAACGAACGTCGGCATTATTTGCTACTATGACGACTTATGTAATTCCATTTGTGTCTATTGTAATTGGATTATTTATTGGAGAAGAAGTGTTGCCGCTTCAAATTTTTGGGTTGATTATTATTCTAATCGGCATTTATATAGGTTCTAAAAATTAATGTTTTTTGGCAGATCCAAACGTTGGGCAATCGCATTTTTTTGCTTTCGCTGCGGCACAAGCATTCAGCAAACAAATTGAAACCAAAAGAATCAGCAATTGTGTTTTGATATTTTGAATTTTTAGTTGTAACATAGCATAAAATTAATAAAAATGGCACACATTTTACCGTGTAAAGATAAAACGCCTCAGATAGGTAAAAATTGTTATATCGCACCCAATGCTACCATTGTAGGTGATGTGATAATGGGTGATGATTGTAGTGTTTGGTTTAATGCTGTAGTGCGCGGCGATGTGAATTCTATAAAAATGGGTAACAAGGTAAATATTCAAGATGGTGCTGTATTACATTGTACCTATCAAAAAACAACCGTAAATATTGGCGACAATGTTTCTATTGGACACAATGCATTGGTGCACGGCTGCACCATTGAAGATAATGTATTAATTGGAATGGGTGCCATTGTGATGGACAATTGCTACATAGAAAAAAACGCGTTGATTGCCGCCGGAGCGGTAGTGCTGGAAAATACGCGTGTGGAAGCAGGAAGTATTTATGCCGGCGTACCGGCAAAAAAAGTTAAACAACTCGATGAAGCGACCTTCAAAGACCAGAATGAACGCATTGCTAATAACTATGTGAAATATGCAAGCTGGTTT
>CAZDOT010000015.1:0-56896 GCA_964507125.1 uncultured Chitinophagales bacterium | reverse complement strand
TGATGTAAAACTCTAGCTATCTGTGCTGATTTACTTCAACAGAAACTGCCAACCTAAAAATTCAGGGTTTTCCTTAAGAGATTTGTTATATAGAAAAATGCAGTAAAGTGTAATAACTTTGCATTTCTCGATACTAATACAAAAGAGAATTGGAACAGCAGTTTATTCAGACAATAAAGCAACATCAAGGCATCTTACATAAGGTGTGCAGAATTTATTGCAATACTGCAATGGAGCGAGAAGATTTATTTCAGGAAATTGTATTGCAATTATGGCGTTCATTTCCTACGTTCCGAAATGAATCAAAAATTACAACATGGATGTATCGAATTGCCTTAAATACAGCCATTTCCGGATTGAGAAAAAAGCGCGTACCTACAACAGAATTAGAAGCAGTTTCCTATCAAATTAAAGACGAAAAAGAAGATTATTTAGAAGATAAATTAGTGCAATTATACAAGGCAATTAATTATTTATCCGATATTGAAAAATCAATCGTATTATTATATTTAGAAGATAAACCGTATGATGAGATTGCAGAAATTATTGGTATTTCTGCTAATTATGTAGCCGTGAAGATGAATAGAATAAAAGAAAAATTAAGAACCTTATTAAAAACGGAGCGATGATGGAATTAGATGAGTTGAAAAATTTATGGTCTAAAAATATCGACAACGATATTAAACAACAACAAGTGGAACAACAAAAAATTCAACAGTTGTTGCGGAACAAATCAACTTCCATTATAGAAAAGTTGCGTAAAAACTTATTGTTTGAAATCGCATTGTTTATGGTGTGTTTATTGTTGATTGCAATTGTTCCCATTTATTTTAAGAATAAAGAAGTAACCATTTTGTGCTTTGTGGCAATAGCATTTATTTTTATTCCGTATCTGTTTTATTACATCAAAAAATATAAAGAACTCAAACGTTTCTCATCGTATCATCAAGACATCAAATCCAATTTAAAATTAATGATTATCCAATTGGAAAAATATTTGAATATCTATTTTTGGGGTAGCTTGTTACTCACGCCTATTTCCGGATTTTTATCCGGTTTTGCTATTTTGTATGAGATGAAGGCATTAGGCTATTTGGCTTATTTTGATATTTTTAATACCGCAACACTTGCCGTCATTTTTTCATTTGCATTAATGCTTACCTTGTTGTCCTATCCGATTATGAAATGGTATATCCGAAAATTATACGGACAACATTTAGAAAAACTCAAAGATTGTTATAAAGAATTAGATATGGCAGAATAAACAACGAACGTTATTATTTCCATTCTACTACGGTTCCTCGTTTTTTATTGCTTAGATATTCCGGAACACTCTCTGTTATTAGCTTTTTCACCACATCAATCAATTTCTTTTTAGAAACACTGCGTGCATACACTATGCTGATTTCGCGCAAAGGTTTGGGTTTTTTAAATTCTGCCACATTGTTTAATTTTTTGGTAGATAATTCCAAAACAGCCAATTCCGGTAATAACGTAAAACCACCTTCTGTGTCCACCATTTTTTTGAGCGTTTCGATAGAGCCACTTTCGTAACGAAGTTGTTCGTCCACGCGCATCGGATTGGTACAAATATTAATCACTTGATTTCTAAAACAATTTCCTTTGGATAACATCCAAATATCATCGCGTTGAATATCTTTTGGATCTAATATTTTTTTCTTGGTTAATGGATGATTGTAATGTGCATATATTTTTATTTCTTCATAAAATAAAGGCTCTTCCAAAATATTAATTTCGTGCAATGGTGTTGCCAAAATGCCGGCATCTATTTCATCTTTATTTAGTTTATAAATAATTTCTTCTGTAGTGAGTTCTTGGATAACTAATTTTATTTTCTTGTATTTTTTTAAAAAATCACCCAAAAAATAAGGTAATAAATAGGGTGCAATTGTTGGAATAATGCCTATTACCAAACTGCCTTCAAAAGTATCGTCGTAATGTTTAGCAATGTTCTCCAATTTTTTTGCTTCGCGCAAAATGATGCGTGCTTGTTCTATAATGTCTTTTCCGGCATCTGTTGGAATAATAGGTTGTTTGCTCCTATCGAAAATATCTATTTTTAATTCTTCTTCTAATTTTTTTAGTTGCATACTCAATGTTGGTTGTGTTACCAAACATGCTTCAGCCGCTTTAGCAAAATGGCGATAATTGTCGATTGCTAAAATATATTCCAATTGTGTTAAAGATATGTTCATCAGTTTTTTTTATTGAAGTATAAAATTAATTGATTTTATTTATAAAACAAATGTATGTATCTTTGAGTATCAAAAAAAATAAAAGATGGCAAAATCAAAAACAACATCTATTGGTTTAGATGCGAAAATATCAGAAGTATTAGCCAACGAACTCAATACATTATTGGCAAACTATCAATTATATTATCAGAATACACGTGGCTTACATTGGAATATTAAAGGAAAACATTTCTTTGAATTACATGTAAAATTTGAAGAAATTTATACAGATGCTCAAGAAAAAATAGACTTGATTGCTGAGCGTATATTAACGTTAAACTTTACACCATTGCACGCTTTTTCCGATTATTTAAAAAATGCATCTATCAAAGAAGGAAAAAACATCAGTGATGCAAAACAAGCGGTAGAATTAATTGTAGATAGTTTGAAAACTATTATTGTATTAGAGCGAAATATTTTAAAAACAGCAGAACAATTAAGCGACGAAGGCACCACCACCTTACTCACTGATTTCATCACACAACAAGAAAAAGAAATTTGGATGTATTCTGCTTGGTTAAACCAATAATTAATTAACTTTATCAATATTAAAACAACAAAAAAATGGCATTATTAACAGTAGGACAAAAGTTCCCGGCATTTGAAAAAACAGCAGTAGTTAGCTTAGAAAAAGGTAAAGAGTTTGAAACGATTACCAACAGCATTCACACAGAAGCTGGAAAATGGTTAGTGATTTTCTTTTGGCCAAAAGATTTTACATTCATTTGCCCAACAGAAATTGCAGAATTTGGAAAAAACAATGGCGAGTTTAAAGACAGAGACGCCGTATTAATTGGTGCATCTACAGACAGCGAATTTGTACACCACGCTTGGAGAACACACCACGATGATTTACGCGGTTTGCCTATTCCAATGTTAGCAGATACTTCTAAATCATTATCTCGTGAATTAGGTATTCTAACAGAAGGCGAAGAAGTGTGCTACAGAGCAACATTTATCGTGGATCCACAAGGTATTATCCGTTGGGTTTCTGTAAATGATTTATCAGTAGGAAGAAACGTGAATGAAGTAATCCGTGTTTTAGATGCATTGCAAACAGACGAATTGTGTCCGTGCAACTGGAAAAAAGGCGAAGCTACTTTATCATAAATAGAGCGTAACTGAACATAAAAGTGAGATGTGAGCTAAGTCTTGCATCTCCTTTTTTTTAACCATTAATATAAAAAAACATGAACGAAACAGCTAAAGAAATTATAGCCGAATTAGGCATACAACCCGAATATGCAAATGCTACGTTGCAAGCATTATCGGTAGCCGATTCTAAATATTTACGCGATTTAAAATTGAATGTAAAAGCAGTATTGACATCTGAGCATTTATCGTTGAAAGAAACGCACTTGTTAGCATTGGCTATTGCTACCAACAACAACAAAGAAATTTTAGCGAATGGGTTTGCAGCAAAAGCGAAAGAACACGGTGCAACGGATGCAGAAATTGCCGATGCACAAGCATGTGCTTCTTTATTGGCAGCCAACAATGTGTTGTATCGTTTCCGTCATTTTGTAGAGAAAGAAGCTTACAACAATGCACCGGCAAAATTGCGTATGAATATTATGATGAATCCGGTGTTAGGAAAAGAATTTTTTGAATTAGTAAGCTTAGCAGTGAGTGCAGTAAACGGTTGTGAAATGTGTGTAAAAAGCCACGAACAATCCGTATTAGCAGCAGGCAGCAACGAAAATAGAGTTTGGGATAGCATTAGAATTGCTAGTATTATTACAAGTTTAGGAAAAGTAGTTTATTAACCTGTCGGTAACTATTGTATAGAAACAAAAAAAACAGCACCGCTTAGCATTTTGCTAAACGGTGTTTATTTTTTTCTTTACTTATAAAACAATTTGGATTATAAATTGTACATCTTACTAATAAGATGGTATTTATCGTCGGCTGATTTTGAGGGCATATTTACCTGCACCGGCAAAGAATAATCCTAAAAATGCAATGCCATTTTCTACGGCATGACTGTAACCGCCAAAGCCATCACCATTTACATAATGCATTGTTGCTGCCGTAATCATGGTAAAAATAAGCATTGCTAATGCCGGACGAAACAAGAAACCACCGATTATACAAATAGCTCCACCAAACTCTGCAAATGCTGCCATAAAACCCCAAAATGTCGGAGCAAAAGTGATATTAAAATTTTTCATGGCACTGCCAATCATTTCCCATTTTTCAGGACCACCTGTAATTTTTGGATAACCGTGAATCATAAACATGATACCTAATCCTATGCGGATTATTAATAAGCCCAAATCGGTGTTGAATTTATTAAGCATAGCTTTTTATTTTATAGCGAAACGGATAACTAATGTCTTATTAACAACTACTTGTGTGTTTTGTTGTGTATTGTTTTTGAATAAATTTCCCATCATAGAAAATAAAGCACCAAAGCCACCCATACTTTCCGGATTATTAAACATAGATGTATAAATATCGGTTGCACTTTGATTGGAAACGTTTAGCGGTTGCCCTAATGAAACATTCATCGCTTTTGCAATGGCAGTGGCTTCGCGTTCTGCTTTTTTCATCAATTTTTCTACCAACAATAATTCATATTTTTCTTTGTCGGCTAATACTGCATTTGTTACCACGATGCTTACGTCTTTCATCGTGTTTAAGTCGGTTTTTAATTTTTCTAAATGTGCCGGATTGTTGAGGTGTACTTCATACGCATTTTCATAAAGATCCATGTCTTTCGAGAAGATGTCTTTATTTTTCTTTTCATCGTGGTATTTAAAGGGCACTTTGTTTTTGTTCAGCACTTCTTCTATTTTGTATTTTAATGCAGTTGCTTCGTTTGTTTTTTTGCGGGTTTGTTCAGCATCTACTTCGTCATCACCATCGTAGTAGAAACTTGTTTCTACTTTTGGCGGTGCTATTTTTAAGGCAATGGCATCCGGATTTACCATCATGGTATCGGTAACTTTTAGTTCAATATATTTTTCGTTGGAATTGGTTGGTGTAGTAAATTGTGCCTTACTTGCTATGGTGATGAGTAAGCAAAAAAATACTGCAATAAGATTTTTCATACGTTTGAGTTTTGTTTTTTAAAAATAGATATAAAATTTCGTTTTGCAAAATAGCAAGTATGACACATTAACTCAATGTATGATTGATTATTGGTATTGTAATCTTTGGATAGACAATACATGTAGAGTTATATAATATTGAATTTATAAGAAACTTTTTGTAATAGAATAATATTTCTGTCATTACATCGAGAGATGTAATGACAGAAATTATGTTCTTAGATTTTCATAACACAATAGATTGTGTGGAAATTTTAGTTAGGATAAAAGTATATTTTGTGTTTTTGTAAACACAATCGATAATATATTTTATGGTATGATATTATCTATTTTCTTAGAAGCTATCGATGAGACCAACAGTAAAGGCTATATTGCTGACAACAATTTCTGCATCTTTCACCATTGTCTTTATATGCGGAACATTGACCATAATTACAAGAAGCTTGATCTTGTGGCTCTTGATGAGTATTAGCAAATGATATTGATCCAACTAGCCCCATAAGAGAAATTAAAGTAATAATGAGTTTCTTTTTCATACCAAATATTTTTATATATCTAATTTACAGATATTATTTTTAAAAGTGCAATATGTGCCGTAAATTATTTTATCTCCTTTTGTGACTTTAGCTTGTAATGCCAAAAGTTAAAACGAGTAAAATATCTTTAATAGCTTCTAAACTCAAACAATTGAGAATAGAGGCTGGTTTTACTAGTTATGAACAATTTGCAAATTCTAAAGATTTAGATAGAAAACAATATTGGCGAATAGAAAATGGTGCTAATATTACTCTTTCAACCTTAATAAAACTACTTGAAATTCACAAAGTATCATTAAAAGAGTTTTTTATAGATATAGAATAATAAAAAAAATCAACCAAAAACCTTCTCATCCACCTCTTTAAAAATAGCTTCGGTTTCGTGCATGGTTTTGATGTTGTCATACACCAAAATTAAACTGTTGCCGCTTTGTTTTAAGTTGCATTTCTTTTTGGAGTTTTGGATATGTTCCATCACTTTTGGAAAATACGGACTTTCGTAATACGGTGATTTTGGATTGTCTAAGAAATAACAACGCAGTTTTCCATTTTTTAATATGATGCGTTCAAAACCAATTTTCTTGGCTATCCAACGGATGCGTAAACCATCAAATAATTCATGGATTTGTTTGGGTAATTTGCCAAATCTATCTTCCAATTTCTTGGTGAATTTTTGTAAGTTTTCTTCGTTTTCAATCGCATCTAATTCGGTGTATAAGCGCAAACGCTCTTCCGTATTTTGTACATATTCCAATGGAATCAGCATCTCCACATCCGTATCAATTGTACAATCGTACACAAATTGCTTTTGTTCTTCAATTTGCTCTTTGAAAACATCTTTAAAGTCGGTGTATTTTAATTCTTGTATCGCTTCATCTAAAATTTTGTGATACATCTCAAAACCAATATCTGTGATAAAACCACTTTGCTCGCCTCCTAATAAATTGCCGGCACCGCGAATATCCATATCGCGCAATGCTATTTGAAATCCGGAACCTAAGTCAGAAAATTCTTCCAATGTTTGCAAGCGTTTTCTTGCTTCATCCGTTAAAGTAGATTTTGGTGGCGACAATAAATAGCAAAATGCTTTTTTGTTGGAACGACCCACGCGACCACGCAACTGGTGCAAATCGCTCAAGCCAAAATGATGCGCATTGTTGATGATAATGGTGTTGGCATTTGGAATATCTAAACCACTTTCAACGATATTGGTAGAAAGCAACACATCAAATTCACCATTGATGAATTGCAACATTATTTCTTCTAATTGATTGCCATCTAATTGGCCGTGTGCCGAACGAATACTTATATCCGGACACAATTTTCGCAATACCGTTTCCAGCTCTACTAAATCTTTTACGCGGTTGTGAACAAAATAAACTTGTCCGCCACGGAACACTTCAAACTCTATAATTTCTTTAATATTTTTTACATCAAACACTTGCACTTCTGTTGTAATTGGAATACGATTGCTTGGTGGTGTCATGATGTTTGATAAATCGCGTGCACCCATTAATGAAAATTTGAGCGTGCGCGGAATCGGCGTAGCTGTGAGCGTTAAGGTATCTACATTGTGTGCTAATTGTCGCAATTTTTCTTTTGCCGAAACACCAAATTTTTGTTCCTCATCAATAATTAATAATCCTAAATCTTTAAACAATAAATCTTTGTTTAAAATGGCATGAGTACCAATTAAAATATCAATTTTTCCTTCTTTGGTTTTTTCTAAAGTTTCTTTTTTTTCTTTTGCCGTTTTAAATCTATTTAAAAAATCTACCGAAACGCCGTGTTCTTTTAAACGTGCAGAAAATGTTTTAAAGTGTTGCCAAGCTAAGATAGTTGTTGGCACTAATACTGCCACTTGCTTTCTATCGGTAACGGCTTTAAATGCTGCACGAATGGCAATTTCTGTTTTTCCAAAACCTACATCACCGCAAATCAATCGATCCATCGGATGTGGTTTTTCCATATCGGCTTTCACGTCTGCCGTGGCTTTACTTTGGTCCGGTGTATCTTCATACATAAAGCTCGCCTCTAACTCATCTTGCAAATACGTGTCTTTATTAAAAGCAAATCCTTTGGCCACTTTTCGTTGTGCATATAATTTTATCAACTCGGCGGCAATATCTTTTATTTTTTTCTTGGTCTTATTTTTGAGATTTGTCCAAGCATCACTGCCGAGTTTATTTATTTTAGGAACATGACCTTCTTTGCCGGTGTATTTAGATATTTTGTGTAGTGAGTTGATGTTGACATACAACAAATCGTTGTCTTTATAAATCAACCGCACCATTTCTTGTGTTTGCCCGTTCACAGTTACTTTTTCCAAGCCTGAAAATTTGCCAATGCCGTGGTCAATATGAGTAACGTAATCGCCCGGATTTAAGTCTTTAAGCTGGCGTATGGTGATAGCTTTACTACGATTGTAACTGATGGCTGTTTTGTATTTGTGATAGCGATCAAATATTTGATGGTCGGTATAACAAACCACTTTTAAATCCTTATCTACAAAACCTTGAGCCAAATCTATCATGCAAGGATGAAAAATAATTTGCGCATTTTTATCTTCAAAGATGGTATTAAAACGCTCTATTTGTCGGATGTTTTCTGAGCAAATAAACAACTGAAATAGTTGTTGTTGATGCTGTTGTAAATCTTGAATTAATAAGTCGAAATTCCGATTAAACGAAGGTTGTGGTTGTTGTTGATAGGAAATGATGGCATTTGGCTCAGAAGCAAAATAAGAACATGTTTTATTGCCTATTTCAATTTTTTTATTTCGGATAATTTCTTGGATAATTTCATCCGGAGCAATTAAAATTTCGTGTAAGGTTTTTCCAATAAATGCGTGTTCTTTTATTTTTTTAGTTTGGATGTTTTCAAACTCTTCTAAAGCACTTATATAATGATGTTCAATTTTTTCTTTAAATAAAGTAGCATCTCGTAGCCAAACAACGGTATTTTCCGGCAAAAACTCAAACAGTGAAGCCGTAGTTTCTTTGGTAAAATGTGCGTTGATATTTGGAATAATAGTAAGCTCCGAAATTTTGCGAACGGATAATTGCGTTTCCGGTTCAAAGGTTCTCAAACTTTCTACTTCGTCATCAAATAATTCAATGCGATATGGTAATTCGTTGCCAAAAGAAAAAACATCTATAATACCACCACGAATGGAAAACTCACCGGGTTCATACACAAAATCTGTTCGGTTGAAACCGTATTCCAACAACAAATCCAACATAAAATCTACATTGATTTTTTCGCCGGTTTTTAAAAACAATGTATGCTCTATCAGCTTCTCTTTGCGCACTAATAATTCTTGCAATGCTTCGGGAAAAGTAACAATGATTTCGCCTCCTTTTTTTGCATTTAATAAAGCATTTAATGTTTGTGCTCGCAATAAAATATGGTGATTGTTCAGCTCTGTAAACTGGTTACTTTTTTTATAAGAAGATGGCAGAAATAAGATTTCTTTTTGCGGTAATAAATGTTGTAAATCATTTTGGATATACTGTGCTTCTTCGGCATCATTTGCAACGATCAATTGCGTTGTATCGGATTGTAAAAATATAGCTGCCGTAATGAAATTTACGGAAGAGCCAATAGTTCCACGCAACAAGACGTGTGCTTGCGGTTTTGTTAAATGCTGAAGTACTTCTTGTGTGCGGCTGTCATCGCGAAACAAGAATAAAAATTGTTGCAAATCCATTGCTGATAGCTGCATTTTTAAAATGCTATTTAAGTAGCCAAATGCACCGCAAAGATACGATTTTTGCGAGCACTATGAAATAAGAAACGATAAAGAATGTTACTTAAAGATTCTCTACTACCGTAATGCTAGATGGAATGCAATTCGGGTCTGCTTTGTCTGCGGTGGGCACAAATTCTTCAATTAAGATTTCATCACCTTCCGATGCATATTCCAATAATTCGGCAATATTTATCTGTTTTTGCTTGATGAAGCGAAGATATATAGGTGGCTCACCTTTTTTTCCAATATTGGATTTTAGCGTGATATTGAAATATACTTTGGTTTTATTGTTTTTTGTTACCGTGATGATTCCTTTGGTATTTTTAGCGATATAGGTTCCTGTGTTTAAAACCTCTTTATTGAGAAATGCTTGCACACAAGGTGTGCCGTTATATTTTGGACGTGCCAATTCCATATTGTCTGCTTTTTGTAAAGCAAACGCCGAGAAGCTAAAACACGCTATAATACAACTCAATAGTAATCGCATAGTATAAAGATATATAATTTAAGGCAGTTTCGATTGTGATTTTTTTGTGAACAATGATTTTGTTATTATGGTCGATAAAAAGTTTGTGTTACATATAATATCGTTTCTCCCTTTTTATTTTTTTGTATAGCCGCTCCAACACCACTAAACTGAAAATTTTTCCGCATCATATTTTTCCGATGCGGTGTGGAATGATATAAACTTTCTATCACAGATTGTGCCAAATCTATATATGTTAGTTCTGTTACATCTAATAATTCCATGTGGCAATTCTCGCCTATTTCTTTTTCCGCATCAATACCACAAATTTTTAGTCTATCTTTTAATGTTTTTAGCTTAATGTTATATGGATTTTGATGGTCGAAAAAATGGTGTATCGCCATTTGATTACTATGCAATATGGCCGCCTTCAGTAATCGATTGTCCATTTCTAATGGTGAAACGTTGTGCATTATTCTCACTTTGTTTGTGGCATAAAACAAGCACGCATTGAGTAAATGTAAATCGATACTATCTACATTTATTTCCTTTTTAATTTCCTTTAATTGGTAAAATTGAGAGACATCATTTGTAGGATAGAATTTTTCTTTATACACAGATTCTTGTTCGTAATAAGCAACCTGCTTCAGCCACTTACCACTTTTATCTATGGAAAATAAAGAATGATGCAACAAAAACATCCAACAGAGCAAAATGTATCTCATAGAGATAAATACGCTGTTTCTTGTTATTTATTGTATAAAATAAAAAAGCCGTAGCATGGCTACGACTTTTATTTAGAGATAGTTGTTTAATTTATTTTTTGCAACAAGCATCTTCTTTTGCTTTTCCTGTTTCTGTGCAACAAGCTTTTTTACAAGTGCTTGCATCACATTTTCCAGGAGTTTCGCAACCTGCTTCTTCGCATTTAGATACATCGCAACCTGCTGCTTTATTAACGATACATTTTTTCTCTACGATAGTATTTCCTAAAGAGTCAGTATATGTAGTATCTGTTAAGTAAGTGCAGTTTTCTGCAGCTGCTTTGTCCATTTTACATTCTTCAGATGATGCAGACATTTCTTTGCAACATGCATCTTTAGCATTGCCACCATCTAAAGATAACATACCACTTGTAGACAAGTAAGGTGCTATAACCAAAGAAACGATAGACATTAATTTAATTAAGATATTCATAGATGGTCCGGAAGTATCTTTAAATGGATCACCTACTGTATCACCAGTTACTGCTGCTTTATGTGGCTCAGATTTTTTGTAGAAAGTTTCACCGTTGATGTCCACTCCTTTCTCAAAAGATTTTTTAGCGTTATCCCAAGCACCACCGGCATTGGATTGGAACATACCCATCAATACACCTGAAACAGTAACACCGGCTAATAAACCACCTAATACTTCTGGCCCAAACAAGAAACCAATTACAATTGGAGTGATTAATGCAATAGCACCCGGCAACATCATCTCACGAATAGATGCTTGTGTAGAAATAGCCACGCATTTTTCATATTCTGGTTTTGCTTTGTATTCCATAATTCCTGGAATTTCACGGAACTGACGACGAACTTCGTTCACCATATCCATTGCCGCACGACCTACAGCCGAGATAGCTAATGCCGAGAAAATAAATGGAATCATACCACCAATAAATAAACCGGCTAAAACTGGAGCTTTGTAGATATCAATTGCATCAATTCCGGATACACCTACGAATGCTGCAAATAAAGCTAATGACGTTAAAGCGGCAGAAGCAATAGCAAATCCTTTTCCTGTTGCTGCAGTAGTATTTCCAACGGCATCTAAGATATCTGTTCTTCCACGTACTTCTTCCGGTAATTGGCTCATTTCAGCAATACCACCTGCGTTATCCGCAATCGGACCGAATGCGTCAATAGCTAATTGCATTGCCGTTGTTGCCATCATACCTGCAGCTGCAATTGCTACGCCGTATAAACCTGCGCACATATATGAACCTACGATACCGGCTGCTAATACGATAATTGGCAATACTGTACTTTCCATACCAATTGCTAAACCACCAATAATGTTAGTAGCATGACCAGTAGAAGATTGACGAACGATAGATAATACCGGACGTTTGCCCATTGCTGTATAATATTCTGTAATGATAGACATTAAAGCACCTACTACTAAACCCACTATTATAGCACCAAACACACCATTAGAAGAAAATACATGACCACGTAATTCCATCGTATCAGGTAAAATATGGTGTACTAAGAAGAAAGAAGCAATACCCGTTAAGATAATAGAACCCCAGTTTCCTAAGTTTAAAGCACCTTGTACATCTCCTTTCTCATCTTTAACAGATACAAAGAAAGTACCCACCCAAGAGAAAATAATACCAACACCTGCAATAACCATTGGTAATAAGATTGGAGCCAATCCGCCAAAATTATCAATAGATTGTGTTTCTTGACCTAGAACCATTGTTGCTAATACTGTTGCAACATATGAACCAAATAAATCGGCACCCATACCGGCTACGTCACCTACGTTATCACCTACGTTATCAGCAATAGTTGCCGGATTTCTAACGTCATCTTCCGGAATGCCCGCTTCTACTTTACCTACTAAGTCAGCACCAACGTCAGCAGCTTTAGTATAAATACCACCACCCACACGTGCAAATAATGCGATTGATTCAGCACCTAAAGAGAAACCTGTTAAAACTTCGATAGCTCTTTTTACATTCATTGGATCAGCAGCACCGTTAAACATTACATAGAATACGATGAATAAGCCACCTAAACCAAAAACGGCTAAACCGGCAACACCTAATCCCATTACAGAACCGCCGGTGAAAGATACTTTCAACGCATTAGCTAAACTTGTACGTGCAGCCTGAGTTGTACGTACGTTTGCCAAAGTAGCTACTTTCATACCTACATAACCAGCAAATGCAGAAAATACCGCTCCAATAATAAATGCTACCGCAATAATTGGAGAAGATTCTTCGCCACCTTTCCAACCTAAGAAGGCTAATAAAATGGCAGCAATAATTCCGAAATAGCTCAATATTTTCCATTCGGCTTTTAAGAATGCTATAGCACCATTGGCGATATAACCGGCTAATTCTTGCATATTCGCATCGCCTGCATTTTGTTTTTTTACCCAAGCGTACTTAATAGCGGTTATTATCAACCCAAAAATTCCCAAAAATGGTACTACATAAAAAAGTGTATTCATAATCTAATAATTTGATTTTTAATGCGGTGCAAAAGTACGATAAAGTTTAGAATTATTAACATTCAAAGAAATTGTTAACATAAAAAACAAAAAAGGCTGAACATTTACTTTGCTCAGCCTTTTTATGAAATATTGGTCGTTTTTAGTCTTCTTTCGACTTGTTACAACTTGATTTAGTATCTTTTTTGCAAGAAGTGTTAGTTTTTCCTTTGGAACAACAGCTCGATGGTTTTCCAACCGTTGCATTTCCTTCGTTTTTAACAGAAATCGTATATCCTGTTTTATCTACTAATATTTGGATGATTTTAGCCTCAGTGGTTGTTTTTTCATCGTACACAAGCGTTGCGTCGCTATTGGCAACACTAACGGCGCTTACTTCCTGAACACCTTCCACTTTAGTTGCAGTTGATTTGAATTTTGTTTCGCAGCTACCGCAATGCATCCCTTTTACGGTAAGGTGTAATGTTTTATTGGCAAATGTGAAGGAAAATCCTATTGCCAAAATGGCTAAAAGTATACTTATTTTTTTCATTTCTTTTAATTTATCTATAATGTAACAATCCTATAATTAATGCCACCAGAAAGAATGCCAAAGACAAACCTACCAGTTTCTTATTTTCTTTTTTAAAACCTACTATGCCTAATGGAATACCCAAAATAGCTAAGGTGATTTTGGGATCTAACCAATGCATGCTAGCATATGCACCTGATTTGATGTGGAAAATAAACACCCAAAATCCAAAAACCAAGAATCCTATTGAAAACAACGTTTCTATCAAAATTGTTTTCTTTTTGTAGTTTAAAAATTGCTCTTTATTTCCGGATAAGAATAAAATGCTTTTAATACTGTAAGAAATCAAAAATAATACAGCAAACAATAGGTGAAGATGAATGAGGTTGAGGATATTGCTAAAAAACGATACGCCTTCTTCCATTTGAAAAAATGATAATAACATAGACTAATTTTCAGCAAATATAAAGAATAAAAACTTTATTCACCGAAAATGGGGAGTTGTAAACATTTTATCGTATTTTTACATGCAAACCATGCTGTGCAAATCAGATAGAGAATAGCCGAACACAGAAATGAAATTTTTATTTGTCCGTTTTTTTATAAGCAATTTGCTTATACTTTCTCTCTTTGCGGTAGCATTTGGGCAAGATCCAAGTTTCGCACAATTTTACCAATATAGAACGTACTTAAATCCGGCAGCCACCGGTTCCGAAAGAGGATTGAATGTTGCCATGATTTATAAAAACCAATGGAATTACGTTCCGGGTGGTTTTAATACCTATGGCATTGGCGTGGATGTTCAATCTGCTCGTATATCTTCCGGAGTAGGTGTAACAGCCTATCGAAGTGTGGAGGCGAAAGCTATACAAACCAATTATTTCTCGGCATCGTATGCTTATATAGCCCGAATTTCTAGAAATGTCAATTTACATATTGGAATCAATGCGGCATTTGTCAATAAATCATTAGATAGAAGTCGACTGATTTTTACAGATGAATTGGATCCGGAAGTTGGTGTAGTGCCGGGCGGTTCCAGTACTGATGTGGTACTGCGAAAAATAAATATGTTTGATTTAGATGCCGGTTTATTGCTTCGATTTAGATATGATATAAACAAACATCCTGTTCATAACTCATTAGGTTTTGCCGTACATCATCTTACTCGTCCGGATGAGTCTTTCCAAAATATATCTACCAAAATACCCATGCGGTTTACCATAACTTATGGTGCTATGTTTCCGGTTTCAAGAGGAAAATACAAACGCAATATTGACTTCTATGTTTCTCCGGTTTTCAAATTTGATTTTCAAGAAAAATTACGCGTTTACAATGCTGGAATGTTTGCAACGTTTAAACCTATTTATGCCGGTGCCATGTATCAGTTCAATAAATTTAGTAACAATAACACGCATGGGCTTATTTTTGTTGGTGGTGTAGATTGGGATTTAGGACAAGATAATTTTATGACCTTAAATGTTGGTTATAGTTATCAATTAGATTTTACGGGTGTTACCTCAAAAAGTAGAGGACAACACGAAGTAACAATGCGCATGAATTTTAATAATGTAGCAATTATGCAACCGAAAAAGAAAAAAGGTAAAAAAGTTGATTGCTATGAATTTCCTGGAAAGAATGCCGTGAAATTGTTTTAATTTTAAAGATATCCAATGAAAAATTCTATTTCTATAATTGTGTCGTTGTTTCTCTTTATTGTTGGAATACAACAAGCAAAAGCAGTATGTAATTTTACAATTAATAAAACATCCGTTTGTGCCGGCGAAGTGGTGACAATCCAATTGGCTCAGCCGTATGCAAAATATCATAATATCATTGTATATAAAGGTGTTTATCCTTTTGGAACAGTGGCTTCCTCTCCAGCAGATTATAGCGTATTGTTGCCGTATGATGCAACAAAAGACAATACCATTAAAATTACATTCAGAGGTAGCGCCACCGCACAACAATTCAGAATTTTATTGGCAGAAAGTAGTTCTGATTTAATGCCTGTTCCTACTGTTCCTTGTGATGGCGGAAAGGTAATTACGGTTAATCCGTCACCCGATCCGGAATTAAAAGAAACAAAGAATTTTATTTTTTGTAATGCAAACACCAGCCAAACGGTGAATGTTACCAATGCTTCTACCACCTTAGGTATCAATACAAATTACCATATTGATTGGGGTGATGGAAGTCCGGTGTTTAATTCATCAACATTTAATTCAATATTGACTCATACGTATGCACCTGGAAGCTATAAAATTACATTTACAGTAACAGGAAGTACGGCTGCACCTTGCAACATTTCAAGGAAAACTTATAATGTGTTAATTGGAAAAGCACCTACTATTTCTATTTCCGCATCTACACCCACCGTTTGTATTCCATCCAATTATGAATTACCGATAAATTTAGCACAAACTACCGGAGTAAATCCATCTAGCACGTTGTATAAAGTATTTGTAAATGGAGAATTAGATACAATTTATGATAATACCAATTTACCTGCTTTATTAAAATATACATTTACAAAAGGAAGTTGTGGTAATATTTCTAAAGATTGTAATACTGATAATAAATTCTCTGTTCGATTATTTGCTGTAAATGAGTGCGACGTTACCGACGTTAGCCAATGTATAATGGTGTTAGATAGTATTCGTCCTGTAATTGGTGGTCCGGATACGGCATGTATAAATGAACCCGTTGTGTACAGAAATACCGATCCATTTAGCAGAGACGATCAGTGTAATGAGCCGCCCAAAATTTGGAGTGTAACACCAGCAACGGGATTTACCACTGGAACACCCTTAGGCTCTGCAACATTTAATAATCTCAATATCACCTTCACCCAAAAAGGTACGTATAAAATTAACCTCACCGTTACAGGTGCGTGTAATACGAAAGATACATCTTATACCGTAATAGTTATTGACCGCGTGAATGCACAAGCTGCATTCGTTTCCCCATCTTGTATGCCATCCAACGGATTTATTGATATTCCACTTAGTAATACCTCAACAGATCCGGCATCTATTTTAAAATATGAATGGACGATTACACCATCCTTAGGCACATCGTTTGTTGTTGGAAATGCCAACTCATTAGCACCAACCATCCGATTTACTCGTTCTGGTACGTATCAAGTTCAGTTAAAAGCAATAGGTGGATGTAATACAGATACTTGGGATAGTACGCTTGTTGTAAAAGGGAAACCGGCTATAGATAGTTTATTGATACCAACGGCGTGTTATGTTCCTTTTTCTATCAATCCAAAGAATTATTTTAATTATACCAATGGTGGTGATAATGCTGCCACTTTTACATGGAATTTTGTAGGAGCAACACCTTCTTCTTCGAATTCAGAAAATCCAGGAAATATAACCTATAATACACCGGGTTCGTATCCGATTCAGTTGACTATTTCTGCTCAATGTGGTGATTCTACTTTAACTAGTCATATTACAGTCAATAATAATATTCGCCCCAATGCTGGACCGGATTTAGGTGTATGTAAGTTTGATCCACCTTTTACATTAACAGCAACACCACCCGGCGGCGTATGGCGTGGAAATGGAATTATTGATTCGATATTAGGTGTTTTTAAACCATCTAATGTTACAACCGGTGTCCATAATGTGGTGTATGTTCTTAATCCAACAAGTTCTTGCCCTACTACAGATACTTTAAAAATCAATGTTTCAGAAATAATCGGATTGACGGCAGGTCCGGATCAATCCATTTGTAAAGGTAGTGGCACCTTGCAATTAATTGGCAATCCTCTTTTTCCAAATGGAAGTTGGATAGGAAATGGTGTGGTGAATGCAGCAACAGGTATTTTTGATCCAACAGGTATTGTTGCCGGAAATTATCAAGTAGGTTATGTTTTTACTGATCCAACTGGTGGCTGTAAAGATACAGCGTATAAACGTGTAACTATTTTTGATAGTGTGCATGTAACATTGCCTGCACCGGAATTATGTATCAACCAATCATTTAATTTTGGAAATATAGTAGGAAACATATCTAGTGCAAATTGGAATTTCGGAGATGGCACTCCAAATGAAATCATCATCAATCCAATTCATACCTATTTGCGCGATGGAAACTTTACTATTACATTGATTGCAGAAACGGTTGACAGATGCAAAGACACTATCTTAATTCCGGTTGTTGTGCGTAAAAATCCACCGCTATCCTTTATTGTTTCTCCGGATTCATCGTGTACCGGAAATAATATCTCATTTACTTATCCACCCACACATACCACAGCTACTAATTATATTTGGGACTTTGGTTTGTCAACTGTTACTACTTCTACGCCAGATCCTCAATTATATTCTTTTCCCAAACCTTTCTTAAAAGACACATTATATTATGTAACCTTAAGAGCAGATTATTTTTGTGGTCCATCGTTTTATACTGATACCGTAAAAGTGAAAGCATCACCCAAAGCAGATTTTGGTATTCAACCTATTGGATGTTCTCCGTTTACGCCAACGTTGGCAAATACGTCGTATGGTTCACCAACAGATTTTGTATGGAATTTTGGCAACGGGCAAACATCTTTATCTGCCAACCCAACGGCACCCACATATATTAATACCACAAGAAGAGATTCTATTTTTACCATTAAATTGAAAGCATCGAATGCCTGTGGTTCGGATAGTATTCAAAAAAATATTGTGGTGAAAGCAAATGATGTTGTTGCTAAATTTTTTACCAATATTAATCAAGGATGCCAACCTTTAACCGTTGATTTTTATAATATATCTACACCTGGAACAGAAATTATTTGGGATTTTGGCGATGGTTCTTCTGCTTATGCCGATCAGGTTTCTCATCAGTACGATAGTGCCGGTGTATATAGAGTAAAATTATTAGCAATAGGTACATGTGGAAGAGATTCATTCTTTACTACTGTTCGCGTATTTGATAAACCTAAACCGGATTTTGAAGTGTTGAGTCCTTGCGTTAATTTGAATACACAATTTATCAATAAAACAACCAATGGAAATAGTTATGTATGGTATTTTGGTGATGGAACGATATCTACTAATCCAAATCCAACACACTCTTATAATGCCGTTGGAGTGTATGATGTGAAATTGGTTGTTGCCAATAGTAGGCCTTGTGTTGATTCTATTACCAAACAAATTCATGTATCGGTGAAACCGGATGCTGATTTTAGCGTAGCAAACCCGCAAGGTTGTGAAGACATTCCAACAGTATTTTTAAATACATCCACGAATGCCTCACAATATATTTGGTATTTAGGAAATGGTGAAACATCAACTGTCGGTGGCTTGTCCTATACATATCCGAATGCCGGCATATTTAATGTAACACTTACTGCCATAAATGGAAGTTGTAGAGATAGTATGACACGTGTTGCTGCTGTAGAAATATATCCAAAACCGATAGCAGATTTTATATACACCTTTACCGGAAATGGTTTTAATGCACCTATTGATTTTACCAATACTACCGTAAATGGCAATACTTTCTTTTGGAATTTTGGAGATAATGATACGTCTATTTTAAGAGACCCATCGCACCAATACAATGGTGAAGGTCCGTATAGAGTAACTTTATTTACAGAAAGCGATAAAGGCTGTCGTGATACTATTTCTTATCCTATTGGAGTAGATTATGCCGGACAATTATATGTACCTAATATTTTCTCTCCGGAAGTTGGCGTGGGCGAATCGGCGATATGGAAACCGAAAGGATTGTCATTAAAAGAATACCACGTTCAGGTATTTTCTACGTATGGACAGTTACTTTGGGAAAGTACACAACTTGAAAATGGTCAACCTACGGAAGCTTGGGATGGTCGATTCAACGGAAAGATATTACCACAAGATGTGTATGTTTGGAAAATCAGAGCCATCTTCACCAATGGAAAAGCTTGGGAAGGAATGAAAGATCCTAAAACCGGCAAGAAGGCAATTATGGGTTCTATTATTTTATTGAGATAATATAATGTAGAAATAGTTTGATGCTAAATTTGAATTCAGCGTATTATTATCTAAGAGTATTCATTTTATTTTTTATATATCAAACTCAAAGTAAACACCGTTATGATCTGACATAAACTTACCATGTTCGTTAAAATGATTCCAAGCTCCTACTTTGTAATATTTCATTTGATTAAGTATTCCATTAGATAAACAAATGTGGTCAATATTGTTCCTAATAATCCCTTTTTTCGGGTCAACAGTGAGAAACTTTCCAGAGAAATCTACTTCAGTTACACATTTCAAGTCAAGTTCTTGCAATAAATTAGTTAAAATCTGCCTGACTTTTGGTGTTCCATACCCTTTATTATTAAATCGAGTCTGGTTAAAATCACCTATTATAAATAAAGGAAGTTTTTCCATCTCCAATATTTTTTTCCAATTTTCGCTTTGAGCATACAAATCCTTTTCATGATATTCCCAAGCTTTATAATTTAAATTTCCATAACGAACTCCTGAAACTCCAGCTTGATGATAAGGAATAATTGTTCCAAAAACTGAGAATTTTCCAAAAGGAGATTCTACTACACCACTTACTGTTCTGTAATTGTCAAATGTTTCTATTTGTTTGGTTATTTTCCATTTTGATAAAATTGTAACCCATTGCTCGTCTGGTGTATTTTCATGTGATAAAGTGCTGATTTGATATACATAGAGGTCAGATAAATCAATAGCATTGGAACTTTCTGTTAGTACGATGATGTCTGCATTGATTTCTTTAATTTTTTTTATAGCTAGAATGGTCTTTTCTGTTCTATATTTGGGTCTTTCAAGATTCCAGTTGGCAATTTTATACATTTTCTTTTTCATTAATATTCAACACCAATTCATTTGGTAATGGAAAATTGGTGGGCAATAAATCAATTTTGAAAGGAAGTTCCATGTTCTTCAAATCTTCAATTTTTTTATCAAGTAATTCATATATGGTACAATAGCTGAAAGTCAGTTTTAAATATCTTCGGATAATCATTAATGGTAAAAATTGTCCTCTTATATCCATCCATTCCATTAAATTTTTTTTTCCTTTAGAGCTATTACAAACTCTGCACGCAAAAATTAAATTTTCAGCATCGTCTTTGCCTCCATATTTTTGCGGAAATATATGATCTAAAGCTAATTTTTCATTCGAACCACAATAGTTACATATTTGACCTGTTTGAAGTTTGATTTT
This sequence comes from uncultured Chitinophagales bacterium, assembly GCA_964507125.1. GTDB lineage: Bacteria > Bacteroidota > Bacteroidia > Chitinophagales > JADIYW01 > JADJSS01. Next base: position 35,911 of record CAZDOT010000015.1, on the reverse strand, counting down.
CTCATCATCAAAAATAGTTCGCATATTCATTGTCCCATTTTTCAGTCCTTTGAAAAGTTTAGCTCGGATCATAAAATTGATAGCATTGTATTCTGTTTGTTTCTTTTCAACTGCTGTATGAGCCATTGTTAAGTTCGCGTACGAATAATATATTAGTTCTCTTACCGTCTCTATTTTTTGTTTTCTCATTTATCGTACTGTCCGTTTTTATACTTTTTAATTTAAATAAATATAGATTGGAATTACATCATTATAGATTTTTCAAGATTACAAATAAGGCAATTACGGCAAGAATTGCCAATGTAATTTTTATTATGCTGTATGGTCGTTGTCCTTGTATTTCGCCCGTTCGTCCATTAATAATAAATCGGAATGTTTTGGAATTATAGTGATAAGCACTTATCCAGATCGGTAATAAAATGTGTTTAAATGTAATGTCGTTATGAACGATATGCATTGAGGTAATGCGTTGTTCGTCACCGCCAATATCTCTGCGTATAGTTACCTTTATCGTTTCTTCCATGACACCTTGTGCTATTTTAAATCCATCTTTCACATTTGTTTGATAGCATTCAGTTTGGAAGCCGCTAATGTAAGATTCTTGATAAGGTGTTAGGTTCTCTAAATCCCAAGGCTCTAAAGTTCTTGTTACATGGTCCGGCAATGAATGACTTGCCAACACACATACATCATCAAAGGAGTTTTGTACTGTTCCACTCGTGCCATACCATTTTGTTTTTCTTTGTCTATTTTTTCCGGAACCTTCGTAATAATGTTCTCCTCTTTCGCCAATATAAGAGGTGGTTGCATTGGAATCATAAGTCCAATACGGCAAATAAATACCTTTTAATTGTTCATTTATTGTAGCTTGTTTTTTCAGGTTATTGGGTGCAAACCATAAACCGTGAATCCATTTTTCAAAAGTGCTGTGAGCCGCTTTATCATCAATCATAAATGGCAATACATATTTGGGTTTAAGCAAGGTAGACGTTGTACCGCCTTTTATCACTAAGGGCGATGCACAAAATGGACAATTATCTGCAGTAATATTAGGTTTTAGCGAAGTGGTGGCACCGCAATTATTGCATTGTACGGTGTGAATGGTTTGTTTTTCTTCTTGGTCTATTTTATTTTCAATAAAATCTCTGTAATTAATTTCTTCTATTGATTGTGCTGTATCAAGCTGGGCAATTTCATTTTGAGCACCACAATAATTGCAAGCAAGATTCTGTGTTCCGGGTGCATATTTTAGTAAGGCACCACAGTCTTTACAATTCAATTCCTTGCTGATGTTTTGTAAATTATCGTCGTATGGGTTGCTCATATTTTTGGTTTTTAGATGTAAATAAAAATTGGCAAATGAGAATTTCTCATTTGCCAAAATATCTATTTAAATTAAATTATAAAGGTGGTGGTGCAATTGGTGGTGGCACCGAATTTAGTATTGCTGCCATTTCCGGCACAGTGGAGGCTGCTGCCCAAGCTGCCATCCCGGCTTTCCATACCAAGGTATCGGCTTTGAGTTGTCCGCTTTGCGCCATTTGTGTCAACACAGGGACATCAAAAGGCCCGGTTTGTTGTCCGTTTACGGCTACAAAAATTTGCATTACCGGTGGCGGAACGGCTCCACCGCCACTTTGTGCATTGGCAATGCCACCTTGCATGATGCCACCTAAGCCAACACCAACAAATGCTCCTGCCATACCACCGCTTTCTGCCGCTTTTTCAATACCTTGAGCTGTTTTCCATTGGGTTAGTTTTTGCATATCAATTTTATCCAAACGAGAAAGCTCGAAAATTTCTTTTTTCACTTCGTCCGGCATTGATACGTTTTCCACTAAAATGGATGTTACCTTTAAGCCATACGCATCAAAATCATCGGATAATTTTTCGGTACCGAATTTTGAGAATTCTTCTAAGTTGGAAGCAAACTCTTCAATTTTTAATTTACTTTCAGCTATTGCATCCGTTAATTTGGTTACGACCAATGTGCGTAATTGATTGCTAATTTCTTCAGTTGTAAAATTGCCATCTGTACCGGCAATTTCTTTGATAAATTTTCCGGCATCGGTTACTTTAAACGAAAAATTTCCAAATGCTCGAATTTCTATCATGCCAAAACGTGGGTCGTTTAAGGTAATTGGATTTTTGGTGCCCCATTTTTGATCGGTAAACTGTTTCGTGTTTACATAAAAAATATCTACTTTAAAAGGAGAATTAAATCCATATTTCCATCCTTTTAACGTCGTTAAAATAGGCATGTTCGCCGTAGTCAACTCATGTCTTCCGGGTTGATAAACATCGGCTAATTTTCCTTCATTTAGAAAAACCGCAACTTGTGATTCGCGAACGGTGAGTTGAGCACCATTTTTTATTTCATTTTGGAAACGCGGAAATTTCCAAACAAGGGTGTCGCTTGAGTTGTCAGTCCATTCAATAATGTCAATAAACTCATTCTTAAAAGTGTCTAAGATTCCCATTTTTTATTGGTTTTTAATTTTTATTAGAATACAATTTAAAAAATAAAATTGTTTTGGAATAAGTATAACTGTTTTTTTTGGTTAAAAGTTCCAAGAAACGTTATTTATTAAGCGAATAAAATCGAAAGTATTATTAATTGTAACTGCAATTTTTTTTTGATAAATTTGTATTATGATACGAACTATCGTTAAGCCAAAAGATAAAAATATTTCTATTGTCATTCCAACAGAGTATATTGGAAAAGAGGTAGAAATATTAGCGTTTACTATAGAAGAGTCATCTAAAAAAAAGAAAGCAAATAAGGATACATTTAAAAATATTTGTATCGACACATCCAATTTCAAATTTAATAGAGAAGAAGCTAATGAGCGTTAATGTCTTTTTAGATACTAATATTTTATTATATGGTTTTTCTTCTTCGGATAATTCTAAACGAGAAATCGTCCATCAATTATTAGATAAATGTGATTGTTTCATTAGTACTCAAGTGCTACAAGAATGTTCTAATATCTTAATTAAGAAATTTAATTTACCAAATAGTGATATTTATTTATCGATTAAAAAGCTTACAGAAGATTTTAATATAATTGTAAATGATGAAACGAATGTTTTGAAAGCAATAGAATTAAAGTCTGTACTTAATTTTTCATTTTATGACGCATTAATATTGTCAGCAGCACTTAATAGTGCATGTGAAAATGTATTTTCAGAAGATTTACATCATCAGCAGAAAATTGAAAATAAATTAGTAATTATTAATCCATTTTTATAATAAACATGAAAACAACACCACTAACAGAAACACATATTGCCTTAGGTGCAAAGATGGTTGATTTTGCTGGCTTTAATATGCCGGTTCGTTACACTTCCGATTTAGATGAGCATCATTGTGTGCGCAATAAAGTGGGCATGTTTGATGTGTCGCACATGGGTGAATTTATACTAAAAGGCGATAAAGCTTTACCTTTCTTGCAAAAAATAGTATCCAACGATGTATCTAAATTAGAACGCGGGCAAGCACAATATGCTTACTTACCCAATGAAAATGGTGGAATTGTAGATGATTTGTTGGTCTATCATTTAGATGATGGTCATTATATGTGCGTGGTGAATGCCGGAAATATCGAAAAAGATTGGGCATGGTTTAATCAACACAATACAGAACAAGCAGAATTACACAATATATCCGACAATACTGCTTTGTTAGCAATTCAAGGTCCAAAAGCGTTGGAAGTATTACAAACATTGACAGAAGTAAACTTGAGCTCTATTCCATATTATCGATTTGTGAGAGGAAAATTTGCCGGTGTAGAAAATGTAATTATTTCCAATACCGGATATACCGGAGCTGGTGGCTTTGAAGTTTATTTTCATAAAGCACATGCCGTGGATGTTTGGAATGCCATTATGGAAGCCGGAAAACCGTGTGGTTTGCAGCCAATAGGCTTAGGTGCTCGAGATACCTTGCGTTTAGAAAAAGGTTTTTGTTTGTATGGCAATGATATTGATGACACAACTTCACCATTAGAAGCCGGCTTAGGTTGGGTAACTAAATTCAACAAAGATTTTATTGCAAAAGACATCTTACTACAACAAAAACAAGAGGGCTTAAAAAATAAATTAGTGGGTTTTGTAATGGTAGATAGAGGCATTCCACGTGGTCATTATCTTATTAAAGATGAATTGGGAAATGAGATTGGACACGTAACTTCCGGTACTCAATCACCTACATTGGGTTATGGTGTTGGCTTGGGTTATGTAGAAGTAGCACATGCCGCCATCGACCATGAAATTTATATTGATATTCGTGGTAAATTGATAAAAGCCAAAGTAGCTAAATTGCCGTTTTTGTAAACAGCATTAAACTATTTCCGCTTTCAAGAAAGTCATTAACTCTTTTACGTATTCTTTACTGAAATTAAATTCTATTCCGGCATTTTTGTAGATGTCCGGAATTGGTTTGGTGTAACCTAATTGCAAGGCTTTTTTATAGGCTGCAATGGCATTATTTTTATCTTGTTTGTAGTTTCTCCAAACCGCAATAGCACCTAATTGTGCAATACCATATTCTATATAATAAAACGGTACTTCAAAAATATGCAATTGCTTTTGCCAAATGGATTTTCTAAAATGTTCGTATCCATCCCAATCTACTATGTCATTGCTTAATGTTTGATGTAACTCCAACCATTTTGCATCTCGCTCAGCAGCGGTATGTGTTGGATTTGTATAAATCCAATGTTGGAATTTATCAACCAAAGCAATCCAAGGTAGCATTGTTATAATGCCTTCTAAATGTGTTTCAATAGCTCGTTTTCTATCGGCTTCATTGTAAAATGCATGTAAGCCATCAAAGGTCATTAATTCCATACTCATAGATGCCAACTCGGCAACTTCGGAAGGAATTTCTTGGTCGAAATTATACGGCAAAGTGCGCATTAAAAAGGAATGCACTGCATGTCCGGCTTCGTGTACCATGGTTTCCAAATCGCGGTGTGTGCCGGCAGCGTTCATAAAAATAAAAGGAACACCCATTTCCGGCAAGGTCATGTTGTAACCGCCGGGTGCTTTGCCTTTGCGTGATTCTAAATCCAAATATTTCATCTTGTCCATTGTGGAAATACAATCTGCAAAATAGGGTGCTACTGATTGTAAACAAACAATCGATTTATCTACTAATTCTTGTTGTGTTTGAAAAGGATGCAATGCCGGTCTGTTCAGTGTGTCCACATCCAAATCGTATGGAAATAATGCATCTACAGATAATTCCTTTTTTCGTTTAGTGTATATTTCATTTACCAATGGAATGACTTCTGTTTTGATGGCATGGTGAAATTGTTCGCATGCTGCTACATCATAATCAAATCTACCTAACTCGGCAAACATAAAATCTCGGAAATTTTCAAATCCGGCATTTAATGCCATTTGATGTCTTATTCTTAATAATTCATCAAACAACCTATCTAATTTTTCTTTGTCTTGTAAGCGACGTTGATTTGTTTTTTCAAAGATAGTTTTTCGTGTATTTCTATCTTGACTTTGCATAAAAACAGCCGCCTGCGGCAAGGTATATTCTTTACCTTCCTGTTCTATGGTCATGGCACCGATGGTAGATCCATATTCTTGTGAAAGGAGCTGTATTTGTTGAGAGAGCGGAATATTTTCTTCTCTAAATAAGGCAAGTTGTGCTTGTAAATTTCGGAGATAAACAAAAAAGCGTTTTTTGTCTAATTCTTCTATAAAAGGTGATGCTGTAATTTTTTTATTAAGTGTATTGCTTATGTTCATCCAATTCGGCATAATATCTTGGATAAAACGCTCGTAAGCCGACTTATACACTTCATTTTCTGTATCACAAGTTTGATGAATGTATCTCCAACGATATTCATCATCTACAATGGCATCTAATTCACTTCTATCAGCCATCCAACGTAATAAGTCGTCTTTATTTCCAATGGTGCGTTCAGCAAGCTCTGTATAATAAGAGTTTACGTCTTTCCAGTCTTCTACTTTCAACGTTTCGGGAATGAAGTTTCTTTTTCTACGTTGTATGGTTTGTTCCATGTTGTCTATTTTTAATAATCACCCAATGTTTCTTCCAATTGAGCCATTGCTTTTGCCAATTGTTCATCGTTAGGTGCACTGCCGTGCCATTTGTGTGTGCCCATCATATAATCTACACCGAAGCCCATTTGCGTACGCATTAAAATGGCAACCGGTTTTCCTTTTTTTGTTCTTAGTTTGGCTTCGGTTAAAGTGAAAAGCACCTCTTCCATTACATTGCCTTTCATTTCCAATACATCGAAACCAAATGCGGTGAATTTTGCTTTCAAATCGCCTAAATCGCACACTTGTTGTGTGGAGCCGTCAATTTGAGCATCGTTCCAATCTACGGTAACTATTAAATTATCTACCTTTTTTGCTGCTGCAAATATAAGGGCTTCCCAAATTTGACCTTCTTGTAATTCACCATCGCCGGTTAAACAATATACTGTTTTGTCGTCGCCGTTTAGTTTTTTGGATAATGCTGCACCAATAGCAACAGAAATACCTTGACCTAACGAACCACTTGCGATTCTTATTCCCGGTAAATTTTCATGTGTAGTAGGATGGCCTTGTAAACGAGAATTCAAATGTCGGAAAGTGCCTAACTCTTTTACATCAAAAAAACCACGACGAGCCAAGGTGCTATAAAAAACCGGAGAAATATGGCCATTGGATAAAAAGAAAAGATCTTCTCCAATTCCATCCATTTTAAAATCGGTATTGATTTCCATAATTTCAAAATAGAGTGCTGTAAAAAGATCGGCACAACCTAAAGAGCCACCCGGATGACCACTTTTACATTGGTGTACCATACGCACTATATCTCTACGAATTTGAGTGGCTACTTGATTCAGCTCGGCTACTTGCATTTTTTTATTTTATAAGTTAATTAAATAGTAAAAACAGTTAATTTATTGAATTGTGATGTTGCAAAAATAAGAAAATTATACTGATTAATTGGGATGACGAACATTTAAAGAATATTGTGTTTGCAAAATTGGTCATCTCATTGAATGCACAACAATGAGATGACTTTTTACAATAGAAATGATCCGCTCTATCTTGGCCACTTAAACTTATCTTTCAGTTGGTCTTTTACGTTTTCTTGTATACTTTTCTTTGGTGTGGTATCATTTGGATTTTTTCCCTGTAAGGCTTCCTGAATTTTATTTTTTACTTCATCGCGAACTTGCGTTTTTATTGTATCTAAAGTTTGTTTTGCCTGTTCTTTTGCTTCTTCTTTTATTTGTAGTACTTGTTGCTGCACTTGCTCTTTCACTACATCTTTCATTGCACCTGTTCCGTTTGTTCCATCGGGTTTGCCTACGGTTACGGTAGGTTTATTAAACGTGCCACCAACTTTTAAGTTGATACGAATAATTTCGGGTACGACACCATTGAGTTTTGGAATTGGATTTTTAGCCAATAAGCCTTCGGCAAATGAAGATGCCTGCCCCAATTCCTTCCACGGTACATCAATAGCAACTGCATAATCCATCGTTTGGTCTAAACCTTGTGAGCCACCAATCGTCATTTTTAAATTATTGACTTTTGTTTCAAAAGGTGCTACTAAAATCCTACCATTAGTAATGGTTGCGTTTACATCTAAGTTTTCAATTTTCAAGTTTTCTAATTGCTTCAATTTTGTTTGTGCTACAATTTCTTGTAGCAATGGAACACCTTTCACATTTGCTAATGGCATTTTAAAACTAGCAGTTCCATCTAACGATTTTAAATCAGGCGATAGGTCTGGATTTAAAGACATTTTCATATTCATATTAGACAAAAAAGTGCCTGTTACATATTTCATAATTGGTGCAGTTTGTTTCGCTGAACTTACAAATTTATACACTTCCTGAATATCAAAATTATGGATGTTGTAGGTAAGGTTTGCCGTTGGAATATCTGTTTTTGTATTGTAAAAACCACTTGCTGAAATGTCTCCACCGAGTAAATTTCCTTGCAGATTATTTAAGTTTAATTGTTCGTCTATTAGGTTGATATTTCCATTTAGATTTTTAATGGAAAGTTGATCGTAGAGCAATTCGCCAATCGTTGTAGTGCCAGTAAAATCTATATTCTTAGGCAATCGCACCACTTCTTTTGCTTTTTGAGCATTCGATTTTTTTACAGAAGTAGAATCCGGCAAGAACTCATTTGCATCTAATTTATTGGAAACTATTGTGGCATTTCCAGTAATTTTTGCATCTTTTGATAAAGCGTATGCAATCACATTTTCTAATTTTGCCTTTATGTCAAAATCACTGTTTCCGATGGCTGCTTTACATTGCGTGATATCTACAAATTGAGGTGAAAAATTCAACAACAAATTACTAACTGAAACAGGTTTTGGAATATCTTTGGATGCATACTCGATGTTTGTTGCTGTAATGTTTCCTGACGCATTGATATTTTGATATTGCTTTGCATCCACATCTGATTTTTTTGCTTTTAATAGAAGGTCAATATTGGCAACACCTGCTAATTTTTGCACCTCTTTTAATGGATAATATTTCTGAATCTCTGCTAAATTTATTTTTCCTTTAGCTGCTAAATCTACATTTGGGTCAGAAATTGGTGTGGCAACTTTTAAATGTGCAGAAATAGGTTCAGCACCTAACTTGAAATTCAATTTCGATACATCAATGAGCATTTTATCTAAATCGCCTTGCGTATGGTTTACAAATGCGTCAATAAATACATCATTCACAGCCGTTGGTAATTTCGGATATTGAAATTGTCCATTATCTACTTTTAATACAGCATTGAAATTCGGATAATTCTCGCCTTGTAGCACGCCATTTATCTTCCCACTCAATTCTACATTTCCTTTTGATTTTATATCATCAAAATCTTTTGTATAAATAGCAGGAATTAAGGAAAGCAACGATTTAAAAGTCGTTTTATCAGCCTTGAAATTGACATCCATTTCAGTTTTAGTAGAATCAGGTATTTGTACAAAACCATTAAACAATAAACCTAAATTATTTAAGGTAAGTTTGTTGTCTTTAAAAGCATATTTATTTTTGTTTTGATCGATATTTAAACTGCTATATACAGTTAGCTTTGCATCTTTAAGGTAGCCTACAATTCCTTGTGTAAGTGATAATTTTTCAATTTCAGTTGTTGATTCGTAATCTAAAATAGCATCAGAAAAATCGCCTTTACCTGTGTGATGCAGGTTTTGTATTTTTAATGTTGCACCGCCTTTTAAATCATCATAATATAAATTAATATTGTCTAACACAATCTTGTTTAATGCTAAAGCAAAAGGCTTGCTTGCTTCCTCTTTATTTTCTGATGGTTTTATAATATTCCAATTTGCAAAACCTTCTTTATTTACAATAGCATTTATTGTAGCATCGGATAATTCTATTTGTTCAATTTTATATTGTTCACCATTTATCACACTCATCAAATCTAAAGAAGCTTTTGTAGAACCGATATTTAAAAGTGTATCGCCATCAAAAGGTGCAATGCCAATAATAGTTAAGTCTTCAATACCTAAAGCTATGTTGGGAAAATTTCTAATATTTTTTAGAAGTAATAAATCAATATCTTTAAAGTCAACTTTTGCATTTACTTGCTTGCTGATTTCCTTTTTTGCTTGCTCAATAATTTTATCTTTAAAAAGAAATGGAACAACTACAGCAGTCGCAATGAATACAACAAAGAATGTTAAGAAACCAACCAAAATTTTTTTCATAAAGTTTATTTCCTCAAAAATAAAGAATATGCACCTGTGAAAATCAGATTTTACTTTATTTATGAAATATTTTTTAGTATAATTTGTTCATTGTTTACACGATACTCTACTCAACATTTTGTAATTTTGATTGTAATATTAGATTATGCAAGCAGTAGCTCCGTATCAACCCAAAAATAAAATTCGTATTGTAACAGCCGCTTCTTTGTTCGATGGTCACGATGCGGCGATTAACATCATGCGACGTATTATTCAAGCCAGTGGTGCTGAAGTGATTCATCTTGGACACAATCGTTCGGTGCAAGAAATCGTGGAATGTGCTATTGAAGAAGATGCCAATGCCATTGCGTTCACCTCATACCAAGGTGGTCATGTCGAGTTTTTAAAATATATGCATGATTTACTGAAGGAAAAAGGTTGTAGTCATATCAAAATTGTTGGCGGCGGCGGCGGCACCATCTTGCCTTCAGAAATAGAAGAATTACATCAGTATGGTATTGATAAAATTTATTCACCGGATGATGGAAGAGCGTTGGGTTTACAAGGAATGATTAATGATTTATTGCAAATCTGCGATTTTCCTTCAGGAAAAAATATTGTATTAAACGAACAAAAATTACAAGAAAAAAATGCACACCATATTGCACAGTTAATTTCTGCTGCAGAAAATTTTCCAGAAGAATTTGAAAAAATAGAAACTCAAATTTCCAATCTAAAATCTGAAATTCCGATATTAGGTATTACCGGAACAGGTGGCGCCGGAAAATCAAGTTTGACAGATGAATTGGTACGCCGTTTTTTGTTAGATTTTTCGAATAAAAACATTGCCATTATTTCGGTTGATCCAAGTAGAAGAAAAACCGGTGGTGCATTGTTGGGCGATAGAATTCGGATGAATTCCATTAATAATGCTCGTGTTTATATGCGTTCCATGGCAACCCGACAAACCAATGCATCTGTTTCCAAAAATATTACTGATGCCATTGCCATTTTAAAAGCAGCAAAGTTTGATTTAATTATAATAGAAACTTCCGGCATTGGACAAAGCGGCACCGAAATTATTGACATTGCTGATACGTTCTTATATGTGATGACGCCGGAATTTGGTGCAGCATCTCAATTAGAAAAAATTGATATGTTGGATTATGCCGATGTTATTGCCATTAATAAATTTGATAAACGTGGTGCACAAGATGCCTTAAGAGATGTAAAAAAACAATACCAACGCAATCGTAATTTATGGCAACAAAATCCAGATTCAATGCCTGTTTATGGAAGCATTGCATCGCAGTTTAATGATCCCGGAACCAATGAATTATACAAAGCCATCATCCAAAAAGTAATTGAAAAATCGAATTTGGATTGGCATTCTACATTACATTTACGCACCGGAAATTCCGAAAAAATTTATATCATTCCACCAAGCAGAGTTCGTTATTTATCTGACATTACTAAAAACAATCGCGATTACGATAATTGGGTAAAGGAACAGAGTGCATTGGCAAATCAACTGTATGCAGTGGATTTACTGAAGTCAATGCTTAATGGTCAATGGACAAAAGTTAAAGATGCAATGGACAATGGATTGTCGACTATTGACAAAGATGTGCAATTACAACTTCATCCGGAATGCAAGCAAATATTGGATACTTGGCAAACAAAGCAAGCAAATTATAGCAATGAATACTATGTGTTTAAAGTGCGTGATAAAGAGCTGAAGGTAAAAACACATACCGAATCGCTATCGCATTTGCAAATTCCAAAAGTAGCACTACCAAAATACGAAGCGTATGGTGATATCTTGAAATGGAATTTACAAGAAAATGTTCCGGGTGAGTTTCCATTTACTTCTGGCGTGTTTCCATTTAAACGTGAAGGCGAAGATCCGACACGAATGTTTGCCGGAGAAGGTGGTCCGGAACGTACCAACAAACGCTTTCATTATGTTTCTCTTGGCTTGCCCGCAAAACGATTATCAACAGCATTTGACAGTGTTACTTTATATGGCAACAATCCTGATTTACGTCCGGATATTTATGGAAAAATTGGGAATTCCGGAGTGTCTATTTGCACATTAGATGATGCCAAGAAATTGTATTCCGGATTTGATTTATGTTCGCCCAATACATCTGTTTCCATGACGATAAATGGTCCGGCTCCTACCATCTGTGCATTTTTTATGAATGTCGCCATCGACCAACAATGTGAAAAGTATATTCGCGAACATAATTTAGTGGATGAAGTCAATCAAAAAATTGATAAAATATATAAAGAGAAACAAGCTCGAAGACCAATATATAACGGCAATTTACCCGAAGGAAATGATGGCCTGGGCTTATTATTATTAGGTGTTACAGGCGATCAGGTATTGGAAAAAGAAGTGTACGAAAAAATAAAAACGTATGCCTTATCACAAGTGCGTGGAACAGTGCAAGCAGATATTTTAAAAGAAGACCAAGCACAAAATACGTGCATTTTCTCAACAGAGTTTTCATTAAAATTAATGGGCGATGTACAAGAATATTTTGTACAACATAAAGTGCGTAATTTTTATTCGGTTTCTATTAGCGGATATCATATAGCAGAAGCCGGAGCAAATCCCATTTCACAGTTAGCGTTTACATTGGCAAACGGATTCACGTTTGTAGAATACTATTTGTCTCGTGGTATGCATATCGATGATTTTGCACCGAACTTATCTTTCTTTTTCAGTAATGGTATCGACCCAGAATATGCTGTTATCGGTAGAGTGGCGAGAAGAATTTGGGCAAAAGCAATGAAGTATTTGTATAAAGCAAACGATAGAAGCCAGAAATTAAAATACCATATACAAACTTCCGGTAGAAGTTTGCACGCACAAGAAATAGACTTTAACGATATACGCACCACACTGCAAGCATTGTATGCTATTTATGATAATTGCAATTCCTTACACACCAATGCATACGATGAAGCCATCACGACACCAACAGAAGAAAGTGTACGCAGAGCAATGGCAATACAACTCATCATTAATAAAGAATTAGGCTTAGCTAAAAATGAAAATCCATTGCAAGGTTCTTTTATTATCGAAGAGTTGACAGATTTAGTAGAAGCTGCCGTATATACAGAATTTGATAGAATCACCGAACGTGGCGGTGTGTTAGGTGCTATGGAAACTATGTATCAACGCAGTAAAATACAAGAAGAAAGTATGTATTATGAAAACCTAAAACATACCGGCGATTTGCCATTGATAGGTGTCAATACATTCCTTTCATCTAAAGGCTCGCCTACTATTATTCCGCAAGAAGTAATACGAAGTACCACCGAAGAAAAAGATTTGCAAATTCAAAATTTACATGCTTTGCAGGAACGAAATAAAGAGCAGTCGGCGGTGTATTTAAAACAGTTGCAAGATGCGGCATTGCACAATAAAAATGTATTTGATGTGTTGATAGAAACCGTGAAATATTGCTCATTAGGACAAATAACCAATGCTTTGTTTGAAGTAGGCGGACAATACAGACGAAATATGTAAGCTCATTTTTTCATTTTTTAGTAGAATAAAAATATCCATCATACATACACAATATGCCAACACTTTATATTAAAAATATGGTTTGCAACCGATGTATTATGGCGGTACAAAATGAAATTGAAAAAATTGGATTGCCCATAAAAAATATCCAACTTGGTGAAGTGGTGATAGAAAAAGATGTTACATCTACACAAAAAAAACAATTAGAAAAATCGCTGATAGCTTTAGGTTTTGAATTGATAGATACCAAAAAAGATAGGATTATTGAAGGGATTAAAAATACCATTATTCAGTTGGTACATTACAATAACAACACACACCACAACAATCTTTCTGATATTTTAAGTTCAACTTTGCACTATGATTATAATTATTTGTCTAACCTCTTTTCAGAAGTAGAAGGAACCACCATTGAACAATATTTCATCGAACAAAAAATTGAAAAAGTAAAAGAGTTATTAGTGTATGATGAATTGACTTTGAGTGAAATTGCCCATCAATTAAATTATTCCAGCGTTGCCTATTTAAGCAATCAATTTAAAAAAGTAACCGGACTCACACCCAGTTATTTTAAGAAAATAAAAGAGAGCAAACGCAAGCCATTGGATGAAGTGTAAATCTTACAAATCCTTTCCAAAATACTACAATAGCTAATTTAAATAGTATGTGCAACTTTGTCATCTAAATAAGTTGATATGTCCACAAGTAAAGAAATTATTTATCTTCCACTTGAAAATGTAGAAAGTGAGCATTGTGCTTTAATTGTAGATAAAGGATTAGCACAAGTTCAAGGAATAGAACAGCACCACGTAGAGCTTAATAATAAACGTGCTGCCATTACAGTAGCCACGCCCGACGTAGTGCAAAATGCCATCCAATCCATAAAAAATTTAGGTTATGGCGTAACCACCGTAAAAACAAGTTTTCCTGTTTTGGGTATGTCGTGTGCCTCTTGTGCCGGAAGTGCCGAAAACACAGCAAAAAATGAAATAGGCGTTGTGCAAGCTTCTGTAAATTTCGCTACTGGAAATTTAACGGTAGAGTATCTTCCGAATATGACCAACGCAGCACAACTCCAAAAAGCAATACAAGCCGCCGGATATGATTTACTCATAGAAACAGAAACACAGCAACAAAAAACATTGGAAGCCATCCAAGAAAACAAACATCGCCAACTCCGACAAAAAACTATTTGGGCAATTATACTGTCATTACCGGTGTTTATTATAGGTATGTTTTTTATGCATATTCCATATGCAAATGGAATAATGTGGTTGTTTGCAACGCCGGTGGTAATGTGGTTAGGTCGAGATTTTTTCATCAACGCATGGAAACAAGCCAAGCATCGCTCTGCAAATATGGATACCTTAGTTGCTTTAAGCACCGGAATAGCTTATTTGTTTAGTGTTTTCAATATGTTGTTTCCGCATTTTTGGCGTCAAAGAGGATTGGAAGCACACGTGTATTTTGAAGCTGCAGCCGTGATTATTGCTTTTATTTTATTGGGAAAATTATTGGAAGAAAATGCGAAAGGAAACACATCAACAGCAATAAAAAAACTCATGGGTCTTCAACCTAAAAATGTTACCATTATACAAAAAGATGGAACAGAAAAAACAGTTGCCTATGATGCGGTTGAAGTAGATGATGTATTATTGGTAAAGCCGGGTGAAAAAATTGCGGTAGATGGAACCGTGCTTTCGGGTAATTCGTATGTAGATGAGAGCATGCTTAGCGGTGAACCTGTTCCTGTTTTAAAAGAACAAAATAGTCGTGTGTTTGCAGGCACCATCAACCAAAAAGGTAGTTTCCAATTTAGAGCCGAGAAAGTAGGAAAAACCACATTGTTGGCACAAATAATAAAAACGGTACAAGAAGCACAAGGTAGCAAAGCACCGGTTCAAAAATTAGTAGATAAAATAGCGGCTATTTTTGTGCCAACCGTTTTGTTTTTAGCATTACTTACTTTTTTTGGTTGGATGTTTTTTGGAGGTGAAAATGGAATAGTACAAGGTCTGTTAACCGCCGTAACTGTTTTAGTCATTGCTTGTCCGTGTGCATTAGGATTGGCAACACCAACAGCCATCATGGTTGGTGTAGGAAAAGGAGCAGAAAATGGCATTTTAATAAAAGATGCACAAAGCTTAGAAATAGCCAAAAAAATTAATGCCATTATTTTAGATAAAACAGGCACCATAACCGAAGGAAAACCCACAGTTAATAATATTCAGTGGTTAAAGGATGATGCTCGTTTTGCCTCTGTATTGTTGAGTATAGAAAAACAATCCGAACATCCGTTAGCAGATGCAGTGGTAGCTTTTTTAAGCAATATACCTACGGTGGCAATTACTGATTTTAATAGTATTACCGGAAAAGGTGCAAAAGCACAATTTGAACAAGAAGATTATTTTGTAGGAAATCAAAAATTATTGATGGAACATTCTATCCTAATTGATGAAAAACTACAAACTCAAGCAGCTATTTGGAGCCGCGAAGCACAAACGGTAATTTGGTTTGCGAATAGTAAAACAGCACTTGCCGTAATTGCCATTTCCGACAAAATAAAAGCAACATCTAAAATAGCAATACAACAATTGCAAGAAATGGGCATTGATGTGTATATGCTCACCGGCGACAATGAAACTACCGCAAAAGCCATTGCACAACAAACCGGCATTGCAGCATTCAAAGCGGATGTGTTGCCGCAACAAAAAGCAGAATTTATAAAAGAACTTCAAAAAGCAGGAAAAACGGTAGCAATGGTGGGCGATGGCATTAATGATAGCACGGCATTAGCAACAGCAGATGTGAGTATTGCCATGGGAAAAGGGAGCGACATTGCTATGGATGTAGCCAAGATGACCATCATCTCATCGGATTTAACAAAAATTCCGAAAGCTATTCGTCTATCAAAACAAACAGTAGCAACCATACAACAAAATTTATTTTGGGCGTTTATTTATAATATTATCGGCATTCCAATTGCAGCCGGTTTATTGTATCCAATAAATGGATTTTTGCTAAATCCAATGATTGCAGGAGCAGCAATGGCATTTAGCAGTGTGAGTGTGGTTAGTAATAGTTTAAGGTTGAAATGGAAATCATTATAAAATAATAATTGTATTAAAACAGAAAAAATGGAATTAAAATTTAAAACTAACATTAATTGTGGAGGCTGTATTGCTACGGTGAAACCACATTTAGACAAAACCAATGAAATCGTGGAATGGTCAGTGGATACGGTTAATCCGAATAAAATATTATCGGTGCAAACAGAAGTGTTGAATGCTCAACAGGTGATTGATATCATCCAAAAAGCAGGCTTCAAAGCGGAATCTATCTGATTTTGTTTGTTGGAATATTTAATGTTTTACGTGGAATTGGATAAATAAAAAAGAGATTACCTTTTGTGGTAATGACATTAATTGTCCTTACTTCGAAAATGGTAATCTCTTTAAAAAATAAAAATATTATTGTTCATCAGCAGATGGACCGTAAATGCCCGGAATCGGAACATTTAATAATCGTAAATATACGGTGAGCTGTCCGCGATGATGGTATAAATGGTTAAATGCTACAGTACGCAACGTAGCTATTTTAGGTAATGAAAGCAAAATGGTATCGCCATTCCGCATCGTCCATGTTTCATTTACCAATATAGCAGCAGTTGTTTTTGCAATGGCAGCTAAGGCAGCCACTGTTGCATCGTCGTGAATTTTTAATAAATCATCTAATGTGCCAATGCGTTTGGGTTGGTAAGGCTGTTGAGCAAAATCTAACTCGCTGTGTTGCAAAATGTGCGGCACCCATTCCGGAATTTCAGCAGTATGCGATGCTAACATCTGCAAGCTCATAGATTTTTCGTGCGGTTTCCACGTTAATTTGTCCATAGGTACATGCTTCAATACTTTTCTAGTGTTGGCACATTCGTGTGTAAACTCGTTTGTCAAACTTTTTACAATATCAAAACTCATAATAGTTATTTTTCTAAAATTAGTTAAATTCTTGTTTAAAATAGATTGGTAATATCTATGTAATAACATTCTTTTGCATTTCTACTATTTTTATGGCGACGGAATTGCATTATGTTAAATCGAGAATGGCTGAATAAAAAGAAAATGATAAAGCGAATTTTATTAGTATTGAATAGTTTGTGTTGTTGTGTCCTGTTGACGTATTGCCAACAAGATGTAAAAAAAACACACCATGGCTTTCAGCAACCATTGGTAAATCCGACTTATTATCAAAATAAAAAAACACCCAAAGTAGATTTACAAGATTCGGACATCTTGCAAAAAATACATCAATTAGATTGTTATTTCGAAGAAAAAGTAAAAATGCAAGGCTTTAATGCATCTGTATTGATTGCTTATAAAGGAACACCTATTTTTGAGCGATACTATGGCTATAAAAATTACCATACGACCGAAAAATTAACACCACGTTCCACGTTTCAAATTGCTTCTACTACTAAAACCTTCACTTCGGCCGCCATTTTATTGTTAGTGCAACAAAATATGTTGCATTTGGATGATACCATCGACCAATTTTTTCCAAAATTCCCTTATCCGGGCATTACCGTTCGGATGTTACTCAACCACCGTTCCGGTTTGCCAAATTATTTGAATTTTGCAGAAACCTATTGGAAAAACAAAAAAGCATTTATGCATAATTCCGATGTATTGTCGATGTTGTATAAATTTAAACCTAAAGCCCTGAACGCACCGGACACGCATTTTAGATACAACAACACCAATTATGTGCTGTTAGCGTTGATAGTAGAAAAGGTGAGCGGAATGCCATTTTGTGATTTCACCCATCAAAATATTTTCATTCCGTTGGGCATGACGGATTCTTGGTATTACGATCCTTTGAGTGTGCGAAAATCGGCAACCAAAGGCTACAAAGGCTCTCGTTGGTTGGAAGATGAAATTGTATATACGGATGGTGTGATTGGCGATAAAGGCATTTACAGCACCGTGCGCGATTTGTATAAATGGGATCAAGCGTTGAGTTCCGGCAGATTTATTAAACCGGAATTATTGGGCTTGGCATACACACCACAAAGTTTTGAGAAAGCCGGCAATAAAAATTACGGGTTAGGCTGGCGAATGACCGACCAGCCCGATGGTACGCGTTTGATTTACCACAATGGTTGGTGGCACAGCTATAATTCTGTTTTTAATCGTAAAATAGGCGATAACACCACCGTGATAATTTTGAGTAGTCATTACAACCAAAGCGTGTATAAAATTCAACCTATTTGGGATATTTTATATGGAAATGGATTTGTGATTACTACAGATGAGGAAAATAGCAGCGATATTACCAAAAAACTCAACTCCGACACCTTGAAGCAATTGGAAAAAGAAGAATAAATCAGAATTTGTTAAAAAAAAGAATCCCGGGCAACCACGCACCGGGACTATTTTAAACCAACCAAATGAAAATGTTTTTTTAACTAAAACGCTTGTTCTTCGTTTCTAAATAAGTAACAATTTTCATGCCAAAGTGCATTTTTGTTGGTTAAATATTTTTCGATTCGCGAATTTCTTCTTCTAAAGCGGCTTTTTTTGCTTTTGCTTGTTTCACTTTCCATTCTTTCATCAATACGGCCTGTTTCACTTCTTCTAATGCATCGTGTACAATGCCGACCGCAATTTTGTTCAATTCTTGATTTTGTGGATGTGAATGATCTAAAAATGATTCGATAACACCATGTGTTACTTCTTTAATACCACGTGTATTATTAGGGTCGATGATATCTTGCATAATTTTATCGATGGTGTTAAAGGTAATATCGGCAACGGCTCTGTCTAAGGTTTCTTTAATAAAATTGCCCAAGCCCGGAATATAATTTAGGGTTTTAAGTTCTTGATTCTCGTGGATGGCTTCTTTTATTATTTTGAAAATATAATTTTCCAATTCACCTCGATATTGAGAATAAGAAATATTCATTGCTTCCCCAATTCGGTCGGTGAGGTAATTTACAATTTCTGTTTCTTTCGGTTTGATAACATTGGTAACAATTTTATTGGCTAAAGGCGAGCCTTTTTGCACCTCATCTTGTGCCATAGATATCATCTTGGCAATCACGCGATCGGCAACTTCTTCCACAACAACCTCTGAAACCAAAGCGGATTTTTTAAAGACAAAGGTTTTGGTTAAATCAAAAACGCCTAAGCGTTGCAAGCGATACACTAAACCAAACAAACGAACAATCCCAAAAAAATTATATCCGCTGATAATTGGTATGCACATGATAACATCATACCAATGCACAAACGGATGAAACCACCATTTGTCGTATTTTTTTCTATAAATGCTACGTGCCCAACGAAAAAGCAATTCAGCAATATAGATGCCGACAAATATCAAATCATAATGAAAAATATGTGGAAATACATAGTTGAGATATGCCGTATAAAAATCGTTGGAAAGGTAATGAATGAACGACGAAAAAAAATCAAACTGAAATAAAAAACCAAAGAATAAATACAACAAATTGAGTACAACAAGAAAAAGCATGGCTAAATCCATCCAAAACAGATGAGAAGAATCTGCAGTACGTAATTTCTGCATATCTATCCGAACCATACTTCTAAATTTGTCTAACATAAAGTGAAGATAGATAATTTTAGGTTGCGACAGATTTTTAACATTTAAAATATTTCTTAGTAAGGAAAGAAACTTGGAACTTTCTCGTTGGTTTTTTAGTTAATTTGCAGTAAGAATTTTTGTAGTAATTTATTCTATACCTTAAAATAGATAACGAATGAAAACAATCACGATCACCGTTCCGGACGATAAAGCAGAAGAAGTACAAGCGATGTTGCAACAATATATTCAGCAGTTGAATATTTCTATTTTAAAAGAAGAAGAAAAACTAAAAGTAGAAGAATGGCAACGCGACACGGTGGTGAAAGATGAAACCACTGATAGTTACATTAGTAGTGATGAAATGGAGAAAACAACTTTTAGCAGAGAAAAATAGTACGTGCTTTTAATTGCTTGGCAATAGTGCCAATGCCTCATTTTCTTTATTACGCATGTTGGCTACGTCTTCTTTTTTCTTGTCTTTATAACCACACAAATGCAATAAGCCGTGTGCCATTACGCGGTGTAGTTCTTGCTCCAACGAAACATTAAATTTTTTGGCATTTTCTTGCACACGCTCCAACGAAACAAAAATATCGCTTTCAATTTTTCCTTTGCTGTCAGCATTGTCAAACGTGATGATGTCGGTGTATGTGTTATGATTTAGGTATTCGATATTGATTTCCAATAAGGCATCATCTGTTACAAAGATGTAGTTCAAATCTTGGATGGTGAAATGCTCTGTTTGTGCTATTTTTTTCAACCATGTTTTTATCGCTACCGGCTTAAAAAAATCCGGTTTTTTTACATCGTCGAAATGAAAGGAAATGGCCATGAATACGTTTTACAATCTCTGCAAAAGTACGATAGTTTTTAGTAATGTTGGATAGTTGCTTTTGTTTTCAATAAAGAAGAAATAGTAAATTCCATTTCAACCTAAAAAAATAAAACACTGAAAAAGAAGACATATTATCGTTCTGCAATTTCTTTCAGCTTATTTAAGGCAAGCGGATAGGTGCTATTGAAAAAATCTAAATATTCGTCTAGTGCATCTAATTCTACTGTCAAAGTTGTAGTCCCATTGTTTTCTTCATATCGATAGTTTTCGTGTCCGCCAGCCCATTTCTCTACTTGTTCGCCGGTTGTGATTTCTGTATCGCCATCTAAGAAGCCATAATGGCGTATGGAAACAAATTGGGCTGGTTGGTGTTCCACAATTTCTGATACCATACCTCCTTTTTTTCCATTTTCATCTGTCCCAACAAATAATATTTTGCTAGCTTTTTCCCAATTTCCTTCATATGTTGATGTTGGATTAAATGCCGCAGTCCAATATTCATAGTCGCTTTTATGAGTTAATCCGAGCATTGCATCATACACTTTTTGAGCGGAAGCTCTTATTTCTTTTTTGAATTGAATTTTTTTCATTTTCTATCTGTTTGATTTTTTATACAATGACGTTGACTTTATAATGTATTGATTTGATATTTTTAATTTATAAACTACACCTTTAGTTTCAAGTATTGGAAATGAATGATTTTTTCTAAACGAACGATGATGAATAACTCATCCTATTTCATGGAGTGAAGCCCAATGTTATTGCCTTCGGTATCCATAACAACGGAACAGAAACCATACGCACCAATAGGCATTTTAGGTTGCAATACTTTGCCACCGGCACTTTCTACGCGACTTTCTTCTAAAGCACAATCCTCACAAGCAAAATAGACCATAGTGCCACCGGCTCCGGCTTTTATATCGTCCATCTTTACTAACGCTCCGCTAATGTTTGGTTGGTCGTTATTCCACGGAAAACTTTTCATTTGTAGTTCGCCCATATCTTCCGAAGTAGGTAAGTCAATTAGTTGGATTGCAAAAACGGTTTCGTAAAAACATTGTGCTCTATGCATGTCATCTACATAAATTTCTACCCAAGTAAATGGGTTTCTAGCAGTGTTTTCCATAGTATTTAGTTTGTTGATAATTGTAATTACGATAAATAGAATCGCATTTCTACACATCGACCACCATCGGTGAAATAAATTTCGTCGGCAAGTTTTTTCATCAAAAAGACACCGCGGCCATCCGGTTGTTCTAAGTTGTCCGGTGCTGTTGGATCGGGCAATAAATCCGGGTCAAAACCATCGCCTTCATCAATGATTGAAAGACGAAAGGTAGTGGCATTTTTACACGCAATTATTTGTACTATCTTGTTTTCATTGTGATGATTGCCGTGCTCAATGGCATTGGTAACGGCCTCTACAGAGGCTAACAAGAGTTTGCCATATTGTTCCTCTTCAATAGAAAATTGCGTACGAATATCTTCTATTAAGGATTCTACTTTGGCAACATTTTCTAAGCGTGATTGTATTTTTAATCTTGCGATTTGTTCAGACATTCTTTCGAATTTAATGATAAATGATTGTAAATTGTGTTTGCACAAAAAAATCAATTTACACTTTGGTTTAGTTGCAGACCAATAGATTATACGTAAGTTTAATCAATTAGTTAACAAGTCGCAAGTATTTTTCAACTAAATTTTTATAAAATGGCTTCAAATTGGGTGGAACCGTTTTGTAAAGTTCCAAAGCGGCCTTTCTTTTTTGCAAATAATCTTCCAAATTAGGCGGTAACTTTTTTGGAATTTCAATAGCCGAATTGGATTGTCGTTTATTGTCTTCTTCTTGGTTGCGTTGTGCTTTTTCAAATTCTAACAAACGGGTTTCTATTTCTTTTTGTCGTTTCAGTGTTTCGGTGCTTAATTTCTTTTTGGCTAATTCTTTTTCCAACTCATCCATTTTCTGTATCATCTCATCAATGCCACCATTTCCATTTTCGCCTTTTTTCTGTTGTTGGCTCATTTTTTCGCGCATTTCTCGCAAAGCTTCACGGATTGCAGCTTGTTTTTGCACGGCATCGGCAAAATCTTTTCCCATTTTTTTGGGATCCATGCCTTGCTTTAAACCTTCTTGCATTTTTCCGAGTTGCTCACCTAATTTTTTTTGCAATTCGCCCATGGATGGTTTTTCACCTTCGCCACCCGGCTTGTCGCAAGAGCCACTGCCCGGCTTGCCTTGTTTTTTGCGTTGTTGCTGTTGTATATTGTCTAATGATTCGCTCAACATCAAGGCCAGATTATTGGTAGATGTCATCACCATTTGCTGTGCAACGGCGGCCACCACTTTTTGTCGGTCTTCTAAGTTGTCGATGGATTTTTTCATCTCACGGTTGAGCTTGTATAGTTCATCTGTAATAAATGTTTGTATCTGAAATTGTCGTTTGCCCAATGCTTGCAACGAGTCGCCGATGAGTTTTGCATCTTCTTTTAAGTCGTGTTGTTTTTGTATTATCTGTACATATTTTGGACTTTCGAGTGCTGTTTTTTTCAATTCTTTCATCAGTTGTTCTTGATCAAATGAAAGCTTGACTAAATTTTCCAACAGTTGGCGTATCATTTGAATATCTTCTGCATTTTGATCCATCTGCATTTTATTCAAACTGTTTTGCATTTTGTTTGCCATTTTTTGCATTTTCTGCGAAGATGATTTCTGCGATTTTGATGCTTTATCGTTTTGTTGTTGTTGTAATTCATTGCTGCTTTTTTCCATTTCTTGTTGGATGTCTTCGCTTTCTTCTTGGTTGCCTTTAGTGTCTAATTTATCTTCTACATTTTTGTTTAATTCATCTAGCTGTTTCAAGTTTTGTTGAATGTTTTCCATTTTTTTATTCAACGTTTCTTGCTGTTGTTGCAACTCATTTTGTGGTAGTGTTTTGGATTGTGTTTGCTCGGCTAATTTTTCTTGTTCTTTAGCTAATTCGTTGAGTTTGTCTATAGTTTCTTGTGCTTTCTGTTCGAGTTGTAGTTTTTTAAATAAATCTTGCATTTTATCTAATTCGGATTTTAGATTTTTGTTGCTCATTTCCATTTTATCTAAATTCTCGAACGTATTTTTTTGTTCCATTTTTTGCAAGATGTCTTCAATTTGTTTCATCAAATCTTTCATTTCATCACTCATCATATCCTTCATCATCTCTTGCAGTTTTTGCTGCTTCTCTAAAATCTCTTCATTCTCTTTTTTAAATTCAGATTGGTTTTTCAAATTCTCATCATATTTTTCTTTTATTTCTTTTAATTGATCAGATAGTTCTTGATGTTTTTTCTGTATGTCTTGCAATTGTTTTTTATCTTCCCAAGAGAGTGATTTTTTTGTCAATATTTTTTCTTTCATTTCTTTAATTTGAGCAGCCAACTTTTGTGCTTCTTTGGCAGCTGCACTCAAATCATTTTTGATGTCTTCACTATTTTGGAATTCTTGTTTCTCTAAGGTTTCTACACTTGGCTTATCATACACAAAAGCAGTAGATTTGGTTGATTTTGGACCATTCACACCATCGTTATCGGTTACTACAAAATAGTAGTCCATTTTTTCTCCGTTTTTCAAATCATATTTGGAAAAATCTATTTGGAAATTAAAATCAGATGTGATTTTATTTGCCAATGGTAAGGCTTGTTTTTTATTTGTTTTTACATTCCCATTTTCATCTATGATGGTATAGTGAAATTCCAATCGTGTGAGGCCATAATCATCGCCCACAGCACCTAAGAAAATGGCAAAATCTTTTTGGGTAGAATCTTGTATTTTTTCTACGCTGATGTTCGGGAAATTATCCGGCGTAGCAGCTATCGTAAATGAGACAGAATCTCCGGTACTTACATCATTGTTAGAAACAAAAACGGTATAGTGTGTATCTTGGATAATTTTTTTAGAAAATGAAAAATTGTTTTTTCCATTTTTTTGTGCGGTAACAATTTGTCCATCTATGAAAATTTGAACCACATCAGTTCCGGATGTTTCAAAATTCCAGTGAACAGCAGTGCCTGCAGGCACAATTAAGTCACCGGTGTTTTTAATGGTTTCTGTTTTTTTTCCGGTATAAGCAGGATAACTAAGTTGTGTTTCAAAATTGGCAATTAATGGTTTTTGCAACACACGAATGTGGTGTTCTTCGCTGTTGTAGTCATTGGTAGAAAAATAAAATGAACTATTTTTTTGCATATTCACCAATCGAAATGAAAATTTATCGCTGGCTATTTTTTCCATTTTATAATGATTTCCATTTTCAACGAGATACACTTCGTTCGGAACTGTTTTGCCTTTTATTTGCAATTTAATTTCGAGGTCTTCGTATTGGATTACGTTTAAGTTGGCATTTTCCAATACAAAATCAAACGGAGCTTTTTTGGCAAAGGTGGTGTTTGGGTTGAGCAATCGCGTGTTGCTTTCCTTTAATACATTGGGTGCAACAAGCAATAACGCAACAACAATTAGAAAAGGCGGCAAAGCATATTTTAAATACTTTATATTTTCTTTTAGGTTAATAGCTTGCGCAAATGGCACCAATTTTATGGATTCTGATTTTTGAAGTATGCTGGCTTCAATCAATGCTTTGTTGGCTACATTTTGCGATTGTTGTTTGAGTTGTAAAATATTTAATAATTTATCTTTTACGTTGCTAAAATGTGTTCCGATTATTTTTGCCGCTGTTTCGTGTGTTATTTGTTTGCCTAAATTTAGATATGCGATGAACGGACGTAGCATCCAAAAATAAAACGTACATAAGGTAGTAGCTAAAAACACGAACAACATTATTTTCCGAACGAATGACGATAAATAAAGTTGATATTCGAAGAGTGAAAAAAAGAGATATACCGCCAATAAACTACCTACAAACAAGAGTGTGCCACGCAACAATTGATTCAGATAATATTTTCTGATAAATGAATCTAACTTTAGTATGAGCAGCTCGTAGTTGTTCATGCAATAAATATAAAAAATCAACGCAAGTTGAACTGCAAAAAATCTGTTATTTTACATTAATCTTGTGCCTGATTGTTTTTTGTTGGAACAAAATATACCTCTGTAAAATCGCGTTGTTCCGATGCATTTTGCGGACAATTGCGAACATATGGTTGTAATAATCTAAAGTCGATGTCGTAATAAATTGGCAACAACACGGCATCGTCAATTATGATTTGGTCTGCTTTGGTATATAGCTCATTTCTTTTAGTTTCATCAGTAGTTGCCAATGCTTCATCAAAAATGGCATCAAATTGTTTGTTTTTATAACGGAATGAGTTGATGTATGTTTTTACATTAATGTCATCCGGCACATATTTACTATGAAACAAATTGAGGAAACTTTCAGCATCCGGATAATCGGCCACCCAACCCAAACGATAGAAGTCTATTTTGGCGGTTTCTACAGCTTCGGTATGTTGTGCCCAAGGAACAATCAGTAAGTTTATTTTGATGCCTAAGGTTTCTTCTATCATTTTTTTCAAGGCTTCCGCAACTTGTGAATTTCGCGAACCGCCGGAATTCAGTTCTAAAGTAATAGCCGGAAATCCTTTTCCTTTAGGAAAGCCGGCTTTTGCCATATATTCTTGTGCTTTTGCCGGATTGTAAGTGTAACCATGCACGGTTTTGGAATCAAAGGTACCTGTGCCCGGTGGCACAGTGCCGTAAATAGCCGGAAAGCCGGTGCCTTTTAATGTAAAATCGCATAATTTTTGTCTGTCAATGGCATAACAAAAGGCTTTACGAACATTTGCGTTGTTGAATATTTTTCCTTGATGTTGAAATCCGTAATACTGTAAGGCAATTTGCGGTTTGAATTGCAAGGTAAAACCTAGATATGCCGGCTTAAGATTTTTCTTATAATCTACTATTTCATCAATCATTTCTAAAGGAAAGCGATACACCAAATCACTGTTTCCTTTTTTAAATTCCAATAATTCATTTTTCTTTTCTTTGATGTAAGAAATACGCAATGCATCTAAGTAAGGCAGTTGATTTCCAAATTCATCTTTACGCCAATAATTCGGATTTCTAGCTAAGTAAGTAACTTGTTCTTGTCGATTTATTTTTAGATAAAATGGACCAGTGCCCACCGGATGATTTCTAATTTCACTACCGTATTTTTCAACGGCTTCATGCGGATATATTTTTCCAAATATCAAAGCTAAGCGAGCTAAGAAAACGGCATAAGGTCGTTCTAATTCTATTTGTATGGTATAATCGTCTATTACTTTAATGCCACTTACACCACTGTCCGGCACGATGCCATTTGCTGTGAGTGAATCGTATTCGTTCGCACCTTTTACTATATCTTTAAAAATCCAAAAACCTTGGTTGTCTGCCGGATTGTGATAACAAACTCTATCAAAACAGAATTTCACATCTTGTGCTTTCATCTCTCGTCCTTTTCCCGAAGGGAAACATTTGTCATCGTGGAAATACACGCCTTTTCTTAGGTAGAAAGTGTATTTGGTTGCACTTGGGTCAATTTCCCAACGCTCGGCTAAACGAGGAACTACGGCTAAAGTGCTATCGTCAAAAGTGGTTAATCCTTCAAATATTTGCTCACCAATGCGATGTGCTACTACTTCTGTTACATTGAGTGGATAGAGTGTTTTAAAATATTCTTCTTCGTTGGTGCGAAACGTGCCGCCATAATATTTACCACCTTTTGCAGGACGTAAATTAAACTCGCGTTTTTGCTCACCTAAGCAAGAAATCAGCAAAACACAACTGCAACCATAAAGAATATTTTTAATCCAATTTTTCATGCATTAAAAATACGAATATTTCATGGAAGAAATATTTTTTTGACAAGGCAATAATTGTTGACGTTTTGAGTAATATTAACGCATTAAAATATAAAAGACTATATGAAAGCTAATTTATGTTCATTATTGTTGCTGCTAACGTATGGTGTTACAATTGCAGTCAAACATTAAAAAGGAATTGAACAGAAAGAGGAAATTGAAGTAGTTAATTTTTATCCTATTCGCTTTTTTTGTGCCGTGCTTTAATTTTTTCTACCAATGGTTTTTCAACATAAGAAAAACTTAAGTATGAAACCAATAATAACACTATAAAGTTGATGTAAAACAACCAACTACCTAAATCTAATTTTAAAATTTTAAGCACAATAAAATTACAAATGCGATAGATAGGAAATTGGTAAATGTAAATTCCATAACTAATCTCACCTAATAAGACAAACAGCGGCCACTGAAATATTTTGGTGACATTACTATTGTCTATTGCCATAAAATAAATAAACAAACAAAACACTGGAACCAAGAAACCATTGTGGTAATAATAGTTTGGAATAGATGAATTAATAATCATCAACAATAACAATACAACGAACGAATAATATAGAATGGTATTTCTTTTTTGTGGTTGTTTTTGTAATAAAAAATAAGCCAATAAATTTCCGGATACAAATTGATTTAAATGCAACAATGGATAATAGAAACTCCAAGTTTTAAAATCCTTATCATAGTAGTTTGATTGTTGTATATAAATGAAAACAAACTGAGATACTATCCAAATACTACCTACAAAGATGGAAGTGTTTTTTAAAGATATTTTTTGATAGAGAAAATTATAAAGTAGCGGAAATGAAAAATAGAATAATAACTCGACAACAAGCGACCAAGACGGGAAATTTATGCTAAGACAATATTTCTTTATCCAAGCATGAATTAATAACGCCTGCGTGAGTATGTTCCATTTATCAATGGATTCACCAATATAAAATAAATACAAAAGTGTAAGCACAAATGATATTAAGAAAGCCGGAAAAATACGCGTAATTCGTAGTTGATAGAATTTGGCAATCTGAATTTTATTTTGACGAGAATATGCAATTGCAATTACAAATCCGGAAAGTATAAAAAAATAAGATACACCAATATCAAGCGAGTGAAGCGTCTTTTGAAAAATGGAAAAATTAAACGGAAACGTATCGCGTCCAAAATGAAATATAACAATAGCAAAGGCTGCTACGAATCGAGTAAATGTTAATTGTTCAATCCGCATTTACACTTTTATTTTTAGATAGATTGGACAATGATCGGAATGTTTGACATCCATAAAAATGGCAGCATCTTGTAATTTCGCTTTCATCGCATCTGATGCTACTTGATAGTCGATACGCCAACCTTTGTTATTGTTACGTGCGTTTGCCCGAAAACTCCACCACGAATACATATCGCGTTTGTCCGGATTGAAATAGCGGAACGTATCTATAAATCCACTCTCAAAATATTGGCTCATCCAAGCACGTTCTTCCGGTAAAAATCCGGAACTATCTTTATTGCCTTTCGGGTCATGAATATCTATTTCATTATGGCAAATATTATAATCACCGGCAATAATTAACTTAGGACGTTGTACTTTTAATGCTTGAATATATTCCAAATAATCGTTTAAATAATTCATCTTCACTGCTTGCCGCTCATCGCCACTGGAACCGGATGGGAAATAACTGTTTATAATGGTCAAATCACCCATATCCATCCGAATTAATCGCCCTTCTGCATCGTAATTTTGAATGCCCATTCCTTTGCTCACAATAGTGTTATGAATCTCATTTTTTACTAAAATTCCGACACCACTGTATCCCTTTTTCTGAGCAGAAAACCAATGTGTTTGGTATCCTATTTGATGAAATAACTCAGATGGAATATCCAGTTCATTGGCTTTTATTTCTTGAAATAAATAAATATCATAATCTGTTTGCTGTATCCAATCCGTTAATCCTTTGGAAATGGCAGATCGTATTCCGTTTACATTATATGAGATAATTTCGAGTGATTGCATAGTTGTTTAATTCATCAAATAATTAATTAACTTTACTGTTTTTGTGAAAGCCGTAACCGCAAATATACTAATCCTTTTTTTGATTGCTTACCATTCTGCAAAGTGTCAAACTTTTGTAGAAGGTCAAGTGTTCGATGCCGGAACAAAAACACCAATTTCGTATGCTAATATTTATATTAAAGGAACTACAATTGGCACCACTACCAACGACACCGGCTATTATCAATTAAGATTAAATCAGCAATACGATTCGATTTCTGCCGCTTTTTTAGGTTATGCGGAACAAACCATTGCCATACAACATAAAACAAAACAAACTATTTATTTTAATTTGGACGCCGGACAAAGTATGTTGGCAGAGGCCGTGATTGTTGCAAGTAAAGAAAGTTTAGAAGATTATTTAATCCGAAATATCTTATCTCATAAAAACAAAAACAACTATAAAAATTTACAAAATTATAGTTATGAAGGATACACCAAAATTGAATTAGACATCAAAAATATGTCAGAAAAATTCATGAACCGAAAAATCTTAAAACCTTTTCAATTTGTTTTTAATAATATTGATAGCACTTCCGAAGAAGAGCCTTTTTTACCGATGCTGCTTTCGGAATCTATCACAGATTATTATTACACGCAAAAATTTAATAAGAAACGGGAAGTCATCAAAGCATCTAAAATGTCCGGTATCAGCGATGCCAGTTTTAATGAGTTTTTGAGTTCCACGTATCAAGATATCAATGTATATGATAATGCGTATCAAATAATTGGAAAAGATTTTATTAGTCCGATAGCCAACGCTTGTAAAACTTTTTATCGATATAAAGTCATAGATACAATTGTGTTAGATAATGTATTGCATTATAAAATGATGTTTGAGCCCAAAACAAAAGGCGACAATACCTTTTTTGGAAGTTTTATTGTTTCGGAAAATAATTATGCCATTAAGAATATACAATTAAGAATGGCACCGCATGTAAATATAAATTTTGTAAAACGAATTGAGATAGCACAAGATTTTGATTTTGTAGATGCAAAAACATGGATGATAACGCAAGATTATCTCTTAATTGAGTTTGCTCCATTAGAAAAAACACCCGCTATTGTTACCCGAAAAAATGCACTTTATCGAAATTTTTCTATCAATCATCCTAAAAATGACTCTATCATAAATACATTGAAAGAAGGCATTACCTACGACGAAGCAGACATAAAAAAAGATCTTGCTTTTTGGGATACGGCACGCTTTATTCAATTAACAAAAAACGAAGCCGCAGTGTATCATATTATTGATACTTTAAAAACAGTTCCGGCTTATAAAACGTATGTAGATGTGTTGAATATGGTATTGACTGGTTACTATCCGGTTGGTCCGGTAGAAATTGGGCCTATTGTGAGCTTGGTGAGTGTCAATAAATTAGAAGGTTGGCGTTTTGGAATTGGATTGAGAACCAATGAGAAAATGTGTAAATGGGCACAAGTGCAAGGCCATGTTGCGTATGGATTGAAAGATAAACGCGTGAAAGGTGATGCCGCTGCTAAGTTTTTAATAACAAAATTTCCACGTCAAATTATTGGAGCATCTTACGAACATGATGTAAGTGAATTGAGCAAAACTAATGATTTATTAGAGTCGGATAATATTCTCAATATTATCATCAACCGGAGGCGACCGGAAGTTCGTTTGCTCTATTACGATGCGGCAAAAGTAGAGTATTCTATTGAGTATAAACAAGGATTAAGCACAGGATTAGCGTTTCAAAATAGACGCATACAACAAGGATTAGTGCCGTTTCGGTATGCATATCAAAATAAAGAATTAGGAATAGATACGTTGAACACACTAAACCAAACCGAATTGGTATTAAATGCTCGTTTTGCAATTGGAGAAAAATTTATGAATAAAAATTCTCTATTCAGAAGCAGCTTAAACACCAGCAAAATTCCGGTGATACAATTGGAATATGTGTTGGGTTTGAAGAAGGTTTTAGGCAGTCAGTTTAATTACCACAAACTCACTATTTCGTATGCACAAATAATTCCGGTGCGTACAGTGGGCCGCTTAGAGTTGAAATTTCAAGCGGGAAAAATATTTGGGAAAGTACCTTTTTTGTTAGCAGAAGTACACGATGGAAATCAAACATTTGCATACAGCAACACTGCATTTAATGTGATGAATGATTATGAATTTTACAGCGACCAATACATACAATGGAATATCTCGCATCATTTTGATGGTTTTTTCTTTAATAGAATTCCGGGCTTCCGCAAATTAAAATTAAGAGAAGTAATACACACGAGAGGAATTTGGGGAAATGTGTCTTCTAAAAATGCAACTTACAATGCCTTGAATCAATCTTTTATACAGCCACTTGGGAAAATACCCTATATTGAAGTAGGTTTTGGAATAGAAAATATCCTTAAATTCTTGCGTTATGATGTGATGTGGCGCGTTACACATCGCGATAACCCGAAGGCCTATAAATGGATGATGACATTTGGTTTTAACTTTAATTTTTAAGCGAGTAACCTAATTATTTCCTACATTTACAAAAAAGAATAGCTTGTTTGCTAAAGATTATATAGATGCTTCTTTGCCTTTTTTGCGTACAACAGATACGGTAGAATATGCCTTGGATTTAATGCAAGAATACAAGCAAGAAGCATTAGCCGTAGTGCAAGACAATAAATGTATTGGATTACTCACCGAGCATTTTTTGTTGGAATTTGATGGACTGATGAAAATTGAAAATCTTAAAGAACATTGTATACGACAGCAGGTAGCAGAAACTGCACATATTTTTGATGTATTAAAATTAGCAACAGCAAATGCATTAATGTGTGTGCCGGTGGTAAATGCGGAACAAGAATATGTTGGCATAATAACTGCTCAAAAGATAATGCAACATTTTGCACAAGATGCAGCATTGGAAAGTAATGGTGGTGTTTTAGTTTTAGAAATGGAATCGAGAGATTATTCATTGACAGAAATTTCAAGAATTGTAGAATCCAACAATGCAGCTATTTTACACAGTATGATTTCTTCCGTTCCCAATCAACAGAAATTATATGTATCCTTAAAAATTAATAAAGACGATTTGAAAGATATCCAATTATCTTTTGAGCGGTATCAATACAATGTCATTGCCGTGATTCATCAATCGGAATATGAAATCCAATTAAAAGAACGCTATGATAGCTTAATGCGTTATTTGGAAGTTTAATTTTTTCCGTACAATGCCATATAATTCTATAAAAAAGATTACACTGACAGTAATCATCAGCGGATATACCGGAATCATATAGCGTACTTCAAAATATTTTTGAATTACTATGGTGTAAAAAAACAAGCCAATAATATTTAAGAAGGTTATGCTCAGCAAAACCTTATATTTTCTAAAAAAGAAAAGCAATCCAAAAAGTGCAAACCACCAATAAACATTTAGTAATAAAAGTATTCCTTTTACTACAATGCTTAACCATTGATTAGTTTGTTTCGCACCAACAAGAATTAAAGTAGATGAGTTACTTTGAAAAATAACGCTTTTGATGAAAAGTATCGGTGTTACAACATAATATTGTAAAGGCTGTTTTTGAATATAGTTGGTTTTTAATGTTGTAATTTTTGATAAACATAGTTTTTCTAAGGAATCCAATTGTATTTGATTTTTGGAGATAAGTTTTACGTAGTAATAATCATACAAACAAGAAAGTGCAGCACGCACGGTTGCTTTGTCATCTGCGGCAAATGCACGTGATGGTAAACGATCTAATTGATTTTCTACAGAAATGGATTTGTATATTGAATCTACATCTGCAACAATATCTAAACGCATTCTATTGGAAATAGATTCTGATGATAAGTCGGCCGGATTTGTCCAACATGCAATCCACTTTCGCAGTGCAATATTCGGCATGCCATAATCCATCGGGTCGCCATAATATTTCTCCAATAAAATAAACTCTTTGGTGTGCATATAATTACGTACTACATGCGGCACATACAATACGGAAGCACCGACTGCCATTAGCACACTACTTAAAATAAATTGTTTTAAAGATGCTTTGTTTTTATACAAAACTAACACAGCAATTCCTGGAGCAATAAAAATAATTGCCGGACGACAAAGTGTTGCGATAGCAAAAAATAAACCGGCAAAAATCCAATCTTTCTTTCGACCAAATTTGTAACAACGTGCTAAAAAATAAATTAAAAAGCACACTAATGCCGGACTGATTCCTTCGGTAATTGTGTAATATAAATATGTTATGAAAATGGGATTAAAACCGAAAGAAATGGCTGATAAAATGGCAATGATTTTATTTTCTGTAAAATAATAGACACCATATAACAATGCAAATGTTGCTAAAATAAACAAGGCTATTTGGGTAAATCGAATGAAATAAAAACTACCTTCTTCGCCTAAAAGCAGATAATGTATGCCATAAAAAATGGGATAAACAGGCGTTCTTCGTACGATAGATTTTTCATCATTCGGGTCAATGGTAAAACCTTTTCCGTTGATGAAATTTTTCATCTGATGAACATACCAATAGTTATCTACAGAGTAAATTGTGCTGTTGTACACCAAACTCTTACAGTTATCTTCAATGTTTTTCTGATTGTTTTTTTTTATGATGTGTACATTGTATAAATTAACGCACAAAATGTAAATCAACAAGACAAAGAAAAAAAGAAACCCACTTTTTTTTGATATAACCATCCGTAAAGTATAGAGATGTTTTAAATTTTACTTGCTTCTATCTAGTAGCAAAACATAAAAATAAGAGAATAAATTTAATTTGAGTTTGAATTTTATTTTTTCTCAAAAATTTTCTTCAAATCTTTGATAAGTCTATATCTTTGTATTGTTTAGAGACTTACGTTTCTTTAATTTATACTAAAAGAATGGTCAATATAGCAATTATAGGATTTGGGTATTGGGGGCCCAACTTAGTACGTAATTTTTCTGCGGTAAAGGATTGTTCTATACGTACAGTCGTTGATTTTAGAGAAGAAAGATTGAGAATTGTACGCCAAAATTATCCAAACATCAGTACATCTACACAAATTGACGATGTAATGAGTAATAGTGCGATAGATGCTATCGTTATTGCTACGCCAGTTTTTACGCACTTTGAATTAGCACAAAAAGCGTTGATAAATGGTAAACATGTTTTGCTTGAAAAACCTATGACAAGTTCTGTTGCAGAAGCAGAAGCTTTGATTGAGTTAGCATCGAAACATCAGAAAGTATTGATGGTGGACCACACATTCCTTTACA
The DNA here is from genome assembly GCA_964507125.1 of uncultured Chitinophagales bacterium. Classification (GTDB taxonomy): domain Bacteria; phylum Bacteroidota; class Bacteroidia; order Chitinophagales; family JADIYW01; genus JADJSS01. Next base: position 1,099 of record CAZDOT010000015.1, on the reverse strand, counting down.
CCGGAGCTGTCCAAAAAATGAAACAGATGATAGAATCAGGAGTAATTGGAAATGTTCAATATTTCGATTCTACACGTATCAATTTAGGTTTGTTTCAGCCGGATGTAAACGTTCTTTGGGATTTAGCTCCGCACGATATTTCTATCTTAAATTATTTAAAAAAGGAGAAACCATTTAGCATTCAAGCAACCGGCATCTCGCACACTAAAAATAATATAGAAAATATCGCTTATCTCACGGTAAATTATACTTCTGATTTCATTGCACATTTTAATTGCTCTTGGTCATCGCCGGTAAAAATTAGAATGTTGTTGGTTGGCGGCGACGAAAAAATGATTGTCTTCAACGATTTAGAACCAACAGAAAAAATAAAAGTTTACGACACCGGCTACAGCCATAAAACTGACGAAGAAAAAAATAAAATCTTAGTTGATTATCGAATAGGTGATATTTATTTACCAAAAATAGATAACAAAGAAGCGTTGTCAGGAATGGCTAATGATTTTATTTCCGCAATAACACAACAAACAATTCCAATTTCTAATTTCCAATCTGGCTTAGAAGTTATTAGAATATTAGAAGCATCGCAACAATCTATTAAATCTAACGGAAAAGAAATCAAGTTATAAATGAAAAAGCTGACTGTAAATTCAGAGAAACAATCACTCAATAATGTTTCCGTTGGAGAAAATGTAAAAATATTTGATTTTGTAAATGCCTATCATTGCAGCATTGACGACAACACAAAAGTTGGTGCATTTGTGGAAATACAAAAAGGCGCCACGATTGGAAAAAATTGTAAAATTTCTTCACATACTTTTATTTGCGAAGGCGTACATATTGCAGATAATTGTTTTATAGGTCACGGCGTAATGTTTACCAACGATTTATTTCCACGTGCTACCAATGCTGATGGTTCTCCACAAACAGATGACGATTGGACTTTAGTAGAAACATTTGTATGGAAAGGAGCTTCAATAGGTAGTAATGCAACTATTTTGTGTGGCATTACGATTGGCGAAAATGCCTTAATTGGAGCCGGTGCAGTAGTAACTAAAGACGTACCAGCTAATACCATAGTTGCAGGAAATCCTGCAAA
>CAZDOT010000014.1:0-61962 GCA_964507125.1 uncultured Chitinophagales bacterium | reverse complement strand
AAAATTAATTAATGTGTGCAACCGGAATGGAAAATAGTTCTAAAATTGACTTTTATAAACGCTCTTTTGGGTGGTCAATGTGCATAATCTTTTATGAATTAGTGTAATTCTATTGCTTATTCAATTTACTTTTCTTTACACCATAAACGAAATATATTATCAAGCCTAAAACCATCCAAGCTATAAAACGTAGCCAATTGGTGTATCCTAATGTAGATACTAAATAACTGCAACTTAGAAAGCCTAAAACCGGAATTAAAGACCAATTTTTTGTAAATGATTTATATGCCATAAAAACAGCCACTATTAGAAAAATCCAAAATGGAATTTGATGTTTCCACGCATCGTATCCTTTATCAAAAGGAAATGTTTCTTCTACATTTATCGGATTTTTGAAATAAATAAAAGCAACAACCATACATAAAATGGGCACTATCCATTTTCCATTGATATACGGCGTTTTAAATTTTGGAGTAGTAATTGTATCTGCTTGCTGTTTGTCTTTTTGCTGTAAAATTAGCACACCACCACACACCAAAATAAATGCAAATAAAGTACCAATACTACACATATCTGTTACCAAAGCAGCATCTAAAAAGAGAGCCGGAACACCTACAATTATTCCGGTTACGATGGTTGCAAAAGAAGGTGTTTTATACTTAGGATGTACAGTTGCAAATCTTGCAGGTAACAAACCATCTCTACTCATACTCATCCAAATACGAGGTTGTCCAATTTGAAAAACCAACATTACGCTCGCTGTTGCTATTAATGCACTAAAGGCAATTAATCCACCTATCCAATTCAAGCCTATTTTTTTAAATGCTTCGGCTAAAAATGCTTCTGTATTTAATTGCGTATAATGCACCATACCTGTCAATATCAAAGCAGTTGCAATGTATAATATAGTGGATATTACTAAAGAATAAATCATGCCACGAGGTAAATCTCTTTGCGGATTTTTACACTCTTCTGCTGTCGTAGAAATGGCATCAAAGCCTATGTAAGCAAAGAATACTGCTGACACGCCTTTAAGCACACCACTAATGCCATTAGGTGCAAATGGAGACCAATTTCCGGGCACCACATAAAATGCACCTATGGCAATTATAATAAGTATGACAGCCACTTTAAAAACTACCATTCCATTGGCAAATCGTTTGGATTCTTTGATACCAATATAAACTAAAAATGTAATAAGGATATTGATGAAAAATGCCGGAAGATTAATAATAAAAGGAATACCCATTAATTTGGGTGCAGAATGCCACAATTCCGGAATATTGTGTTTGGCTTCTAAAAAACTGGTAGTTAAATAAGCCGGAAGCTCAATACCAAAACCTTGCAAAAAGCTGGTAAAATTTCCGCTCCAAGATATAGCTACGGTGATGTTTCCAATGGCATATTCCAACAATAAATCCCATCCGATAATCCAGGCTATTAACTCGCCAAAAACTGCGTATGAATACGTGTAAGCACTGCCTGCTACCGGAATGCGGGAAGCAAATTCTGCATAGCACAATGCCGAAAAACCACATGCAATAGAGATACCAACAAACAATAACGAAACAGCCGGACCTCCATCAAAACAAGCTCTTCCAATGGTAGAAAAAATGCCGGCACCAATTAATGCAGCAATGCCTAATGCCGTTAAATCTCTTACGGTTAAATCTCGTTTTAAACTATCAGAATGATTGCTTGCGTGTTCGGATGAAGTTTGTTCTACTTCTTTTAAAATAACATCAATAGATTTTGTTCTAAATAGATTTTTCCAGTTCATCGGCAATTGTTATAGATGATAAAGGTAAAGAAATATTTATGGAAAAAATCCACTAAAAATCCGGCTTCAATCGATACATTCCACTTGTGTCGGTTAGTGATTTCATGAAGGAAACTAAATCGGATTTTTCTTGCTTGCTAAGATGCAAACGTTTGTCTTGCAATGTTTGATTGGGAATATCTAACTTCATGCCGGCACCACCGCCTTGTTCATAAAACTCTACAACTTCTTCTAATGTTTTAAAGCCACCGTGATGCATATAAGGTGCCGTTATTTCGGCATTTCGAACAGTAGATGTTTTGATAGAAAATTTAAAATCCGGAATTTCAAAAATAGAAAATCTACCGATATCATCATCCAAAACCGGATGAATGGTGTCAAATGTTTTTGTAATGCCTAATACTTCCGATTCCGTAACGCCATAAAATGGTGGAACAGTGCCAAAAAATGTAGGTGCAAAATGACAAGAACCACATTGTGCTTTTCCCATAAATAAATTAAAACCACGTTTCACAGATGCATCAATTTTGTTGGTTTGGCCACGCATATACTTATCAAATGGTGCGTTTAAGAAAATAAACTTGCGTTCAAAATCTGCAATACATGTATTAATGGTTGTAATGGAAATGGCTTCTTCTTTATAGGTTGGAAATGCTTCATTAAACAAGCGAACATACATTGTATCTTTTTTTAGATGTTGGATGATGTTGGTATAATCGTGGTTAAACTCTTCTTTATTCGCAATCACTTGGTCCACTTGTGTTTCCAACGTTACCGCACGTAAATCATAAAAATAAGATGCCTGAAAAGCCACATTTAATAAAGATGGTGTATTTCTTTTTTGGAAGACATCCGGTTGGTTGGTAATAGAAGTAGGCAAACCATCTGCGAATGCTTTATCCGGTTGATGGCAAGTGGCACAGCTCATCTTATTGTCAGCAGAAAAACGTTTATCGTAAAATAATTTCTTACCAATTTCTGATAACAACGGATTATTGGAATAATATCTATCTGCAGCAAAAAATTTAGTATTAATAAAATCAGTATTGTAAATATTGTTTGCTTGGATATTTACCGCACGAAACACATTGCCTACATTTTCTAAATTTTTAACATTTAGTAATTGTTGAAAGTGAATTGTTTTTTGCGTAATTGGTTGTAGATATTTTTTTATAAAATACAATCTATCTAAATTCAGAAACGTCTTATTTTTCAAGTATTGTTGGCTCGAATTAAATAATTGATTAATAGCATTAAATACTTCATTGTTAGTAGCATTTTTATAATAAGACAAGATGGTTTGCAATGCGGATAAGCTAGTTTTAATTTCATTAATATTTAATCGCAAATCCGGCGAATCAAACGCAACTAAACTTAATGTTTCAATACGAATTAAATGAAAACGGATAGCTTCAAAAATATAGGTATCATGCAATTCGGCACGTTGCAGAATTAAATAAAATGCTAACGTTCTATATTTTAATTGTCGTGTAAGTTGAGTTAATCTCGCAATATCCAAGTTGTCATTCATTAGCTCACTTTCTATTACTTGCAAGCCTTCGGGTTTTATGTTTGGATCATAGCCATATTCCATTTCTACGGCATTTGCACCATTAAAAAATGGATAGCGATTATTATCTAAATACTCTAAAATAAATTCAAACTTTTTAAACACAAGTCGGGATTGTATAAAACGATTTAAGAGTTGTTGTTGCGTGGCAGAGCTATCTAATAAAAATTGAAAAGTATCCAATTGAGCAGAAAAAGTTCTTACGTTTTCTAAGCAATAATTTTTGGCTTGTTCAACAGGTTTTGTTTTTTCTGTAAAGGCAACAGAACATACAATTCCGCTCAATAACACCAAACTAATAAGCAATGCTTTAAACCTTAATTTTGGATGCTTTGTTTTCATTTCTTAGCGTGTGTACTAAGTTAGAAATATTAACAAGATTTACTGCTAAAAACATGTTAATTACACGAAATAAACAAGATTTTGAAACAAAGTTGATTTAGTTTTGTTGGATAAACATTAAACAATTGAATAGACTTTAACTTTAGGAACTATCCATTACACCAACTACGAAATTAAATATGAGAAATAAATTTGGAACAATTTGGATGCTTTTGCCTGCTATAATACTCATCCTTGTTGATTTATATGTTTTCCAAGCCATCAAAAGCATTTATGCCGATTCCAAAACGAGCACACAACGCATTGCCTATTTTATTTATTGGGGCTTATCCTCTATTACCTATCTTGCTTTAATTATTATTTTAATAAAAGGAAACAGCAATTGGCACGGTTGGAGCAAAATATTAATTGTTGGTACAGCGCAAACCATTTTCTTTGCTAAAATATTGATACTTCCATTTGTTTTGATAGATGATATTATCCGATTTTTCAGATGGATTTTTAGCTTTTTTCAAACAACAGAAAATGTGGTGCAACCTGCCGGAATTTCTCGTTTGCAATTTTTAAGTAAAGTAGGCTTAGCATTGGGTTCAATGATGTCCATTGGATTAGTGTATGGTATTTTTAGAGGTGCGTATAATTATCAAGTAAGAAAAGTAAATTTAAATATTTCCAATTTGCCGGAAGCATGGAAAGGTTTAAAAATAGTACAATTTTCAGATATGCATTTAGGTAGCTTTGCCGATGCAAAACCTGTGCAAACCATAGTCGATTTAATTAATGCACAAGAGGCAGATATAATATTTTTTACCGGTGATTTGGTGAATTATGCCGCCGAAGAAGTAGAACCTTATATTCCAATTTTAAAACAAATTAAAGCAAAAACAAAAGTGTATTCTATTTTAGGTAATCACGATTATGGTTTGTATAAAGCTTGGAATTCAGATGAAGAAATGCATCAAAATTTAAATCGTTTAAAAGAAATTCAAAGAAACGAATTAGGTTGGGATTTATTGTTGGATGAACATCGCATTATGGAACGAAATGGAAGTACCTTAGCACTAATTGGTGTGCAATATATCGGACATTCCATGCGATTTGGAAAGTTTGGTGATTTGAAAAAAGCGTATTCGGGTGCAGAAAATGCGGATGTGCAATTATTACTTTCTCACGATCCATCGCATTGGGATCACGAAGTATCTGTTAAGGAGAATTATCGAGCTATACATGCTACTTTTGCCGGACATACGCATGGTTTTCAATTTGGAATTGAAATTCCGGGCATAAAATGGAGTCCATCTAAATATGTATATCCACATTGGGCTGGCTTGTATTCCAATGAAAATCAAAAATTATATGTCAATCGTGGAATCGGATTTTTAGGATATCCGGGCAGATTAGGCATTTCACCGGAAGTTACCGTATTTCAACTAACATAAAAAAGCCAACTATCAAAATAGCTGGCTTTAAATCGAACAATAGGTTTTTACGTTTCTAACTGCAAATGTGAGGGTTTTTATGCTTTTAGAACGCGTCAGTCGGGTTTTTACGTTTCTAAATTTGGGTCTGCGGGTTTTTACGTTCGAGAATTTTTATGTTTCTACTTTTAGGGTTGGGTTTTTATGTTTCTGAACTTAGTTATTTCGTCCTATTCCATCTTCTGTTATTATCAGTTGTTGGTAGGTGAATTTTCGAATATAATTTTTGTTCGATTTGTTTTTTGACTTAGTGACAAATTCGATTTGTTGTCGTACTATGTCTCTGATAATTCTTTTCATTTTATTCATTGGTTGGGATTTTTGAATTAATGAATTTTTTAATGTTGCGTTTATTTTAATTTTCAATTTGATAATGTAAAGTTAGTACCACTTTTCAGTCTTGTAAAGGATGAGTAATATAAAATTGTGACATCCTTATTTAAACAATTGTGGATATGTAGATGGCTGTTTTATTGGTGTTTTTATATTAATATTATAATACATACAATCACAAATAAAGATGGAGCAACTTAAAGAATTAGTTAGTATCGTAAATAAACGCAAGCTAAGTCAGGTAGAAATACTCGATAAATCGCTAATAAGTAGAAAAGATACCTTGTTTTCCAAACTATATAATGGAATTGCTGATGGCATTGTACATACAGATGTTGATGCCATAGAATATTTATACGACTCATCGGAACAGGCACAAAAAGAACGAGTTAATTATAGAAAACTAAAATCTAGATTTAAAACACGATTACTCAATACCTTATATTTTATTGACATTAATAATCAATCGGAAGCGGATATTAGCAAGCGCGCCTATTTTGAATGTGTAAACCGATTGTATTTAAGTAATATTTTATTGCGATATACCGATAACAGAAATGCATCTATTCAATTAATAATGGATGTATACTCAACAGCTAAAAAATATAATTTTTTTGATTTATTAAAAGAGTACGCTTATAAACTGTTAGTGCATTACGGTATGACCGGTAATGAAAAGAAATACAATGAAGAGTATCAAGCTTATCAAATTTATGCGAATGAATATGAATGGGAGCAGCAAGCACAGATTATTTATACCAAAGTGATGATGACGGTGCATTATATAAAGAAAACGCATGCTGAAAAAATCAAAGCCATTGAATTTTGCTCCAAAGAATTAGATGCAATTTCAAAAAAATCAAAATCGTTGGTGGTTTATTTTATTTCTATTCGTACTCAATTATTCTATAATGAAATTATTGGCGATCATCATGCAATTAATAAAACCTGCGATACTTTTCTCAAAAATTATAAAAAATACTACACTTCTATCCTATCGGAAACGTATTTAAATACCATTTTTATTTACAAACTTAAATCGCTTTTTGATTTGCGAAAAATGGAAGATGCTTTAAGTATTATCCAAGAATATGAGCCAACAGCAAAAGGTGCTAGTTTTTTAGCTATCAAAGAATTTGAAGTAAAAATTTTACTTACAGACAAACAATATGCTACTGCAAAGAATTTAATTCAACAGCTGCAACATTCTAGTTATTTTAAAAATGCAACGCAAGTTCTAAAAGAAAGATGGTTTGTGTATAATGCATACGCAGAATTTTTAGAGCATTATATGAATGATGGTACATTTAAATTCAGTTTGTCAAAATTCTCCAATGATATTCCTACCGTTTCACAAGATAAATCTGGTTTTAATTTGGCGGCACGCATCGCACACATCTTATTTTATATTGGCAGAAATGATTTAGACAACGCTATGCAACAGATTGAAACATTGCGTGTTTATCAATCCAGATATTTAAAAGATGAAAATACAGATAGAGGAAATTTATTTGTGAAGTTATTATCCAATTTAGAGAAGAAAAGTTTCAACTATAAAAGCCTGAAACAATCGGATGAATATAGTACGTTGAAAATACATTATGAGCACCAAATCATTTCAGAAAGTGAAATTATTTTTTACGATATACTTTGGGAAATGATTTTGGAAATTCTGCAACGCAATGATGCTAAGATTATACAAAACTTGAGATAAGACAAAAAAAAACGGGCAAGCTTTGCACTTACCCGTCAGACCCTAAAGTCTAGAAACATAAAAACCCTATTACAAAGGTAACAACCATTTTCCATTCTCCAAATTTTTTTTATTGTTTTTCAAAAACTTAACATTCGTTTTTTCTTAAGATATGTGGATAAATAGTTGTAATTACAACTATTATTATCACAACATTCGTGAGAATAATGTAATATAATATTGAATTTCAGATAAATATATCTGAAATCTACTAAGAAATAGCAAAAAATAAGTGGTTGAAAAAAGTGTAAGTGACAATTAATGAAATGCAAACTGATTCATCATCTGGAACAAATCTTCTTTGAAATTAGTGGCTTGTTTAGGTAAAAACTTATATATTTTACAATCTTCATCAACTGAAATATTTCTTAATTGTAGATGTTGGTTGATAAATTGCATCTCTAATTCTGGAATTAAATCCTTAAATGTAAGTGCAATATCCATGATTGTTTTATTAAAATCCGAAAGATTGTACGTTCCGGATGGCACCTGCAAAAATGGTATTTGCGTGATATATTGAGCGGCTTTGTCTACATTTATGAAGGAACGTATTTGCTGTCCATCGCCATGGATAGAAATCTTTTTCAAAAAATTAGCTTCAAATGCAAATTGATTAATTACAGCGTCAAAACGCATGGTTTGGTTAAAGCCATAAACATTTCCCAAACGAATAATATATGTATCTAATTGATCATTTTTCATTAAGCGTTCCACAAAACCTTCCCCACGCATTTTGGAAATGCCATAATGTGTACGTGGATTTAATTTGGTGTGTTCTGTAATTTGTTTTCCTTTCGTTGATGCACCATACACAGACAAACTACTAATGTGAATGAGCTTTTGCACTTCGCTTTCTTCGATTGCATACGTTAGTTCTGCGGTGCCCCAATGGTTTACTTGCTCGTATAAATGTGGGTCGGCATCAGCATACGGTGATGTAATTTTTGCTGCCAAATTTATAACTACGTCTACACCTTGTAATGATTTTTTTAATTTACGTGTATCTAAAATATCGCCGTGAATAAAACGAATATTATCACCGCCAATACAGGTACACAAAAAGAAATTATAAGCACCTTTATTCAAATTATCGTACACGATAATTTCTTTTACTTTTGGAATTTTCACCAATTTTTTCACCAATTCTGTACCGATATAACCGGCTCCGCCTGTAATTAATACCTTCATCTTTATAAATTTCTATTGTCTATTGGAGCAATGAAACAAGCAATTGCATTTAAATAATAAAAATACTGTATTTGTTACTTAATCAGCTTAATCTCAAAAAGATTTAATTATTTGTTTTTGTTAGGTAAAAATGAAAAAGGATACGCATTCTTTCAAGTAACGTCTATAGAGTCGGTTGCAATTGTTTAATGATGTAGCGTCGCTTAATGGATACGCTGCTAAGAAAAAAAATATTTATTGATGATATTTTGACGTAGAGTGGACACTGCTGAGAATAAAATAAAAAAAGGTAAGCTTATCACCTACCTTTTTTCAGGCAAAGCCTGGAAACATAAAAACCCTTTTATTTTTGAAACTAAATTGACTCCTACATATAAGACTTATCTAATTCAAAAAAGGTTGCATGGTTTTTATTTTTTTTCAAAAAAAATGGGTAAGCATTGCACTTACCCACAGACCTGAAAGTCTAGAAACATAGAAACCCGAAGTATAGATTACAGAATAGAATTATTACAAAACAATTAGAGTAGCTGAACTATCAAAAGGTTACAAGATTTCTCCTTTTTTTTATAAAAAATAATAACTCATTTATAATCAATAAGAAATAGTTTGTGCAAATTCTACAATTAAGATATTTAAATAATATTCCTACATTTAGCGACCTTAATTAAATAGTAGATGAACACTCCTTTATATGATTTCTTCACGCAAGACCATCGTCGATTAGAAGCAATTTTAGAAAATGCCATTGTTGATATAAATAATATCAACTTAGCATTGTATCACGAATTCCGAGTTGGATTATTGACACATATTAAAATGGAAGAAAAAATATTATTTGTGGCGGCACAACGTGCTAACAATGGTGTTCCTTTGCCTATGGCAGCACAATTGCGTTTAGAACACGGATGCATTACCTCTTTTATGGTATTAACGCCAAATGTATCTATCATAAAAATATTAAAACATGTGTTGGCTATCCACGATGAAGTGGAAGAAAAAAATGGCGGTATGTACGAAGCGTGCGAAGCATTAACCACAGAACAAACAGACGAGATTTTAACGCAACTAAAAAACACGACACTTGTTCCGGTGCATCCTTTTAACGATTCAGATTTTGCATTAGAAGTAGCCAAGCGCTCGCTAACAAGAGCCGGCTACGACTATGAAACGATATTAGCTAGTTAACTTAAAAGCTCAATTTTACACCGGCAATAACTTGAAAATTATAGGTTGGATATCTATAAAAACGATTCCATTTTTGGAATGCAATATTGTTGATATCACAGAAAATGCCAATGTTTTTATGTACGTAATACGTGGCAGATAAGTTCACATCTACTAATCCTTTAATAGGAATCAATGTTTGGGTAAGAGCCAATGTATCATCATATGTATTTTGTACTGCATTTACTTTTCCTTGTCCTGTTACATCTAAACTAACATACAATTTATCGTTCCAATTATAAAATGCTGAAAATCCTACTTTGAATTTTGGCATATACGATAATTCGGTTGCCGAGTTTTTGTTATAAATAAAATAATCAAACCACGTTTTTGTACCAAATTGATTGCCTCTTGTATAAGATAATCCAACATGCGGATTCCAAGATTTAATAGTATTTACATTTTGTACATTAAAATAAACCTGAGGCAATGTATCTGTAGTAGTTTGGAAAATTTCATTTACAAACTGTGCATTATTTTGTGATACCAATTGGCTGAAACGTACATCGTAACCGAAACCTTTGATGCTACCGCGCAAACCGGCAATAGTGCGAATTTCATCTACCGAATTATTATAATTATCAGTTACAACAAACGGATTTTCTTTTGATAAATTATTCAAACTATTAATCTTCACTTGTGTTTTCCACTCGTTATACATCACTAAATAATCTTTGTAAATCTGTAGTTGATTGATAATCTCCGGTCTTGGATAAAATTTTCTGTTTGTTACAATCAAATTTGCACCAACACTCAATTGCCAAATTTTATATTTTATTTTAAAATACGGAATGGCTTGTACCGTAAGGTGATTTTGGTTATTTAAGAACGCAAAGAACGAAGTATCTTGATAGTTATCTTTGTACGATACATTCGTTACGTTTAGCTTCACTCCTGCCCAGTAATTCTTTTTAAAATTATAACCACCTTCGCCTTGCACACCTACGGTTAACTCTTTGGGTTTGTGAAATACATTTTTATTCAATACCGATGCAACATTTACTTCTCCATTGAAAAAGTAGTCTGCTTCTTCAATGCCACGCAATTTAATAGCACCACCAACACGATTGAAATTTGTTTTCAAAGAATCTTTATCAAAAATTACATCATTAGCATATCCGTAAAATTTATGTTGATTTAGTTGATAAAAGATGTCGCCACCAACCGCAACTTTCTTTTTAATATAATATTCACCAAATCCATTTATTTTAAAGTCGGTATAATTTTGATAGGACTTTTTATTTTTAAATGTCATAATAAAATCAACATCTAAACCGGCACTATATTTTGTTTTTATAGGATTAGTGATGACAATTTTTGCCAATGGTGTAATGGGAAAACCGGCTCCTAATTTGGCATAAAAGAACTGATTTTTAACCGGCTTTTTTCCGGCTGCTTTTATTGGTTTAATATCTTCCGGATTGTAATTAATTTTTCCTTTTACATCTATGTAAGAATACGTTTGTGGATCCGGTTTGGATTTGGTAATATTTGGTAAATTTGGTCCAAATGGCACTTTGTTGGATGAAATTAAAACCGGCTCATAGCCTTTTGTTACAATGATTTCGTCCAATTGTGGCAAGGAATCAAAATCTTTTTGAGCCCACAAATTATTGCTACAAAAAACGGCACTTAATACGAAACTATATTTTATAAATTGATTTCTCATACTTTTCTTTTTTCTTCTTATTTGCAAGATTATTTATCGCCATCAAACTGCATGATAGTGGAGTTATCTTGTAATTTTAATTTAGAATTACTTAATTCAGATGCTATAATGGCATCTAATTTTTGTTGCGCTTCAGCACGTACTTCATCTTCTTGAGTATAGTTATCTAACAAACCTTGTAACGTAGCTTTTGCTTGTAACATTTTATTTTCATCTTTATAAATATCACTCAACAAAATGTATGTTTTTGCCATATAATATTCATACGATGGAAATTTATCTAAATAATCATTGCATTCTTTTTCAGCTTGTTTTTTATTGCCTTTTGTGTAATAAATTTTTGCCAATGTATATTTTGATTCAGCAGCTTGTTCGTTGTTGGCATTTTTAATTACATATTCCAATTCTTTAATCGATTTATCCAAATTATTTAATTTGTATTGGCTCATACCTTTATAATACGAAACTTCGTTTTTATAAAAATCAGCCAGTGAAGGTAAGGCAGCCACTTTCACAGCGTTGTCGTATGATTCTTGATATTTATTCATAAAATACGACGTTCGCATCAACCCAATTAAATACTCTCGTTTGTTTTCATCCAAAGTGGCAATACTTTGTAATTTAGTATAAAGTTCATACGAGCGAACATAGTTTTTCAAATCGTAATAATTGATATTTGCAGCACGTGCTACAGCTCTTTCAGTAAAGCGGTTTTGAGATTGATTGATGATGTAATTATATCCTGTTAAAGCCGCATTAAAATCTTGTTTGGTAAACAAACATTCTGCATAATAGAAGTTGGCTTGCAAAGCAAAATAACCATTTGGAAATTGAGCTAAATAATTTTTAAAACCTTGTAATGCTTTATCTACATTGCCGGCAAAAAATTGTTTTTCGGCAGATAAATAAGTAATAGAATCTTGTTCGGAGAAAGAAACATTTTGTCCAGGATATTTATTAGCAAATGCTATATAACTATTCGGCTCTCCTTTTGCAATATAGATTTCTTTAATTGCCAACATGGCTTCATTAGATTCCGGTGTAGATGGATAATTTTGTACTACTTTTTGATACCATTTTAACGACTCATCAAAATTATCTTGATTGAAATAAATCAACCCTAATTTTAAATACGATTCCGGTACTAAATCCGAATTAGCATATTTAGTTAAGATAGATTTATATGCATCAATAGCATTTACATCTTTTTCCAGTGCCATATACGTATTTCCCACTTGCATTAATGCATCATCGGCAAAGGCTGAATTAGGAAAACGAGCTACTAACGCATTCATACCGGAAATTTTCTCATTGTATTTTCCGCCAATTCCATCAATTAATGATTTTTGATACAAGGCATAATCGGCACCTTGCGCATTTGATTTAATAACTATATCGTACGAAACTGCTGCCGATGGATATTGTTTTTGCATAAAATTACAATCCGCTAAACGCAATAATGCATCTGGATAAATTTGTTGCTGATTAGAAGCATTCGCATCGGTTTTTAAAGCACTTACCGCTTTAGAAAAATAGTTGGAAGCACTGCTATAATCTTTCTTTTTAAAATAGTTGTAACCCATTAAATAATTGGCTGTTCCAGCATTTACTTTATCAGAATGTTCTGCACTTACAGCACTTGCAATAGGTAAAAATTTATTTAATAAAGCAATGGAATTTGTGAAGTCCGATTTTTGATAAGCCATATCCGCTTTCCAATAGTAGCACAACGCTTCTATGCTTTTAGATTTTGGATAAGTCAATGATTTATTGAAGAATTGTTCCGCTGCATCAAACTTATAATCGTTATAATTCTCTACAGCACGATAATACGCCATTTTCTGATATGCTTCTTTTAATTTTTCTGATTTTGTAGGCAATTTATCAATGATAGACATTGCTTCTTCATAATTGCGAGTCATCAAAAATAAATCAGCTAAAAGTTCGTTGGCTTCTAAATTATATTTAGAGTTTGGAAAAGTTTGTACAAAGTTTTTCAATGCCACCAACGCATCATTCGTATAGGATAATTCATACGATAATTTAGCATAACTAAACCAAGCTTCTTCCTGAATATTTTTATCAAAATTCATTCGTGCTGCTTGCAAAAATGCGGTACGAGCATCGTTCTTTTTACCTGTTTTTTCATAGCACTGACCTAATAAAAACATAGCATTTTGTCCTAACGCTGTTTCTAATGGTGATAAGTGTTCTAAGTTAGATATAGCTTTCTCACATTGATTGTTTTGAGCTTGTACATATCCTAAAATATAGTAATCTTCCGGAGTTACTTTTGCAGCATTTTGAGTGTATTGTTCTAAATAAAATAACGCTTTTTCGTAATTTTTCAATTCATAAAACGATGTTCCTAATAAATGTTTTATTTCATTTTGATAGCTTACATTTTCTTTCAATTTAGGTTCGGCATATTTTGTTACACCTTCGTAATCTTTATTAATAAATTTAATAGAAGTTAGATAATACGGTACAATTTTTCCATATTTTTTAGACGTTTCCAACGCTTGAAAACTCTTATATGCATTGTTGTAATTTTTTAAATAATAGCTACTCAAACCGGAATAATAAAAACCTTCTTCTTGGTACGGATGTTTTTTATTGTTTGATATTTCGTTGAAATATGTTCGTGCTTGTGCAAATTGTTTTAAAGCAAAATAGGAAAATGCACGTTTATATTGAAATTCATATAAATCTTTTCCGGTTAGTGTTTTTTCATCTACTTTATCAAAAAAAGCTAATGCATCATTATAGTTAGCTTTCCCGAAGGCAATATCACCTAAATGAAAATATGCATTGTTTGTTTTAGGATGACCTTTGAAATTGTCGGCAAAATATTGCAAATCTTTTTCCGCTTCCGGCGATGCGGTTTCTTTTTTGCACAAGGCATTCATATATAAGGCATCCGCATAAATATAATTAGATTTGTCGAGTGTTTTATTGTCGTATTTTTGAATAAACTCCTCCAAGAAAGGTTGTGCAACGGCATACTTTCCTATATTTACCAACTCTTCAGCTTCTTTGTATGATTTTAAGATGTCTGTCTGCTTATACGTAGCTTGTGCTAAGGAAATAAAAGAAGAAAGAAAAAACACGTAAAACAGTGTCACATTTTTCTGCATAAAATAAATTTTAGTTTTGAATAGTAACGTAAATAATCAAATATTATTCCAATGTAAAGTTGATTTATTTTTTTCGACCTCAAAAACAGACTTTATACACGTTTGTGAGGAAAAAATATAGACTTATACTTCAATTTTCCTTTTATAAACTTATTAACAAACATTTTTACCTTATTTTATAGTTGAATCCTTAATTTCGGAACAAAATTTGCAACACCTCTATAAATTTTATATGAAATCATTTTTTACGGTATTCTTTCTAACCTTATTTTCCATTTCAGCATTTTCTTTAGAAAAAGATTATAATGTAACCATCAAAGTAAAAGGCATGGAAAACCAAATGGGAATTCTGGCTTATTATTATGGAGACAAACGCTTTGTAAAAGATACATTGTATTTTAATGAAAAAGGAACTGCTGCCATAAAAGGCAAAAAAGATATAGCAAAAGGTGTTTATTTAATAGCATTTCCATCTATTGGATATAGAACCTTTGATTTAATATTAAATGAAACAAATTTTACCATATCTACTGATACCAGCGATTTTGTTTTAAATGGTGTTGTGAAAAATTCCATCGAAAATGAACAGTTATTTAGCGACATGAAATACATGCAACCATTAGGTGTGGAAAATGATAAGATGCAAAAATTAATAAGAACATTGCAACCAACAGATAGTTTGCATGCTATAACTAAAAAATCACTGGATAGTATCTCCAACCAAATAACGGCACATCGCAAAGAAATGCTGAAAAAAAATCCGAATACATTTTATTCTAAATTGATTAAAATAATGATGGATACGGATATTCCAGAAGGTGAACGCAAACCGGACGGAAGTTTAGTTGACACTTTTTATGCATTTCATTATTTGCAACAACATTATTTTGATGCTATAGATTTCAGCGATTCTGGTTATATCCGAAGCCCGGTTTTTCAAGGTAAACTCTTGCGATATTTTGATTCGTATGTACATCCGCAACCGGATTCTATCAACAAAGCAATTGATGCATTGATGAATAAAGCAGTTGCAAATAATGAGATGTACCAATATTGTTTAAATGAACTTTTTACAAAATATGCCAAAAGCGAAATAATGGGTTACGATGCAATCTATGTTCATATTGCGGATAATTATTACTTAAATGGCAAAGTTTGGTGGTCGTCAGAAAAAGGCATTACGGAACTTAAAGATCGCGTTGATGCCTTGCGACCAACCTTAATCGGAAAAATTGCACCTAATTTTGTTGTACAAGATTCGACCGGAAAAAACCAATTTATTCACGATTTTATACCGAAACACGACTTCACCGTATTAGTATTTTGGAACTCTGATTGCAGTCATTGCCAACACGAAATTCCGGAATTAAAAAGAATTTATAACGATTCATTAAAGTCTTTTAATGTAGGTGTAATGGCCGTTTCTACGGAGC
Source organism: uncultured Chitinophagales bacterium (assembly GCA_964507125.1). Taxonomy (GTDB): domain Bacteria; phylum Bacteroidota; class Bacteroidia; order Chitinophagales; family JADIYW01; genus JADJSS01. Next base: position 46,052 of record CAZDOT010000014.1, on the reverse strand, counting down.
AAACAGATAGTTCTTTCAGAGCATTTGCTGCTAAAAACTGTGCAAGCGATTGGTTGACGTGTGCCGATATGCGTGGTGTTAGTGCCTTTAGACGAGGCTACGATGTAATTGCAACACCGAAAGTATTTTTAATTTATAAAGATTATAAAATAGTAGCTAAAAATTTGCCGGTAAATAAACTAGTAGATGTGATTCAATTTGAACGCAACAAAAGAAAAGAAGAACATTAGAAATAATTATTCTGCTAACATATCTACTAATTGAGTAGAACCAATATACACCGTTGTGCGTTGATGTAATTCTGTAGGAACAATATCTAAAATACGCTCTTTGCCATTAGTAGCTTTTCCGCCGGCTTGTTCTTGAATAAATGCCATCGGATTACACTCATACATTAATCTTAATTTGCCTTTAGGTGCATCTTTTGTAGATGGATAAATATAAATTCCGCCTTTCAATAAATCTCTATGAAAATCAGCTACCATAGAACCAATATATCGAAGCGAAAATGCTTTTTTATCGGTATTATCTTGACAATAATCCACAAAATTTTTCACCTTATCTGAAAATGAATTATAATTTCCTTGATTCATGGAATAGGTTTTAGCCATTTCCGGCGTTTTAATGTTTGGATGTGATAAGCAAAATTCTCCAATAGAAGGTTCTAACGTAAATCCATTTACACCATCACCTGTGGTGTACACTAACATGGTAGAAGAACCATAAATAACATAACCCGCAGCCGCTTGTTGGTAACCGGGTTGTAAAAAATCTTCCAAAGTACATAATTCACCAATAGGCGAAATGCGTTTAAATACAGAAAAAATAGTACCTACCGGAGCTATTACATCAATATTACTAGAGCCATCTAATGGATCGAATAGAACAACATATTTAGCATTTTTTCTATTTTCAAAAGCAACAAAATCGGTCTCTTCTTCACTGGCGATACCGCAACATTCACCACTATTTTGTAAGCATTTTTTCAAGACATTATTCGCAATAATATCTAATTTTTTAACATCTTCACCTTGTACATTTATCTCATTTGCTTCACCTAAAATGGCATCTACCAAACCGGCTTTACTCAAATCTCTATTAACAATTTTTGACGCTAAACCAATATCTCTCAACAAACCTGAAAGTTCACCCGTAGCATCGGGTAAATCGTGTTCCGTTCTGGCAATAAACTCGTCTAATGTTATCAGGTTCATATTTCAATATTTGAATGCAAAGATATAAATTGAAATGAGAAAAAATAGATTAAAATAGCTTGGAAATTTGCCGTATCATTAATCATTACTTAATAAATACAAACTATTGAATTAGCTATCTTAGCTGTTCGAAATTTAATAGTATTTACGCAATCAACTATTCATTAATTTAAATAAAAACATGCGAGTATTCAAATTTGGCGGCGCATCCGTAAAAGACGCTGTAGGAATAAAAAATGTTGCCTCAATCATTCAACAATACGGAGAAAAAAACTTAGTAGTAGTCGTATCTGCTACCGGAAAAACAACGAACGCTTTAGAAGTAGTAATAAAGGATTATTTTGAAAATAAAGATGCTAAAGCTGCTTTTGATGTGGTAAAACAAAATCACCATCAAATATGTGTAGATTTATTTGGAACAGATACACACGCTGTTTTTGATAAATTACAAAATATCTATGCTGAAGTAGATTGGCAATTGGAAGAAGATAGAAAAGAAAGTTATAATTATGTGTACGATCAAATCGTATCACAAGGCGAATTAATTTCATCTGTAATTTTAAGTGCATACTTAAACGAAGTAGGTGCAAGTAATTCTTGGTTAGATGTTCGTGATGTAATGAAAACAGATGATACTTATCGCGAAGCAGTGGTAGATTGGACTAAAACACAATCTTTGATGGATAGCATCGTGAAACCAATGGCTACCGATAGCATCGTGGTAACACAAGGTTTTATTGGTTGCACACCGGAAAATTGCACTACTACCTTAGGTAGAGAAGGCTCTGACTATACAGCGGCAATTTTTGCAAACATGTTAGATGCCGAAAACCAAACTATTTGGAAAGATGTTCCGGGCGTGATGAATGGCGACCCACGCGTATTTGAAGATGCTGTTTTTATTGATGAAATTTCATTTAACGAAGCAGTAGAAATGACATTTTATGGTGCAACAGTTATTCATCCAAAAACGATTAAACCATTACAAAATAAAAACATTCCATTATTAGTAAAATCATTTATTAATCCGGAAGGAAAAGGCACTAAAGTGGGCGGAAATGACAACAACTTGCCTCCTATTCGAATAGTGAAAAATAACCAAGCCTTGATTACTTTGCACACGAAAGATTTTTCATTTGTGGAAGATGAAGTGGTGGCTGAAATTTTCACAGCATTCTCTGCAGCAAATCTTAAATTGAATATGATGCAACAAGGTGCCATTTCATTTGAAGCTGTAGTGGATAATATTCCTGAAAAAATCACCAAAGTAAAAGCTGCTTTAGAAAATAAATTCAATTTTGTGATTGAAGAAAATCTTACTATCCTTACCATTCGTCATTACACAAGCTTGGATTATATTGAGAAATTTAAAGCCGGTAAAAAAACAATATTGGAACAAAGAAGACCAAGCACCTATCAAGGATTATTGCAATAATTTATTTGATTTCATAGTAAAAATGCAGGTTTTCATCAACCTGCATTTTTTATTTTATATAGAAATTTCTATTTTATATTCGTTAATTTAGATGCAATATGTTTACACCATCAGATGCAATTATAGAATGTGTTCCCAATTTTTCGGAAGGAAGAAATCAATCTGTTATTGATGCCATTGCTAATGCTATAGCTGCTATTAATGATGTAAAACTATTACATGTTGATGTTGGTGAAGATGCGAACAGAACCGTATATACTTTTGCCGGAAAACCCGAAGCTGTGACGGAAGCTGCATTTCAAGCTATAAAAATAGCACAAGAAAAAATAGATATGCGTTTGCACCATGGTGCACATCCACGCATGGGTGCCTGCGATGTGTGTCCTTTAATTCCGTTACAAAATGTTTCTATGCAAGAAGTAAAAACGTATGCTAATAAATTAGGACAACGTTTGGGTGATTCAGGAATTCCTGTTTATTTATATGAGCAATCGGCCACAATTCCATTTAGAAAAAAATTAGAAAATATTCGAAAAGGTGAATATGAAGCAATACCTGAAAAAATGAAAGATATAGCTTGGAAACCGGATTTTGGCGAAGCACATTTTAATGAAAAATTTGGTATGATGGCTTTAGGTGCTCGAAATTTTCTTATTGCGTATAACATCAACCTAAAAACAGAAAACATAGCAATAACGAAACAAATTGCACAAAGAATTCGAACTATCCGCAAGCAAAATGATGGCAGTTATTTTAGTAATTTATTACAACATGTGAAAGCCATAGGTTGGTATATGCCACAATATCATTGTACGCAAATTTCCACGAATATTGTGGACATAGATGCAAGTCCGATTTTGGAAGTTTTTGATACCATCAAGCATATTGCTGCTGATTTTGGAATTGATACAAATGGAAGTGAGTTGATTGGATTAATTCCACAACGTGCGTTTAAACATTCTAAATTGAATATAGATGAAGCGATTGACTATCTTGGATTAAACGTTGTAAAACCTTTTGATAAAGATAAGAATATCATAGAGTATCGTTTATTTAGCTAATTTTGTTGTCTAATTTTTGCTTCAGCAATTTTATTTTATGATGGAATTTTTAAATCAACCTACTGTATTATTCATTTTATTTCTAGTAGGTATTGTATTAAAATTTTTTCCATTTACCTCTAAAGATTTACACAGTAAAATCAATCATTTTATTTTGTATGTTCCGTTGCCGGCAATCGTGTTGGTGAAAATACCACAATTAAAAATCACCTACGAAGTGCTTTTTCCAATTGCATCGGCATGGATTATATTTTTCTTGAGTGCCTTGTTTGCATATATTTTTTGCAAAATAGGTAAATACGACAACAAAACTATGGCCTGTTTGATTTTGTGTTGCGGATTAGGCAATACTTCATTTGTCGGATTTCCATTTATCAAACATTTTTACGGCGAACAAAATTTACAATATGCCATTTTTGTCGATCAGCCCGGCAGTTTTCTTATTTTATCTACTTTTGGAATTTTAATTGCTACTTCGTTTGGTCATGGTTCATTTCAATTATCATCCGTTATCATGCGATTGATAAAATTTCCACCATTTTTAATTTTTATTATCGCCTTGTTTTTGCCCGAGAATTGGTTGCCTCAAAATGGGATTTTATTTTTAGATTTCTTAGGTAAATGGATGGTGCCATTAGCGATGCTATCATTAGGATTGCAATTTAATTTTTCTCTAAAAAATATAGATTGGAAAACATTGAGTGCCGGATTGGTATATAAACTAATACTTGCTCCATTAATTATCTACGTATTATTCTTTTTTATTTTGAAAAAGGAAGGCGTATTGTACGATGTTTCCGTATTGGAATGTGCCATGCCGCCAATGATTACATCTTCTATCTTAGCAATGAAATATAAATTGGATGAAGAATTGGCTACCTATTTGCCTACTATTGGAATTATAGTTTCCGGTGCAACATTAATGATATGGAAGTGGATTTTATAATACTGCTTTCAATACATCAATAATATTGGAATACATATTATCAAAGTAAGATGAAATATCTGATTTAGCAACCCAAATAGCCTGTTCTATATCTTCTTCCGTTTGTGGAATTAAGATGGCATTACTCTTAGTTTTCATCTCAAACCAGTACGAAACTTTCAAACATGGTTTTCCATTTATTTCATAGGAATGATAAGTAGCTTTATTGGAATTAGTAGAAAACACAATAGGTTTCACTATCTCTACTTGCGACAAACCCGTCTCCTCTTCTACTTCACGAATGGCTGCTTCTTCAATGCTTTCCTTTTTTTCTATTTTTCCTTTTGGTAAATCCCATGAACCTCTTCTAAAAATTAATAGAATTTCATTATTTTCATTTACAACAACGCCACCTGCAGCTTCAATACATTTAAAAAAGCTACAAAAAACAGTAAACAGAGCCTCTACATCTTTATGAAATAAAATAAGATTATTAGAATTGGAATTACCTAATAAAATTTGGATTGTTGATGCTAAATTCGTTGGATTGGTATATGGTTCAATGATAAAATCGCCATACATTAAATTTTGTATATGAGCCGGATTTTGACAGAGAAAAACTATCTTGTTATTGATAAAAAGTTTATACATTTACGATATTGATTATTTATTAAAAAGGAAACAAACTTTGGCTGAAATTAGATAAAATTCATCACACTTAATACAATTCTAAAATGGAAAATAATACATACAAAGAAAAATTAGCAGAGCAACTTTTACAAATTAAAGCCATTCAATTAAACACAACAGAGCCATTTACTTGGGCAAGTGGCATCAAGTCGCCTGTTTATTGCGATAACCGAAAATTATTATCGTATCCGGAAATACGCAATATGGTGAAAAATGGTTTGGTGAGTTTGTTGAATGAATATTTTCCACAAACAGAATGTATTGCAGGTGTCGCTACAGCAGGCATTCCTCATGGTGCACTAATTGCAGATGCACTCAACTTGCCTTTTATTTATGTGCGTTCAAAACCAAAAGAACACGGATTGACCAATATGATTGAAGGAGATTTAAAACATGGACAACGTGTTTTAGTGGTGGAAGATACAATCTCTACCGGAGGAAGTTCTTTAAAAGCTGCCAACGATTTGCGTGCAGCCGGTGCTGAAGTTATCGGTATGATTGCCATCTATAAATATGGATTTGAAAGTGCCAAAAAACGTTTTGAAGACGAAGGTGTTGTTTTAAAAACGTTGACTAATTACGATTTCCTTATTCGAGTGGCACAAGAAAATAAATATATAAATGCGGAAGAAATTGCTACGCTACAACAATGGCGACAAGACCCAACAAATTGGAAATCATAATAATTTCATTCGTCTAATTTTTTATCTCAATAATGTTACAGCTCCTTTTTTGGAGACTGTTTTGCCATTACTACAAATAAAACTAACTACATAAACGTAAGAATCTGAGGAAGCATCTGTGTTTTTAAACTGACCTTCCCAACATCCATTTTTATCGTTGGTTTCAAAAACATGTTCGCCCCAACGATTAAAAATCACCATTTTATAATTGCTTAAATCCGGTGGCGAAACAATTCCAAAACAATCATTAGAGCCATCGTTATTTGGTGAAAATGCACTTGGGAAAAAGATGTAATCTTCATCACAAACATCAATCACATTCACAGAAACAGTATCTATATTTTCGCACGTATTTTTATCTGTTACCAAAACAGAAAAAGTTGTTTGCTGGGTAATTACAGCAGTTGGATTTTTAATGGTATTATCTGATAAAATATTTGCAGGTTGCCAAACATACGTTAGAATATTATTTCCAACAACATCTAATTGAACTGTAGTATTTGGACGAACCAAAGGTCTATCTACCGATGCATCAATGCTTGGTAATGGAAATACATTTATAGGAACAACATCCGTAAAATTACAATATGTATTATATTTTACCGTGAATAGTATTGAACTATTAGCCAAATTAGAAACACTGAATGTATCTGTATTGTATCTTGTTACCGTATCATTTCCATTTTTCCAAAGTATGCTATACGATGGAATAGATAAACCTATATCTATCAATCCACTTTTACCATAACAATATTCTACTTTAGGAATGTTGTAAGCAGGTTTAGTTACATGCATAATAATACTATTACTCGTATCAGTATTGCTTGACAAACAAGTTCCGTTGGTAATCGTAATTACAGCATGTACTTTATCATTATCCTTTAATTGTGTAGAGGTAAATTGTGCGGAATTTGTTCCAACTTGTTGACCATTCACAAACCATTTAAAGGCTACCGTTCCATTCGTATTTTGTGTGTTAGCATTAAATTGTACCGGTTCACCAATACAAATATTCGTTTTATCAGCAGTTATACTTACAGATGGCGTAATTATTGGAATTATTGTCAAATCTAAAATTACAGTGCTATCACAATTTTTGGATGATTGCAATACAACCGTATGCGTTCCATTAGTGTTAAATGTTTGCGTTCCAACGGTAATACTTTGATTACTGCAAATTGCTTTTGAAATATTCGTTACTTTATTTGGATGCACAATAACCGTAGCTTGTTTAGATGCTGAACATCCATTTGTTGTTCCGGTTACAGTATAGGTTGTATTGTTTGTCAAAACTGGTGTTGTCGGATTGGATACAGATGGTAAACCATCAGACCACACATAGGAATTAGCACCACTTGCTATCAATGTTGCTGAATGTCCGCTACATGTTTCGGGTGTATTTACAGTAATAGTAGGTTTAGGTTTCACTGTTACAGTCGACGTAGCAGTATTCGAACAACCATTAGTGGTTCCTGTTACCGTATATGTTGTGGTGGTAGATAATGCTGGTGTTGTTGGATTTGATATAGGTTGTAAGCCACCAGTCCAAGTATAGCTTGTAGCACCACTTGCCAATAAAGAAGCTTGTTCACCACTACATATTGAAACGTTCGTTGCAGCTACCGTTGGTTTGGGTTTTACTATGACCGTTGCTGCCACAACATCTGAAATACAACCATTTGTTGTACCAGTTACGGTATATGTGGTGTTATTAGTTAAAATAGGCGTTGTTGGATTTGAGACTGATGGCAAACCACCACTCCAAACGTATGTTGACGCACCGCTTGCTTGTAATGTTGCTGTTTGTCCGGTGCAAATAGAAGGAGCATTTACAGTTACAATAGGTTTTGGTTTTACTGTTACTGTTGCCGTTGCCGTATTGAAACAACCATTCGCTGTGCCTGTTACTGTATATGTAGTGGTGGAAGTTAATATTGGTGTTGTTGGATTCGGTACAGAAGGCAATCCGCCGCTCCAAGTGTAAGTAGTAGCACCACTTGCCAACAACGAAGCTTGTTCTCCATAACAAATAGCAACACTCGTTGCCGTAACAGTAGGTTTTGGTTTTACTGTTACTGTGGATAATGCCGTATTGGAACAACCATTGGTGGTTCCAGTTACCGTATATGTTGTGGTGGTAGATAATGCTGGTGTTGTTGGATTTGATATAGGTTGTAATCCACCAGTCCAAGTATAGCTTGTGGCACCACTTGCCAATAAAGAAGCTTGTTCACCACTACAAATAGATGGACTTGTAACAGTTACTGTTGGTTTGGGTTTCACAGACATTAGGAAATCTGAACTCATTGCAGGATTACCTACAATGCAAGAAGCATTACTTGTTAATCTAACGGTTACTATTTCTCCGGATGTTGACGATGAATATAAATATGTATTACCATTTACACCAACCGGATTGCCATTTACATACCATTGATACACCGGATTTGCACCACCATTGGTTGGCGTTGCGGTTAAGGTTGTAGCCTCACCACTACAAATACTGGATTGACCGGAAATAGCTACTGTTACTGTTTTTGGAGCATTCACCGTCATTGATATAACAGAACTGGTTGCTTGCAAACCCGCATTACACAATGCATTGCTTGTTACTTGTACTTTTATTTGGTCTCCTTGTGCTAAACTTGTATTGGTATATGTATTACTATTTGTCCCAACCGGATTATTATTCAAATACCATTGATACGTTGGGTTAGCACCGGCATTGTTTGGAGTAGCCGTAAACGTTACACTTTCACCTTGGCAAATGGGATTTTTCGATGCACTAATATTAACTGTTGGCGGCGTGGAAGCAACTGTAATATTTTTGGTAATGGTGTATAAACAACCTTGATTACTTTCCACTGTTAATGAAATTGTTTTAACTCCATTTCCTGTATATGTTACAGGTGGTGGTGTTGGTCCATTGTAAGTTGCTGGTGTTGCACCTACACCAAAATTCCATTTCCAAGAAACTAAAGAACCCGTTGGTGGTGGTGCAGAAGTTTGAGTAAATGTAATAGTTTCACCCGGACAAATAACATCATCAGCATCACTATCGGAAATAGTAGCAGTTGGGCCTTGAAACATTGCCGTACCACCAAACGAAACACTAAATCCATTTCCTGTTGATGTAAAGTTATTTATTGCCAACACATAAGTTTGTCCACTGGTAACATTTACTTGACTAACATAATTATCACTCGGCCAATCACAGCCGGGTGGCTCGCTATTATCAGAAGAACTTGATCTAATTCCGGTAGCACCATAACAAGAGGCTGCTTCACATCGTACTACTTGTTTGCCGGAACAATTTCCTATTCCATTAGGCAATCGATATAATGCAAAATCGATATCATCATTAATATTAGATGGCAGTATATTAAAATTAAAAGTTCCTGAAGTGGCAAATGAAAAAACATACCAAGTTGAATTGGATTCTATATTACCTGTGCTTGGATCGTAATCAAAACAAGTAGCATCATTCATTTCTGTTGCAATGGATCCCACACCGGAAACCGCCGGAACCGTGAAGCTATTGTTACTACACAAAACAACAGCCGATGGACAATCACCTTCCGGTGATGGAACGGGATTGTAATTATTAATACAATATTGAAATGAACCTTTGAATGCATTATAACCATCTACTCTAATTAGATAGGTTTGTCCAATCGTTAATCCGGCTTTATATATTTGAATAATATTTTGTCCGGAAGGTGCAGAACCACATGCCATTTCAGAAATACTGGTACTGCAACTGCCACCATATAATGCTACTTGCGGTCTGTTTAATGTGCCACTTGCAGGTACGCCTTCATTTCCGATAATCGTAATAGAAACATCAGATGCTATGGCAACAAATTTATACCATACATCATTTATATTGCCACTTCCCCAACAAGAAGCGGCACCGTATCCACCACTGGTAGATGCATCATCTGTTGCATTTGCAATAGAACCTGCATTATTGGGTGAACAAAAATTAGATACATTAGAAATTAATGTTGCATTTACACAAGCATCATTTGCTGGTTGAGCTATTATAAGTCTCCCACAAAAAAACAATAATAGTAAAAATATAAATCTCATCTGACTTACTAAAATAGATAAAAATCAAGAAATAAATCAGATTATCGTGAAGAGAAAATGAATTTAACGCAATAGTAAATAGTAATAAAATATGAGATATATAATCAAAATGAAGATAACAGTTCTATTTTATAATTTTAGATTTCATCTAACATAGACCACCATGTGGGTTCATATGCTGTTTTAAAAGTTTGAATGCCTAATTCTTTTAATTTATTGGCAGTTGAACTACCTATTGCTATCACGCGTTGATTACTATCTAAATTATGAGCTTCAAGATATGACGTTGCATTCATCGGACTGGTAAAAATCAACACTTCTTCATCGCGTTTTTCAATAGGCGTTTTGGGTTGATTTTTATACGCAATCACTGTATCAAAATCCGTATTCTTTTGCATGTTTTTTTGAATGCTTCGCAATGATTGTTGCGCTTGAACAAACAAGATTTTTCCGGAAGCTGTGGTATCAAATGCAGTTGAAATTGCTTTTAAATCATTGCCATTTCCAACAAAATCCACTTTAATTCCACGCTCTAACAATGCTTGTGCAGAACCTTGATTTACGGCTGCAATTTTTATCTTATCTAAACTTTTATAATCTACCTTTTCAAAAAAGAATTTCACACCATTTTTACTACTAAAAAATATCCAATCTATAGCATCTGGCAACTTAAATTCAACTGCAGAAAATTCTATAAAAGTATGGTAATTAATTTTGGATTGATGATCCTCTAAAGTGCGAACTAATAAATTAGAAGTATCTAAATCCGACGAAACAAATACACTTTGTATCGTATCATTTTTAAAAGTGGACACTAACTCAGTACTCGTATTTTTAATATCTTCTGAATCTAAAAAAGAAGTGGAATTCAATACAATATGCTTACGTAATGGCAAAGTATTCCAAGCTTTAGCTTGTGCAATCCAGATATGATAATCTTGATTTATTTTTTCGGAATATACGCCTAATGGCATTTGGCAACCACCATCAAAGTCGTGCAAAATTTGACGTTCAATAGTGGCAATTTCTGCACTATTTTTATCGTTAAGTACTGCACAAATATCTTTCAAGCGAGCATCATTTGCACGTATTTGAAATGCTAACACACCTTGTGCCGGAGCCGGAACAAACATGGGTGCTTGCAAAGGAACTTGTATAAAATCATTCAAATCAATATTTAATCGTTCCACACCTGCAGATGCCAACGTAATGGCATCGTATTGTTCCTCTTTTAATTTTTTAATGCGCGATGGCACATTGCCTCTTAAATCATTTAATTGAATATCCGGACGAAGTGCCAATAATTGTGATTTTCGTCTTGCAGATGAAGTGCCTACTAATGCATTTTTTTTCAATTTTAAAAAAGCGGTTTCATCAGCACATTCTTTTCTAATTAATAAAATGTCAAACGGATTGGCTCTTTTGGAATAAGCTGTAATAGTTAATCCTTCGGGCGATTCGGTCGGTAAATCTTTACAAGAATGCACGGCTAAATCTATTTCATTATTCAGTAATGCTTCTTCTAATTCTTTTGTGAAAAATCCTTTTCCTTCTAATTTATCAAAACTTAAATTCCATTGTTGCGTGGCATCACCTTTGGTTTTTATGATTTTTAATTCGGAATGTATGCCATGTTTTGCCAATTCATTTTTGGTAAAATTGGCTTGCCAAAGTGCTAATTCGCTTCCACGAGTTCCAATAATTATAGGTGATTCCATTTTGCTAGATGTTAACTAAAAACGTTGCAAAGATATTCAAATCCAAAGGAAAAAAGGCAATAAATTATGGTCTGAATTTTTTATTAAGCAAGGATTTTTTAGATGCTTTAAAAGGCAATGCAATATATTTTTCTTCCATGTACTGAATTACTTTTTCCAATACTTCTTTGGAGTTGTTATCGAGTAGCTCAATATCTTTTTTAAAGGCTTGTGTTACGGCACGACGACGAATATCTTTCACAGCATTAGGAATATCTGCCAATGCCAATTCCAATCTACGTTCTTTATGTAATTCTGCGTATGCATTGATAAATTCATCCAACAATGCTTCAGCCTTATACAATTCACTTTTTCTGAATTGCATATTCTCATGTGCTTTTTTCTCTAAGGATGAAATGTCGATATAATCCACATTTTTCATGGCAATTACTTCGTCATCTACATCTTGTGGAACCGCTAAATCAACAATGGTAACTTTTCTGTTTTTTGGAACTAATTTATCAAAGATTGCTTTGGTTAATACAGGAAAATTGGCTCCTGTACACGTTAAAATTACATCTACATCTTCTTTATGATGTGCCAATTTCTCTAATGAAAAAGCTTTTGCATTTTTGAAACGAGCAGCCAAATCCATTGCTTTTATTGCGGTTCTATTGTAAACAACTACATTTTTCGTTTCATGCTTCGTCAATAAATTGGCCATTAAGTTATTGGTTTGTCCGGCACCTATAATCAATAAATTGGCATAATGAAAAAAGTTTCTTTCTGCCAATGTTCGGTAAGCCAACGAAACCACCGAAACAGGCTTCTCACCTATTCTCGTTTCGCAATGTACTTTTTTTGCAAATACAATTGCTTGTTGATACGCTAAGCGAATATCATCTCCGCAAAGATTGTATTTTTTAGAATTTAAGTAAGCTGTTTTTAATTGACCTAAAATTTCTCGCTCGCCTAATACCAATGAATCCATGGAAGCGGCAACACCAAATAAATGTTTAATAGCATCTGAGCCTTCAAAAACTAATGCTTTGGAGATATGTAAATTAATGAGTTCTTTATTAAAATTTGGGTTTACAAATTGGAATAAATCTTTCAGAAATTTTTGGTCGATGGATTTGTTATAAGTAAAAAAAAACGTTACGCGATTGCACGTATTTAAGTATAATATCTCATCCAATTTAAAAGCATCTTTTAATGCTTGTAATCGTAAATGCGGATAATCTGAAGTATCTTCATCACTCACTAAGTAATCTTTCAGACTACTTACTTTTGCCGTTTTGTGAGTTATAGTTACTATTTTATAGCGTTGCACGATTTCAATTTACTATACAAAGATGGTAATATAATAAAACAAAAAAAATGATTTTACTCATATTTTACCTCGACTAACAATATGATAAACTATTGAGGATATTCGATTTGCAGATAACATTTTCCATTTTGCAATTTCAATACTTTTTTAACACCCAATGAATAACGAATAATTACATGTTGATTTTCGTCAATATCCGGTAATTTACCTATTATTTTTGCATACACTATTTTATTGTTTACCGGATTTTTTACTTTCACCACAGTGCCTATAGGTAACGTTTTATGCATTGCAAAATAGACACTTTCCATCACACCTAACGTAGTCGTCATAGGTGCTCCGGTGCCTCGATTTATACTTGTTTTTTTGTTTTGGGTTTGGCTTTTATAAAGTTTAAGTAATTCTGATTGGGTTTCATTTTCTATGGCTTGCTCTTCTTCCTCATTTTCTATTGTATCAACCGTTGGAGCTGTTTCCGTTTTAATAATAGGTTCTTCTTTAGGTGTAATTTTAGGTGTTTCTTTCGGAGTAGATGAAATTGTAGTAGCCACTACTTTTTCCGGTTTCTCTATTGTTGTTGTATTTTTTTGTTCAATGGATTTTGATTTAGATGTTGGATCCGATAGTTGAATTTGTTGACCTAATTGAATATTATTATCCTGTAGTTTATTCCATTTTTTTAAATCATCAACTGATACATTATACAATTTAGAAATAGCATACAAAGATTGTCCTTTTTCTACAATATGATAATTGGTATTTTTTGTTTTTAGAAAATTATTTTGAGCCTTATTTTGTAGTATGGTATCCGATTTTGTAAGTACAGATTTTTTATCCTCTATTTTATTTTTCACTACTTTTTCATCCCGTTCATCAACCATTGGTATGGATTGGTAATCATTCTTATTCGGTTTGAATGTCGGATTGGTAACCGCAATTTGTTGACCTAATTTTAGATTGTTATCGGTTAATTGATTCCATTTTTGAATATCTTCCACTTTTACATGATACATCTTGGCAATGGAATACATCGTTTGTCCTTTTTCCACCGTATGAAATTTCACGCTTTTCTCTACTAAATTAGATATTGGCTTTGTTTTTTCTTTCAATGTTGAATTTTCATTCTTTAAGGCAGTAGCAGATAATTTCCCTGAAGTATTCGGAATACGAATTACTTGTTCCGGCATTAATTTATCTTCTACTAATGATGGATTTATATTTAAAATGGAAGCTACGGTAACATCGTATTTTTTGGCAATTTTGCCCAATGTTTCACTCGCTTTTACAATATGCATGATGTACTTTGGTGCTTTATTGGTATTGCTTGGCTTATTACTCGATTGAGCAAAACCCACAAAAAAACTCATAATACAAATGAATGTAACTAAAATCCTAACCTTCATACCTTATTTTTTCTACCAACAAAAATCGACACTAAAGAGTTTATAACTTTCGCTTTTTTTCAACATGCGTTTAAATTACATTTGCAAAACAAACATTATTTAACATTGAGAATTTTAGGCATTATTCCTGCTCGTTACGAATCATCCCGTTTTCCGGGTAAACCTTTGGCACATATTCTAGGAAAAACAATGATACAACGCGTATACGAACAATGCCAAAAATCCGAATTATTGAGTGCTGTATATGTTGCAACAGATGCTGAAAGCATTTTAGAAAATGTGCAATCATTCCAAGGAAATGTCATTTTAACAGCTAAACATCATGAAAATGGAACAAGTAGATGTAATGAAGTAATACATCAACTAAAGCAAAGTAAAATATTTGATTATGAGTACGTTATAAATATACAAGGTGATGAACCTTTTATCCAACCGCAACAAATTGACGAATTATGTGCTTTACTGTTATCGCATAAATGCGAAATCGCATCTCAAGTAAAAATGGAATTTCAATTAGCAGAATTAGCTAATCCAAATATTGTAAAAGCCATTTTAGACGAACAAAATTTTGCTATTGATTTTAAAAGAGAAATTGATATGGCATCTTATACCTTACCATATTTCTATAAACACATAGGTTTGTATGGTTTTAAACAAGACATTTTAGAAAAATTAGTTGCATTAGAACCAACAGAAAATGAACATAAATACAAGTTGGAGCAATTGCGATGGCTCGATCATCAATATAAAATAAAAATGGGTGTTACAATGCATGAAAGCATCAGCATTGACACTAAAGAAGATTTAGAAAGAGCAATCGAAAAATTTTCAGAATAAATCTTATTTAATTAACTCTGTATGCAATCCGCATTCTGTTTTATTTAACCCAAACCAACGTGCCATACGCTCATCGCCCATTTGAGAAGCATCAATTTTTCGCGTACAAGGTTCGCACCCAATGCTGGTATATCCTTCCGCATCTAATGGATGATGTGGAATTGCGTAGTGTTTGATATACGCCCAAATCATTTGTTTTGTCCACTTTAACATCGGATGATAACGCATTGCACCTTGTGGTGTAGCCTGTTCTTCTTTCATTTGCGCACGGTTAGCATTTTGGTCGGCACGTACACCATTAATCCAAATATCATAACTACGCAAGATAGGTTCCATCGGTGCAACTTTATTTAAGTGGCAGCAAAAATCCGGATCAGAAGTAAACAACAAACGACCATTACTGTCTTTTTGCATATTTCTGGGTGTAGATGATTTTTGGTCTATCACATTTAAACCAAATAATTTTGCTAACTCGTCTTTATATTCGATAGTTTGTGGAAATAAATAACCGGTATTTAAAAAATAAATAGGAATAGATGCATCTATTTGCGAAATAATATGCAACATCGGAATAGAATGCGTTTGAAAAGAGGAACTTGCAAACAAGGTTTTGCCTTCTTTTTTGTATTGTTCAATTTTTAAACGTATTGCGTCTATTTCATTTTCAAAAGTCATAGAATAAAATTAAAATCTATTCCAAGATTATTACGGAGAAATACATTAAAAAATTATTAGGCTTAATAAAAACCGAATAAATTAGAAAATGGAGATATAATCTTTAAAAATATTCCAAGAAATTCGTGTCTTTTCCGGAAACAATACGTTTATATCGGTTGTGCAATAAATGCCCGATGGTATCTTCCCAATGAAGTTTTAATTTATGCCCATTAATACTTTCTATGCCGGCAACTTCGGAAGCAGTTCCCGTAAAAAATGCACCATCGGCTTCAATCGCTTCTTCTACGCCAAATTGTTTTTCTACTACATCGATGCCCATTTGAACAGCAATATCAATTAACACAGCACGTGTAATACTTGGAAAAATATTGGTGATAGGTGGCACAATTAATTTTCCATTTTTTTCCATAAAAAAGGAAGCACCCGGACCGGTGGCAATATAACCTTCAACATCTAACAATAATGCATCATCATAGCCTTGCTGATGTGCTTCGCGCGTGGCTAAAATAGAGTTCATATAATTTCCGGTCACTTTCGTATCAACCGGCATGGTGCGTGGATGTGGTCGTCGCCAAGATGAAACCAAGATTTTCAAATGGTTATTAGGATAATAGCGATTCCATTTCCAACAAGTCATTAAAATATTGGGTTTGTCGGCATCAGTGGCACAAAGTGTCATATTTTTATCCATAAACACCAACGGTCGAATGTAGGCCTCATTCATGTGGTTTTGCTCTAACAATTCATACGCAAAATTGATCATCTCTTGCACAGAATAAGGCATTTGTATATTTATTTTTTCGGCAGATTTTTGTAATCTATCAAAATGTCGCTTTACTTTAAATATTTGTGGTGATTGATGTGCATTGTATGCACGCAACCCATCAAAAACACCGTAACCGTAATGTAAGGTTTGATTAAATGGGCTGATTTTAAAATCTTTTACGTTTTTAAACTCACCATTAAAAAACAAAATCGACTTATCGTTGTGATATAACATGCTGAAATTTAAAAAAATAAAATCAAAAATGAAAATATGAAATGAAAAAACATAAAATATCAAATAACAAAAAATTGATGAACCATTTTATTGATTGAATGTTTTGGGAAAAGAACATTTAGTACATTTACCACATGCTTACACAAGGAATTTCTATTTTAACCATCTTAATAATTGCTTTTATTCTATTTGATTTTATCTTAGAATATATCTTGGATGTTTGGAATGCTAAAAGTTGGGATTTGCCCATTCCATTGGAGTTATCCGGAATTTACGACGAAGAAAAATACGAAAAAGCAAGACAATACCATCAAGCGAAAGAATGCTTATCAAATATAGCAACGATTTTTAGCACGCTGCTAACAATTGTTTTTTTATGGTTTAAAGGCTTTGCGTGGGTGCATTTATATGTTGTCACTCTCACCGACTCTGCCATTTTGCAAGCACTATTATTTTTTACTGCATTTGCCGTTGTATCTGACATTATTGGGTTGCCTTTTGAGATATACGGCATTTTTAAGATTGAAGAACAATTTGGATTCAATAAAATGACATGGAAAACCTACTTATCCGACAAAATAAAAGGCTATATTTTAGGTGCTATTATTGGTGGCATTCTATTGAGTTTGTTTGTATGGTTTTATACTATTGCCGGTAAGATGTTTTGGTTATATGCATGGATTTTATTTACAGCATTTACCTTATTTTTTACTATGTTTTATACAACACTCATCGTTCCTATTTTTAATAAATTAGAACCATTGGAAGCCGGCACATTACGCGATAAAATTGAAGCATTTGCACAGAAAGTAAATTTTCCGCTTACCAATATTCTTGTCATAGATGGTTCCAAAAGAAGCTCTAAAGCTAATGCCTATTTTAGTGGTATCGGCAGTAAAAAAACAATTGTTTTATTTGATACACTAATTAAAGATCACAGCGAAGAAGAGTTAGTCAGTGTATTAGCACATGAAGTGGGGCATTACAAATTAAAGCACATTCAAAAAGGAATGGTGATTGGCATTTTACAAATGGGTGTTTTGATGTACATCTTACAACTCTTTATAAATAAACCAGAATTATCACAAGCATTAGGGTTTCAAAGCGAGATTCCGGTATTTCATCTCGGATTAATTGCGTTTAGTTTATTATACAGTCCAATATCAACAATTACGGGCATTTTCATGAATATATTTTCAAGAAAAAATGAGTTTGAAGCGGATACGTATGCCAAAGAAAATGTAGGAACAGGCACTTATCTTATAAGTGCATTGAAGAAATTATCTTCCAGTAGTTTATCTAATTTAAACCCGAATAAATGGTATGTATTTTTTCATTATTCACATCCACCATTACTAGAAAGAGTTCGAAATTTGATGCAACAAAAATGAAACTAAATCCCATTTTTAGAAATATATTTTGTGTGCTTTGCATAGCATTTTCAAGTACAACACAGGCACAAAAGCTGGCTACGAAACCATTTGTCGGGCATAAAACATCTGATGAAATTCATGTTTGGGCAATGTTTCAAAAAACAGATTCTGTATATATTCAAATTAATGACACATCCAAAACAACACACTTATTTAAGAAGAAGGAAAAATTTTTCCGATCTTATTTTCCGATTCAAATAGCATTTAACAATTTAAAAGAAAATACGCTATATCAAATGCAATATTCGTTTGATGGCATTCAGTATTTTCCACTTATCCATACAACAACCAACAACGATTCTGGCATTTATGATGTGCATTTTTTAGCCGGTTCGTGTGCCTTTGTTCCAACCGGCATCAATTGGTTGGCAAAGCCATTTACATCTTTAAAGATATTTAATAAAATGCAACAAGACTCATCCGATTTTATGCTTTGGTTGGGCGATAATTTGTATTACATTTTTAATGCACATTCTTACAAAGGACAATTAAAACAAAATATAAAAGCAAGAAAGAAAAAAATATTGAGTGCCTTTTTACAATCCAAACAACAATATGCTATTTGGGACGACCATGATTACGGTAGCAATAACAGCGATGGAAATTTCCCAAATAAAAATTCTTCTTTATCTGTTTTTAAGCAATTCTGGCCAAATCCAAAAAATGATTCGTTGAATTATTATGCATTTCACCAGTCTGATTGTAGTTTTTTTATGTTGGATGATAGATATAACAATTACCAACCTGCTAGTATTTTGGGTACAAGGCAATTGAATTGGTTAAAACAAGAATTATTACAATCAAAAGCAACCTTTAAATTTGTTGCTATGGGAATGCAAGCATTGAACCCCGAAAGCACCAAAGAATGTTTTTATAAAGCCTCGGATGAATACGACAGTTTAATTTCCTTTATTCGAAAAAATAAAATAATTGGTGTTTTGATTTTAACCGGCGACAGACATCATGCAGAATTATTAAAGGTGGAAAACGAAGATTTATATCCGATGTATGATTTTACCACTTCGCCATTAACCATGTATCCGATCAAAATCAATAAAAAAAATAGCGAATACGAAAATCCGTACAGAGTAAAAAACACCTATTTTGCATCGTATAATTATGCAAAAATTGCTGTTGTAGGAAATGAAGGAAATAGGAAATGTCGTTTAGAATTAAAAAATAATGCAGGAAAAACCATCTGGAGCTATGAAATTCCGGAACAAGAACTAAAATAACACACACATAATCAAATAGATATAAAATACAAAATAGTGAATGTGGATAAAATGTGGACTTAATAAAAAATCAACATACACTATAAAAAATACAGAAAAAAATAACTATCTTTGCAACTCCAAAAAATATCAACATGAATGCAATTGTAGAAATAGGCGGACACCAATATAACGTAAACGAAGCACAAGAATTGTTTGTTTTGAAATTAGAAGGCAATGCCGGCGATAAAGTAACTTTAGACAAAGTATTATTGATTAACAGTGATGCCGGAACAAAAGTAGGTACACCTACTGTAAGTGGTGCATCTGTTTCAGCTACAATTGTTGAACATTTAAAAGGTGATAAAGTAATCGTTTTCAAGAAAAAACGTAGAAAAGGTTATAAAGTTAAAAATGGCTTTAGACAATCTTACACGAAATTGAAAATTGACAAAATCGCTTAATTCATTTATAAACGCTTAAAATTAGAATAAAATGGCTCACAAGAAAGGTGTCGGTAGTTCCAAAAACGGTAGAGAATCGCACAGTAAACGATTAGGTGTTAAATTATATGGTGGTCAAGCTGCAATTGCAGGAAATATCATCATTCGTCAACGTGGTACTAAATTCCATCCGGGTGAAGGCGTTGGCTTAGGTAAAGATCATACCATTTTCGCTTTAACAGATGGGAAAATTAGCTTTACTAAAGGTTACAAAGACAGAACATTTGTAAACGTTATTGCATAACGAACACAAATTTTATAGATAAAAACAGGAAAACTGCATCTTTCGATGCAGTTTTCCTGTTTTTTCATAGTATGTTTATGGCTTTGTGTATAATGAAGTCTGTGTTGCTTTTATTTTTTGGTAATCACGTAAATTGATCTTCCCGTCTCCGCATCTACAATTTGTCGCACTTCTTTCACTTCATTATAAGATTTATCTTCAGATGAAATACTCATTAACTCTTGACTATCTTCCTTGCAAGCACTAACAATTAATATTAAAAAAAGGGTGATTAAGTTTCCAAGAGTAAATATCTTTGCCATACCTCTTAGAATTATGTTTTAAATTAAAACTATTTATAATATTTGTCAAGAGCAAGTTTGTTAAAAAATACCGGAACATGAAAATAGAAATTTGGTGGATTGGAAAAACATTTCAAGATTTTACACAAAAAGGATATACCGAATTCTTAAAACGTATCCAGAAATTCAATTCTGTAGAAATTGTAGAAATTCCGGAAATTAAAGGACAACAAACAGCTGTAAGCAGTAAAAAATTAGAAGCAGAAAAGATACTTGCCAAACTAAAACCAACAGATTATCTCATTTTATTAGATGAAAAAGGCAAGCAATTTTCATCTATTGAGTTTGCAGATTATATTCAGCAAAAAGACAATCTATCTATCAAAAAAATCATCTTTTTAATTGGTGGTGCGTATGGTTTTGATGAAAAAGTGTATGAAAGGTGCAATGATAAAATATCTTTATCTAAAATGACCTATTCACACCAACTTATCCGACTTATTTTTATGGAACAATTGTATCGAGCTTATACCATTATCCATAATTTTCCATACCACAATGAATAGAAAACATCTTATTTATATTGCATAATATCGATAGATGAAGCACAAAAATCATACTCATACGATTGATTAGAACCAATTATAACGGTTTTATTATTTGTATAATTTTCTATCAAACCTAAATACCAATCAATCGCTTTTTTATCAAAATTAGATGTTGGCTCATCCAACAATAACACATCGCATTTTGTAATAAATGCCAACGAAAGTTTTAATCGTTGTTTCATGCCGGATGAAAAATTTTTGATGTATTTATTTTTGTGTGCACCTAATTGTGAAAGTTCAAAAAAATTCTCAATAGATGTTGTCTGAACCGGCTTAAAAGAGGCATGAAATCTGTACATTTCTGCCAATGTATAATCTTCTAATAATGAAATATACGGTGCTGCAAACGAGATATTTTTAGTGGAAACAAACTCATCTTCTATGATATTTCCATTTTTTTGATAATTGATTTTTCCGGATGTTGGCACTAAACCACCGGAAATTATTTTTAATAAAGTAGATTTTCCACTTCCATTTGGACCAACAATTGCATACTTATTTTGAAACAAAAAATCAGCTTGTACATTTTTAAAAATCCACTCAAACCCATAGCGTTTACTGATATTTTGAAGATGTATATCCATAATTATTGTACAAACTTGACGAATTAATCCAACCCTTTTATAATGCCTCTTTCCGAATTTTTAATAAAATCTACAATGTATTTTTTCAACGATGAATCCGGAATTTCTTCTTCAATTTTTTGTAAAGCTTGAGTCGTATTCAATCCATTATTTCCAAAAACAAAACGATAGATATCTTGAATGAGATGAATATCTTCTTTTGAAAACTGATGCCGTTTTAAACCCACCGAATTAATGCCGGCAAACTGTGCCGGATTACGCATCACTAAACAAAATGGCGGCACATCTTTTCCTATCATCGAGCCACCTGAAATAAAACTATGTTTACCAATCCGTGTAAACTGATGTGCACCGCTCATGCCACCAAAATAGGCATAATCTTCTATGGTAACATGTCCGGCTAAATTGGTGGAATTTGCCAAAATGCAATGCTCGCCAATCACACAATCATGAGCCACATGCACATACGCCATCAATAAAGAGTTACTGCCAATTTTCGTTGTGCCGGAAGCACTCGTACCTCTATTAATCGTAGAACATTCACGAATAGACACCTTATCGCCTATTTCAACGGTAGAATATTCACCATCAAATTTTAAATCTTGCGGAATGGCACCAATCACAGCACCCGGAAAAACAGTACAATCTTTTCCAATTCTGGTTCCCGGAAAAATTGTTACGTTAGGTCCAATCCACGTGTTATCACCAATTTCAACATCTTCATAAATAGCAGAAAAATGCTCTACTCTTACTTGATTGCCAATGCGTGCTTTTGGATGTATAAAATGATTCAACAACAAAATTTTTGTAAAGATATAAAAAGAGACACAAAGTGTATCGACGTGTAAGGGTGAATACGCATAATTTGAAAATTAAAAAGAATGTTCTGTTGTGGCGTGCACATAATTATTGACTAAATACTGTGCAAACTTACAATTGGAAGTATGACCCGGTTTATAGGTGATTAATTTACCTTGAAAATATGTTTGTGTCAATGCCAAATCACCAATCACATCGAGTAGTTTGTGGCGAGCCGCTTCATTGTCGTACGTTTGATACAATGGATTTAAAATGCCCATTTCCGGAATGGAATTTGCCGACTGATGAAACGTAGTGGAAAGCCATTTTATTTTTTCTTTGCTCAATGCACTCTCTGAAAAAACAAGAGCATTATTTAAGTTGCCGCCACGTATCAAGCCATGCTCATATAAATATTCTATTTCGTGTAAAAAACAAAATGTTTTAGCAGCAGCAATTTCTTTTGGGTATTCCTTCCAATTATTCAAAACAGCATATTGATGTTTTATCATTTTGGATGGAAAATCTATCAAACATGTAACAGAAAAATGGTCGTGTGGTAAAAAAATATATTCCGCATCTGTTTGTTCATCTTTCCATTCAATTACATCTCGAATAATAAATTGTTTTTTAGGTTGATGTAATTCTATCGTATTTTCATTCGCAATAGATTGAATATAAAATTTCGCACTGCCATCTAAAATCGGCACTTCTTTATTGTCAAGTTCAACCAACAAATTATCTATTCCACTCGCATAAAAAGCCGATAATAAATGCTCCACCGTTATAACTTCAATATCATCCTTTTTTAGTGTTGTACTTCGTATTGTTTTAAATACATTTTCGCTGTTGGCAGCAATAAATAAAGTAGGTGCAATATCAGTTCTGCAAAATTGAATACCGAAATTATCCGGCGCCGGTTTTATTTGTACATTCGCATACAATCCGGTATGTAAACCCACACCGGAAAATTTGATAGGATGTGTAATTGTTTTTTGCAAATGGATACTTTTATGAAATCAATATATCAAAAATAAGTGAATAATTTCGGTTCTACAAGCAATTTATTTTGGATAAGCAATGTAGTGTTTCACCACAGGATTCGACAAAGAACGGATATTCCATTGCTCGCTTATTTCCGTAATTTCTTTAATACTGCCATCTTTAAATTTGATAAAGATATTGTCTTTATTGGCATTATACGCATTGTTTTGAGCTGTTCCAATCAACACAAAATAACGCATTTCTTCTTCTGTATATTGCTTACTTAATTGTTCATATTTTTGAGCAGCTTGTTGTTCATCTACATATTCTATTTTAAATAAAGTTCGATGAATAATGGAAGATGAAAGTTGGCGCAGAATGGCATCTTCATGCGTTGACCATTGTTTAAGTGCTTGTATGATATCATAATCATCTAAAAGTGCAAATTTTTGGATGTGCTGATAAAAAGCACTTTCATCAATTTTATGATGTAAAAAATAAGATAAGTTGGATGAAATTCCTATAGATAAATCTTGTTTTTGTGCTAACTCTTTTGCTCGTAAAATGGCATTTTTCAACATCAAATCAGCTATCAAACTTGTTTTATGCAAATACACTTGCCAATACATCAAACGACGAGCAACAATAAACTTTTCGATAGAATAAATCGCCTTTTCTTCCACTACAATATTATCATTGTGCAGCTCCAACATATTGATAATTCTATCATAACCGACAACACCTTCACTCACACCGCTATAAAAAGAATCTCTGTTTAGATAATCCAATCTATCCATATCTAATTGGCCACTCACCAGCTGATGTAAGAAATGTTTATGGTATTTATCCGTAAATATTTGAATTGCCAATTCAATATCAGCACCAAAAGTGGCAATCAAATCTTGCATCAACAACATAGAAATATGTTCGTGATGTGTTTGTTCAATCAACACGCCTTCCAATGCATGCGAAAATGGTCCATGTCCTAAATCATGCATTAATATAGCCAATACAGCTGCTTTGCACTCTGCATCTGTAATCGTATGTCCTTTTGATTTTAAGACTTCTAAACTTTTATACATTAAATGCATAGCACCTAACGAGTGATGAAATCGGGAATGTGTTGCTCCCGGATATACCAATGAACTTAACCCTAATTGTTGTATTCTTCGCAATCGTTGGAAATAAGGATGTTCAATCACATCATACACCACATCATAAGGAATAGAAATAAATCCGTACACGGGATCGTTAAATATTTTTCTTTTATTCATATCAATATTGAGTTGTACGTATTTTCACATTTTTTAATACAATATAATTGTTTAATTTGTGGTAAATAAGTTTTTTACAAGACAAAAATAATAAACTTACTTCTTATAATAATTTCAACGATAAATAAATGGCAGCAATAAAGATACTTTGGGCAGATGACGAAATTGATTTACTAAAACCACAAATTCTTTTTTTAGAACAAAAAGGCTATGTAGTAGATCCGGTGAGCAATGGTTATGATGCATTAGATAAATGCAAAACAGAACATTTTGATATCATTTTTTTAGATGAACACATGCCCGGCATTTCCGGATTAGAAACTTTATCTCGAATAAAGACAGATAACAAAGATATTCCGGTAGTGATGATTACCAAAAATGAAGAGGAAAACATCATGGAAGAAGCAATTGGTGCTCAAATTGCCGACTATTTAATTAAACCTGTAAAGCCCAATCAAATCTTATTATCTATCAAAAAATTAATTGATAATAAAAAATTAGTTGCCGAAAAAACCAGCACATCTTACCGACAAGAATTCCAAAATATCATGATGGAATTAAACAACGTAAATACACATCAAGAATGGGCTGATTTATACCGCAAACTAATTTATTGGGAATTAGAATTGGAAAAAACAGACAGCATCGACATGAAAAACATTTTGGAGATGCAAAAAGCAGAAGCCAATAAAGAGTTCTTCAAATTTATTTCTAAAAATTATATTAAATGGTTGAATAATGCCGGAAAAGAGCAAACACCTACTTTATCTTACACGCTTTTTAAAGATAAAGTATTTCCTGTTTTAGCAGACGCTGTTCCTACTTTCTTTTTATTGATTGATAACTTGCGCTATGATCATTACAAAATGATAGAAAGCTTGATAAAAGAAGACTTTAGAAAAATTAGTGAAGATTATTTTTACAGCATTTTACCAACTACAACACAGTACTCACGCAACGCTATTTTCTCCGGATTAATGCCAAGTGAAATCGACAAAAAATATCCGGACAAATGGTTTTATGACGATGAAAATGCCGGAAAAAATTTACACGAAGGTTTCTTTTTACAAGAGCAATTTGCCCGAAATAAAATAAATAAAAAAATAAGCTATACCAAAATTACCAACCACAAAAGCGGTAAAGAATTAGAAGATACTATCTTAAATTTGATGAACAATGATTTTAATGTCATCGTTTATAATTTTGTGGATATGCTTTCACATGCACGAACAGAAATGGAAGTATTGAAAGAATTAGCCAGTGATGAAGCGGCATACCGTTCTTTAACCATGTCGTGGTTTGACCATTCGCCTCTTTTAAATGCTTTGCAAAAATTAAAAGAAAAAAAAGTTCGCATTATCATCACTTCGGACCATGGAACAGTGCGAGTACAAAATCCATCTAAAATTATTGGCGACAAAGCAACAACCACTAATTTGAGATATAAAACTGGAAAAAATTTAAACTTTAACGAGAAAGAAGTTTTCTATATTAAAAATCCGGAAGAAGCATTTTTACCCAAATCAAATTTAAGTTCGTCGTATGTTTTTGCCAAAGAAGATTATTATTTCTGTTATCCAAATAACTACAACCATTATGCTAATTACTATCGAAATACATTCCAACACGGCGGCGTTTCTATTGAAGAAGTAATTGTTCCGGTTGCTATCTTTGAAAACAAATAATCGTATTCTTTTCATGTTGTTTCAAATTGCTAAATTAGAAGAGTTATCAAAAGTTGTAGATGGTATACTAACGAACTATACTAACGAACGTATTTTTTGTTTTTATGGGAATTTAGGTGCCGGAAAAACCACATTGATAAAAGAAATTTGCGAACACCTGCAAGTAGTGGATGTAATAGCATCACCCACTTATCCTATTATCAATGAATACAAAACTAATGACAATAAAGTGGTGTATCATATCGACTTATATAGATTAAAAAGCTTGGATGAAGCCATAAACATTGGTATTGAAGATTACCTATATGCCAATAATTATTGTTTTATAGAGTGGCCGGATAATTTTGAAAGTATTCTTCCGGATAAGCATATTAAAATAAAAATGACTAAATTAGAAGACGATATCAGAAACATCGAAATTATAAAGAATAACTAATTTGGTTCGTTCACCGTTACGAGCAACAGAACAGCAAGTATGGAATCCATTATCGGCAAATTAAAATCAGAATATGCTTTATATCCAAAAGAAGTTTTGGCAGAAATTGGCAACAGTAGAAAATCATTGTTTTTAGGCATTCCCAAAGAAACTGAATTTCAAGAAAAAAGAATTTCGTTGACACCTAATTCGGTGGCAGCTTTAGTAAATTATGGATTTAAAATTTCGATAGAACAAGATGCCGGCATTAATGCCAATTTCAGCAATGAAGATTATCTAAAAGCCGGTGCCAACATTGTTTTAAATAAAGAAGATATTTTTAAAGCTGATATTATTCTAAAATCTGCACCCATCAGTGCACCGGAAATCAGTTTATTACAAAAAAATCAGATTGTAATTGCTCCTATCCTTTTGCCTACGCAAACAAAAACCATGATTAAAACCATGATGGAAAAAAGGATAACTGCCATTGCTTTCGAGTATGTACGCGGTGATTACAACACGTATCCTTTTATGCGCAGCATGAGCGAGATAGCCGGAAATTATGCCATTCTAACAGCTTCCAAATATTTGAGTAATGAATATGGTTCCGGCATTTTATTGGGTGGCATTGCAGGGCAACCACCGGCAAAAGTATTAATTTTAGGAGCCGGAACTGTAGGTGAAGCAGCCGCAAAAGCAGCCTTGGCATTAGGTGCTTCTGTGCAGGTTTTTGATGATAATATTTTTCGTTTATCACGGTTGCAAAGTGATTTAGGACATAAAATTTACACCTCTGTAATTGACCCAATTAACTTAGCAAAAAATATTGCACGTGCACATGTCGTAATTGGTGCATTGAAACCCAAAAATGGAAAAACACCAAAAGTAGTAACGGAAGATATGGTTTGTGCCATGAAAAAAAATGCCGTTATTATTGATGTTTCCATTGATCACGGTGGTTGCTTTGAAACATCAATGGTAACCAACCACAACGAACCGATTTATCGCAAACACGATGTATTGCATTATTGCGTACCAAATATTGCATCAAATGTATCTAAAACGGCAAGCTATGCATTGAGCAATATCTTATCACCTATTTTAAAAAATGCTGCAGATAATGGTGGTGTTGAGTGTTTATTAAAATACGATGCCAACTTACGACAAGGTGCTTTCTTGTACAAAGGGGCTTTAACAAAAGAATTTATCGCAACAAAGTTTGATTTGAAATTCACCGACTTAGACTTACTGATGAGTGCCGACTTTTAATTTATCCAAACAATCTTTTCTTAAAATCATTCTTGGTCGGAATTGGTAAAAATACGGATGTAAACAAGATGGAAATCAATATTAATGGAATTACCGACGCATGGTATGTTTGAGGATTTGCCCACCATCCTATCAATAAAATGATTAATAAAATGCGGTATGTTTTTATAAAAATAGCAGCAAACTTTGGTATATCTTTTTTCAATAAAAAATAGATAATTGGAATGTTTAAAGGCATCGCCCATAAGATATTCAAATTCCATTTGGTGCATTGATGTGCCGTAAAAAACCACATAAACAAAAACAAATAACCCAATAATCCTAAGATGGTAAAATACGCTATTGGAATCCATTTGTGTTTAGAAAAAAGGGCAAACTTTACTTGCAATATCAAAATAAGCAACAATAAAAACCAAAATACAATTCCGGGTGTGAACCATTTTTTTTCTGTGTGTTCCGGAATAGTATCTAAAATTAATTGATTACTGCTTACTAATTTTTTGCCATCTACAACAGCACCATCAAAAGCTTGCATCAATTCATCCGGTAAAAATGTACGATGCATTCCGGAAGGTTTATCTGTTGGAACGCCAATTAACAAATCCATTCCTAAATCTAACCACTCGTCTTTTACGTTTCTATCTATTAATTGTCTGTAAGATGATTCATCATCTGCATCCGGTGCAAATGATGTTTTATTAAAAAGAGATAAAATAATATCACGTGGTCGAGTGGAACAATTATCAAACAAAAAATCGTAGATATAATACTTGTTTTCTTCACGTGCATTAACAGTTAATCGTTTAAACAATAATTGCTTTTGTTCTTGTGTAAGGTTCAATGTTTGTTCGTGAATACTTCTATTTTCTTCACGATACATTTCCTCAAAAGAATTAAAATTATCAATGGATTCGTAATACAACAAAGTACGTTTAATAAATTTTTCAATAAAACCGGGTTCCGAAAAATCAAAAGTGCCATAGTTGTATACTAAATCCCATCCTAAAATGGAATCTTTAATGCGAATAGCAGTGTGCCCAAAATTTTGCCAAATTTCTTCATCAGCACTACCTACTGTAAGTAAACTAATTTTTGCATGTGTTGTAAGTTCCGGTACTTGCACTTCTTTGTTGTTGGAAAATGCCATTTGCACAAACAACATCGTTGCTATAAAAAATCTAAATTGGATTTTTGTAAACATTATAGCACAATATAGAAATAAAACTTTTTATTCTAAACTGCGTTAAATAAAGATAACATGTCAAAAAGAATTAGCATAATTGAATCCAAGCAAACATCAAATTGCAAACATGGTTTACTATAAAAAATATGTATTTTTAATTTTCACATCGATGTTGTTGAGTTGTAATACGCATTCTTCCAACAAGATTTCGAATCAGCAATTAACAAAAAATATAACGATGACAACACCTAAAATTCAAAAAACAGAAGCGGAATGGAAATCTATTTTAAGTGATGAAGAATATCATGTACTTCGGGAAGCCGGAACCGAACGTGCTTTTACCGGAAAATATACCGATGCAGATGAAGAAGGCAATTACTATTGCAAAGCATGTGGGCATTTGTTGTTCACTTCATCTACCAAATATCACAGTGGTTGTGGCTGGCCTGCATTTTATGATATTGCCAATGATAGTGCTGTGATCACCAAAATGGATTACAAATTTGGTATGACAAGAATTGAAGTATTATGCAAAAACTGTCAGTCACATTTAGGGCATGTTTTTGATGATGGTCCGAAAAACAAAACAGGCTTTCGTTACTGCATTAATTCTATCAGTTTAGATTTTAAAGAGAAAGAAAAATAAAATTAATTGGTAGCTTGCGTTTCTTTCTTATTTCGCATCGATAGATAATAAATAAAGAAAGAAATAGCAATAAACGGAAAGCTTAACCATTGACCATGTGTTAACGTAACACCTAACATCGTAAGCGGATTTTCATCTACTTTCCAATATTCCAAAAAGAATCTTCCGGCAAACATCATAAACAAGAAAATTGCCATTAAACTGCCTTCTTGCGGTTTGTGTTTTTTATAAATGTAGATAGAAATTGTTACGACGAAAATAGCCACATACAAGAATCCTTCAAATAATTGAATAGGAACACGCGGCATGGTTTCACCTAATCTTTCAAACACCACGCCCCAACTTCCATCGGTGTAATCGCCTACAATTTCCGAATTGAAGAAATTTCCAAAACGAATAAAAGAACCACCAATTGCTGTTGGTATCGCCACTCTATCTATAATCCATAAAAAGGTAAGTTCCGGATGATTGCGTTTGTATAAAATTAAAGCGATAGTAATGGCAATTGCTGCACCATGACTGGCTAAACCACCTTTCCAAATTTGTATAATCTCCAATAAATGTTGGCTATAATAATCCCATTGATAAAAGAAGACATGACCTAAACGTGCACCTAAAATTACGGCAATAAACATATACATCAATAATTGGTCGGCTCCTTCTGTATCTTTATTTTCGCTTTTAAATTCCCAAAATAAAATTTGATATCCTAAAAAGAAAGCCGCACCATATAACAAACTGTACCATCTGATTCCGTAGGATTCCGTAATCATAAAAATTTCAGGTCTTATATTCCAATGAACAATAAATGAAAGCAAACTTTCCATAAGTAGGTCGATTTTTTAATGTGCCAAAGTTAGTATTTTATTTTATTTATATGGAAATGGATGCACAATTTGAAATGCAATCATCGTTAAATAAAAGCTAAAAATAATCCATTTGGTTGTATTGGTAATTAGAATGCCAATAAGTTGCAAAAAACTTCATTTATTCTGATAAAAAATAACATTCAATTTACAATTTGCTCTATATTTTTGTTAGGATAGATTTTACTCTTTTTAATCATTTATGTACCTTGAAAAAAACACCCGAAAAGTTTACCATTCAGATCGCAAAAATTGATCATCTTTCATTTGCAGAAGAACTGTGTAGAATGTATGAAGAATCTGCAAAAAAACGAGGTACAGGTATAGCGAAACGCGATCCGGAATATATCAAAGAAAAAATAAAACAAGAGAAAGCTATTATAGCTTTAACGGCAACCAATCAGTTGGCAGGTTTTTGTTATATAGAAACTTGGGAAGGCAAAAACTATGTTGCCAATTCCGGTTTGATAGTAAAAGAAATTTATCGACATCACGGATTAGCGAAACGAATTAAAAAATTTGTTTTTGAACTTACGCGTAAGAAATTTCCAAACGCTAAAATATTTGGTATTACTACTAGTTTGGCTGTGATGAAACTCAACTCTGATTTGGGTTACAAGCCGGTTACATTTTCTGAGTTAACACAAGACGATGCGTTTTGGAGTGGTTGTAAAAGTTGCATCAATTACGATGTGCTAACACGTACCGAAAGAAAAAATTGTTTGTGCACTGCCATGCTTTTTAATCCGAAAGATGAAAAGAAAAAAGAATTTGCCAAGATTAAAAAAGTAGAAAAGAAAATTCCGGCGAAACTAAAAACACCAAAATCACAACGTATTCGCGTGGTGAAAACAGCCGGAAAAAGTAAGGAAAATAAAAAATCAGAATCAACATCTCCAAAAGAAAAATAAAAGACATGAATAATAAAGTAGTATTGGCATATAGTGGTGGTTTAGATACTTCGTATTGCGTAAAATATCTAACAGAAGAAAAAGGATTAGATGTGTATGCAATCACAGTAAATACTGGTGGTTTCACCGATGCACAATTGAAAGATATTGAAATAAGAGCCAAACAATTAGGTGTGAAAGAATTTGTGGTGAAAGATGTAGTGAAAGATTATTACGACCAATGCATCCGCTATTTAATTTATGGAAATGTTTTAAAAAATAATACATATCCTTTATCTGTATCTGCGGAGCGTGTTTTTCAAGCTATTGCTGTTGCTGCGTATGCTAAAGAAATCGATGCTTCATATATTGCTCACGGCAGCACCGGTGCCGGCAACGACCAAGTGCGCTTTGATATGGTTTTTAATATTGTAATGCCACAAGCAACTATTATCACACCTATCCGTGATAATAAGCTTTCAAGAGAAGAAGAAATTGAATATTTGAAAAAATATGGTGTAGAGATTGACGCTAAAAAAGCCGCTTATTCCATTAACCAAGGCATTTGGGGAACAAGCGTTGGTGGCAAAGAAACATTGACATCCAGACATACTTTACCGGAATCAGCTTATCCAACACAACTTAGTAATACCGAAAATGAAACATCGGTAGAATTGGAATTTAAACAAGGAGAATTAGTGGGTTTAAATGGAAAAAAACACCAACATCCAACAGAAATTATTACTGCATTAAATCAACTGGCGAGTGCGTATGCTATTGGAAGAGATATACATGTAGGTGATACGATTATTGGTATCAAAGGTAGAGTGGGTTTTGAAGCAGCAGCACCATTAATTATTTTAAAAGCACATCACCTTTTAGAAAAACACACATTGACCAAACAACAACTTTTTTGGAAAGATCAACTTAGCAATGTGTATGGCAGTAATTTACACGAAGGTTTATTTTATGAACCTTTGATGCGCGATTTAGAAGCCTTTTTAACAAACACACAACAACAAGTAAGTGGTAAAGTGTTTGTTACTTTAAAACCATATCATTTTGAATTGGTTGGTATTGAATCGCCATTTGATTTAATGAGTAGCAAATTTGGAAGTTATGGCGAAATGAACAATGCTTGGACCGGTGATGATGTGAAAGGATTTGCTAAAATCTTCTCGAACCAAATAATGATTTGGAATAAAGTAAAAGAAGAAAACGAAAGATAACTGTGAAGTAAGCAAAGTTTTTTAAAAAAAATATAAGAAGTTTAATGTCATTCCCGCGAAAGCGGGAATCTTATTAAAACCGCAAAGTAAGCAAAGATGTAAACGCAAAGTATACAAAGCAAAAATGAGATTCCTTTTTTCAAGAAAATGACAATAAAAAAAATAGCACGTAATAACATCTACCAACAATACATTAAAAGAGCGGCGAAAATGTTCCATTTTCGCCGCTCTTTTGTTTATTATTTTTTTAGATGTAACAGATATTATTTAGCAACTGACACACTGCGTGTTTCTCGGATTACAGTTACTTTAATTTGTCCCGGATACGTCATCTCATCTTGGATTTGTTGTGCAATTTTAAATGAGATTTCTTCCACTTGTTTATCATCTACTTTTTCTGCTTCCACTAATACACGCAACTCTCTTCCGGCTTGGATAGCATATGCTTTTTGTACACCTTGGTAGGAAACAGCTAATTTCTCTAACTCATCAATACGTTTCATATAGCTTTCCATTATCTCACGACGTGCACCTGGGCGAGCACCGGAAATGGCATCGCAAGCTTGGATAATTGGAGAGATAACAAACAACATTTCCATCTCATCGTGGTGCGCACCTACTGCATTGACAATAACAGGTGCTTCGCCATATTTTTCACACAACTTCGCTCCTAACAATGCGTGTGATAATTCCGGATTTTCATCCGAAACTTTACCGATATCGTGCAATAATCCGGCACGTTTGGCTTGTTTAGAATTTAAACCTAACTCACTCGCCATGATAGCACACAAGTTGGCTACTTCACGCGAATGTTGTAATAAATTTTGTCCATAAGAGGAACGGAAACGCATTTTACCTACTAAACGAATTAATTCCGGATGTAAACCGTGAATACCTAAATCAATAACAGTACGCTCACCAATTTCCATAATTTGTTGCTCTAATTGTTTTTCAGTCTTTGCAACTACTTCTTCGATACGTGCTGGATGAATACGTCCATCTGTAACTAAACGCTGTAACGATAAACGAGCAATCTCGCGTTTGTATGCATCATATCCTGAAATAACGATAGCTTCCGGTGTGTCATCTACAATAATCTCTACGCCGGTTGCCGCTTCTAATGCACGGATATTTCTACCTTCTCTACCTATGATTTGTCCTTTTTGTTCATCGCTGGTAAGATTGAAAACAGAAACCGTATTTTCAATTGCTGTTTCTGCAGCTGTACGTTGTATCGTTTGGATAACAATTTTCTTCGCTTCTTTATTAGCTTTTAATTTTGCTTCATCAGCTACTTGTTTCACAAATGCCATTGCATCGGTTTGCGCTTTGCTTTTCAATTGTTCTACCAATTGTTTGCGTGCTTCATCTGCCGATATTTTAGAAACTTCTTCTAATTTAGCAATATGTTCTTCGTGTGCTTTTTCTAAATCTTGACGTTTTACTACAGCCAACTCTAGTTGTTCGTTGAGTTTATTTTTTATAACCTCATTTTCTTTTTCTTGTTTGCCCGCATTGGCTAATTTATCCCGTAAAGATTGTTCCGTTTGCTTTGCTCTACTTTCAGATTCTTGTATTTTGCGGTTGCGTTGTTCCAATTCTTTATTGTGTTCTTCTTTCAATTTTAAGAAATGTTCTTTCGCTTCCATCATTTTATCTTTTTTCAAAGATTCAGCTGTGTTGTATGCTTCTTTCCGAATAAGTTCAGCTTCTGTTCTGGATTTATCTTCCAATGCTTTGGCTTTTTCTTCCATTACTTTTGCATCTGCAATTTGTCTTTCAACATTTGCTTTTGACAACATTTTACCGATTACGATTCCTATGATGAGTGCTACTACACCTGAAATAATTGCTATAATACTTGGATCCACTGTGTTTAATTTTATTTGGTTAAAAATGAGATAGCCAACATGTTGAACTACCAGAATTTCGATAATGCTACTTTTACGGAAAGTAACCCAACCGATTTATTTAAAGGAAAGCTATTAACTTTCTAAAAAACAATTATTTGTGAAAGTACATAAAAAAGTATTCCTGCACTTATTGTGTTTTACACAGCATAGGAATAAGTCAGAAAATTAGAAAAGGGTAATACCGAGTTGCTTATCCAATATGGCTTCCAATTCGTCTAATTTAGCGTCGATATTGGCATTGGTTGCTTTATTTTTATTTTGCAATGCTTCTGCGGTAGATTGTAAGGCAATCATCGACAAGAAATCTTGACGGTCGCGCGTGAGCAAAGTTTTTTGGTATTCTGCAATTTTATCGTTGATATTTTTGGCTGCCTGACGAACATAGCCTTCTTCTTCCTGCGACACTTTAAGTTTGTAAGGTCTTCCGGCGATTAATAGATTTATGTTAAGTTGTTCTGCCATTATTGTATCAATTTTGCCAAACAATCATCAATTTCTTCCATAAACTCTTTCAATTGTTGCTTGGTAACTGCTCTTTCTTTTTCTGATAAATGCACTTCTTTTGCTGCTTTTATATATTGTATCTGTTCTTGTAAATTTTCTTTTTCTTTATTTAAATCAATAATTTTATTTTCAAAATCTCTAATTTGAAGTTGAAGCATTTGATTGCTTTCTTCTAATTTCTGATTTTTTTCTAAAATTAATTGAATTTTTTTAAAAATCCTTGCCCATTTGTCATCAATCTTTGCCATCTTAACGAATTATAGCATTTAATTGTGAAGTATATTCTTTCATTAATTTGTTCATAATTGCTTCAATATCTGCATCTTGAAGTGTTTTTGTATCATCTCTAAAGGTGAAACTTACCGCATAAGATTTTTTATCTTTTCCGATTTTTTCATCTTCATAAATATCAAACAACTCAATATTACGCAAAATTTTCTTACCAAATTTAGTTGCAATATTTTTTACTTCAATAAATTGGATATTTTTATCAATTAGCAATGCTAAATCTCGTTTCACAGCCGGAAATTTAGCAATCTCTGTATAATTTGTTTGTACGTTGGCTGCTAATTTCAATATTTCATCCCAATTAAAATCGGCAAAGTAAACATCTTGTTTAATATCTAATTGCTTAGCCAAAGTTGGTTGTACTTTGCCAAATGTTACAATTGGTTGTGTTGTGTTTTCAACTTTGTATTGTAAAGCGTACGAAAATACCGCATCTGTATTGCTTTCATCAGCAACATAATTACCAATGCCAATTTTATTCAAAATAAAATCAACGATTGATTTTAAATAATAAAAATCTGATTTTTTGCCCGATGTTTTCCAATTAGAATTTGAAGTATTACCAGATATAAACAATGCTAAATGGCTGTTTTCCAAATAACTATTCGCTGATAATTTGGCGCTTCCATTTTGTACTTGGTATGTTTTTCCAAACTCAAACAATTTCACATTGTTATTTTTATGGTTGATATTATGCGCCACTGATTCTAATCCGGTAAACAACATATTATTTCGCATAACGTCTAACTCCGAATTAATAGAACTCAACAAACGCACCCAATTTTCTTGCGGTAAATGAGATAATGCTGTTTGGTATTTGGATTTGGTGATGCTATTATTCATCATCTCATAAAATCCAACATTTACCAATGTATCAGCAATATTATTGTATAATTTATCCGCATCAAACGCATTAGAAAAATTGATACTCGCATTTAATTTAGTAGGAATAACCACATTGTTAAACCCATAAATTCTTAAAATATCTTCAATTACATCGGCTTCTCTGGTAACATCTGTTCTGTACGGTGGCACCAACAACTGCCAAGAAGCCTCCGTTTCTGATTGAATGTTGATTTCCAATAATTGAAGTATTTTACGAACATCTTCTTTAGAGATATCTGCTCCGGTTAACCTTTTTATGTTTGCAAAATCCAAGCTTACCGAAAAAGCATCGAATGTTTTATTTTCTATTTTAATAAGATTGGAAGCAACTGTACCGCCTGCAATTTCAATTATTAATTGAACGGCACGCAACAAAGCCTTTTCTGTATTATTTGGGTCGATGCCTTTTTCGAAATGCGTTGCGGCGTCGGTGCGTAATCCATGTCTTGTGGATGTTCTACGAATTGTTTTGGCATCAAAATAAGCACTCTCTAAAAAAATAGCCGTTGTTGTTGCTTTCACGCCTGAATTTGCACCACCATACACACCGGCAATACACATTCCATTGCTTGCACCATCACAAATCATTAAATCTTCTTCGTGTAACTCAATAATTGAATTATCTAATGCCGTAAATTTAGTTTTAGATGGCAAGCTTTTTACGATGATTTTATTCTCTGCAATTTCCTTTAAATCAAATGCATGCAATGGTTGTCCGAACTCATGCAACACGAAATTGGTGATATCTACAATATTATTGATTGGTTTTTGTCCAATTGCTTTTAATCGATTTTTCAACCAATCCGGTGAATCTTGAACAGTAATTCCTTCAATCTTCACACCTAAATATTTTGGACAAGCTTGTTTACTTTCCACTTCTACTATAAAGTCTGTAGCAACTGAATTATTGACTGCAGCAATAGTTGGTAATTGAAGTGAATAATTTTGTTTATTTCTGAATGATAATACAGCTGCTAAATCACGGGCAACACCAATGTGTGAAAATGCATCGGTTCTGTTCGGTGTTAATCCAATTTCGATTACATAATCATTTTCCACATCAAATAATGTAGCAACAGGTTTTCCTACTTCTGTATTAGCATCCAACACCAAAATTCCATCGTGTGAAGCACCTAATCCTATTTCATCTTCAGCACATATCATCCCAAAAGATTCTACACCACGAATTTTTGATTTTTTTATTTCAAAGGCATCGCCTGAGCTTGGATACAATTTAGCACCTACTAAAGCCACTATTACTTTTTGTCCGGCAGCAACATTTGGTGCACCACACACAATTTGTAAAGTTTCTGTTCCTACATCTACTTTGCAAACAGAGAGTTTATCGGCATCGGCATGTTTTTCTTTTTCCAAAACATGACCAACAACTAAACCTTTCAATCCACCTTTATGGCTTTCAAATGGCTCTATGCTTTCTACTTCTAAACCAATATCTGTAAGTAAATGACACAATGCTTCATTTGATAAATCGAACGATAAATAAGACTTTAGCCAGTTGAGTGAGATTTTCATAATAGGCAAAAATACAAAAAATATAGCCCGTAAAATATAGGAAAGTGGATTAAATGATTATGAATACGATGAAACATATTTAAAATTGAAACATCCAAGTTGAATCATTATTTACTAAATTCGTGTATGAACTTTGATTATCATAGTTATTTAGATATTACCTTTAGAAGTGCTGTTGTTTATCTATTTATGATAGTGGCGTTTCGAATATTTGGAAAAAGAGAATTATCACAATTGTCGATAGGTGATTTAGTGTTGATTGTATTAATCAGCAATGCTGTACAAAATGCGATGGTAGGTGAAAACACTACACTTAGCGGTGGTTTAACTGCTGCTGCTGTATTGTTTTCTTTAAATAAAATGCTCAACTTTTTGATGTTCCGATTTAAAAGTGTACGCACTTTAATTCAACCAGAACCAGTAATGTTGATTTACAACGGAAAAATTCTATCAAAGAATTTAAAATCCGTGATGATAACAGAAGAAGAACTGATGCAAGCCATACGAGAACACGGTATCTCCGAATTGCAACACGTTAATTTATCTATGTTGGAACCGGATGGAAACATCAGTATTATTTCCGGCAATGAAAATAATTTAAAGAAAACGCAGTATCGCCGAAAGAAAAGACAAAAGACTTTAATGGATGGTGCTTAGCTTTCAAATGCTAAATTTAAACTTCTTGGTATTCTCTGCGAGGTGCGGAAATGGTTTCTTTATCCAAGGTAGTTTCGGACATTTGATCGATACTTTCTGTAATGGGCGAAGTTTTGAAAACCCAATATTTTTGCAACATAAAGTTGAATCCAATAGATACTACTAAATCAATAATGATACGTGTAATTTTATAATCCCAATGTAAGATATGTGTCAAGAAAACCGTTCCATTGGATTTTAATAAAATACTTCCGGCAACTACAATATAGAATTTAAGGAGCTGACTGGTTAAAGATGGTTTTCTAGATTGGTACGTCCAATATTTATTGATAGAAAAATTGATAACGGCTCCTAATAAACCACCAATTACAATGGCATTTTTTACGGAAAAACCTAACAACTCTACACACATAACCATTATTCCATAATCACACAAACCACCTACAAATGCAGATATTTGTGCTTTACCGAATACTAGTATGGATTTTTTCTTCAACATTATTTTTGTGCAGCTTCTGCTTTTAATCTTTTTTCTTCGGCATCTCTTGCATTTCCGGCCTGCAATAATTTATACGTATCTACTACGTTTATCAAAAGAAATACCAAATTTCCAATGGTAGAGAAATAAATCAATACATTTCCAAAATACCATTCCGCAATAATTACCAAACACAATAAAATACGTATTTCTGTTGGACCAATTGGTCCCGGATCGATGGAATATTTATCCGTAATTTTATATCTTAATTGAGCCACTAACACGACCCAACCATAATTACAAGCAAACAAGAAAACATACAACTTAAAAGCATCTTCTATATAAAAGAAGAAACCGGCACTCATAAACACCAACGACATCCAATCCATCACACAATCCAATGCAAAGCCGTACCATTTTCTCGGAATATTTCTATAATAAGCTATTCGACCATCTAATGAGTCGCCAAACCAATTGATGGCAAAACCCAATACCGCCCATAAAATATAGATTTTTTCATGCGTTACCGATGCAACATAAAATGCCCCAAAAATAATTAACGTTCCCACCATACCGATTGCGGTAAGTAAGTCTGGCGTTAAAAACTTTGGCGTTATGCGACAAAGGAAAAGCAAGGTGGGTTGTTCTATATCTCTTAAAAGGTTCGCTCTGTTTCTGTCTATTGAACCTTTTTGTTTTTTGTCTTCACTAGAATTACTCATAGAATTTATATAGGCTACAAAAATAGTAGATTAATGTTAGAGAGAGATTAAACAGAAGCTAAATTAAATGCACACAATGTTCAAATGTTTGTTATATATCAAAAAATACCTATTAATAGTTAGTTATATTAGGTTAAATTTGATGTTTAAATTATAATAAAACAAAAAGGTTATTTCTTAATGATATGCATTTTTAGTACCATTTTGGTAGTTTCGGATACTTTAAATCGGTCGTCTGTACGATGACCAACAAGCCAAAGCAATTTTTCATTGGAGAAGATTAAAGGTGTTGCTTCTTTTTCTATAATAGATAGTTTTTCATCTTTAAAATATTTAGCAATTTTCTTCTTCCCTACTTTTTCCGGATTTTGTTGTTTGCCTAATCTAAAAGGATAAAAATAATCACCGTCTTTTGCATATCGAATACATAGTGGAAATTGTACTTTTTCTGCATCGAAATATGCATAATTATTAGATGATTTTATATTTAGATGTTGGATAGGAACTAAAGCACATTGAATAGTAAAATTATTAAACACGATTTGATTCGGCATTTTATCAAAAATGGAAATATTGATTTTTTCTATTGAAATAGGTTGAATGAAAATAGATTTTCTATCTACAATTAAACGATGCGTATCTGATAAAAACTGCTTTCCGGATTCTTTTACTTGTAAAATATTTTGAACATGATCTGCATTAAATCCAAATTCATTTATAAAATGAAATAAGAAAGTTTTGCCCGCAGCATGTGCTTGAATAAAGCCTAATTTAATTTCGACGATATCATTTTTAACAGTATAGCATTTTCGTTTTACTTGTTGCAAATATTCCGATGTAAGCACATTATAATCAATCATTTTGGAAATAAAATCCGATAAAGTATTTGAAAAATCGGGATTTATTGCTTTCAAAACCGGCACAACTTGATGTCGTAATTTATTACGTTGGTAATTATCTGTAGCATTGCTCGAATCTTCTCGAAATGCAATTTGTTGTTCGGTTGCATATTGTAATAGAGCTTGTTTGGTAATTGATAATAATGGACGAACTATGTAATTATTTTTGGGTTGCATTCCGGTTAAACCTTGCAATCCTGTACCTTTCGTCATGTTCAATAAAATAGTTTCTATCTGATCATCTAAATGATGTGCCGTTACAATTTTATGATAACCATTTTCAATTCTTATTTCTTCAAACCAATTGTATCGAAGTGTACGAGCAGCCATTTGTGTAGATACTGCATTTGATTTTTTGAAATCAAGCGTATCAAATTTCTTAATAAAAAAAGGAAGCTTATTTTTTTCGGCAAAGGATTGTACAAACTGAGCATCACCATCACTTTCGGCATCTCTTAATTGAAAATTACAATGGGCAATTCCAATTTTATAATTCAATTTTAATAAGATGTCACACAAGACCATTGAATCTACACCACCACTGCAAGCAACCAAAATAGGCGTGCCTGAATTAAATAAATTATGTTGTAGAATATATTGATGAATGGTTGCTAACACGCATCAAAAATACAATAATAAAATTGAACCTTAAATACACTCTTTATCTAAACAATAAAATCTTATTGTGGAGGCTTGCCTTCAGCTCTATTTTGTTCTGAAGAAGTATTATAAGTAACATCGTATTTCTGTTTCAAATAATCATCATATTTATCGCCGTAATTTCCGATACGTTTGATTTGCGCAACCACTTCATCATCATCTAAACCATGCACTTCACGAATGGTTTTTAACCAAACAGCATTGTCATACAATGTGAAAGCCACATTATACAAACCATCATTAATGGTTAATAATTCTTCAAACAATGCACTTTTATTTTGTACATTATTTAAATACATAATGAAACTCATTACTTGAAAATACGCTCTATTCTCACGTTCAATATTCCATACATCAATCCAAATGGTTACTGAGCCTTGCACCATATTATATTGTCCTTCTTTTTCACCTCTACATAAATCCGGATCAACATTCAACTTTCTTATTGCATCTTCTACTTTACTGATGCCAAATTCTAATTCAGTCATAATTATATTGGTTTTATAAAATAAATATATTGAAATAATGTTGACACGTGTTGTCGAGATGATTAAATCCAATTAATTCAAAAAAAAATCGAAACAAAAATTGGTGTTACATTTCTAATTCTAAATTCATTTTAGCATTCTTTAATTCACTTAAACTATGCATATCTTTCTTTTTTTGTGCCAATAAAATGCCGGCTTCATAAATATTTAATGCTTTTTTAACTTCATCCAATTGTTCGTAACTTTTGGCTAAATGGAAATAAGCACCCAAATATTCACTATCTATAAGTAACAGTTTTTCAAATACTTGTATAGCTTCGTTCAATAGATTGTTTTTTTCATATTCTTTTGCTAAAGCAAATAATGCAAAGGTATTATTCGGATTTTCTGTTAATATTTGTTCCAGTTGTGCAATTCGATTTGTATGCATGCATTGAATTAATTAAAATGAGTAAATTAGCATCACATTTTTAATAAATAAAAACAAATTTATGAAATTTCTTGTATGTATAAGTTTAGTACCGGATACAACTACAAAAATTTCGTTTGTTGATAATGATACAAAATTCAACAACGATAAAGTTCAATGGATTTTAAATCCATACGACGAGTGGTATGCATTAGTACGTGCTTTAGAATTAAAAGAAGCCAATGGTGGCAACGTAACAGTAGTAAATGTTGGTCCGGCAGAAAACGACCAAGTAATCCGTAAAGCATTAGCAATTGGTGCAGACGATGCAATCCGTATCGATGTAACTGGTGATGCTGATTCATTTGCCATTGCATCTGAAATTGCTGCAGTAGCTAAAAGTGGCGGATATGATATGATATTATTAGGTAAAGAAACCATCAACTACAATGGTTCTAACTTAGGTGGTATGTTAGCAGAATTAATTGATTTACCATTTATCTCTTATGCCTCAAAATTAGATGTTGCTGGCAATACGGCTACAATTGAAAGAGATATTGAAGGTGGTAAAGAAGTATTAACAGCAGATGTACCATTTGTAATTTCTTGTGCTAAAGGTATGGCAGAAGCTCGCATCCCGAACATGAAAGGAATTATGAGTGCAAAAACAAAACCATTAAACGTAGTTGCACCTCAAGGCGTTGGTTCTTTAACTTCCGTTGTGAAGTATGAATTACCTCCTGCAAAATCTGCATGTAAAATGATTTCAGCAGATCATCCTGAAGAATTAATCCGATTGTTACACGAAGAAGCTAAAATGATATAATTATGGCAGTTTTATTTTTTATAGAAATCGCGGATGGTAAAGTAAAAAAAGCAAGCTTTGAAGCTGCTTCTTACGCATCGGCTTACGCTAAACAAATTGGCAAAGAAGCGGTTGGTTTAGCATTAGGTACTATTGACCATGCAGAATTAGCTGCATTAGGTGTATATGGTGCAACGAAAGTATTACATTCTGAAAACAAAGCATTTGATAGCTTTGATGCAAACAAATATACGAAAGCAGTAGCAGACGTTGCTGGAAAAGTAAATGCAGATACTATTGTGTTCTCACAAACATTAACAGGTAAAGCAGTTGCTCCGGTAGTTTCTGCACGTTTAAAAGCAGGTATCGTTTCCGGTGCTGTAAGTTTACCGGATGCTGATTTTGTTGTAAAGAAAACAGCATTTTCCGGAAAGGCATTTGCTTTCGTAAAAGTAAATTCTCCAGTTAAAGTGGTAGCGGTTGTTCCTAACTCATTTGGCGCTACTAAAGGTGAAGGTTCTGCAACAGTTGAAGATATTCAATTAGAAGCAGCTGCAAGCCGTGTTACAGTGAAAGAAGTTTCTCGTCAACAAGGTGATGTTGCTCCACTTCCGGAAGCAGAAACAGTAGTATCTGCTGGTCGTGGTATGAAAGGTCCTGAAAACTGGGGAATTATAGAAGACTTAGCAGCAGCATTAGGTGCAACAACTGCATGTTCTCGTCCGGTTGCCGATGTACATTGGAGACCTCATCACGAACACGTAGGACAAACCGGTGTGGCTATTCGTCCAAACTTATACATTGCAATTGGTATTTCCGGTGCTATCCAACACTTAGCAGGTGTAAACCAATCTAAATGTATCGTGGTTATCAACAAAGATCCGGAAGCTCCTTTCTTCAAAGCTGCTGATTATGGTATCGTAGGTGATTTATTCGAAATCGTACCAAAATTAACAGAAGCTGTTAAAGCATTGAAAGCAAGTCAGCATTAATATAAGTAA
This sequence comes from uncultured Chitinophagales bacterium, assembly GCA_964507125.1. Lineage (GTDB taxonomy): Bacteria > Bacteroidota > Bacteroidia > Chitinophagales > JADIYW01 > JADJSS01. The sequence goes on along the minus strand of CAZDOT010000014.1, from coordinate 1,653 downwards.
ACAGTTATTAGTTATTAGTAATTAGTTTTTAAAAAAAAGCCATCGAATTATTCGGTGGCTTTTTTCATGTTGCGTACTATTTTTGTTGAAAAGGTATTACTTGAATTTATTTTGAATTTTCGTAACTTTACTATGTGAAAAAAGTTGAATTAGAAGTCATAAATATTACGCAAGGTTTTACACAACATCACTCCTACGCTGTTGTTTTGGGTGAAGTAAGAGGTAAACGCAGATTGCCCATTGTTATTGGTGCTGCAGAGGCACAGGCTATTGCAGTTTCATTAGAAAATATGACACCGGCACGACCACTCACGCACGATTTACTTAAATCAATGATGGATACCTTTCATGTGCATTTAAGTGAAGTTGTTATCACTAATTTGATGGATGGTATTTTTTATTCCAAATTAGTTTGCATTTTTAATGGTGAAGAATACGAAATAGATTCACGTACTTCAGATGCCATTGCATTAGCGGTTCGTTATGGATGTCCGCTTTATATTTATGGTGATATATTTGATACATCCGGAATTGTTTTAATGGAAGAACCAGAGTCGAATGAATCGATTGATATATATGCAACTATTCAACCCTCTAAAACAGAAATAGAAAAAACAGATTATTCCGTTTATACAAATAAAGAATTAGAAAAAATAATGCAAGAAGCATTAATGAATGAAGAATACGAGAAGGCTGCTACGATAAGAGATGAATTGAATAAAAGAGAAAATAAATGAAAAATGGCTGCATTAAGTGCAGCCATCTTTTTTTCGGGTGTTTTTATGTTTCAATGTTAAGTCAAAGTTAAAATAATATTTCTAAATTCACCTTGATAATAATCAATAAATCAAAAATAATGCAAAATACTTATCTAAAATGGGCAAAAATAGTTGCTCTATTTTTATTAATCACTGCTTCCATATTGCTTTATATAAATCCTAAAACAGAAAATAATTTACCTTCCGGTTTTAAAACACCTATCATTGCTTTAGAATTTATTCAAGACAAACAAGAAATTAAAGCATTTTTTCAAGTAGAAAACGTAGCAAAATACAAAGCTGATTTGCTTTTAGGAAACAGCATTGATTATCTTTTTATGGTAGTATATAGTACTTTCTTAGCGTGTATTTCTTTATCCTTTAAACATCAACTTACTAAAACAAAAACTGTATTGTTGCTTACTTTGTGCGTTGGAATGTTATTAGGTGATGCTATTGAAAATTATCAACTCTATCAACTTATCACGAAATTTGATGGGCAATCCGAATTATTTAACGCCATAACAAGCTATAATTATTATGACATTCATATTACTTGGTTGAAATTATTTACTTGGATAAAATGGTTTTCTATTGCATTGGTATTTTTAATATTAGCACCACACTTTTTAAGCTTAAAAAACAACATAGCAAAAGCAACTGGATTAATCGGCATTTGTAGTTTTTTACTCAGTATTGCCGCATTTTTATTTCATGGCATAATGAATGAATTATTTGCAATGACTGTATCCATTGAGTTTGTATTGATGATTGTTTTTTGTTTAATATACAAACCAACAATAACTAAATCATCATAAAAAACTAATCCTCTCGTTTTAATTCGATATGTGTTTTTCCAGCAATTCGTATTGGAACGTTCTCAACACGGCAGTTG
>CAZDOT010000013.1:0-62293 GCA_964507125.1 uncultured Chitinophagales bacterium | reverse complement strand
CAGAAAGGAAATAGATATCTGCAAAAATTGTAGTGAAGGTTGTAAAGTGAATTTTGATGCGGAGTGAGTTCTTTCACCGCAAAGTAAGTAAAGCACACAGCGTATAAATGTTATTCTTGAAAAATAGAAACTTATATTTTTGCGTAAATATTAATATCACAGAGTCTATTACATAATGCTCTGTGAAGTAGAAAACGGCCTAAATACGAACCTCTCAATACTATTTTGTTATCGCATCATAAATGGCTTGCTGTATTTTTGGTCTTATGTTTTGGTTGGCAAGTTGGTTAACTTCGGCACTTGGATAAACTCGATTGCATAAGAAAATATAAATAAGTTTATTTTCCGGATCAGCCCATGCAATAGTGCCCGTAAATCCGGTGTGCCCGAATGATGCATCAGACGCAGCAGCACAAGTTGGTCCATCTTGCCCTTTTGGAGTGGGTTTGTCAAATCCAATCGCTCTTCGGTTATTCGGATATTGTTTAGTGGTAAATTGAGCAATCGTTTTAGGTGAATAATAAGTGTATCCACCATAGTTTCCATTGTTCAATAACAGCTGAAAATATTTTGCCAAATCATTGGCATTGGTAAACATTCCGGCATGTCCGGCAACGCCACCCAACAAAGCAGCACCTTGGTCATGCACCGTTCCTAATAACATCGATTGACGGAAATTTTTCTCTATTTCCGTCGGCATAATTTTATTCAAATCAAAACCATTCCACCTCGGATTGTATTGTGTATAGTTCATTCCTAAAGGCGCGTACACATATTTTTTTGTAATATTTTGAAGTGAATCTTTATATGTTTTCTCAATGATTTGTTGTAATAAATAATAACCTAAATCGCTGTATTTATATTTTTTTATAGGAGATACTTCACTAGTGTAAATCATATTCCAGACAGTATCTTGAAACGATTTTTTGAGATATAAACTATCTAAAATCTTTACAGAAAAAATAGAATCTTGCTTTTTAGCATACCACAATGTATCAGGGTTTCCTGCATTATCTAAGGTGTTTTTATAAAACGGAATCCAAGCTTGTAATCCGGCTTGATGACACAAAATTTCTTTAATCGTTAAGTCGCCTTTATTGCAATCCGTTGGATAAGAGAAATAATCTTCTAATTTTTTGTTGATGTTGATTTTCCCTTGCTCTTGCATTTTCATTATTAACGGAACGGTTGCCGTTACTTTCGTGATGGAAGCAATATCAAATAAGTCGGTTGTTTTAGTTGCAATTTTAGCATCGTAGGTGTGAAATCCATACGCTTTTTCATAAATCACATTTCCATCTTTAGCTACTAACAATTGTGCTCCCGGAAAAATTTTGTCATCAATGGCTTTGTAGATAATGGCATCTGCTTTTTTTAGTTTGGTAATATCCATATTTACTTCCAATGGATTGCCATATTTTAATCTTAAATCCGATTGAGTACATTCGCCATCGCCATACTTAAAATTGCCAACCGTTACAGGCAGTGTTCCTTCTGCACCACGTGCACCAAATAGAATTTGTGCTGCAATAGATTGTGCTTCTTCGTCGGATGAATAAGCGAGCAAAATTGTTGTAAAATCTTGGAAATATTTAAGACTATATGGTATTCCAAATACGGTTAATATAGTTGGATTTTGTTTGTTGAGTTGCTTTAAAAAAGAAATAGAATTATCTGTCAATCCGAAATTTTTAGCAGCAAATCGACTCATATCTTGTATGTCTGCAATAACTAAATGATATGCTGTTAATTGTTTTAAAACAGCATTAAATGCAGCAGGTGTCGCGTTTTTTGGAAGGTAAAAATGATCGATTTGTGTGTATTTGTCCAACGTGTTGGAGAATACAGTTGCTTGTGTGCTTCCAATACTTACATTCGCAATTCGTTTTTGAATATTGACAATCGGAATAAGTTGTGCAGAATCTTTAACAACCGTCATGGCATTTTCCAGCAACTTAAATTTTAAAAAAGTAGCTTCTTCATTTAGGATGTCTTTTTGTATGCCTTCTAAGGAAATAGGTTGATATTTATTTAATCCTAACCAATATTTTGCAGCTAATATTTTACGTACTTTTTGGTTGATGGTTTCTTCGGAGATGATAGAATCTTGCAACACCGCACAACGTACGCCTTCTACTGCTTTATCTACATCTTCGGGAAATAACATCACATCATTGCCCGCCATAATTGCCATTACTTCTGCCGTGCCGGATGGATAAAATTTAGACACACCTTTCATGTTCATCGCATCGGTAAAAATCAACCCTTTGTAACCCATTGAGTCAATTAATTTTTGTTGGATTATTTTGGGTGATAAAGTAGCCGGAAAATTTGGTGCACCATCCAATGCTAATACATTCAAATGGGAAACCATAATACTGCCCACGCCATAGCGAATGAATTGCTTAAAAGGATATAATTCCACAGATTCCAATCTGCTGAGTGGATGTTTTAAAATAGGCAAATCTTTATGAGAATCTACATCGGTGTCGCCGTGTCCCGGAAAATGCTTGGCACTCGCTAAAATATGATTGTCTTGTAACCCTTGCATATACGCCAATCCTTTGCGGGTAACGCTAAATTTATTGTCACCAAATGCACGGTCATTAATTACAGGATTGTTCGGATTGCTGTTTACGTCAATATCCGGTGCAAAATTGATATGAATCCCAATGCGTTTCATTTGTCGGGCTATTTCGGCACCCATTTCATAAATTAAATTTGGATGGTCGATGGCGCCTAATATCAATTGTCTTGGATAAGAAATGGTGTTATCTAATCGCATGCCCAAACCCCATTCTCCATCAAACCCAATCCATAATGGTATTTTGCTTTGAGCCTGATAGCGGTTGGTTAATTCGGCTTGCTTCGGTGCTGTGCCTTGAAAAAATATCAAACCACCAATTTTATATTCATTGATGTATTTATCAATTACTTTATAGCTTGTTTCATCTTTATTGGAATATGCGGCTACCATAAATAGTTGGCCTATTTTTTCATCCAAGGTCATTGTTTTCAAGATAGAATCTACCCAATAATTGGACGTGTCTTTGAGGTATGGTGGTTCAGCTGCATTTGAGTTGTAAGTAGTAAATAGTACGCAGCAAGAAACGAGCAATAACCTAAAAAAACTTTTGTTTATCATCATACATTCACTTTATCAAAAATCAATCCTATTTTGTCCAAACATAAGAAAAATAGAGTGGTTTATTTGTTATAAACTCTAAACGAACGTGGATATCAAAATTTTGATAATAATTTAATGCACCAAAATAACAGCATTTAATAAGGCAGTACGCCATGAATTTTGTATTTTGCATACTCAAATTATGCATAATAAAATAAATCTTTTACCCGATGCCATTGCCAACCAAATTGCGGCAGGTGAAGTAATACAGCGACCTGCATCGGTGGTGAAAGAGTTATTGGAAAATAGTGTAGATGCCGGTGCAAAAAATATCCAATTAATTATTAAAGATGCCGGACGTGCCTTGATACAAGTAGTAGATGATGGTTGCGGCATGAGTGAAACAGATGCTCGGATGTGTTTTGAACGCCATGCTACATCTAAAATAAAAGATATTAATGATTTGTTTTCGCTTTATACGTTTGGGTTTAGAGGCGAGGCAATGGCAAGTATAGCTGCGGTGGCACAAGTGGAAATGAAAACAAAAATGCTGGATAGCGATGTAGGTGTTTTGCTGATGATAGAAGGTTCCAAAGTGCAACTGCAAGAACCGGTTGCCACCAATGATGGCACATCTATTTCTGTTAAAAATTTATTTTACAATGTGCCTGCACGTCGCAATTTTTTGAAATCTAACCAGATTGAAACTAAGCATATTTTGGATGAATTTGTGCATGTGGCTTTAGCCAATCCGCAAATCTTTTTTTCATTACATCACAATGGAATTGAAGTATATCATCTCAAAGCATCTAATATTCGACAACGTATCGTGCATATATTTGGAAAAAATTACAACGAAAAATTAGTGCCGATTGAAGAGGTTACTGACTATGTGAGTGTACGTGGATTTATAGGCAAACCGGACATTGCCAAGAAAACTCGAGGCGAGCAATTCTTCTTCGTGAACAATCGATTTATTAAAAATAATTTTCTCAATTATGCCATTACTAAAGCGTATGATGGCTTGATAGGAGAGAAGACTTTTCCATTTTATTGTTTGTTTATTGATATAGAGCCGGGTGCTATTGACATCAATGTGCATCCAACCAAACAAGAAATAAAATTTGAAGATGAAAAGGCCATTTATTTGTTGCTAAATGCGGCGGCAAAACACGGTTTGTCGCAATACAGCGTAATGCCAACCATAGATTTTGAACACGAATCTACTTTTAATTTATTGGTAGATGAAACCGTGTACAATGAGCAACCTTTTAAAGTCGTGCAATCGAAATTAAATACGGATGCCAACACTCGTGGCTCTTATTATTCGCCGTTTGATAAAGATATTCCAACTACATCACAACAGAAAATAGACCATACACCCAATACCAATTTTGATGATTGGAAAAAACTATATGAGCTGGATGCAACGACAGAAGAAAAAACCATTACCATAAAAAGTAAAATGGATTTATTGTCGTTAGAAGATGAAAATGAGATTTCGAATAATCCGTTTAAAAACGAACGATTTGAACCCATTCAGTTGCACGAACGTTATATATTGACACAAATAAAAAGTGGATTTATATTGATAGATCAACACAAAGCACATCAACGTATTTTGTTTGAAAAATATTTAAGGAATTTCAGTCAACAACAAGCCATAACACAGCAAACATTGTTTCCAAAATCCTTAGAGTTTTCAAACAGTGATGCTGCCATTTTGATGGAAATTTTACCGGAACTAAAAGCATTGAAATTTGATATTGAATTTTTTGGCGGAACCACCTTTGTTGTGCATGGTATGCCAAGTGATTTGATTGACGAGAATGAAACAAAATTAATAGAACAATTGCTGGAAGATTATAAAATGAACAGCAAAAGTGAGCAGTTTGATAAGCGTAAAAATGTAGCAAAAACATTGGCCTACCAAACAGCTATTAAAAGTGGAAAAGCATTAGACAAACAATCCATGCAACAATTGATAGATGAATTGTTTGCTTGTGAGCAACCAACCATTAATCCGGCAGGAATGCCCACTTTTATACAATATAGTTTCGATGAAATAGAACGAAAATTTGGGAATTAACGAAACTTTTTGACCCATAAAATTGTATATATACTTTATCATTTACATAAAGCAGCAATAAATAGAGAACTATTGTGAGATGCTTGAAAAATAAAACACATGAACAATTTAACACCCGTCGTAAAAAATATTATACTCATCAATGTATTTGTATTTGTAGCTTGTTTTATCTATCCAGATTTAACGGATTTATTGGCGATGCATTATCCAACCAATCCGGATTTTAAACCTTGGCAAATAGTAACACATATGTTTACACATGGTGGCATTTTTCACATCTTGTTTAATATGTACGCACTGTATAGTTTTGGTGGTGTATTGGAAAGCGATCATGTGTTAGGCAGCAAGCGTTTTGCCTTCTTATATTTATTTTCAGGCTTAGGTGCTATTGCATTTTATATTGCAGTAAATGCAGGCATGGCATATTATTATATTGGTGATGTGTTTTTTACCAATGAAACACATTTGCCTACACAGCTGAGTGAGTCGGCTATCAAAAGTTTGTCGCAAATATATTATGCCAGCTTGGTAGGTGCCAGCGGTGCAGTGTACGGTTTGTTGGCAGCATTTGGTTATTTATTTCCGAATGCACCTTTAATGTTTATGTTTATTCCGGTTCCGATAAAAGCAAAATATATGATTCCGTTAGTGATTATCGGATTTGATATCATGTTTGCACAAACAGGCATTGGAAACATCGCACATACAGCACATATCGGTGGTGCATTATTTGGATTTTTATTAGTTTTATATTGGAATAAAACCAACAAACAAACGTTCTATTAAAATGAATATTTGGGATGACATAAAATGGCAATATCGCTTCGGCTCTGATTTAATCAAACTCATTTTGATTAATATCGCCATTTTTGTGCTAATCAATCTCGTTAATTTACCATTTGTATTGATGGCAAAAAATACACCTTTTTCTATATTGAATTGGGTGGCATTGCCGGCATCTGTTATGAGTTGGTTGTATAAACCTTGGACAATATTAACCTATATGTTTGTCCATAAAGATTTCTTCCATATTTTGTTTAATATGTTAGGCTTGTATTGGTTTGGACAAATTGTACAAGATTTAATAGGGAAACCAAAAATAGTTCCGATTTATGTGTTAGGTGGAATTGTTGGCGGAATGGTATATATGGCTGCCTATAATATTTTTCCGGCGTTTCAAAATGCGGTTTCATTGGCTACATGTATTGGTGCATCAGCAGCAGTAATGGCAATCGTGTTGGCGGCTGCAACCATAGCACCTAATTATGAAATAGGCTTATTGTTTTTTGGCTCTGTGAAAATAAAATGGATTGTATTGGCATATATCGTGCTGGATTTAATTAATATCCAACATGGCAATGCCGGCGGACATATTGCACATTTAGGTGGTGCTTTATTTGGTTTTATGTATATCAAATTATTGCAAAACGGTACAGATTTAGCTCGTCCAATTTTTGCCATCAGTGATTTTGTTCATTCCTTTTTTGATAAGAAACCTGAAATGAAAGTAACTCAAAAACGTGCCTACGTTTATTCTGAGAAAGATACACACAAACAAACCAAGACACATCAAACTTCGCCCAAAAATCAGCTTAGTAAACAAGAGCAATTGGATGAAATTTTAGATAAGATTAATCGCTCCAGTTATGATAGCTTATCTAAAGAAGAAAAAGATTTCTTGTTTAAAATTAGCCAAGAAGATTAACGAAAATTAAAGACCGCAATCACATACAATTCAATTATTTCAATTATTTTGGAGTATGAAATACTTGAAGTGGTTATTATCCTTTACGTCAAGAACTGTTAATCTTATTTTTGTTGTACTTTTATTAGTAAGCCTTTCCGCATCTTATATCAGTCCGGCCAAAATTTGGATAATTCCATTTTTTGGTTTGCTATTGCCTGTTTTTACTTTCATCAATGTATTGTTTGTGATTGCATGGATATTGCGTCGTAGATATTTTGCTGTAGTTTCATTGTTGGCAATCTCTGCATGTTTGCCGCAATATTTCAAATTATTTGCTACTCGAATTTCATTGTCTTCTAACGCATCTGTAGCTATGCAGCCTATTAAAATGATGTCGTATAATGTGCGTGATTTTGATTTGTATAATTGGAGCGAAAACGAACATTCCAAAGAAGAAATTTTCAATACATTAAAAGAAAAAAATCCGGATATTATTTGCTTTCAAGAATTTTATAATGATACTACAAAGGAATTTAATATCATTGCCCAATTAAAGAAAATAGGCTATCCGTATTATTTCTTCACGCGCGAGGTGGTGCTGCGTGGTACTGATGAATGGGGCATTGCTACGTTCTCTAAATATCCTATTGTAAACCACGGAAACATTATGAAACAACCTTTTAAAACAGGATATGGTAAGAAACCCTTTAAAGGAATTTATACAGATATTGAAATAGGAGATTCTATTATTTGTGTGGTGAATGTTCATTTGCAGTCGCTTTATTTTGGCAAAAAAGAATATGAAACTATTGCTGAATTTAAAGAAACACAAGACCTTGACGAACACGGCACGCGCAGTATCGTTACTAAATTAAAAACCGGCTTTAGTAGAAGAACCAAACAAGCTGAAGAGTTGAAAGCATTCTTAGATAAACAAACGAAGCCAGTTTTATTGTGTGGCGATTTTAATGATTTACCCAATTCTTATGTGATGAATCTTATTGCTAAGAATAGGAAAGATGCTTTTTTAGAAAAAGGATTTGGAATTGGACATACGTATAATGGCATGATTCCTTTTATTCGCATTGATTATATTTTTGCATCTAATAATTTTGAGGTGCAACAGTTTCAGATTGTTGATAATAAAATTTCCGATCATTATCCGATTTATGGAGAATTTACTTGGGCTTTGGAAAAGAAAGAATAATCGTTGTTTAGTTGGGTAAATTCAATTTCTCACTAATTGAATACGTATTTCTATCTATACCGTTTCGTGCAATTAATTCACCTAAAAATCCGGCAACAAATAATTGCGTACCTACGATCACTGTTAATATACCAAGATAAAAAATTGGTCGGTCAGTCATGCCTACTACACCAAAGAATGTTTTGGTGATAGTGAGATATATTAGGATAAGTACACCAAAGAAAAAAGAAAGCACGCCCAAAGTGCCAAAGATATGCATCGGCCGTTTGCCATATTTAGCAACAAAAGTAATACTCATTAAATCCAAGAAACCATTGATGAAACGCTCAATGCCAAATTTGGTATGTCCGTATTTTCGTTCTTGGTGTTGTACTGGTTTTTCAGCAATTTTATCAAAGCCATTCCATTTTGCAATCACCGGAATATAACGATGCATTTCGCCATATACTTCGATGCTTTTCACCACTTTTTTTTGATAGGCTTTTAATCCGCAGTTAAAATCGTGGAGGTTATGAATATCGGAAACGTATCGCGTTGCCGCATTGAATAATTTAGTAGGAATGGTTTTCGTTAGCGGGTCGTAGCGTTTCTTTTTCCATCCGGAAACTAAATGATAACCATCTACGGTAATCATTTTATATAGTTCCGGAATTTCATCCGGTGAATCTTGTAAATCAGCATCCATCGTGATAACTACCTCACCTTGTGCTGCCTCAAAACCAACTTGTAGTGCCGCCGATTTTCCATAGTTACGCTGAAATCGAATTCCTTTAATAGCCGAGTTTCTTTGTGATGCTTGTTGTATCACCTTCCAAGAATCATCTTTGCTACCATCATCAACTGCAATTATTTCATAGGTGAATTGATTGGCTTGCATTACTTTTTCAATCCAAGCAAATAATTCCGGCAGCGATTCTGCTTCGTTTAATAATGGTATGACGATGGATATATTCAAACTGCTACAAAAATAGTTTTATTCGTGCGTGTGTGCAATATTAATTTGGAAATTATTCTTTTTTAAGGAATACACCAATTATGATAGACCAAATTAAACCTAATCCATTGTATAATAACAACAACATAGCAAAGGCACCTTTCGGCATAATATTTAATCCGGTTATTTTAGAAAAGATAGTGTAATAAGAGGAAACAAAAATGGCCAACACCATACTTGTGAGCCAGCCTGTTAAAAGTGCTTGCAACATGGAAAGTTTGTTGCCTTGAATTTTTCTAGCTAAGAACTGAGCTAAAAATACGGCCATTACAATACAGACAATTTGAATAAAAACTACTTGTGATTGTAGTAATGTCATTTTCTTGATATACACTAATGTAGTGAATGCTGCATAAAAAACGGTAGAAAATAATGCAGAAACCAAGGCAATCATTAAGCCACTCAGTACGCCTCTTGGGTTGTTTTGTTCCATGTTTTCCATTATGCTTGTACGATAAATTGTCCTTTAGAAAATACGGCTTTCACTTTTCCTTTCATTGTTTTGCCAATATAAGGTGTATTCTTAGATTTTGATTGAATGTTTTTTTCTGTGATAGTATTTTGGGTTTCAAAATCAACTATTACAAAATCGGTATTGGTAGGTTGTTGGATAATTTGTCTTGGATTTTTCGATAATAATTCCACTAATTTTTCTTTAGAAAGTTCATTTTCTAATCTGCTATTCAATAAGCCAAATGCCGTTTCTAATCCAATCATTCCATTTTGTGCATACTCAAATTCTACATTTTTTTCATCAATGTTTAATGGCGTATGTTGTGTCGAAATACAATCTATCGTGCCATCTTTTAATCCTTCAATCAATGCTTGTTGATCTTGTTGTGTTCTAAGCGGTGGAAAAACTTTATAATTAGAATCGAAGCTTTTTACGTCGTTTTCATCACTCACTAAATGATGTACAAAAACAGAGCAAGTTAAATGGGCATTTTCCGGCAAATTTGTTTTTGCTTGACGAATGAGAGCCACACTTTCCGCTGTAGAAATGCCGGTTAAGTGCAGATTGCCGCCAGTATATCGCAATATCTCTATGTCGCGTTGTACAGCAGCATATTCCGATAAATTGGTGATACCTTTCATGCCCATACGCACCGAAATGGCACTTTCATTTACCAATCCTTCACCAACCAATGTTTTGTCGAATGGCATAGAGATGATAAGTCCGTTAAATGGCTGCACGTATTGCAATGCTCGCAACAATACACCACTGTCCTTGATGCTGTGTGGCACATCTGAAAACGCCACTGCGCCTGCTGCGTGCATATCATGCATTTCAGAAGGTGATTTGCCGTCAAAATTTTCCGTGATAGCACCGATTGGTAAAATATGTATATCCGTATGTTTGGCTTTGTTCAGTATGTATTCTACTTGCGCTTTGCTTTGCGTAATAGGATGATTGTTGGCAGTGGCACATACAGTGGTAAATCCACCAACCAATGCCGATTGTGCAATTGTGTCGATGTCATCGCGATACTCAAAGCCGGGATCGTTGGTATTTACATATATATCAAAAAAACCCGGTGAAAGGTAACAATCCGAAAAATCTATAATTTCCGCACCTTCTGCTTGTATGTTTTTGTCTATTTTTTCAATTTTTCCGTCTTTTAACCATACATCTACTTTTTGTTGATGAAAGGAAGATGTGCTGTCTAAAACGGTTGTATTTTTGAGTAAATAATGCATTTTTAAAGAATATTTATTGGTTCTTATCTTATTTCCAATATCGAATTAATAAAATTTCTATTAACAAAAAGAACAAGGACAAAATTACACAAAGTTTCCATAATGCTATACCATCTTTTATTTGCTTTACTTCTGCCGCTAAGTTGGCTTGCGTATTATCTAAAATCAATTGGTTTTTTTTGTTGTAGGTAGATGCTATATCTTGTTTTCCGGCAAATTCCAAGGCAGATTCTGTTCTGTCATAATTGAAAGCTGCCATGCCAACCGTTTTATTATCGGACAGAATGGTATAAATACCATCGCTTGGTAAGTTGGTTTGTACGTTCAACAAAGTGGTGTTTCCAATAGAGCGATTTTCCGGAATAAATTCATGTTTTCTATTGCTGAGTTTATAAATACTTTCGTTTGTTGCTTGTTCGTTTTTTAATTCTATCAAATTATTTTGTCCAATCACATAATACAATGCTTGGTTATTTTTTTTGTACACCGCCGCATTGTATAGCATCGGTGCGAAAATTGCCATAGCCGCAAGGTTAGAAAATTCCTTTTGCATCGGCACTGCTTGTAAGTATGCCAATCCATTGCCACTTTCAAACTTAGAAACAAATGGTACATTTAGATTGGTAGATAATAAAACGCGTTCATTTTGGTTTCTACCGGATAAAATCGGATATAACTTGGAAAATGTTGGTTTCTCTATATGCTTAGGTATTTGCTGAAAAACACCACTAAATAGCATATCCGAAGTGTGGATGGTGCTGACTTCACCTTGTTTGTTTTGCAATTCGCCCAATGTTGCCAAGTTATTATTCGATAAGAAAGCGTTATACGATGCAATATTGAGTTGTGTGTTAGGAATAATATAAATGTTACCGCCATTCTCTAAATATGCTTTCAGTGTGGCTGCTAATCCGGAACTTATATCTTGCAGTTGATTGAGTACTACAAGTGCATATTTTTTTAAAGAAGAATAATCAATTTGTCCTTTGTTGATGCGTTCCAATTGGAAATGTACATCATCCGTAAATACAGATGCCACATTGTTCGGTGTTTCGGTATCTTCAATGGATAATACTTTTTCTTTATCAGCTACATTAAACGAAAAATAAAAATGATCATCAAATGTAATGGGATAATCGTTGAAAGAGATTTCACCACGTTGCCATCCGGCTTGTGTGATAGAAAAATTAAATGAATCGAGTACACTACTTGTTGCCGGAATAGTTAAGTCGTTAATGGCTTTCACGGCATCGTTTATTTTCACAGAAACTCTCATTTTGTCGGTTGCAGTGTTTCCGGCATTTTTGATGCGAACCATCAATTTGTTGCTTGCATTTAGCGTAAATACAGGTTGCTCAAACCAACAAGAATCTACATACACATTTTTCTCAGGAACACCATTGATAGGCAGAAAATGAGCAATAAATCCGGTGTCTTCACTTTTAGAAAACATATTTTTTTGAAAATCGGAAATAAAAAACCCTGCTTTGTTTACATTGCCAACAGTTTGGAATAAAGCTGCTTCTTTTTTAGATATTTCTGTGATGGTTTTGATAGTAGATGATAGATTAATCTTATCCACTACATCTAAAAAATCTTGTTTCGACATCCAACGTTGATGTGTGCCTTCTAAGTCATTGGTGAGTAATGCAAATTTATCACCATCGTTATAGGCTTCAGCTATTTCTTTCGCTTTGGTTTTGGCAATTTGTAATGCTGCTTCGCCATCTGCTTTCAAACCCATTGAATACGAGTTGTCGATATACACAGCTACCGCCGAGCTTTCTGGTTGTTTTTGTTTATTGTTTTTTCCGATAAATGGTTGCACGAATGCTAATATCAAAAAGAAAAGAGTTAGCAAACGAGTGGCTAAAATTAACCTCTTTTTTAATTTCTCTATGGTAGATTTTTCTTCTTGAACTTGTTTTAAAAATCGGATATCGGAGAAATAAATTTTCTTAAACCGTCGGAAATAAAATAAATGAATAAGTATTGGAACGGCTAATAAAAGAAGTGCCCATAAAAACCAAGGAAATACAAAACCCATCTTATGCGTAAAGATAAAAATTAATTAGTTCTTTACACATAAGATGTTGCTTGTTAAGTATTCTTTACATTTAATGTAGATTAAGCGTATGCTTTATCCTTAAAGAAATTCTCCACTAAATGTCTGTCGTCAATATCATTCGGGTGAAAATCTCTGCGGAAATAGCTTAATAAGTTTTTTGATAATTCTTTTCCGATTTGACCGAATACAATTGTTTTTATCAAGAAATACGTTTCAAAGGGCATTTTTACAATGCTTTTATCTTTATCAACGGCAATGAAATAAACTTGTCCGGCTGTGATGTACCCAAACAATAAAATAGTTGCCAAGCTCATGCCGGAAACACGCAAGATGTAGCTGTCATCTACTTCTTTCAACACATCAAAACATAAAGCTTTATGTTCAATTTCTTCAGCAGCATGCCAATGCAATAATTCCAACATTTGAGGTGCAATATTATCATTGGTAGCAATTGGCTCCAAAAATAAAGCATGTGCTAAAATGGCAGTGTAGTGTTCTAAAGCAGTTGTAACTGATAAGGAGAATTTATCGCCTAAGCCCGGTTTTATTTTTTCTAAAATGTTTCGACTTAATTTTTCATAACTATATTTTCCGGAGAATGCCGTTTTCTTTAAAAGGTTGGCAAATCGGTGTGGTTGTAAGTTTTGTTCATTCATTACTTCCCAAAAACGTTCGTGCTCGCGTGCATGCACCCCTTCTTGTCCGCAGAAATTATTGATTTCTTTTACCAAATTTTTGTCTTTCATATCTTTGGCATATCTACGCACACTGCGGATGAAAAACTTTTCACCTTCGGGAAAAACAATATGCATACTGTTGATGAAATGCGTAGCAATGGTGCTTCCTAAAATCCAATGCTTAGGAACTTCGTCAAATTTGAAATGTACATTTCGAACTTTTAACGGGTTTGTTTTTGGAGCTTGTGCTGTCATAAAACGAATATTTGAACCAAAAATAAATTCATTCCATTGGCATACACTATGCAAAAGTTAAGAATACCACGGCTTGTAGCAAACAATGGATTACTTATCCTAAGATTATTTTGATTAATACGTAAAATTTTCCAATTGATAAGTGCTTATTTTATATATTTGATGTGTCGGATTGTTTAATTATTAAACAACAAAAACTCAAAAACGATGTATGCCATTTCTATGAAAAAAGTTTAATTATTTTTTAGCATAACAGTCTTATTTTCACTCTACAGTTGCAATTCAAAAGAAGAAAATACTGAAACAATATCAGCATCATCAACCGAAGTCGTTGAAACAGATAAAACAAACAATACATCTGAACAGATAAATGATTTATCTACTTTCTTATCCAAACATTGGCACCTAAATCTATACAATCCTATGCATATATGTGTGAGATGGTATTAAACGAGGAAAGTGTTACTTATTGGTTTTATGGACAATGTACGTATGAGTTTTTGTCGTATCCTTGGCTCAATCTGTGGATGTCGTTTGGTCTTACCGCAGTGATTGTTTGTTGGATATGGGTTTTTTAAGTCAATCAAATGGTGTAGCAAAGTATCCTAAAACAGGTGAGGTGTTTGCTACGCTAACTCGGCAAGATGACAATACTTTAATTGCAACGTATCAATATCCGGAATGGGTGAAAAAAGTAAATGAGATTGCAAAAGATTCTATTTTCCCAACACAATATTTTTTGAAAGAAGAAAAAAATTAAATAAACTATAATTCGTCTTTTAGAAATTTTCCGGTAATACTTTTTTTGTTTTTGACAATTTCTTCCGGTGTGCCGCAGGCAACAATCTCGCCACCACCTCGTCCGCCTTCCGGTCCGAGGTCGATAACATAATCGGCCACTTTTATTACATCTAAATTGTGTTCAATGATAATTACGGTATTGCCTTTGCCCACTAATTTTTGCAACACATCTAACAATACTCGAATGTCTTCAAAATGCAATCCGGTTGTTGGTTCATCTAATATATACACTGTTTTTCCGGTGTCGCGTTTGCTCAATTCTTCCGATAGTTTTACACGTTGTGCCTCACCGCCACTTAATGTCGTAGCAGATTGTCCTAAGCGTACATAACCCAACCCTACATCGTTTAATGTCTGTATTTTTCTGTGGATGGATGGAAGATGCTCAAAAAAATGCAAGGCTTCTTCTATCGACATTTCCAAAACATCATAAATACTTTTGCCTTTGTATTTTATTTCTAATGTCTCCCGATTGTAGCGTCTGCCTAAGCATTTCGGACATTCTACATACACATCCGGCAAAAAATTCATTTCAATTAATTTCATGCCACCACCTTGGCATTCTTCGCATCGGCCACCAATTACATTAAACGAAAATCGACCATTTTTATAACCACGAATTTTGGATTCCGGAATGTTGGCATACAATTCTCGAATCTTATCAAAAAGTTTGATGTAAGTAGCCGGATTGCTGCGAGGTGTTCGTCCGATAGGCTGTTGGTCTATCTCAATCACTTTGTCAATATATTCTAATCCTTCGATACTTTTGTACGGCATCGGATTAAACGGCGAACGATAAAAATGCTGGTTTAAAATAGGATACAGTGTGTCATTTATTAAGGTCGATTTTCCTGAACCCGAAACACCACTAATACAAACTAAAGTGCCTAATGGAATTTGAATAGAAACATCTTTAAGATTGTTTCCGGTAGCACCTTTTAGGGTGAGGAAATGTCCATTTCCTGCTCGTCTTTTTTTGGGTGTTTCAATGCCGATTTTATTGGCTAAATATTGAGCTGTAATTGTTTTTAAACCAAGAAAATCTTTTGGAATGCCTTGTGCTACAATTTCGCCACCATGTGTGCCGGCACGCGGTCCCATATCAATTAAATAATCGGATGCTAACATGATGTCTTTGTCGTGTTCCACCACAATTACTGTATTTCCGATGTCGGATAAATTCCGCAATGCATTTATTAAACGATGATTGTCTCGTTGGTGTAAGCCAATGCTGGGTTCATCTAAAATATATGTGATGCCTTGCAATTCCGACCCAATTTGTGTTGCCAATCGAATGCGTTGTGATTCACCACCGGAAAGTGTGCCGGTTGGTCGGTTTAGGGAAAGATAATTCAATCCGACATTTAATAGAAATCCAATTCTATCTTCTAATTCTTTCAGAATATCTTTGGCAATAATTTGTTGGTTTTTGTCAATTTTTGTGTTTAATTTTTTTATCCAAATGGCTAACTCTTGTAAATCTAATAGTGCTATTTCGCTTATATTTTTATTATCTAACTTAAACCATAAAGCATCTTTTTTAAGCCGATAGCCTTCGCATTCCGGACAATTCACTTCGCTTACATAATTTTCCGCCCAATTCATCAAGGCATCGCTGCTGTTTTCTTCTAAGGTTCTATTGATTTGATTTACTACACCATCATACGTTAAACTCCAATGTGTGTTGGTTGATTTTCTACTTGGATTTTCTCTTGCTTCTATCTTAAATTTTTCGCTGGTTCCGTATAAAAGAATATCCAAACATTCTTGTGGTATTTTTTGTAATGGTGTTTTAATAGTTACGTTAAAGGAATCCAAAATTTGCACAATGATTTTGTAGGTGTATGTATCTCTGTATTCACCCAATGCAACAATGCCTTGTTCTTGTATAGATTTGGAATAATCGGGAATGATTTTAGATAAATCGGCTGTTTTTAGTACACCTAATCCTCTGCATTTCGGACATGCACCATACGGTGAATTAAAGGAAAAAGTATTAGGTGAAGGTTCTTCATACGAAATGCCGGTTTCGGTACACATCAACGTTTTGCTATAGGTTGTAATTGTATGATTGTCTAAATCTTCAATAAAAATCAATCCTTTCCCTTCTTTTAATGCTTTTGCTACTGACTCACGCAAACGTTGCACTTCTTTCTTGTCCACTTTTATTCTGTCAATCACTACTTCTATATCGTGAATTTTGTAGCGATCCACTTGCATTTTGGGTTGTATTTCCTGCGTTTCGCCATCTACACGAACACGCAAATAACCTTGTTTTCTAATGTCTTCGAATAATTCGCGATAATGACCTTTGCGACCACGAACTAAAGGTGCTAATATGGAAATTTTTTTATCTTGGAATTTTTGTAAGATGTCTTCTATGATTTGCTCTTCGGAAAATCGCACCATTTTTTTCCCCGTATTGTACGAATAAGCTTCACCGACACGCGCATATAGCAACCGCAAGAAATCATAAATTTCGGTGGTGGTGCCAACCGTACTTCTCGGGTTTCTGCTGGTTGTTTTCTGTTCTATAGAAATCACCGGAGATAAACCGGAAATTTTTTCTACGTTCGGACGTTCCATATTGCCTACAAATTGGCGTGCATAGGAACTAAAACATTCCATATATCGACGTTGACCTTCGGCAAAAATAGTATCAAACGCTAAAGATGATTTACCACTTCCACTCAATCCTGTAATAACCACAAATTGGTTTCTCGGAATATGAATATCTATATTTTTTAAGTTATGTTCTTTGGCACCATATACATTGATGTGTGTAATTTCTTCTTCAGCAATAGGTGGTAATGCGTTTTGGTCTGACATACTAAAGGCAACAATTTTTGAACCGCAATGTTTTGGATAAATTTGAATTTAAAACCTTACAAGGTATGTGATTCGTTACAAATATCTTAATGCATTGCTATTAAATTACTTACAACTTGATTTTCTGTTAATCTTTTCTTATTCTAAGCACACGTTAAATGTAGTATTATCTCCGTATTTTTGCACCCTATTTTTAAGAAAAATATACCAATGCTGAATATCAGAAATATCGCGATTATCGCACACGTTGACCACGGAAAAACAACTTTAGTGGACAAAATCTTATGGGAATGTAAAACTTTCTCTGAGCACGAAAATACAGGAGTGCTTATTTTGGATAACAATGAGTTAGAGCGTGAACGTGGAATTACGATTACGGCAAAGAACGCTGCAGTAAAATATAAAGATTACAAAATCAATATTATTGATACACCGGGCCACGCAGATTTTGGCGGTGAAGTAGAGCGTGTATTAAAAATGGCAGATGGTGTTTTATTATTGGTAGATGCTTTTGAAGGTCCGATGCCACAAACACGTTTCGTTTTACAAAAGGCATTACAATTAGGTTTGAAACCAATCGTCGTTATCAATAAAGTAGATAAAGAGAACTGCACGCCGGAAGAAGTACATGAAAAAGTATTTGATTTGATGTTCCAGTTAGATGCCACAGAAGATCAATTAGATTTTCCGACTATTTATGGTTCTGCTAAAAATGGTTGGATGAGTACGGATTACAAAAAACCAACGACGAATGTTGTTGATTTATTAGACTGTATTATTGAACATATTCCTGCACCTAAAACAGCAGAAGGTGCTGCACAAATGCAGGTTACTTCTTTAGATTTCTCTTCATTTGTTGGTCGTATTGCTGTGGGTCGTGTTTTTAGAGGAACATTGAAAACAAACATGCCTGTTGCGTTAATTAAGCGCGATGGAACAATTACAAAATCACGTATTAAAGACTTGATGTTGTTTGAAGGTATGGCGAAAATAAAAGTAGATGAAGTACCGGCCGGAGAGATTTGTGCTATTGTAGGTGTAGATGGATTTGAGATTGGTGATACCATCGCTGACGCAGAAAATCCGGAAGCTATGGCTGCCATCTCTATTGATGAGCCAACGATGAGTATGTTATTTACCATCAACGATTCACCGTTTTTCGGTAAAGAAGGAAAATTCGTTACATCAAGACACATAAAAGACAGATTAAATAAAGAGTTAGAAAAAAACTTGGCGTTGCGCGTGCAACAAGGTGAAACAGCGGACTCATTTTTAGTATTTGGTCGTGGTGTATTGCATTTATCTGTATTAATTGAAACGATGCGTCGTGAAGGATATGAGTTGCAAGTGGGTCAGCCACAAGTAATTTTTAAAGAAATTGACGGACATAAATGTGAGCCGATAGAAGAATTAACCATTGACTTGCCGGAAGAAAAAGCAGGTACTGCGATTGAAATGATTACGCAACGAAAAGGCGACATGAAAAACATGATGTTGAAAGGCAATCGTTCTATCATGGAATTTGAAATTCCTTCACGTGGTTTAATTGGTTTGAGAACGGAAATGATTACAGCTACTTCCGGACAAGCAGTAATGGCACACCGTTTCATTAAATATGACAGACATAAAGGCGAAATCAAAGGACGTATCAATGGTTCTATGATTTCAAAAGAAACAGGTGAAGCGATTGCATATTCTTTAGATAAATTGCAAGATAGAGGTCGTTTCTTTGTTGAGTCTGGTGATCAAGTATATAGCGGGATGGTAATAGGTGAAAATTCTCGTCAGGATGATTTAGTAGTAAATGTTACTATCAAAAAACAATTAACCAACGTTCGTGCATCTGGTACAGATGATAAAGCGAGATTAATTCCAGTTACTAAGTTTTCTTTGGAAGAAGCATTAGAATATATTCAAGGCGATGAGTATGTTGAATTAACTCCGAAGTCAATTCGTTTGCGTAAAATTTATTTAGACGAGAACGAAAGAAAGCGTAAGACTGGTAAATAAAATTATATTGATTATAAATATTAGCCTGTTCATTTCTGAGCAGGTTTTTTATTTTTGAAATAATGCTTTGTTGTTCCTTGATATTTAAATAAAATATTTTCCTTACATTTCATTAATGAAAAACAAGCTCGTTTTCATCACCGGTGGTTCCTCTGGAATTGGATTGGCCATTGCAAAAGCATTTGCAAAACAAGGAAATAATTTGATTCTTTTTGCTCGAACAGCTGCCAAATTAGAAAGTGCAAAACAAGATATCGAACGAATAAACCCAACATCCAACGTTTCATTTTATACTGTAGATATTTCTGATTATAATAACGCCAAAACTATTTTTGAAAAGGCCATTTTTGAAAATGGAATTCCGGATATTTTAATTAATTGCGTTGGTATTGCACAACCTGATTATTTTGAAAACATCACACCTGAAATTTTTGACAAAACTATCAAAACGAATTTATATGCTACTTGGAATGCATGTTCTGTAGTTATTCCTTTTATGGAAAAAAAAGGTGGTCATATTGTCAATACTTCATCTATCGCCGGATTTTTAGGCGTATTTGGTTATACAGATTATTGCATGAGTAAATTTGGCATCATTGGTTTCTCCGAAGCACTACGACAAGAAATGTCGCAGTTCAACATTAAAGTGTCTGTGCTTTGCCCACCGGACACCGATACACCGGGCTTGCACGAAGAAAATAAAACGAAGCCGAAAGAAACGCAAGCTATTTCCGGAAATGCAAAATTGCAACATCCGGATTTTATTGCAAACGCTCTATTAAAAGGATTGCAACAAGATAAGCTATTGATAATTCCAAGCGTAGATGGAAAATTTACTTTTTGGTTGAAACGCTTTTTTCCCGGATTAGTAGATTGGTTTATTAGTAGAAGTGTGCGAAAAATGCAGAAGAAAAGTTAGCTTAATTGCTCGCAGATCGTTTTTAAAAGTACATTGGGTTTTAGCGGTTTATTTAAAATGCTATCAAAACCGATTTCTTTTAATTCTTCTTTGCTTATTGTTAGTAGGCTTGCCGTTACGATTACAATTTTTAAATCTGCATTTGGATAGTCTTTTCTTATTCGGATTGTTGCATCAAATCCGTTTAGTTCAGGCATGTCTAAATCCATTAAAATTAAGTCTGGCACTTTGTGTTCCAAAGTGGCAATAGCTTCGTTACCATCTTTAGCAAAAAGTAATTGAATATCTTTTTGAGTAGTTAAAAATATTTCTGCTAAGATGCTTCGGTTCTCTTCTAAATCATCAGCTATTAAAATGGTTTTGCCTTGTAATATATCTAGGTTCAATGTTTCTTCCACAATAATTGCAGTAGAAGCAACTGTTTTAAATTTTAGATTGATGATAAAGGTTGAACCTTTAGCTTCTGTACTGTTTACATGAATTGTTCCGCCCATTAATTCCACTAAATCTTTGGTAATGGAAAGCCCTAAACCTGTACCGCCAAATGAAGTATAAATATTGGCATCTGCTTGTACATATCGTTCAAAAAGTGTGTCTAGTTTTTCAGTAGGAATGCCTATGCCTGTATCTGAAATTTTAAATTCAATATTTACAGTATCTTCTTTTTGGTCAATAATAGTAGCTTGAATGCGTACATAACCTGAATCGGTAAATTTGATGGCATTGGAAATAAGATTGGTGAAAATTTGACTTAACCGAACGGTGTCAATATATGCAATGAACGTTTTTATTGCGGCTATTTCTACTCCTAAATCAATTCCTTTTTTTTGTGCATTAGATGATAGAATAGTATACACATTTTCTATGATGTCGGCAATATTCTTAGGCTCTTCATTCAATACCATTTTGCCTGTTTCTATTTTGCTGATGTCTAATACATCATTAATTATTCCTAATAAATTTTCACCGTTTTTTTCTAACCGTTGTATGTAGTTGATTTGTTTTTCTGTTAAGGCATCTTGATGCAGTAAATAGCAAATTCCAATAATACTATTAATAGGTGTTCTGATTTCGTGACTCATATTAGCCAGAAATTCATGTTTTATACGTGCAATCTTTTCAGCATTTTCTTTTTCTGATTTAATTGTTTTTACATTGTGTGTAATTTGCAAATTGCGGATTGTTCTTTCAGACTCTTGACTAAAACTGATTTCTTTTGCAGATACATATTTTTTCATGTATAAAAATGCTTTTTTGTAATCAGATTTTTTATCATACACTTCATAAAATAATTGACAGCATTTTATTAGAATTGGATTATTTCCAGATGCTGTAGCAACTTGCTCTATTTTACATAAAATTTCAATGGTGTTATCGTATTCTTTTTGTTTGCAAAATGCATTCGCTAAAATGATTTCAGCTTCTAAAGTAGAATCCATTGCATGATGTTTTTCTAATAGTATAATTGCCTTTTTGGCATAATCAATAGCTAACAGTAATTTATTTTGGGTTTCATATAAAAAAGCAAAATTCAAATAATAATGCGCCAAAATATAACTGTATTGTTCGCTGTTTTTATTTTCTGTTCCCATTATATGCATCCCTTCGTTCAAAAGAGACTCCGATTTTTCCAGCTCTTTTGTCATTATTTGATGTGCATAATTGTTGTAAATAGTAACTAATGTATAGGTATCTTTGAGTTGGTGAGCGAGCTTTAAAGCTGTTTCGTTTTCTTCTTTACATTTCTCTAAATCTCCTGTTTTGTGGTATTGTATGGCAGCAGTAATATGAATATTGCACTGCTTTTTAATGTCATCTGTTTGATATAAATAATCTTTTACTTCATTAATATACACTTCGGATTGAGAATAATTGCCTAAGACCTGATTTAATTGGATGAGAAAGGCGAGCGTTAGTAATAATTCTTCTGTGAACAAATTTTGTTTACATTCATCGTAATTTTTTACTCCAATTTCTAATGCTACATGCAGTTTATTAATATGTGAATAATAGCTAATTAAATATGCTCGAGTTCTATACAACAAGCGTAATTTTTGTTGTGCTTTAGCAAGGTTTTCGCATTTTTTTAAGAGCAGAATTTCTTCATCTTGGTTGCGGCTACGACCTTCATACCAATTATAATTAAAAATAAATTGCTCAGCTTCTTCTATGGTTTCAATTGCTTGCATAATTCTATATTATATTGCTATTGATTCCTATTAATCTATTTCTTTTAATAGTGTAATTAATTCCGACTTGTATTTGGATTCTAAGAAATATACATTTTTATTTTCTTGATCTATGATATAGCGGAATGAATTAAACACGGCGTATGTTTTCTTATTAAGAATAAAAACTACATCTGGAAACATATTGAATTGAATGCTGTCTATTTTTGAATTAATTTTTTTTCCACTAATAGTTTTTAGTATTAGCGTATCCAGATTAGTGGCTGTTTTGTTATTTGTGGTAAAAACATAGGTATCCTTAAATCCTGTATTTATGTTGGGCATTTGTCGCTTCTTTAAATGAGAAGGCTTTGGTTCAAACCTTTTCCAAACATTCTTACCTGATGCATTTTCTGAATCTGGATACGCATCAGTTCCTTCATTATTGGATTTGTAACATTGTTCGTTTTGTTGGGCAAATGTGCCTTTTAAATAGCCTTTGGAGCCATATACAATACAACCAATACTATTTGCAATGATTTCTGCAGCTGAGCGTTGGTCATTGTTATAGGTGTATTGTGGCACACCTGTATTACATCCGTTCAAATAAAGTACAGTGTTTGTATCCAATGTACATTTTGTTTTTATTTTATTAATGAAAATGGATAATGCCATGGAGTTAAATCGTAATGGATCTGCATGTGCCACTAAATCGTATAAAAAAATTTGACGTTGTTTCATTTGAGAAATTGTAGTGTCAAGCATCTCACCACATGTGCTAAATTGTTGTATTTGCCAACCATTATTAGACAAAGTTTCTCTACTTGGTTCATTCTCATTGAAAATAATTCCTTGTACGTCATCAGCGATGTTAAATGCTTTTGTATAATTGCTGATACGTGCTGTATATGCACCTTTCCTATTCGTTACGTTGTTATATGTATTAATAGCTGTACTATTTGGTGTATTATTACAAGTACAGGAATTTAATGAAATGAATTCCAAAATGATGACAATAAATGTCAAAAGTATGCTTATGGTCTTAGTTTGGAATAGTTTCATAGAAAAATTCCTTTAATCAATTATACTTGATTTTTTTGATATTTTTTATAATTTTAATGTAATTTCTATTCTAAAACCATAAATTATGAAAAAACAACTTATCCTTTTCTTATGGGCTATTGTAATATTTACAGCCTGTGAGACCAAATCCAAACAACAAAACAAGATAACGGATAGTAGCACACCTACTATCATTAACTTATTGACCTTTGATGATGTGACAAAGGATACAACAGACGCAGCTTTTGTCTATAATTGCAAAGTACAATATAATATATCTGATGTGAAAGGTAAATTAATTTATGAATCTAAAGAATTTAATTTACCAAATTTCAGAAATGATGCGATTGTTTCTATCGACTTTTCTAAGTTAACTAACGTAGATATTCGTGATGATAATAGAATTGAATATAACATCAAGATAAGTAGAGAAGATACCATCGAGAATAAAGTAGATCAAGTAGAGATAAAGGGTAATAATGCAACTTTTGATTTTATTTTATTCAGAAAAGCTTTGCATGATATTATTTCCTCAGACAATAAAAATAATATTACGGTACAGAAGGTCAAGTTTGGTTTTGCAAAAAATTCAAATACATCTGGTACACTACCTGGTGATATTAATCCTCCAATTAAACCAAGAGAAACGCCTTAATATGATTTATAACAATGGGTGCCATCCGGCATCCATTGTTTATTTTACATTTAATAGAATTAACCACGCTTCTTTAATTTTATTATCTTCCAATAAGCGTTTTATTTCGTAAATACTTTGTGCTTTATAGTCTGAAATTAGCTCCACTAATTCAGCATCTTGTTGTATGTCTTCCTTGTTAGGAATTTCGGCTATGCTGGCTAATTTTCCCAATTCATTTCCGGATAATAAGGCTTCGTCTTTTATCCATTGTGGAATGGCATCTACACCAACACCGTACGCTTTAATTGGTTTGGGCGTTTCAAAAATATCGTCTGCTGTAAATCGCACATAGTTATTGTATCCGAGTCGTGCAATTGGATCTAATTTTTCTGCTATTACATTTCCATTTTCATCTAATAAAGTTTCATCAACATGTATCATTAAAATTTCGCAAATTATCAAATTGCCGGAACCACCTTTGTCTCCTAATTCTATCACTTGGTTTACCTTACATTCAAAGGCAATCGGTGCTTCTTTGATGCGTGGTGGTTTTACTAAGGTAGATGCTACTTCGGTGAAGCCGCCTTTCACAAATTCATTTATCTCAGATGGAAATGAGCCGCTGGTAACGGAAAGTTGTTCCGACATGGCAAAGTTGGCAATATGAATCACACATTCCGGCACAGCTTTTACATTGTGATACGTATCTTTTTGCTTGCCGGTTAATGCACTTTTTGCTGCCGAGAAAATTAAAATAGGTGGATCGGAACTAAATGCATTGAAAAAGGAAAATGGACTTAAATTTGGCTGTCCACTTGCATTCACTGAGCTTACGAATGCAATCGGTCGCGGTATAATAGACGATGTTAGAAAGTTGGAAATTTCTTTTAACGAACGTTCTTTTGGTATGATTGTTTTCATCTTTTATTCAAGTTCTATTTTTAATCTACATTGTTTTTTATTGTGTTGTTTCTTTTTGTCCGGTTGCATTTTTGGCGCAAATCTTCCATCAAAGAAACCATCTTTTATTTGTTTCTTTCGTATGCTGGATTTTATTTGTTTGAGTGTTTGTTTTTTCATCTTATAATTCAAAGTCTAATGGTGTAGCATTTACATTCTTATCGTGTTTTATTTCATTTAATGCATGTGTCAATAGTTGATTAATTTCAGGTATTGCATCAAACAAATCTTTGTAAGTATTTATCACATAATATCTATCTTGATAGTGATCCTTGTAATAGTGTTTTTCCATAATATCTTTCACATTAAATGGTAAAAGATTGGCTTTGTTGCCTAAACAAAAAATACTTTCACCACTCGAAGATAAGATGCCGGCACCATAAATACGCATGCCTTCTTTTTGTTGTATCAAACCAAATTCTACCGTAAACCAATAAATTCTACCGATGAGTTCAATTGCTAACGCATCATCGATATATTGCAACGCAATCTTGGAAAGTTCTTGTAGATAATCGACAAAAAATTGTTCGGTGAGCAATGGCATGTGTGCAAAACAATCGTGAAACATGTCCGGTTCTTCGATGTAATCGAGTTGTTCCAATGTACGAAGCCAAGTAGAAGAAGGAAATTTTTTATTGGCTAATAATTCAAAAAAATCTTTATCCGGAATTAAGCCGGGCACTACTTCAATTTGCCAGCCAGTAGTGTCTGCTAATACCTTGTTTACATGGTTGAAATCCGGAATTTTATCTGCGCTAAAATGCATTAATTCCATACCATTTATGAACTCTTTTGACGCTCTATTTTGCAAGAGTACTTGTTGGCGTTGGAACAATAATTTCCATACGAGTAAGTCCTCGTTCGTGTAGTTATCGTATTCTTGTTGTAAGCCAAACATATTCAGTCGAAAGTATAGAGAATTAATTAGTCGAAAGTATAAAGCATTAAGTTGTAAGATTGTCGTATTTTTTTATTATCACTTTTCTTCATTATTTCATTTCTTCATTATTCCATTATCTTATTTCTTAATTCGCCAAAACCTATTTGTTTATTGGTGTTTTGGCAAATTGCACTTAAAATAACGGTATCACCATCTTGTAAAAAAGTGCGTTCTTCATCACCAATTTTTATTTTTTCTTTTCCATTCCAAGTGAGCTCTAACAAGCTGCCAAAACTATTTTTTTCTTTTCCGGAGATGGTGCCGGTTCCTAATAAATCGCCTATGCGTAAATTGCAACCGTTTATAGTGTGATGTGCAATTTGTTGTGCTGCTGTCCAATATAAATACTTTGTGTTTGTAACGGCAACCGTACTTTTTTGTTTGTCTTTTGTTTCTATTTCAAATGTAATTTCAATGTCAAAGTTTTTTCTATTTTGTTCTTGCAAATAAGGTAATACTACTTGCGTTTGTTTAGGTGCATCTGTCAAAAAATCTTTCAAGGCATCATAAGGAACGATCCATGGTGAAATGGATGTAGCAAAATTTTTACCTAAAAATGGACCAAGCGGTTGATATTCCCAACGTTGAATATCGCGTGCAGAAAAGTCGTTTAACAAAACAGCACCAAAAATATAACTGTCTGCAATGTCAATATTTACTGGAGTTCCGAGCGAATTCTCTTTTCCGATGATAAATCCTAACTCTATTTCTATATCTAATGACTGCGATGCAGAGAATATCACATCTTCTCCTTTTAGTATTTGTCCGTGAGGTCGTTTTATGTTCGTATTAGTTGTGATAATTGAAGAACTTCTTCCGTGATAGGCAATCGGCATATGTTTCCAATTGGGCAATAAAGGTTCGGCATTTGGGCGAAACATTTTGCCAACATTTGCTGCATGTTCTTCTGAAGAATAAAAATCTGTGTAATCGCCAATTTGAACAGGAACATGCATTTTGGCTTCACCTTGTTGAAATAAAAATGCAGTATGATGTTGCTGAAAGAATGCACTTTCTAAGGTGAGTAATTGCTGTATTTTTTTCCGAACGGATTGGTGTATATGCTGACCTAATGCGATATAGTCATTCAATGTGTGTTGTTGAAATACGTTGTGGTCGATTAATCCATCAAAAAAATGTAACTCAAATAATTTAGATAAGTCGATGATGTGATTGCCAATGGCAATGCCTGCACGTGCCGATTTTGTTGGTGTTGAGAAGATACCATACGGTAAATTGTGTATAGTAAAATGCGGATGCTGATCGATGAGTGTTGTTGATATCATAAAACGCAACGTTTAAATTAGTTGGTGCTTTTAATTTGATAAATTCTCTTGTATTTTTTGAGTTATTCGTTCGATGTGTGCAATGTCTTTATCGGATAAATCTTGCCATCCTTTCTTTCTGAATTCAATTACATTGGGCAACAATTTTTGTACTAATATTTTACCTTTTTTACTCAATGTTATATTGAATCGTCGCTTATCTTTCTGGCAAGCCTCACGTGTTACTAATTCTTTTTTTATCAATAAATCAATAATACGCGTAATCGTTGGTGCATCTTTGGAGCAATGTTCACATAACTCTACTTGATTTTGTGTTCCATGCGTATGCAATTCAAATAAAACAACCCATTGGTCAACTGTAATGCCTACACCAATTTCATTGAAATGTCGTTGTAATTCTAACTTAATCTTTTTTGCTGTTGATTCTAATATGTATCCGTAATTAAAGTTCATCTTTTTTAGTATTAAGTATAATGTAATAAGTAATAAGATTTTCTTACTACTTACTACTTTTGTCTATTAAAGTGTGCCACGTTTTGCTTGTTCTCTTTCTATGCTTTCAAATAATGCTTTAAAGTTTCCGGCACCAAATCCTTTGGCACCCATTCTTTGTATTATTTCAAAAAATAAAGTAGGTCTATCTTGTACCGGTTTGGTAAATATCTGTAGTAAATAGCCATCTTCATCCGCATCAATTAAAATACCTAATTTTTCTAATGTTTGTATATCTTCTTTTAAGAGTGTAAAATGTTTTCCTAATCGTTGTGGTATCGCTTGATAATAAGTAGTTGGTGGTGCAGATAAAAATTCTACACCGCGTTGTTGCATTTGTGTTACTGTTGTAATGATATCATCAGTGGCGACTGCAATATGTTGCACACCTGCACTTTCATAAAAATCTAAATACTCTTCTATCTGAGATTTCTTTTTTCCTTTTGCCGGTTCGTTAATCGGAAATTTAATTCTGCCGTTTCCATTGCTCATCACCTTACTCATCAATGCAGAATATTCTGTATGAATTTGTGTGTCATCAAAAGATAAAAAGTTGACAAAACCCATAACATCTTCGTACCATTTCACCCAAGTATTCATTTCATTCCAACCCACATTTCCAACCATGTGATCGATATATTTTAAACCTACATCCGACGGATTGTAATCGCTAGCATGCGCTTGATATCCGGGCAAGAAAACACCGTGGTAATTTTTTCGTTCTACAAAAATATGTACGGTTTCACCGTAAGTATGAATGCCGGAACGAACGGTTTCTCCGAAGGCATCTTTTTCAATTGTAGGATCAAGGTATGGTTTTGCACCACGCTTTGTTGTTTCTTCAAATGCTTTGGTCGCATCCTCTACCCAAAGTGCAATTACTTTCACTGCATCGCCATGTTTTACAATATGATGATTAATTGCGGAATCTGAAGTTAAAGGTGTGGTTAATACCAATCGTATTTTATCTTGTTTTAGTACGTACGAAACTTTGTCGCAAACACCTGTTTCTAAGCCGGCATACGCATACGATTGAAAGCCAAATGCTGTTTTGTAATAGTGTGCTGCTTGTTTTGCATTGCCAACATACAATTCAACATAATCCGTGCCGAGTAATGGCAAAAAATCTTGTGCATCGGTAAATATTTTTTCTAAAGTTTCCATTTTAAATCTTTTTTTCGAGATGCACACTTTTGTGCAAATGACAATTTATTGAATCATTCCACCCAACTTTTATAATATTTTCCATCATCAATTTTCATTGCTTCTTCTGTTATCATTAAAGGTTTAAACGTATCAATCATAACGGCTAACTCGTGCGTATCTTTTTGCCCGATGCTGCGTTCCATCGCGCCGGGTGCCGGACCGTGCGGAATGCCTTTTGGATGTAAAGTGATATGACCTTGTTCAATATTATTTCTACTCATAAAATCGCCATCTACATAATACAACACTTCGTCGCTGTCGATATTGCTATGGTTGTATGGTGCAGGAATAGCTAAAGGATGATAATCATACAAACGTGGACAAAACGAACACACTACTAATGCGTTGGTCTCAAAAGTTTGATGAACAGGTGGCGGCTGATGCACACGACCTGTTATTGGTTCAAAATTATGAATAGAAAAACCAAACGGAAAATTATAACCATCGTAACCAACCACATCAAACGGATGCGTTGCGTATACAAACTCGTGCAGCACGTTTTGCTTTTTTATTTTAATAATGAAATCGCCTTTTTCATCGTGCGTTTCTAAATGATTTGGTAATTTAAAATCTCGTTCACAAAACGGTGCATGTTCTAATAATTGACCAGAATTGTTTTTATAACGCTTTGGTGTGTAAATCGGCGCATGAGATTCCATATATAGCAAACGATTGTCTGCCGAATTAAATTCTATTTGGTAAATCATACCTCGTGGAATGATTAAATAATCACCATACTCAAATGGAATATTTCCCATAAAAGTGCGTAAGGTGCCGCTGCCTTTATGTATGAAAATCATTTCATCAGCATCCGCATTTTTGTAAAAATAATTGGTTAATGATTTTCTTGGTGCCGCCAATCCAATTACGCAATCGCGGTTAACTAATAAATCTTTTCTACTGTCTAAGAAATCGTCTTCTGCATTTATCTGAAAACCTTTCAATAGTAATGCTTTGATATTTTTCTCAATAGCAATTTTTGGAGTTATATCTTTAGATGATAAGATTTCTTTTACTTGTGTTGGTCGATGTACATGATACAAGAGGGATGAATGCCCGTGGAACCCTTCTGTTCCAAATAATTGTTCGTAATAAAAATTCCCATTTTCTGATTTGAAAATGGTATGCCGTTTCGGTGGTATTTTTCCAAGTTGATGATAGATAGGCATAATTTTTAATTTAGAAATGAAGTAATTCAATAATGTAATAATGTTTTTACTTTGTGTGTTTGATTCAGTTTATACTTCAATAAATTATTATACTGTTCCATTATTTCATTATTTCATTACGATAATTCTTCAATTGCAAGTTGCAACGCATTTTTGGTAATGTAAATACTTCTATTTTCTTTCTGATGTATTTTCTCTATTGCATGAAAGATTGTTTTAGATACATCTTGGAAAATAGCATCATCCGTTATTTTTACATTTTTATGCATTAAATAGGCAAATACACGTGCCATACCACAATTAGCAATAAAATCTGGTATTACGGCAATTTTCGCATCTGCTTTGCTCAATATTTTTCCATAAAAAATCTCCGCATCATTGAATGGTACATTGGCACCGGATGATATTACCTTTACGCCGGATTTTAAAAGTGCAGATAGGTTATCTTCACTTACAAATCGAGAGCCGGCAGCCGGCACAAAAATATCAGTTGGCGTGTTCCAAAATGCCGTTTGTGCTGTTTCAAATGGCATTAACTGTTTGTGGTATAGCTTATTGTTTTTGCGATGTAGAAATAATTCTTTGATTTCATCAAATGTATATCCTTCTTCTTTAATCATTGCACCTGTGATGTCAATGATTCCGTTTACTTTCACGCCTTGCTGTGCCAAAAAATAAGCGGCGGCAGCACCTACATTTCCGAAACCTTGTATCGTTGCTTTTTTATTTTGTATCGTTTGGTTGTGATAAATTTGATAATAGTGTTTGATGGATTCAGCAACACCGTATCCTGTAATCATGTCGGCAACTAAATAGCCGGCCTTTTTGGATGGCGTGTAATCTTCGTCTTCGATGAGCTTGGAAACACCTACGCGTAATTGCCCAATCTTGTTGATTTTATCTTTTTCTTTGGGATGGAAATGCCCATTTACAATGCCTTCTTGTGGATGCCAAATGCCAAATTCTTCTGTAATTGGTATGACTTCATCTATTTCATCAACATTCATATCGCCGCCGGTGCCGTAATAGTTTTTTAAGATGGGTGCAATGGCATTGAACCAACGCTCCAACACTTCTTTTTTGCGTGTGTCGTTTGGGTCAAAGTTGATACCCGATTTGGCTCCACCAATAGCAGGACCGGAAACGGAGAATTTTATTTCCATTGTTTTAGCTAATGAAATGACTTCGTGTTTGGTTAGTCCTTTGCGCATGCGAGTGCCACCGCCTGCCGCACCACCACGCAATGAATTGATAACCAGCCAACCTTGTGCATCGGTTTTGGCGTCGTTCCATTCAAAGATAATTTCGGGTGCTTTTTCTTCAAAAGCTTGTATAAAATCTGCCATATTTTTAGGATGATATGAACGAATCTTTCTTTATTTAACATTAAATATACATAAATAGTTGTTATAGCAACTACTTTAAGCGCTGATTTATTTTGTTAAATGGATGCTTGTGGCTCTTCTATTGGTCAGATGACTCAAGGTCATCCGACCAATTGGGAAAGTTGAATCATCGGACGACTAGAAGTCGTCTGATGAAAGAAAATGGCATTTCTATTTATTGGTGTGTGCGGACACACACCAAGGAGATGGTATTGGTCAGATGACTCAAAGTCATCCGACCATTATAAGATAAGAGTTAAATCATCGGACGACTGAAAGTCGTTGGATGATACGTATTGCTGCGTTAGCGATAGTAGTGGAAATGTTTTTTTTGTGTGTAGGCGTTGTGCGTGCAAAAAACATTGGAACGGATAGCGCGGCACCGGCGCGGCTTTGTGTGTGGCGGTGCAACGCCCAAAAAAATAATCAATAAGAGTTTTGAGAAACGTCAAATAATATTTTAAAAAAATAGTGCATCTTTGTCTTATTATGATACGCAAAATATTTATTCTTATTTTTAAGATGTTGGGCTGGAAGTTGAAAACGGAAGCCATAAATGGTATTAAACAGTCGATTACGATTGCGGCACCACATACGGCAAATATGGATTTGCCCCTTGCCAAAGCAGCATTTGATTTGATGGGTTTGCCGTTGCGTTTTACGGTGAAAAGAGAATGGGTTCGTTTCCCGTTTAAAAGCATTATGGAGGATTTGGGTGCAATTGCAATTGATAGAAGTCCGAAAAAACCGGGCGAGCCGAGACCGAGCATGGTAGAAGCGATGACCAACTTATTTAAGGAAAATGAAGTATTGCATGTGATGGTAACGCCGGAAGGTACACGCAGTTTGCGTACAGAATGGAAAACAGGATTTTGGTACACGGCAAAAGCAGCGAATGTGCCTATTTTATTAGGTTATTTAGATTATAAAAATAAGATTGCAGGTATTGGTAAAATCATTTATCCGACGAATTTGGAAGATGATATGCGCACGATGATGGAATTTTATAAAGACATTTCTCCGTGTCATCCTGAGAAATTTAGCATTGACTTGCGCTATGCACCGAAATAAGGGCTAATCGGTATTGTGTAGTTAGTTTCGGTGAAAATTTTTAAAATAAGAATTTTTATTTTTGGACCAGAAAACTACGTATATATGCTGAGACTCTTTTCTCAAATGATTTTAATGTCGAAAGGTTGGACGTATCAAGTGGATGCGATAAAACCGATTGATAAATGTGTGTTGATAGTGGCACCGCACACTTCTGCTTGGGACATGGTTTTAGGTAAAGCTATTTTTATAATGGCAGATATTCCCGTGAAAATTGCTATAAAAAAAGAGGCATTTTTTTGGCCTATGAGTTGGGTTTTGCAATATTTGGGTGCAACACCTATAGATAGAACGCCGAAAGATGGCTCTACAAATAGAATAAGCTTGGTAGATGCGATGGTGAACAGCATAAAAAATGAGAAGAAGATTTGCATGGTGATAACGCCGGAAGGAACACGTGGCAAACGCAAACAATGGAAAACCGGATTTTATCATATTGCATTGAAGGCAAATGTGCCGATTGCAATGGGTTATTTAGATTTTGAAGTGAAAGAAGGCATTATTGATAAAATATTTTATCCGTCCGGTGATATGGATAAAGATATGCGCGAAATAATGGCGTATTATAAAGACAAAACGCATTTAGGAAAATATCCAAACCGCTGTGCGTTGGATGAGCGTTGGAGCTAATTGCTGCTTTCTGTATTATATCAAGCCTAATTGCATTGCTGCTTTAATAAGTGACGTGGTGTTGCTTACTTTCAATTTTTCTAATAAGTGCTTGCGGTGTGTGTCAACAGTTGTAACGCTGATAAATAATTGTTTGCCTACTTCGGCACTAGTCATTCCATCAGCTATTAATTTCAGGATTTCTTTTTCTCGGCGAGTTAGCATTGGGCTTTGTGCCGTTTGGATTTTTATATTTTCAGATACTTCTTTGGATAAATATTGTTTGTGTGCTAATACCGTTTGAATAGCTTCTAACATTTCTTCTTTGGTGGCATTTTTTAAAAGATAACCGTTGGCACCATTGTTCAACATGCTATTGATAAAACTATTTTGATTGAACGTGCTTAGTGCAATTATTTTTATGGTTGGATACGTAGCTTTAATATCTTTACAAATATCGATGCCACTCTTGTCAGGCAGATTGATGTCTAGGAAAATAACATCAGGTTGTATGCGTTGCAGAAATGCCATACAGCTTTCCGAATTTTGTGCGTAACCTACCACATTTATTTCGGGTTGATATTGCATAAGCGAGATGATACCTTCAATAATCATGTAATGATCATCCACTATAAATAATTCAATTGGTTTCATGCTAATGGTATTTCTATATTGACAGATGTGCCTTCCGCAGCAGAAGATTGCACATCAATTTTTCCTTTAAGATAATTAATTCTATTGTGAATGTTCGTCCAACCAGCGCCTTTAAAATGTTGGATGTCAGCGGTGTCAAAACCTTTTCCGTTGTCTTCAACGGTGATGTATAAAGTATTACCATCTTTAGAAAGTTGTACCAACAATTCTGATGCATTGGCGTGTTTAATGGTGTTGTTAATCAGCTCTTGAATAACGCGATATACGATGACACTTTCAGACGAGTCGGCTTTAAAATTTTCCATTTGGAAAGAAGAATAATTGATGCGAAGTACATTGGTTTTGGTAATGGCATCGCAATAGTCTTTAAGTGCAGTATCTAATCCAAATTTCACTAAATTTTCCGGCATCATACTGTGTGCAATGCGACGCAACTCTTGAATGCCGGTGTCCAGCATGTCGATGTTGCGTGCAAATGAAGCGGCATTGTCTGCGCTTAAAATTACATTTTCTTTCATGTTGTTTAAGGAATATTTTACACCGGATAATAAACCGCCTAATCCATCGTGTAAATCTTTAGCAATACGGCTTCGTTCTTCTTCTTGTCCTTTTAAAATGGCTTCTGTGGCTTGTAATTGTTTCTCTTTTTCGAGTTCGTAAATTTGTTGTTGTTGGATGATTCGTTCTTTTTCTAAAATGGTATTTTTTTGTTTAAAATATCTAAAAATAAAGAAGGAGAGCGTTATTAAAATGATGGTAGAAACTATCAAAATAACAATCCAAATTTTCTGATTTTTGATTTCGTGTTTTTGCTTCACTATTTCATTTTGTTTTTTCTGCGTTTCATATTTGGTATTGAGATCTAAGGTAAAATTGTTGAGTTCGCTCGCATAAATTGTTTGTCGGATAGAATCTGCTTTAAAATAATATTTTTCAGCATCGGAAATATTATGTCTTAAATATTCAATTTTAGAAAGCATTTCATAAACATTTAAAAGTGCATCATTATTTCCTTCTACTTTGGCATAATCAATTCCTTTTTCTAGTTCGGTTTTGGCATCATTTATTTTATTTTCCGCTAAAAATTCTAGACTATTTACTATTGTTTGATGTGCAAGAATACTTTTGTCGTTTTTTAAATCATAGTCATTAATCAAATCATTTAATTGTTGGCTGTAAGATTTGATAGTACTTAATTTTCCTGTTCTGAAATCATTCATACTTAAATTGATTAGAGAAGCATAAATGTAAAAGACATTGTTATTTTTTAAAGCTAAATGAAGTGCTTGAAGCTGATAATATTTCGAACTATCCAACATAAATAAACCGGAATATGAGGAAGCTACGTTATTATATGAAATGATAGTGCCATTTGCATGCTTGTAACGTTCTCCATATTTAATACCCATTTTCCCATATTCAATACTTTTTGGATAGTCTCTCAAGTCGTGATAAATTCTGCAAACAGTAGCATACCGATTAGATAAGTTGATTGTATCATTTAACTCTATGGCACTATTTAATGCAGTAAGTCCATACTCAATTGCTAATCGGTGTTGCCCAAAATGACTATAAGTAGCAGATAAATTATTTAATACTTTACTTAATAATAGTTTATCGTTTTGCTTGGTTGCAATTTGTTTACATTTTTGTAAATAGGAAATCGTTGATTGGTAATTATTCTGATTGTAGTAATATTCTGCATAAGCTGTATTTAACGTAAAATCAAAATCAGTTGTGTTTAATTTCTTAGTCAATTTTTCTGCAGCTTTTATATAATATAAGCTGGAATCAAAATAATTGTCTGAGTAATAATCAATAAGTTGAATGAATGTTTTTACCTTATTGGTGTCTTCTTTTTTCTGTTGTTTTAATGTATTTAATAAACTGTCCAACTCATTGGCTTTAGATTGTCCAGCATACAGCATAGAAAGCATAAGTATGTACAATAAATTTTTCATATTCATTCTCATTTACAAATTTCTATTTATATAAATATAAGCTTATCCTTAATTCTAAGGATTTTTATTTGTGTGCTGTAGAATCCTTAATTCTAAGGAGAAAATATAAGCAATTGCTGAATAAGTTTGCAATATAGTATTAAAACAAACTTTTAAAATCAATTAATATGAAAATAACAATTAAAAACACAGTATGGTCCTTATTGTTTATCGGCATTGGACTCATTTCATCTTGTACTAAAAATGAAAGTACACCTGATGGTATCGCTTCTGTAACAACAGCAGCACCTATAAAAGTTGACGATGAAACGTACACTTTAGGCGGTAACGTAACCGACCAAGGTAGTTCTTCCGTAACCGAATGTGGCGTTGCCATTGCATTAACTTCTAATCCGGTTGTAGATGATCCGGACGGTGTAACAATACCAATTGCAGATGGTGTTGGTGTGTTCTCTACGGATGTAGCTCCGTTTGCAGCAGGTTATGAGTATTATGTAAGAGCTTACGCAAAAAATGGCAACGGCATTGCTTATGGCTCAGAGGTTGTCATCAATACAGGACCTAGTACCAGTACCTGCGATACTGTGGATATAAACTACAATATTACAGTACCGACTACTTGGAAATCCGGAAAAGTATATATGATACGTAAGTGGGTAAATGTAAATGCACCATTAGTAATTGAAGCAGGCACAATTATAAAATTTAAAGATGCTAATTGCGGTATGGAAGTCTATGCAAAAATTACGGCAAATGGCACAGCAAGTAATCCTATTATCTTTACATCTTATAAAGATGATTCTTATTGTGGCGACAACAATGATGATGGTACAGCCACTACACCAAGTAAAGGAGATTGGGGTAGGTTAACCATGCGCGGCAACCAACATGGTTCTTTGTTCAGATATTGCAAATTCTTGTACGGTGGTGGTGCTGGAAATGGGGTAGTTTATGCAGATGCCGGCACAGGAAATATACATGATTTTACATTCGACCATTGCACCATTGCTCACACTTACGGCACTAATTCTTATACTACGGCTGCATTCAGTGGTGGATCCATGAAGGATGAAAGTATAAGCGTGTTAACCAACAATATTTTTTATGATAATGCTATACCCATTTTTATTCAAGCAAAATATGGATTAGACGCAAGCAATAGTTATCACAATCCGGATAATGCAAGTGAAATAAATAAATACAATGGCATTTTTGTTTATGGCGGAGGATTGGGTGGTCGTTCTGTTGTTTATGGTGAAACAGAAGTGCCGTATGTGTTTAATGTAGGTGGAAACGGATCGTTATACGTTGGTAGTAGTGATTATTTGAAGATAAATCCAAATGTAATCTTAAAATTTGGACAAACATCCGGCGGCGTAGATTTAGGTGATTACAAAACTAATGCAAACATAGATGCTTCCGTTATATTCACATCTTATAGAGATGATGCCCGTGGTGGTGATACCAATGGTGACGGCAGCACATCATTGCCGGCTACTGGAGATTGGAGTGGCTTTGGATATTGGACAGCAGGACATGGTTCTTATGTATGGGTGCAATCCAATGTTTTTTATGATTCACATTGAAAAATATTCAATTGTAAACCAATAAAATTTTCAAAAATGAAATCAAAATTTTTTATTCTCGTACTCTGTAGTTTAGTTTTTGCTTGCAAAAAGAAGAATACTACACCAGATAATGGATTTACATATAATTCTTTCAGTCAATCCGATATCAACAAGATTAACGTAATTGGATCCGCATATTTTTCCGATTCAACGAATATGCTTGTTTTAAATGATGCTATTCCAGATGCTGCACATCATACCACTACCGGAACAGGTCATGCTTATTATAAGCAATTATTAGAAGTAGCCAATGGATTCGAAACTACATTTAGTTTCTCTATTGCTGATTTAGGTGGTATTTATGATGGTGATGGTAATAATGGTGGTGATGGTATCTCGTTTACGTTATTTAATTCGGATACCACTTTGCTAAGAAATTATGTGTGGTATCAAAATATACATAACTCTTTATCAATTGAATTTGACACCTATTATAATGGAAATGTAGATGATCCAAATGGAAATCATATAGCAATGTATGCTGTTACGGATAGCAATAGTTATACGCCCTATAATTTAGCAATGAATAGTGCAGTAGCAGATTTCTCAAGCCAAGGTACACATACCGTTAAAATTGTGTATAAGAATAAAAATATGAAAGTCTATTTAGATGGTGTGGTTGCATTAGATGTAGACGTTGATTTATCTACGGTACTTTCATTAGAAAATGGAAAAGCATATGTAGATTTAGGTTCTTTTTCCGGAAGTTCTTTTGAAACACACGGCATAAATAATTGGAGTTTTACGTCAAACTAAAATATAATTGTAAACAACTTATTCCGCTTATTTTTTTTATCACAAAACCATATTTTTCATAAAGCAGAGGTCCATCATTCTTGGTGGACTTTTTTTATTTAAAACAAGCTCAGTTGCTCTTCTTTTAATAAGCGAAAAGATTGCCGATGATAAATGCAGCTGCCGTTTTCTTTTATAACATTTCGATGTTCAATAGTTGGATAACCTTTGTTTTTTTGCCAATGATACATGGGAAATTCCAAGCTTATTTTCTCCATAATTTCATCTCTGTATGTTTTGGCTAATACCGATGCCGCAGCAATTTCAATATATTTTCCATCGCCCTTAATGATGGTTTGATGCTCGATATTTTTATACGATTTAAAACGATTACCATCAATAATTAATAAATCAATTTGCTTATTTATTTTTTCTATTGCTTGATGCATAGCTAAATAGGTTGCTTGCAAAATATTCACTTCATCTATCTTGTGATTATCAATAATTCCAATACCAAAAGCAATAGCATTTTCTTCAATTATTGGACGCAATTCATCGCGTTGTTTTTCGGATAATTGCTTGGAATCATTAAGGAAATCATGACTGAAATTTTTGGGTAAAATAACAGCCGCAGCCACCACCGGACCGGCAATGCAACCGCGTCCGGCTTCATCAACACCACAGATAATTTTATGAGATGGAAAATGTTGTAACATTTGGTTGAAAGATAAGCGTTATTTGTTATTATAATTTGATTTTTTACCGCTTTTTATCCTAAAAATTAATTGCTATGAACGAATAAGAATAACCTTAATTACCTTTGCAACATAAATAAAATAAATGCAAGATAAACAATGGCTTTCGCGCACAACCGCATTAATAGGTGATGAAAAATTAGACAAACTCATTAACAGTCATGTGTTGGTGGTTGGCTTGGGCGGAGTGGGCTCTTTTGCTGCTGAGTTTATTGCGAGAGCCGGTGTTGGTACGATGACAATTGTAGATGGTGATGTGGTGGATCCAAGTAATAGAAATCGCCAATTGCCTGCACTTTCCTCTACACATGGCGTTAGCAAAGCCGATTGGATGGCTGCACGTTTAAAAGATATTAATCCGGAAATAAAATTGAATGTCATTAAAGAATTTTTGACACCCGAAAAAGCGTACGAGATTATTGGCAAATATGAGTACGATTATATCGTAGATGCGATAGACAGCATCACGCCTAAATTAAATTTAATTACCGCAGCCTATCGTTTAAAAAAACGCATTGTAATGAGTGGTGGTGCCGGTGGCAAATTAGATCCAACGAAATTGCAAGTGACAGATTTATCCAAAACCTACAATTGTGTTTTTGTGAAAAATGTACGCAAGCGGCTAAAAAAAGAAAAAATATATAAAGGTATTAAAGTCGTGTTTTCACCGGAATTGCCTAATCGCGATTCGTTGATTATGACAGACGGCAGCAATTTTAAACGTTCTGCTTATGGCACTATTTCGTATTTGCCAGCTGCTTTTGGCGGTGTTTGTGCCAGCGTTGTTATTCGGGATTTATTGGAAGATTAAGGTTTGAAATTTTTGGTTTTTTCCAATACTTCTTGCTCCAAATTATTTTTATAGGCAATTACTTTTTTCTGTAATTTGCTGTCGTTTGCACCTAATATTTGTGCAGCCAAAATGCCGGCATTTTTAGCACCGTTAATAGCAACGGTTGCCACCGGAACGCCGCCGGGCATTTGCACTATGGATAATAAAGAGTCCAACCCATTGAGCGATTTGCTTTGCACCGGAACACCAATTACAGGCAATGGCGAAATAGCAGCTACCATGCCGGGCAAATGTGCAGCACC
Source organism: uncultured Chitinophagales bacterium (assembly GCA_964507125.1). Taxonomy (GTDB): domain Bacteria; phylum Bacteroidota; class Bacteroidia; order Chitinophagales; family JADIYW01; genus JADJSS01. The sequence continues at coordinate 22,080 of CAZDOT010000013.1, read as the reverse complement.
GCCGGCACCGGCAATAATTACGGCATAACCATCTTCGTGTGCCGTGCGGGCAAATTCGTACATGCGTTCCGGCGTGCGATGTGCTGAAATGATGGTGTATTCAAATTCTACTCCAAAATCAGTTAATACTTTTGCGGCTTCTTGCATCACCGGCGAGTCGCTATCCGAACCCATTATTATGGCTACTTTTTTCATATTTTAGATTTAGAGAGCAGTGATTAGAGAGTAGAGATTCTCATATCTCCTGTCTCATATCTCACATCTATTACAAAATTTCTATTTCCAACAAAGTTCGTACTTTTTCAGCTAATCTTATAACTTCATTTCTGTCGGCATTTACAATGGTAACATGCCCTAATTTCCTGTTGGGTTTGCTTTCTTCTTTTCCATATAAATGAATATACACACCTTTCAATTGCATCAATTCCTTCATGTATTTCAATTGATATTTTCCTGCTTTATCACCAACGATATTTACCATGGCACAAGGTTGTATCATTTCTGTGGATGCCAATGGTTTGTTTAATAAAACACGGAGTAACTGCTCATATTGCGAAGCATAAAAACCTTCAATAGTGTGATGTGCCGAGTTGTGTGGTCGTGGTGCAATCTCATTCACCCATAACTCATCTTGTTGTGATAAGAAGAATTCTACGGCAAATAATCCGGCACTGTTAAAAGCATCGGCACATTGTATTGCAATGCGTTGTGCTTCTGATTCTATAGTAGCATCTATCTGTGCCGGAGAAATTAAAAAAGAAACCAAATTACTTTCTGTAAATTCCATTTCTATTGCCGGATATACGGCATTGTTGCCGTGTTGGTCGCGTGCCACTAATACAGCTAATTCTTTTTTGCATGCCACAAATTCTTCTATCATCAGTGCGTCATCAAATGGAATACTATTTGGATTTGCTATGATAGATGCTACATCCGATATAAACACACCTTTGCCATCATAGCCACCGGTGCAGGATTTGATGGCTACTTTTTTAAAGTTAGATGTGGTAAGTTTTTCAATCGCTTCGGTTCTGTTTTCCACAACAAAAAACGGAGCAGTTGGTATGTTGTTTTGTTGATAGAATAATTTCTGCTTGCCTTTATCTTGTATTGTTTTTAAAACATACGGATTGGGAATAATTGTTTTTCCTTGTGCTTGTAATTCGATGAGTTTATCTACGTGAATATGTTCTATTTCCCAAGTTAATACATCCGAAATATCCGCTAATTTTTGAATGGCATCGGTATCGGTGATGCTGCCTATCAGATGTTTCTTGGCGATGCCATGTGCAGGACAGTTGGCATCTTTATCTAAAATATGAATAGAAACGGCAAGTTTAGAGGCATTCTCGATGAACATTTTTCCGAGTTGGCCGCCACCAATAATTCCAATTGTTGGGTTGTTTTGCATTGAATGCAAAGATACAAAATAGATTGTGTTAATTTGAAATGATGCGTACTTGAAACATTAGATAAAAATGTTTTTTTAAAATGACTTATTTTATTTCTTGTCCTTTTTTATTGATATAAAATTTTCTATCTCCAATAATTACCAATGCTTTTCCTTTTTCAAACCATGCACCATAATCGTATTGGAACGGAATGACTAATTTTCCGGTTTTGTCGATGAACCCCCATTTATTGTTTTGACGAACTCCGGCTAACCCTTCATCAAATGGAAGTATATCTTGATATTGAAAAGGAATAACTTCATTTCCTTTATTGTCAATCATTCCAAATTTGCTATTTATGGCAGCTATCCAAAGTCCACCTGAATAAGGACCTAGGTTAGAGTATATGCATGGTTTTATTTCTTTTCCGGTATTGTCAATAATACCAAAGATATAGCCATCACAACCAAATGTCGCCGTATTGTCATCGTTGAAATTTCCAACAGAGTAATATTGATAAGGGATAACTAACTTTCCGGTCTTATCGATAAAACCCCATTCTTTTTTCTTTATTGTATAACCATATTTTGTCGTGCTTGAGGTGGCAGCAACGCCTGTCAGCCCGTTACTAAATGAATGTACTTCTTCAAATTGGTAAGGAATAACGAGATTGCCTTTTGTGTCGATAAAACCCCATTTGTCTTCTAAATAAACACCAGCTAATCCATCGCTAAAATTTCGTACCATTTTAAATTGTGCAGGAATAACTATGTTGCCGTTTTTGTCTTTATAGCCATATTTGTTGTTGTCGCCCTTAAAAGTGGTATAGTTTTGTGCATGTATAGAAAAGCAGATGCCTAACCATAGTAGAAGAAAAATTGAAAGGTTTTTCATGGTGTATAATTATGTTTAAAATTATACTACTTTTTCTTTTTTGAGAATACCATATATTGGGTATAAATAAAAAAATCCGAACCATATTTGATTCGGATTTTAATTGCTGTAAGAGAAGGACTCGAACCTCCAAAAGGCGATTAGGAACTGCACAAAAAGTTGGTGGTCAACCCCTGCACACTGAAGTGCTCTACACAGTCTTTATTTCGAACTCCTCACCCCCGAGACAAGAGGGCATGGCTGCCAAATTTCATCACCTTACAATTTTAAGTATTTTACAATGGTGAGATTGTTAATGAACTTGTTGATACAAAATTAAGTAAACAGTATTTTCTATGCAAGTTTTTTAATAAAAATCTTAAAAATTTACATTATTTATAATTAATAAACAGAATTATTGATGATTTTATATTTTTGGATTGAAAGTCCGTTGTGTGAATGAGAATTTGTTAATGAAAATGTATTTATTTTCTTCGGAGTTGCTTAATATGTAGCTTGTTTTCGCTGTCTTGAATGAGTTGTTCTAAGCGTCGGAGCTTGGTTTCTTCTAATTTGGCACTGATGACATGCCAAGTGGCTTGTTTTTTATACGTGTTACTTTGTGTGCTAAAAAATGTCCAAGCAATGTTGTTTCGTTGAAATTGTTGAAGCAATGCAACGGGAAACTCAATGGTTTCTTGTTCAAAGGAAGCAGATTTCTGTTTCGTCAGATCACGAGTGAAGAAAACGTGTTTGCCTTGTTCGTGCACCAATCCGGCTTCCATTAATTCCTGTATTCGTTGAATGTTTACATCGCTCCAATTGCTTCTTTTTCTTCTTGGCGTAATGCGATTGCAATACGCATTGTCATCTATTTTTTTACGAATACCATCAATCCAGCCAAAGCATAGCTCTTCATCTACTAATTGTTGCCATGTAATACTTTGTTTTCCTGATTTTTTATTATAAAAACCAATCCAAGCTTCGGATGCAATTAAATGGTTTTTTTCGAACCATTTTCTCAATTCTTGTTGTGTTTCAAAAAAGATAGGATGCATCGAAGATGAGTATGTTGAATGGCAAAAAATCCATCAATAAAATAAATAAGAAAATTGGCTAAGTTAATCTTCAAAGTTGGTTTCCATCCAAGCTAACATGCCACCTTTAAGATTGTAAAGTTCTCCAAATCCTTGAGTTGCCATGTATCTGCAAGCCTGTCCACTGCGGTTGCCACTACGGCAATACACAAAGTATGTTTTACTTTTATCCAAGGCTGCTACTTTTTCCATAAAACCCGGTTGTTGTATATCTATCGCAATATGTCCTTCGATGCTGGCATCTGCAATTTCTGCTGCCGTGCGTACATCTAACAATACTGCATTTTCTTTTTGTTCGTTGAAAGCTGCTAAGAATTCTTTTGGTTCTAAATCTTGATGTGCCATATTTTTATTTTAGATTTTAGATTTCAGATTGATGAATTATTTAGATACAATATTAAATGAATTTTTTGAATAAAAAGTTCAATTTCACAGATAAAAAAATCCCGAACTTTTTTAGTTCGGGACAAGCTGAGATTCCAGTTGGTTAGTCATTTCTAGCTTCCGCACATTTCGCATTCGCCCGGATTTTCTAAGGAACACACTTTTTGTGCTGCCAAAAAATCATCTACGCTCATGCCAAATTCTGCGGCTCTTTCTTCCAATGTTTTTTCTTGTACCGTTGATTCTGCTACGGTAAATATTTCTTGCTGTGCATTGGCAACATTTTCATAAATAGGTGCTACGCTTGCTACTTTATCTGTTTGGATATGTTGGTTTTCTGCGGATACAGCAATTGATTTTGCTTTTTGAGCATCCACCGTAAATTTAATTGGATCAACAGCAGGACGAGAACGCAAATAATACATGCCGGTTTTTAATCCTTTTTCCCAAGCATAGAAATGTGCCGACGTTAATTTCTTATAATTCGGTGATTCCATGAACAAATTCAAACTTTGGCTTTGATCGATGAAAGCACCTCTGTCTGCTGCCATATCAATAATGGCACGTTGTTTTATTTCCCAAGCTGTTTTGTATAAATCTTTGGTTTCTTGTGGAATGCCTTCTATTGATTGGATAGAACCATTGTTGGCAATAATGGCATTTTTCATTTCTTCATTCCAAACACCTAAGTCAATTAAGTCTTTTAATAAATGTTTGTTCACCACCATAAATTGACCACTCAATACTCTGCGTGTATAGATATTTGATGTGTATGGCTCAAAGCATTCATTGTTGCCTAAAATTTGTGAAGTAGAAGCCGTTGGCATAGGTGCTACTAATAAACTATTTCGCACGCCATATTTTGCAATTTTTTCTCTAAGTGCTGCCCAATCCCAACGGTCGGTTGGTGTTACATTCCATAAGTCGAATTGTAATTTACCTTCCGAGATAGGAGAGCCTTCGTAGGTTTGATAAGGGCCATCCACTTGTGCTTCATCGTTAGAGGCACATAAGGCAGCATAATATATGGTTTCGAAGATGTTTTTATTTAAGATGCGTGCTTCTTCACTTTCAAAAGGATGACGCAACATCAAAAATACATCTGCCAAACCTTGTACACCTAAACCGATAGGACGATGTCTTAAATTGCTTCTGCGGGCTTCTTCTACCGGATAGTAATTAATATCAATTACTTTATTTAAGTTTTTGGTAACGATATAAGTAATTTCTTTAAGCTTCTCGAAATCAAATGTTCGTTTTTCTGCATTAACAAATTTACTTAAGTTGATAGATGCTAAATTACATACGGCCACTTCATCCGGAGAAGTGTATTCTACAATCTCTGTACATAAATTACTAGAACGGATAATACCTAAATTCTTTTGATTTGATTTTCTGTTGACATGATCTTTGTACAACATGTATGGTGTGCCTGTTTCTGTTTGGCTATCCAAAATATGGAACCATAATTCTTGTGCATTGATTTGTTTGCGGAATTTACCTTCGGCTTCATACTTCATGTATAATGCTTCAAATTCTTCGCCGTAGGTATCGCATAATCCGGGACATTCATTCGGACACATTAAAGACCACATGCCGTTTTCTTTAACGCGTTTCATGAATAAATCTGGAATCCATAAAGCAAAGAATAAATCTCTTGCTTTCATTTCTTCTTTTCCATGCGGACGACGCAATTCCAAGAAATCGAAAATATCGGCATGCCAAGGTTCTAAATAAATAGCAAAAGCTCCTTTGCGTTTGCCACCGCCTTGGTCAACATAGCGAGCTGTAGAATTAAATACTTGTAACATTGGCACTAATCCGTTGCTTTCGCCACCGGTGCCTTTTATATAGCTTCCTTTTGCTCTAATATTGTGAATGCTTAAGCCTACACCACCGGCAGATTGTGATATTTCTGCACAATTTTTTAAAGTATCATAAATGCCTTGAATACTATCATCTTTCATTGTTAATAAGAAACAAGACGATAACTGTGGTTTCGGTGTTCCGGCATTATATAAAGTAGGTGTGGCGTGTGTAAACCATTTTTCCGACATCAAATCATAGGTTTGAATGGCGGCATCAATATCGTGTTTGTGAATACCTACAGCCACACGCATTAACATGTGTTGCGGGCGTTCTACAATTTTACCGTGCATCTTTAATAAGTACGATTTTTCTAAGGTTTTAAATCCGAAGAAATCGTAATTATAATCGCGATGGTGTACAATGGCAGCATCTAAACGGTCTTTATTTGCCATAATGATTTCATACACATCATCGGCAATTAAAGGAGCACGTACTTTTGTTTTAGGATCTACGTAATTGTATAATTCTTCTACAATTCTGGAGAAATTCTTTTTTGTATTTTTATGTAAGTTCGATACGGCGATACGAGCAGCTAATACGGCATATTCCGGATGCACTACTGTCATGTTTGCACTGGTGCGTGCTGCCAATTCATCTAACTCCGTTGTGGTAACACCATCGTACAAGCCTTGAATTACGGCCTGTGCCACGCGATGCGGCACTACAAAGGTGGCATTTAATCCGAAGGATAATTTACTGATGCGTGCAGTAATTTTGTCGAAATGAACAGGCTCTTTTCTGCCGTCTCTTTTGATAACGTACATAATTTATAGTTTTTTTTATTGTGAACTCTGATTAAAAAACTTAATAGAGTGTAAATTAAAAATCGTCGTCTGTTTCAAATTTCTTTTCTCCTGATTCTACACCGGCTTTTACATATTCGGTTGGACGCTCTTCGAAGAAATTTGTTTTTCCTTGAGTAGAAATTTTTTCCATAAATGGAAACGGATTTTGTGCGTTGTACACTTTTGGATAGCCTAATGAAACAATTAACCTATCAGCACAGAACTCGATATACTCGCACATTAATTTATCGTTCATACCGATTAAGGAAACCGGTAAAGAATCTTTTACAAATATTTTTTCGCACTCTACAGCATCGCAGATAATTTGGTAGATTTCTTCTTTGCTCAATTTATTCTCTAACATAGAATAAAGTAAACAAGCAAAATCGCAATGCATACCTTCATCGCGACTAATGAACTCATTGGATTTTCCTAACCCTTTCATCAAACCACGGTCGGTTAACCAATAAATAGAGCAGAAGCTACCGCTAAAGAAGATACCTTCAACAGCAGCAAAAGCAACCAAACGATGTGCAAAAGAGGGTGCCGTTTCAATCCATTTTAAAGCCCAAGTTGCTTTTTTCTTTACGCAATCTAAGGTTTCAATCGCATTGAATAATTTATCTTTTTCTTCGGCATCTTTAATAAATGTATCTATTAATAGAGAATACATTTCTGAGTGTATGTTTTCGATGGCCACTTGAAAGCCGTAAAAACAACGTACTTCCGGAATGGTAACATCTTGCATGAAATTAACTACTAAGTTTTCATTTACAATGCCATCGCTTGCCGCAAAGAATGCTAATACATGTTTGACGAAATGACGTTCATTGTCGTTTAGTTTTTGGCTCCAATCAACAATATCCTGACTTAAATCTACTTCTTCCGTAACCCAATGTGCTGCTAAGTGTTTTTTGTACATAGCCCAAATAGCATCATGTTTAATTGGGAACAATACAAAACGATTGTCGCTTTCTTGCAATATCTTTTCAGTAGCCAAAGTGTTATTCATTTAATTTCTTTTAAATGTTATGTATAAAAATAAAATTTGAAAGGCAGGATTTTTGTGCAACATCATTTCTGACATCTTAAAACTACTTTATAACTTTTAAAAATTTGTTTCTGATTATCCACAGTTTGTTTATTGGGTATGTGAATAATGGAAATTCAATTGAATTTTAAGGAGTTACCCACCTTATAAACAGGAAAAGAAAATTTCAACATAGCTGTGTAAATAGCGTTAGAAAAAATCTTGATTTTGGGTTGGTAATTTGATAGAAATAACAATTAATGCGTTTGAATGAAAATAAAAAAAAACACCCTTTTTATTTGGTGGTTTCCTTTTTTTTTATTTTATTAAGATGAATAAAATACAAATTATTAAAGACCGGTAACAATACTATTCATTTTATATTTTCCGTTTAATATTTTAAACGTGATTACATTCGCAACAACTTCCATTCTTGCTTTAATCCAATAGTATTGATATTGTGTGTTCTTTAATTTTCTTAGCACAATATATTCATTGGTATTGGCAATTAACCCGTTCGCGCCGTTCGGAAACCCATCTGTTGTTTGATATAGTACACAGTAATTTTGATAGGTATTACTGCTAAATATAAATGGAGACCATGGATGTGTTGAATATGTATTATTGATTGTTATACAACAATTTAATGTGTTTATATCTGCAAGTGCTGTTGTTGTGTCAAATTGATTGGTAGTATTGTCGTGGAAATGTTTTTTTACATTTAATATTTCAAAGTTAGCCGTATTCGTAGATATAAATAAGAAATTATTTAGAGTAAAGTAAAAAGGCGAAGATTGTATTCTAAAGTTCAAAGTATCACCATCTATTATTATTGAAGTATCCGTATTGGAACTTAAGCCAGCCACTAAATTTACATTGAATGTGTTTGTTGGAGTTACAACTGTAGGAATACAACTTGTTGAAAATATACTTAATAATATAAATGAAGTTGTGTAGAAGTAAAATGTTACATTCCTACTTAAAATAGTTCCAAATGGTGCCTTAGATTGGTGGAAAGACTTTTTCATAATTTTTATAGTTAAATTGCTATATAAAAATATATACAATTTCTTAATTATACTGTAAATAATTCAGCTTATATTATTCCGGATTTTTGCTGTCTAAATAAATGGTAACAGGTCCATCGTTTAATAAGCTGACTTTCATGTCGGCACCAAAGATGCCGGTCTGTATTTTCTGACCTATATTTTTTTCTGTTTCTCCGATGTATCGTTCGTATAATGGAATGGCAATTTCCGGTTTGGCAGAACGAATAAAACTCGGCCTATTTCCTTTTTTGGTGGAGGCAAAAAGTGTGAACTGTGAAATGACTAAGATTTCTCCTTTGATATCTTGTACAGATAAATTCATTTTCCCTTGCTCATCGGAGAAGATGCGCATTTGCACTACTTTTTTAGAAAGCCATTCAACATCTGCGATTGTATCATTTTCTTCTATGCCTAATAAAACTAAGAGCCCGTTGTTTATTGCTCCTTGTATTTTTCCATCTACTTGTACAGAGGCTTGTGTAACTCGCTGAATGATTGCCCGCATATCTTATTTTTTGCAAATAAAGTTACAGCGTTTTTCTAATTTTTTTAATACGACATATATTGTCGTACTAAAAAACTATCTTTACTAAAATATACTCTAATGTCTGCAATAGCCAAACTTACTCGTTGTTCCTTGATTATTGAAAAGATACAACAAACCAAATATCCGTCGATGCAATCGATTGTTTCGTTTTTGAGAAAAATGGATGCGGAAGTTTCGGAGCGAACAGTACAACGCGATATAGAACAAATTCGTACTGATAGCCAAATTATTATTGAATATGATCGCTTTTATAGAGGTTATTATATTGAAGATAACCCGATTGTACAGAAGCGAATTCGATTTTTGCAAGCACAATCGATGAGTACACATTTTCTACAATTTTTAAATGAAAATCCTAAACATAACGATGCCGTTTTATTAAGTGATGAATTACAAATAAATGGATTGGAATTTGTGGAGCCAATTCTGTCGGCAATAAAACAGAGCCGACAAATAGAATTTACGTATAAAAAATTCCAAGATGAGCAACAAAGAAGGTATGTGGTGCAACCGTATGCATTAAAAGAATTTCGCAATAGATGGTATTTGGTGTGTACAAGCAAATCTTCTGCAGCCTTGTTGAAGTTTGGTTTGGACAGAATATTGTCGTTGCAATTGCAAACACAGAAGTTTAGTAAAAATAAAAAGCTGGATGTAAAAGAACATTTCTCAAAAATGGTGGGTGTGCATAGTGAAAATGAAGACAGAGAAAAAGTGCTGTTGCAGTTTACTGCCTCGCAAGCAAAATATATCGAAACATTGCCATTACATTGGTCGCAAGAACTGCATTCCAAATCGGCATCGCACGTTGTTTTTGCTTATTTCTTGATTGTAAACTACGAATGGATACAACAAGTTTTGTCGTATGGAAGTCAAGTGAAAGTATTACAGCCTAAGTGGTTGGTTACAGAACATAAAAACATCTTAAAACAAACGCTGAAACAATATTAATTTTTTACTACGACATGTTTTGTCGTACTGACACTGTAGGTTTGTTTAAAAGATTGAAAGATGCAGAAAAATTATTCCACTTTTTTAATTCCTGAAAACTCAGCGGGTTTGCTGTTTTCTATTGTTAGCCGAGGTTTTATTTATCATTGCTGGAAAAGCCCAAAGAAATCGATGTATGTTGTAGTAAAAGAATCGAACAATACACAAATGGTACTGCCAAACCAATTGATGAATTTTACAGAGGCCGCCTTTAAACGATATTTATTTATTGCTACAAATAAATTGCAGAATATTGAGCAATGCTTGTTTTTTAACGAAGCATTATGGAATGAAGTAATTTAAGTTGCGACTTAAGAAGTTGCTGAATTTGAAAATCAACTTGCCGATTTTTTACATCGCGAAGGTTGATTCTTCGGAATGATTTTGTAAGAAATTCAAATATAATAATGCACAAGCACGTGCATCGGAAAGTGCTTCGTGGTGTTGGAGTGGAATGCCTAATCTAGAACAGCAATCGCTGAGTTTGTTATGGCGATAGCCAAGACTGCGATAGAGTTTTACGGTGCATTGCCATGGCTTGTGTAAGGATAACCCTTTAGAAGATAATCCATAATGGCTGATGCATTTCCGCAATACACTACGGTCAAAATTCTCATTGTGTGCCACGATGTGTTTATGTACTAATCGTTTGTAAATTTCCGGATATAAATCATTGAAAGTGGCCGTATTTTCAGTGTGTTTGGATGTGATGCCGTGCACACGAATATTATGGTAAGAATAAAAATTATTGGGTGGCTGAATGAATGTGTGGTATTCATCAACAATGATTCCGTGTTCTACCGTAACAATTCCTACCGCACAAGCCGAATGTGCTTCGTGAGTTGCCGTTTCAAAATCTATTGAGGTGAAGGTCATTGTAAATCCATTGTTTTTATTAAATATAGTACATTTTTCTGAACAAAACTTAGCTCGTTTTGTGATGCACTTTGCCTGATTTGTAAATACTGACAAACATGTTGTGTGTGCAAATGTTGTATCTGCGAATGGATGAGTAAGGTTTTGGATTGTAGGTTTTTGAAGGTTGTCTTTTTATTAATCATGTTAGGATATTGAATGCATCCGTGTTCAATAATTTCATCAAATTGAAAATGTAAACAACAATGTGGTTCTAATACTTCAATGTAATATTTTCTATTTCGAAGTTTCCTTAAATTGTCTTTGTTTTGAATGTCTTTAAATGTAAAAATGGTATTTTCTAGCATAGCCATTGTTGTTTCTTGATGTTGAAGTTGAAACGCTTGAAATATAGATGCATGTATATCCATTGTTTTAAAAATTGACGTATTATTTTCTGTGTGCGTGTCAATCATTACAAATAGTTTAAATGCTTGCTCATGATATTGTGTGCCAATATGCAATTGTTCATCTGTTTTTAATAATTCCGGATTGATAGAATAAGTAAGCATGATGCAGTATTTTTTATATTGCAATAATCAAATACCACTACGCCAAAATATGTCGTAGTAAAAAAAATAAAATAATTAACTAGTCTATAACAAGTGGTTTTTACAAAAAAAACTATTTTCGTTCCCAATAATTAATATCCTTGATATTCTCGATGATATTGAGATAGTTTTCGTAACGTGTGGCTGCAATTTTTAATGCTTCTACGGCTGTTTTTACGGCGCAGTTGGGTTCATTCTGATGTAGGCAATTATTAAACTGACAGTCTCTCGCAAATTGTCGAATCTCTTTAAAATAGCCGGATACTTCTTCGGGTTCTACGTGTAGCATCATAAACTCTTTAATGCCCGGTGTGTCAATAATAAAAGTGTTTTCCATTAATTGGAACATAGTTGCAAATGTAGTGGTGTGCATTCCTTTGCTCCATTTTTCGGATATTTTATTTGTTTTTAAATTCAATGTTGGGTTAATCACATTTAGTAAAGTAGATTTTCCAACACCGGAATGACCGGCAACTAAAGTGGTTTTATTGGTTAACGTATGTTGGATGGTATCTATTCCTTCTTTTGTAATAGTTGAGCTACAAATCACGTCGTAGCCTAATGTATTGTACACAAGCTGTAAGTATTCAACTTGCTCGTGTTCTTTTTCTTTTAGGATATCGATTTTATTAAGCACGATTTTTACCGGAATATGAAATGATTCTGCGGCAGCGATGAATCTATCAATAAAACCTAATGAAGTACGCGGTTGCGAGATGGTAACTATCAATAATGCTAAATCAATATTAGAAGCAATGATGTGTCGTTGATGTTTATTGCGTGGCGATTGCCGAATGATATAATTGTTGCGTTCGTGTATTTCGTTGATAACATACTCATGTCTTTCGGTGGTTTCTAACGAAACGTAATCTCCTACCGCAATTGGATTGGTAGTGTCAAATTGGTCGAGCTTAAATTTACCTTTTAAGCGAGCTGTAATAATTTTTCCATCTACCAATACTTGATACCAAGAGCCTGTTGTTTGTATGATTCTGCCTTTTATAGTTGTCATTGATAATGGACAAGTGAATAAAACAAAAGATTATTTTTTGATGGCTTTCAGCTCATTTAAGAATTCCACTTTATGCTCGATGGCAGTGCCAACCACTACGATGTCTGCACCGGCTTTAAAGGCAGTTTCTACTTGTGCCACACTGCGTATGCCACCGCCAACAATGATCTTACTTTTTATCATTTTTCGTACGGCTTGTATTGTTTCTTTGCTAACGGCTTGTACGGCACCGCTCCCAGCTTCTAAATAAATACATTGTAACCCTAATTGTTCACCGGCAAGTGCGGTACATGCCGTAATTTCGGGCTTGTTGGCAGGAATTGGTGTGGTGTTGGAAATATAAGATACAGTAGTAGCTGCACCACTTTCAATTAAAATATATCCGGTAGAAATGATTTGCAATTTACTTTGTTTGAGCAATGGTGCAGCTTGTACGTGATTGCCAATTAATAAATCGGCATTGCGGCCGGAAATTAAGCTCAACAATAAAATACCATCCGCTTTGTTGGAAATTTGTGTTGGATTTCCTGGAAATAAAAACACCTTTTTCTTGGATAACGATTGGATCGTGGTAATTGTTTGCTCCAAATTATTTTTTAGCAAAAGACTACCGCCTACCAAAAAAAAATCAATGTTGGCTTTGTTGGCAGCTTGCACCACCGCGTGCAATTTCTTACCATCCATTTTATCCGGATCGATGAGTACAGCGATTTGTTTTTTATCGGAGTTCAATTTCATTGCAGTAAAAGTAAGAAGTTATTGCCGATTAGTGATATGTTGCGTTTATTTTTTCGAGAATTGGTGCTTTTCTTGCATCTTTCATATAACATTTTACTAACAAAATATCATTGTTCTATTTGTACCTTTGCTGTATGAAAAATAAAATTTGGTTAGGATTGCTGTATGAGTTTTTATGGTTACTGTTTGCTGTGGTTGCAGCGTTTGCTTTGGTGTTTCCGGTTATTACAGTTATCAGTTCGCAATTTAAATGGTACTTAATTGCATCCATTATTTTTATTGTTATGTACTTTCATTTTATTGCGTTTCTGCGTCGTTCCATTTTATTAGAAAATGTATGGATGAAGTTGTTTGTATTTTTATTGAATATTCCATTCTTCTTCTTTTTATTAGATGCTTATTATGAATATGGCCGTGCATTTGATGAATATAATTTTACTTTACCAGCCAACATATATCAACATATTAAATCCGGAACGGAATTAGAAGATTTAGTGTATATAAAGCACTTGGTAACGTTTGCCGGAATTGCTTCATTAACCGTTTTGATACTTTTAGAAATCAGAATTATTATTGCCATTTTTACTATGCGACAATTAGATAAAATCATTTACAGAAACAAACGTTAGTAGGCTATTAGATCTATGTATTTTGAGTTTTTGCGAATGTAATTTTGAATAATACGTTTGTTGTCCACTTTTTCAGAAGTGAGTTGGATGGTATTTTTTAATTCAAATGGATGATTGATGTAAGCAGGTTCAAAGAATCCATATCCAATAAATTCGCCATTTTCAATTTGAATGGCAGAACGCTCCGAGCCACCTCTTCCCATATCTATAATAAAGAAATTGCTATGAGGATATAAGTATTTAGAGATGGCTTCTTGCATGCGTTTGTTGTATTGGATGGCGGTGTCAATTTTTTTGAATGTAGGTTCTAATCTTGAGTTGGTAAGAATAGAATGCATCATTTTTTCTGCCTTAAATTTTGATGAAAATTTAAGCAATGGATTTTCTTCTTCATCAATTAATCGCACCATCAATTTTTGAAAACCCTGTTGGTCTATTTCTGAGAATAAACCATATTTATAAAAAGCATTGGCAATAGGACGATTGTATTTAGGTGTGTTTCTTTTAATTTCTGTATATTCTACTAAAGATGCAATGAGCTCATTTCCGGTAAGCTCAAATGAAATATCAGCAGTTTCTTCGTGTAAATATTGTTTAATTTTCTCGGATGGTTTTTTAGAAAAGAAGGTAAAAATATATTCTCGTATATTCTTGGATTTATCGAGATAGATTACTTTTCCTTCTTTATCATGTAAATAAAAAACACCTACTTCTTCCGGTAAAATATCTATGGCTTTGGGATTAATCAGTTTGGGTAAATATATTTTGGAGATATCATCATCTAAAATATCTCGAATAATATTTTTTGAGTCATGTTCGATGAGTTGCTCTAATAACAAGGCGGTCGCTGCGGCATCACCAAAGGCACGGTGTCTGTTGTCAATAGAGATGCCTAAATCTCTGCAAATATTCCCTAAGCTATGTGATTTGAATTGCGGAAATATTTTACGACTTAATTGTACGGTGCAAATATTTTTTTTGGTAAAAGGAATATTGATGCGTCGGAATTCGCTTTTAATAAAATTATAATCAAAGCGAGCATTATGTGCTACTATAACTTTTCCTTCCAGTAATTCCAAAATTGTGTCTGCCACGTCCACAAAATGGGGTGCATTTTTCACCATTGCGTTAGTGATGCCTGTAAAAGTAGAGATGAATGCGCTGATTTCTTTTTCCGGATTAATGAGCGTGGTGTATTCACCAATTTTGTGTTTGCCATCGTGCAAAACGATACCAATCTCGATGATACGTTCCGAGTTAGGATTGCCGCCCGTGGTTTCTAAATCAATTACTGCAAACACATTTGTTATTTTAGTCAATGGTCAATAGTCAATGGTCATTGGTCAATGGTAATTGTCCATCGTCCATCGTCCCTTGTCTCATCTCAAATCCAATTCGGTATTATCACCAATGTTTAAACTCTGCGAGCTTCCCCAAATTACGGAATCACTACCAATTAAGGAATTAAACAACACTACATCATTTAATTTGGTATAATCGCCAATAATGGAATCTCTGATAATGGAATCATAGATAGAAGCATCATCACCAATAGTAACATTCGGACCGATGATAGAGTTTTTAATAACTGCATTTTTTCCAATATGAATCGGTTCAATGATGATACAATTTTGCAATTTCTTTTTGGAAATAGCAACTTTTTTTTTCTTGCTTAGCAATAATGCATTGGTTTTTAGCAACACTTCTTTTTGTCCGCAATCAAACCAGTTATCTACTTTAAATGCGGACATTTCTACCCCTCTGTTCAGCATTTCTTGTAAGCCATCGGTTAAATAAAATTCGTTTTTATTGCGAATATTATTTTTGATGATATGGTCTAATGATTTTATTAAGATGTCGAATTCTTTTATCTTATATAAACCAACTAATGCCTTGTTTGATTTTGGAATGGTTGGCTTTTCCACTACACGCACGATAGTTCCGGTAGTATCGATTTCTACCACGCCAAATTTTCGTGGGTCATTTACTTGTTTAATACCAAGTGCCGTTGTTTTTAATGTAATAAATTTTTTCCAATTTACATCAATAATTGTATCGCCCAACACAATTAATACTTCTTTGTTTTTAGGAATAACACTTTTAGTCAGCCAAATGGCGTGTCCCAATCCTTCACGTGTTTCTTGAACAACATATTTTTTTCGAATGGTAGGATAATTATCATCTACAAATTCTTTTATTTTTTCGCCCAAGTAGCCAATTACAAAAACAAACTCTTGAATATTGTTTTCTAATAATTGATCGATAATGAAACCCAAAATAGGTTTGCCTGCAACCGGAATAAGTGATTTAGGTTGTGTATATGTATGAGGTCGCAATTGAGTGCCGGCACCGGCAACAGGAATAATAGCAATCATTGCTTAAAGGTAAAAGTTATTGCTTAATACTTAATAATCTTATTATTAATTTCTTTTATGGCTATATAATATTTTTAAAAAGTTAACAAAAAATACGCACGGTTTTCTGCTTATAACTCGTTGCGAATAACTATTTTCACATCATGGAACGCGATAAAAAAATATTCTCCTTAATTAATGATGAATTACACCGACAAACAGTTGGCATTGAACTAATTGCATCAGAAAATTTTGCTTCAAAACAAGTAATCGAAGCAATGGGCACCTGCTTAACTAATAAATATGCAGAAGGTTATCCCGGAAAACGATATTATGGTGGTTGTGAAATTGTCGACCAAATTGAGCAATTAGCTATTGACAGATTGTGTGCATTATTTGGTGCTGAATATGCCAACGTGCAACCACATTCCGGTGCACAAGCCAATGCCGCCGTGTTTTTAGCATGTTTACAACCTGGCGATACTATTTTAGGTTTTAATTTATCTCATGGTGGCCACTTATCGCATGGCTCTCCGGTCAATTTCTCCGGTAAACATTTTCGTCCTGTTTTTTATGGCGTTGAACAAGAAACTGGCACTATTGATATGGATAAGGTAGAAGCGTTGGCATTGCAAGAAAAGCCAAAATTGATTGTATGTGGTGCCTCAGCGTATGCGAGAGATTGGGATTATCAGCGTTTTAGAACCATTGCAGACAAAGTTGGTGCTTTGTTGTTAGCCGATATTGCTCATCCAGCCGGATTAATAGCAAAAAAGAAATTAAATAATCCGATGCCGCATTGCCATATCGTTACCTCTACTACACACAAAACATTGAGAGGCCCGCGAGGTGGAATTATTATGTTAGGCAAAGATTTTGAAAATCCGTTTGGTGAGAAAACATTGAAAGGTGAAACCAAAATGATGTCTACTATCTTAAATTCAGCGGTGTTTCCGGGTATGCAAGGTGGGCCGTTGGAGCATGTGATTGCCGCCAAAGCAATTGCTTTTGGAGAAGCATTGACAGACGATTATGATAAATATATCGATCAATTGATGTTGAATGCACGCGTTATGGCAAATGAATTTATCAATCGCGGATATAATTTAGTTTCCGGCGGTACAGAAAATCATTTGATGTTGATAGATTTGAGAAATAAGAATATTTCGGGTCGTGATGCTGAGAAGACATTGGGCTTAACCGATATAACGGTAAATAAAAACATGGTGCCATTTGATGATAAATCACCATTGGTTACTTCCGGTTTACGCATTGGTACACCAGCGATAACTACGCGTGGTTTAAATGAACAAGATTGTTTACAAGTGGTAGATTGGATAGACGAAATCTTGAAAAACCACCAAAATTTAGATTTATTAAGCTCTATGAAAGTAGAAATTAATAAATTTATGCAACAATTCCCTTTATATTAAAAGGAATTTTGATTTTTAGTAGAAATAGTATCCATTAACAATATTTAAAAAGCAAAATCTCCTGGTAGATTTTGCTTTTTTTTAATACGTTGACATAAGTCAAGTGTGAAAAATATGACCTGAATCAATCTGTTTTTGTTAAAAATATGTTAAAAACACAATATTTTTTGATAATTGTCATATTATTTTTCAAAAATCGTTGATTTCTTTATTTAGTTTATTTAGTTTTGTCTTCCCGTTTGATGCTAAATATTGTTAATTTGTGTTATCAATATGTAACAAATGGTGCTCGCCTGAAATCTTGAACACATAACCCGAAAGTTCTACATTCAATCTAAAAATAGATAATAGAGAGAATGAAAGATTTAAATTAAAAATTAATTACTAATAACCAGTTTTGATGTTTGCAGAGATGTAAGCATTAAAAGGTAACACACTTTATTAAACAAAAATAATACAATCAAAAGCATCCCCCAGCTGATTTTGAATTGTTAAACAACCAAAAAATTCAACAGGATTTTGAAGTTAAGAGTTTATGTCTATCTAAATGGATAGGTGTAGAAAGGTTTGTTTAAAATATTTGATATATGAGTTTTGTTTAGATATATTCTTTATGCAATACATGTTTTGATAACATATGGCTTGCAACGATTAACAAGAAAAGAAGGTCATACAAAAACCACGACTAAAGTCTAAATAAAAGTTGGATTAAAAGAAACTAACTATGAAAAAATATATTATGAATGCCTATTCACTTCAAGCAATACGTTATTTTATGAAAAGATTACTTCTGCCGTCAATTGTAGTCGTATTAATGTTGATGCAATCAACAATTACACTACAAGCACAGACCTTAAAACAGGTAAAAGAAGAAGACTTAGATAAGTCGGTGATAGATATGTTGCATCGTTTTGATAATCAAATCTATTTCACGCAAAATCAAGGTCAATGGCCGGAAAATGTACTCTATAAAGCCGATTTTAAATATGGTCAGGCTATAGCTACAAAAGAAGGTATGTTGGTGGGTTCATTTGATCCGGCGACTGTAGATGAGATGACACATTATGGCGATGAAGAAGAAGAGTCTATTCATAAAGGTATTCCTTATGATAAATCTAAAAATAAAAATACAGGAGTAAAGAGTCATGGTTGGTTGATGAATTTCTTAAATGCATCTCCAAAAATGAGAATCTTTACAAGTGGTGTTCATCCGGAGCAATTTAATTACTATCAAAGTAATAATATACAAAAATCTGTAAGTGGTAATTCCAACTATCAAGAAATCTGGTATAAAAATGTATATGATAACGTAGATGTACGTTATTATCCGTCAGAAACTGGAACATTAGAATATGACATCATTTGTAAACCGGGTTTTGATCAACATAAAATTGCTATCCAATTTGATGGTGTTGCAAAATTGGAACTTGGAGCTAATGGTGTTTTGAAATTTAATACTAGTGTTGGTGAAATGACAATTCCTGCACCTTATGTATATCAAACAATCAATGGTGTTAAAACAGAAATTGAAGCAAGTTATGTTTTAACGAATGAGAATGTATTGAGTTTTAATTTAGGACAGTTTGATGCATCGGCACCCTTAATAATTGACCCAATCGCATTACGTTGGGCAACATGGATTACGAATAACTCAGATGGTGATGACCATGGACACGGTATTTGGGTTGACCAAACAGATGGAGCAATATATATATTAGCTCGTATCATCAATTCAGGGTTGATTACAGTAGGACCATATCAAGCTAATAGTGCCGGTAGTTTAGATATCGTGTTAGGAAAATACACAGAACCAGCTACTGTTGGCGGAAGTGGAACGCGTGTGTGGCAAACGTATTTAGGCGGTAGCGGTGATGATAATCCATATGCACTAGAGCAAGGTCCCGATGGAAATATCTATTTAACCGGATATACTAGTAGTTCAAACTATCCATTACTTGGAGGTCCGGACTTTTCTGGTTCAAGCCTAGATGCAAGAAGTCAGAATTCTAATAATATATTTATTACAAAAATTAATAAAGCCGGTAATTCCATAAAAAGTGCGGTAATTGGTGGAAATGGAGATGAACAATCATTTGACTTACGATTTGATCCTTCCGGTAATGTGATAATTGGGGGTTATACTAATAGTACCAACTTAAATACACTTTACGGTGGTTCAGCCTCTAATACGAATAATGGAAGTACAGATGTGTTAATTTTTAAGATTAACTCAAATTTGTCTACATTATCCTGGATGCGTAACTACGGTGGTTCTGGTAGTGATCAGATTAATATAATGAATGTAAAGAAAACGACCGGAGATATATATATTGGAGGAACTACTTCATCAACGAATTTTCCAACGTTGAGTCCTCGCCAGTCTACAAGAGGTGGTAATCAAGCTGGTATTTTGCAAAAATTAAATAGTGCAGGTGTAACACAATGGAGCTCCTATTATAGTTCTTCATCTGGTAATACGGCTTCTGTTTTATGTATGGAATTAGATAAAAATCAAGATACACTTTATTTTGGTGGTTTAACAACCGGTTTAAATGCTTCAAATATTACAGCGGGTTCGTATGATGTATCTGCAAATGGAAATGGAGATTTCTTCATTGGTAAAATGGATATAAATCAAACTTTTAAAGCGGGTACATATTTAGGTGGTAGTGCTTTAGAAGATAATATGATGGGTTTAAATCTTGATGAAAATAATGATGTTTATATTTTTGGGTATTCAAGAAGTACTAATTTCCCTATTACATCAGATGCACTACAATCAACCCATATGGGTGGCCAAGACCGAGGTACCGATAAAACATTTTCTAAACTACGTACGGACTTAAAAACATTAATTTATAGTACTTTCTACGGTGGAACTAGAGATGATTATGACCCGGTGGGTGAAAGAGGTATCAAATTTTCGAACTGTCGAATTTATACAATCGTAACTTCTACGTCTAATAATATACCATTAACTCAAGGAGCAATAACAACAACGAGAACCAAGGTGGATACATACGAACCTGGATTGGTTGTTTGGGCAAATCCACCTGATTTTATTAATAACACTATTGGTCCAAACCAAACAATTTGTCCTGGTAGTACACCAGCCGATATTAATGGATCGTTGCCAACTTATTTATTGCCTACTATTGTTAGAAATGGCTCAACTTCAAGTCATCCGGCACTTTCAGGTTCTAATTCATTCCAATGGCAAATTAGTACAGATAATTCTACTTGGAATAATATTACTGGAGCCACTTCTCAAGATTTATTAGGTTCAGCAATTGGTCCGGTTACTCAGAAAGTATATATAAGAAGAATTATTGGTGGCGATGCTTGTGTTATTGAACAAGGTTTAATTGTAACGATTAATACACTTAGTGTAACAGGAACAAGTACAAACGTTTCATGTCAAGGTGCAAAAGACGGTAGCATTACCATCACACCTAAAGATGGTACGCCGGCATATAGCTATTTATGGAATGATGGAGTAACAACTCAAAATAGAACTGGAATTGGTGAAGGTGTTTATACCGTTACCGTTACAGATGCAGGTGGTTGTTCGGTAGTAAAAACATTTACCATTTCTTATACATATCCAAAACCGAATGCTACAGCTACCGCTAATCCGGCTACTATATGTCAAGGAAATAGTACAACTTTAAGTTATACAAGTGATATCGCTGTTACTGTAGTTGGTTGGTATAATAATTGTCAGGCAACCGGTACTAAATTAAGTACAAATGCTACTTTAATAGTTAGCCCTACCAATACTACAACTTACAGCGTTGTTGTGCAAACTGCAAATGGATGTAAAGATACAGCTTGTGTAACCGTTACGGTAAATACTAAACCGGAAATTACAGCTACTTTATCTAATAATAGTGTTTGTAGAACGCAGAGCTCAATGCTTGGCTTTACTCCTAATACAGATATTACTGGTGTTAATTGGTATTTAGATGATGTAGCAAGTGGATGTAATCCAACAGGTACAAGTTTAAGTACAAATCCAACTTATTCTGTATCACCTTCTACAACAACTTCGTATGCCGTTGTCGTGCAAACTGCAAATGGATGCAAAGATACAGCATGTATTACGCTTACTGTGGTTGACTGTTATCCGGAAGCTGTACGAGATATTACATCAACAAATGAAGATACTCCGGTTACGATTCCAATATTAACTAACGATACATTTGGAGGAAATGGACCTAATTCAGGTGCAATTACTATTACTGTAAATCCTACTAATGGAACAGCAGTTGTAAATAATGGTGGCACACCTCTTGATCCAACAGATGATCAGATTACATATACACCAAATCCAAATTATAATGGCCCCGACCAATTAATTTATCAAATTTGCGATTCTGATGGCGATTGCGATACCGCGATAGTATATATTAATATAAATAGTGTAGACGATC